>SECL01000045.1 GCA_004173455.1 Moraxellaceae bacterium | reverse complement strand
GTTTTCCGCAGACGTAGCCGATCGCCTGGCCCTGATCGCGCTTGGGCAGGCAGCAGGGTTTTCATTGAGTGAAGTGCGGGCGATGCTGGTAGACCTGCAGGTCGATCGCGACATGCTCAGGGCCAAGGCGGACGAAATCGATGAACAGGTCAAACGCTTGCAGGCCATGAGCAAAGGGCTGCGCCATGCGGCGGCGTGCCCTGAGGACGATCATCTGGCGTGTCCGACGTTTCAGCGGTTGATGAAGGTCGCGGCTGCAGGGGTACGTGTACGCGAGCGGCGCTCGAATAACTGAGGGGAGTTGGGTTGGACAGTGAAGGGCGATGCTGAAGCAGGCGCGTCGAAAGATTTTCCGACCCCTGAAATGGAGGCGGCCCCACCAGCCACACCCCGGCACTCAATGTCCCCGCCTTGGCTGCTTCCTTCCGGATCTGACCAGGTACGCATGCAAGCATGCTCGGGAATCAATGCGTGCCTTATGGGGCAAGGGTTTCGGGCTGATGAGTTAGTTCGCCACCTTTCCATGTAGACACTTTTCATGGGCGCTCAAAGCTTGGGGTGTGACCAGAATTGTTCCACTCAATTGGTCCACTTTACTGGTCCACTCTGGTGCTCCTACATGGCTTATATTGTCCGCCGCCAATCCGTTTACTACCTCAACCTTCGCTTGCCGAAGCACCTATTCCCCAACCGTCACACCCTTCGCATTTCACTGCGGGTCCGTGAGCGTCAGGCAGCCCTCTTCCTTGCTACATCGCTAGCTCAGCAGGTGAATAGCCACTTGAGCGAGCACCCCCTTACAACCTCAGAAACCCTGCGTGCGTTATGTGAGCAATGGCGTGCTGCGACACCCCAGGCTTCAATTCCGATTGCTCCACAGACGCTCTCAAAAACTACACCGACGTTGATCGGTGAAGGGCCGACCCTAGCTTCACTTTCCAAGCTGTATATAGAAGAAGGCAAACGCGGCGGCACATGGCGACAAACCAGCACCGATGACGTAGAGCGTGCCCTAGCTGACCTTTTCGAGCTGATAGGCGATATGCCCGCCAAAGCCTTCGATGCGCAACAAGCACGCCTGCTAAAAGAGCGACTAAGCAGATGCCCGCAATACTTCGGCTTACGCCCTGAATTCAAGGGCAAGACGTTGAAGCAGGTGGTTGAATCGGGTAGCACCTACAAGACCATCACCGCCGTCACGGTGAACAACCGGCTACGCAAGCTCACGGCTTTCATGAACTGGTGCAAGGTGAACAGGTACGTTACCGAGAACCCCTTGGCGGGGATGAAGGTAATGACGGGATCGGCCAAGGAAGCACGACTGTCATTTGATCGCAGTGATCTAGTAGCTCTGTTGGACCATGAAGCACTGCGAAAGGAAGCCCGCAACCATCAGTGGCGATACTGGATACCACTACTGGGTCGATACACAGGGGCACGACTGGAGGAGCTTTGTCAGCTACGGATTGATGATTTCATCGAGCTACAAGGCATCCAGTGCTTCCGTATTGATGACAGTTGTGAAGGCCAGAATCTTAAGAACACAGGTAGTCGGCGTCTGCTCCCCATCCACCCTACCCTTATCGACCTGGGCTTGATACAGCACGTTGAGTCAGTCAAGGCTACCGGGGTTGATCGCTTGTTCCCTGATTTGGAGGCTGTGCGTGGCAAGCTAGGTCATGCCCCATCAAAGTGGTTTAGCAGGTACAAGACGAAGCTTGGCATCGCTGATACCCGAAAAACCTTTCACAGCTTTCGCCACACATTTATTGACGATCTTCGTGATGCAGCAATACAAGATTCATTAATTAAGCGGATGGTTGGACACGAGGACAGCTCAGTAACTTTTGGCATCTATGGCAGTCGTACGCCGATAGCGGCTATGCGGGAAGCTTTGTTAGCTATCAAATAATTCAAAATAACCCATAGAGATTGAAATAAATTGCAGGAAACGCATGTAACGCATTGACAAATGAGAATCATTCATGATATAATTTGCGAATTGAGATAGTAGTCAAATGCGCTTATAAGCTTACCATTTCCCTAACTTTCTCAATGGTCCTCAACGTCGTATCCTCGACGTACCATGAGCAACGTGGTCTTGCCTTCCTTCATGAGCAGCGTTGCTCCCTGCCACTGTGATCCCCCACAGTGGTACATATTCTCCTTAGCCCTCTCGTTCACTTAAATAGGTGAATGAGAGGCTTTCTTTTTGCTCATCGGAACATACGTTCGTTGCGCATCATTACATTTAAATATATATGGAGGTTTTACATATGGGATACGCACGCTTGTGCCTGGCTTGCCAGACGCCCCTAACAAACAAACGGTCTCACGCTGTGACCTGTAGTGGCAAATGCAGGAGTATGAAGTGGAGGGCTTTGAAGGAGCAATCAGTATTGATTCCCTTTCGTCTGCCTACTTCTTTACATACTGATTTATTTGTAGCCGCCTACGCACGTAATCAAGGTATAAATACATACATCACCAGACTAGTTAGCGATCATCTCGCTAACGCTCATTGAGAAGGAGGGCAACATGACGAATAAAGATATTTACATTCAAATGAGACATTACAGGTCGCTTCGTGCAGCTGCTGCATGTACTGGCAATCGGTCAGAGCATCAACGATGCAGTGATATTATAGAACTATTGTCTGAGCACTTAGTAGGAGATGCACGGTAATGAATGAAAACCATGAGAACTACTACATGAGGGGCTTGAGGCGTGGGATTGAACGACTTGTCAAGCAACAAGCAAACACCGCTAGCAAGTCAGCCAGCATTGAGCCAGTGGTAACTAAGCCGGCGTTAACAACACTCCAACCAGTTAAACAACAAGCGGCCAAGACGGTAGCCAACAAACCTGAGTTTAATCTAGAGGCGTACCGTCTCGATATCATCGCCAAAGCAATTTCACACATCATGAAAAACAAACTAAAAGGAAATGAAAAATGACAGAGAAGATTAAGATTGCGGGTATTCCTCCGCAGTGGGACCAAGCAGAGTATGACCGTCGAGTAGAATCGTGGGTCCACGCGTATCGGCACACGGAAAAATCCATGGAACTAGTCAGTGGTAGCCTGGGGCATGAGTTCCTTCAAGCTGTGATCGACAAAGCTCAAGCTGGTTACACGATCACGCACACCAAGCGTCTGCTACATGGCGAGCTTTACCATTCGACCTACATGGTGAAGCCCTTGGAGATGCAAGAACAGGACATTGAAGCGATCAAGGCCAAAATTAAATCTGAATACGTCGAGTGGTTGAAAAGCGAACATGCACGCTATCAGGACTTGCTTCGTCAACAACTGGTTCAGGCGAATGAAGAGAAAGAGCGTAAAGCGGTAGAAGCCGCTAAGGCAAAACAGATGGCAGCCATCGAAAGAGAGGTTCAAGGTTGTTACAAGCCGTTGGTCATTCCAGTGTAACCGCCAACGCAACCTAGGGTTATTAACAATGGATAAACAGGACGCTTCCTACTGGTTAACGCTGGTAGGAAGTTTTTTTCGCCTAAAGAAAAGTGGTTTCACTTCGATAAACATTGAGGATGATGGTGATGATGCTTAACACAACCAACGTTCGCACCGAAAACTTCGTAGTTATCAACGGAAGCAACGGATTGATCTAGGTTGATTGCAGAATGTCATGATTAATGCTCCTGCGACTCTCTCCGGTTCGATTATGATGTTTTTCTTGCGTTGGGCATGGAAAGGTAATGGCTAGCCGCTAAAGCCTCTGTATGGGCCTGATATCGCGTTAGTGAATCCTTGCTGAGAATGGAGATACGACACCAATCTAATACCGTGTTTCGCCAAACCATCGGCATCGCCTACCAATTTGAATTAGATTAAAAAACCTAGTTGCATCGGGGATTTTTGCATCGTATGATCCTGGCCCTTAAATTCAGCATACCAACCTCCACGCGACCACTTCATTTCAGAAAGGGTGCCTCGCAGGAGGTTGGTCGTGCCTGCGATTTGAGCAATTACACCCACACCAAACGGCACCACCCGAGAGGAATGCCTATGAACTGAACGAAAAAAGGAGAAAAACAATGTCTCACCATGCTTTGAATTTAACATCAATCGCCTATGAACAAGCGAGCAGCAAACCTGTAATCGCTGCGAATGATCCATGTATAGACCCAGTCAATCCCCCTAAGAAGCGAGGGCGCCCACCCACCGTCACAATCAATCCGTTGTGCGGTGTGCTTCCTCAGTTGTTGGCAGAGAAACGACGACCACTCTGGTTAGACGATCTTATCTTCGGTGGTACGCTGACCGCTGTTGGTCAGTCGCAGAACGTCTCCAATGTGTCAATCAACGATGTGCGAAGCGCTCTTTGGCTTCCAACTCTCGAAACAGCAGGCTTAGAGAATCTGGGTTATGGGAGGCGCCAGGCACAAAGGGTGATGCAGGCTGCGAGGTTCGTTGCTGATGGAATCGTTAGTCATCTGGAACGTACCCAGCCCGGCGAGATGGCTCGTCTTCGTGAAGACGCCGCTTTAGAAGCGAAATTGTCTTACTACAGCATAAGAGATGAATCTTATCGCTCACTCAAGCCAGTGCCACCCGAGATACTGGAGCTGCATAAAAAAGGAGACTATTACGGGTACGGGCGAGCTTTGCGCGAGTTCCGACTATCGAGTTAACGTCGGAAAGGAAGCCGTAGCGTGCGGCGGACTTGGAAAAGCATTTTGTGACCAGGGTTGTCGCCTCGGTCACAGTTGATCAAATTTTAATTAACGTCGGAAAGAAGAGAGCGAAGCGAACGAGCTTCTATCTTCTCAGGAGGTCATCCTGAGGGTAGTTGTTGATTTAGGGTGAAACCCTGCAATAATACTCAGAGAAATTGGAAAGGAGAGGATGGGTAAACCATCCCAAACTAGAGATCATTACTCATAGCTTCGCTATGAATATTGCTTTCCTGTACTGAGTACAGAATACAGATCAAGAGCTTGGTAGGCTGTCTGCCTCCCTATTGAAAAGCATTCGCCTTGCGGCTCACTTGCGGACACTGAATGTATGAGGGTGATAATGTTCTGATTAACAATCAGTGATTGCCAAGAAAACCGGAGATTGACGTTCTTGAAGGTGAAACCTTCGATAGTCACTCCATAGTGGGGAGTGAATCAAAGGTGTGGAGATTTCCATAGTAGTCATTGCGAAATGCATCTGTCGGTGTCACTCCAACTTCGATTTTAGCCCAGTCTCTTACACTCTGTGCCACTCCACTGTGACCGGGAAAGAGCGTGGATGCATCAACTCCGAGCTTACTGCACAATTCAAGCAATGCAGGCGCCTGCAACACAGGCAAAGTCATTTTTATCAGTGTTCCTTGCTCGCCACTTTCACCATAAATTTCATCGACTTCTTCAAGTGCTTCTGGTTGATAGATTTCTGTGAATCGCTTGCTATCTGTAATGTGCGTTGTGAATAGACCAGACTGGGCAGCTTGATTTTTACTGGTGCCGCCCGGTGTTCTGATAATTTTGACTGTTTTCCAGTCTTTCGAATGGCTTGTATCTAGCGCCCATATTGCAATTCTGTCTAGGTGGCTGTTAACCACAAAATTTGCTGATGCCGCTGCGAAGTAGCAGGCAACAAAGCTCCTCTCAGTCCAATCAAGCAGGCGTGTGGGTACGTCATAGTGCTGAGCCACAGCCAGCATTTCGTACATCTGAGGTTGAGGCCATGGGTTGCTTGCACTGAGGTATATATTCGGCGTATTTGTTATAGACGCTTTCGTTTGCTCCGAGTAACCGGGAACCGCCAAACCTGCTCGATCACATCCTAAGAGAAATTGCCTCAGTACCATGAGTTCATACTGAACCTGAGCTTTGTAGTTGTGAGAAAATGCTTTTCTCGGGGAGCCATGGGCGAACGAGCCTTTACCACGGCGGCAAATCGAAGGTGTCAGCCTGTATTGGTCGCTTCCTTGACCCCTGAATATGTGTGTACCTGAATTCCAAGCAGAGTTCAGTGGTGACAGGTATTCCAAAAGGTCACGAGCAGTTATGAAATGCATTTCAACCGGGCTACCCATCATCATCACTCGCTTATGGTCAGAGCGGTAGAGTCTAATGGTGGTACGGTCTCGGTATCAATTGGCTCCTGCACTCTAGAGTGTACAAATGCCGCTACACCCTGATTTCCAATGTCGTCACTGGTCGATTCGATTTTCCACCAATCTCAAATTCGATCACGGGTTGTTCCAGAATCTTCATCCCATGCAGGTGATGGTCACCGCCTGACGATGATCGCATTGTCATTTCCGGCATTTGTCATTTGGGAATGTTGACTTGTCATTAGCAAGAGCGGTCGTTCTCCCAATTGACAAATAGGTCCAAACGACCGACAATGTGGCCATCAGCTAGGGGGCATCCATCATGGTTAACGTTGTCGCTTACATCCGAGTGTCTACCAGTGGTCAAGGTGAATCTGGCCTCGGTTTGGAATCGCAACGTGAGTACATCCAACGTGTCGCCCAAGCCAATGATTGGAACATCGTTGGTGAGTATGTTGACGTGGTGTCGGGCAAGCTTGCCCTGGAGGATCGTCCAGAAGGTGCAAAAGCTCTGGCAGCGTGTAAACAGCACAACGCACAGTTGCTGGTGGCCAAGCTGGATCGTCTTTCCCGCTCGGTTCTGCACATTGCTCAGCTGATGGAGCAGGTAGATTTCAAAGTAGCCACCATGCCGCTGGCGGACAAATTTCAACTTCACCTTTTCGCTGCCCTTGCCCAGCAGGAACGTGAGTTCATCGCCCAGCGTACCAAGGATGCTCTGGCTGCTTTGCAACGCCGTGCGGATGCTGGTGATGAAGTGGCGGTGAAGAAAGTCCAGAATCGTACCCAAGCACTCGAAAAGGGTCGTGCTGTTGCCGACATAACAGCAGCCAACAACATTCGTATGAGCAAGGTTGCCAGCTACCAATCCAGCATCGAGCCACACTTGAAGTCCTGCCTTCATGACAAGGTGAAGACTTTACAAGCAGTAGCAGATTGCCTTAACCGCAAGGGTTTTCGTACTCCAAGGGGAAGCGAGTTCAACGCTACCGCTGTACGTCGCCTGATGCTCTCACTTGATTTGCCATTCCCGAAGGCTGAATAAAATTAGCCTCATATAGATTCGTTTAGGCTCACCCTGTGGGGTAGGGTAGACACATACTCAATCGCTTCGCTATGAGCTTCCTGTAAGCTTGTGGCGGGGTGTTCTTGTTTGTGTTGCCACCACTCGGACAACCATCGTCAGGGATGGGATTTTGGAGAAGTTTGGCGTGCCCGGTCGTTTTTTATGAGTCGGGCGTTGAACATCGTCGCTAACCCGCTGGGGATTTTAGACCCTAGAACATTTCGTTTTGACTCGAAATCGAGACTTGAAATTGCGGGGGGAATTGAGTTTGTGGCAAAACGGTTTACGCTTGCGGACTACACCTACTGAGCTTGACCATGGACAAAGCCACTACCCCAGCAGAAGCACTTGGACTTCTTCATCTCAATCAGATAGCCCTACGTGCAGCCATTGAGGAAGTCAGTACCTGGGTGCGTCAACGTGGCTCCACCAACGTACATGACAACGTGATGGTTGCCCTGCAGACTCTCGACCTCAATGCCGGGGCCATAGGCTCAGCGATTGAGCAGTTGCGGAATTGCCCTTAAAAAGGATTTATACATGTCAATTGATTTGGGAAAAGTCAGTTCATCCATCACTAAAACAGGGTTCCATCTTGAGTATAAAATCGGAACAATACTGCGCGATAACGGATGGCATCTTATAAGTAACAGATGCTATATAGATGATCACGAGGGAGCCGTCAGAGAAATAGACCTCCTAGGGAGACGCTGAACAATTAACCCCGTTCGCACCGCCCCCGTTTCCAAGTCGTTTTTTCAACCTGCCAACCTTGTTTTGCGTTTCCGGGGCAGGTTTCTCCCCTCATTTTGCTGAT
>SECL01000053.1 GCA_004173455.1 Moraxellaceae bacterium | reverse complement strand
CGGTATTATTATCACCTCAACGACATGGCTTCTACTGAAGCGTTGACCGACAGCACAGGAAGCCTGGTTGAACGTTACAAATTTGAGGACTTCGGGAAAACCACTGTTTTGAATGCACATGGAAATGTGCTTGCATCCTCTATCGTTAACAACCGCCATCTGTTTACCGGACAAGAGTACAATAGCGAAACGGGCGGATACCAATCCTATTATCGCAATTATGATCCGGGAACCGGTGCCTTTACGCAACGGGACCCGATTGGCTACGGCGACCAAACCAGCCTTTATCAATATGTGGGAAACAATCCCGGGTCCTATCTCGATCCGCTGGGCCTTGCCCCCTGCCCTCCGGCAACAAGAACGGTTGACGAAATTGCCACGTACGAATCTGCCTTTAACGGTTTTGTCAACAGCCTCGGCTTTTTGCGCAGTGTAACCAGGTACCAAGAGCAGGTAAAACGTTTTCAGGAATACGCAAAAGCGCAGCAGCAAATCATCGACGATGCCATTAAAGCAGGCAACTGGAGAAAAGCGGCGCAGGCGTCGGAAGGAATGTCTAAGATTACAAAAGCCGCTGAAGGTTTGAATGCCTCAAAAATGGGCAAGTTTGTAAACGGCCTGGGTAAGTTGGGCATGGGGTTGAATGTTGCCGATCTCGGTCTTAAATCCGTACAGTTGAACAACGCTGTAAACGACTGGATGGCCGGTAATATTGACGATTGTCAACTCGGAGATGCCCAGGCAAATTTTGTTGAAAGTATACTGGCATTTACACCACCGGGTGCCGCGTTAGGCGCCGTTGATTTTGTACTGACAGGCACAACCGGAAAAGGCGTGAATGCCCGGCTGGCAGATGCAGGCCAGGGAGCCGGAGACCTATCTACACGGAGCTTAACGAACATCATCAAAGGCGTGAGCGAAGAAGATGCTATGGACGAAGCATTTTATGAAAACTTAACCCCCGAGATGAAAAAGAAATACTGGGAAACACGGAAGCGAATGATTCACCGGCAACGGCGCAACCAAACAATCCCTGGTGGTGATGGCTGTCCGCCAAACGGTCCCAACCCTGGAAACCAAACACCGCCACCACCGCCACCCGGTCAAAATGGAAGAACAGAGGTAATCTTTGATAAAGACCCCAATGCCATCATCGGCCCTGACGGTGCGGGTGAGAACAAATGGGTTTCAGTGAATGACCGGCTGCCTTACACCATCTTGTTTGAGAATGCAAAAGAAGCAACGGCACCAGTGAAGGTGGCAAAGATCTTTCACCCAATTGATCCCAAACTTGACATCAACACCTTCCAGCTTGGCGGCTTTGGTTTCAACAATCTCACGTTTACGGTTCCGGCAAATACCAATGCGTACTACCAACGGCTGGACGCAAGAGATTCCTTAGGAGTTTATGTAGATGTAACGGCGGGCATTGACGCGGTAGCCAAACAAGCCTTCTGGATTTTTGAAACCATTGACCCTGTAACATTGTTACCAACAACAGAACCGTTGAAAGGTTTTCTTCTTACACAGGATAGTTTGAAAAACACATCGGGTCATGGCTTTGTCGATTTCAGTATCAAGCCAGTGAGCAATGCTACTACCGGTGATACAACAAGCCCGTATGCGAATATTGTCTTCGGCAGCAACGATACAATACCCACCAACCGCCACAAAAACACGATAGATGCCTTACCACCAACCAGCAG
>SECL01000001.1 GCA_004173455.1 Moraxellaceae bacterium | reverse complement strand
AAATTCTTGCAGAGCGCTACCGCAATCGACGTAAACGCATGGGATTACGCTTTAATTTGATTGCTGCTATTTATAATATCGAGCTGGTCAAAAAATGATTTATGCAAGAGATCTAATGTCTCCTTCATAAACGGCATCATAAATTTTTCCTTTCAGCCAGATTACAACTCGCTTATCACGAATAACGATTTGAGCATTACGATAATTAATTTTCATAAAATTAGCTCTTATAAGTATTAAATTGTTAAAAAATTAATATCTTGCTTCAATTAGGATTTGATATAGCTTCACGGTATAAAGAAGCTGTTTTAAAAATTTTACTTGTTGGTGTTCTTACATTATCAGTTTCAAATTCATATCCATTATGCTCAAGAACCTGCCTTACCATTGCCCCTAACATTTGCTTGGTGCGATCATATAACGCTTTATCTTCATGAGACACCGAACTGCTTGGGTCAATTAATTCAGCTTTTAATAAATGCTTTTCAATACCTAATAATGCAGGTTTTCTGAGATCACTTGCTGTTTGCAAGCGGCAAATTGATGCTTCTGTATTCAAAAAATTCCATAATTCCTGACCATAAGGTGTTTCAAACAGTTCTTTAAAATTTTTACTTTGAAAATTATAAGACATGATATAAATCCTCATTAATTAAATTTGATTTTAACCGCATACACCGCATACACCGCATACACCGCATACACCGCATACACCGCATACACCGCATACACCGCATAATGGTTTATTTCCTTAATTTATACAAGTGCTCTTGAATAAGTTATAAGTAAATTTTTTTAGATATCTATCTAGAATATGTATTTATTATCTAAAAAAGCCCATCTCAATTTAAGATGGGCTTTGGTTAGTACAACTTAATTAATCAGGCTGCTCTAGCAACAATACCTTTTAACTTTGCTGCAATACCACGCTTTGCATTTATTAAGCGATCCACCATCTGGTCTGGCAATGAGTGCTCAGCCAGACGCACCCACACACTGGCAAACTGCTTAGCAAAGCTCGCTGAATTATAGTTTTGACCATATTCGGCACATACCGCACGTACTTTGGGCGCCATTTCCTGATAACGGTTGGCAGGCACATCGGGGAACAGGTGATGCTCAATCTGGTGGCTCAGGTTACCACTCATAAAGTGAATAATTCTGCCACCGGTAAAGTTGCTGGAACCCCGAATCTGGCGCAAGTACCACTCGGCCTTGGTTTCATTCTCGGTATTGTCTTCCATCATCTCGGCATCTTCGGTGAAGTGACCACAATAAATCACCGCGGATGACCAATAATTGCGAATCAGGTTGGCCACAAAGTTACCTGCAATCACTGGCAGGAACATCGGGCCAGCAATCAGTGGGAAAAACACATAATCCTTGCCAAACTGACGCAGCATTTTTTGGCGCAAGTTTCTAGATTGGACATACACTTCTTTCAGGCTTTTACGGCCATCTAATAGCTGTTCCAGTTCCAGACGCTGCAAAGCAAGTAACCATTCAAAGCCAGTCGATAAAGCAATGCCAATTGGTACGTTAAACAGAAAACGGGGTTCCCATTTCTGGCCACGGGTCATGCGCATCACGCCATAACCAATGTCATGATCCTTACCAATCACGTTGGTATAGGTGTGGTGCATGTAGTTATGCGTGTATTTCCAGTCTTCACCAGTACATACAGTGTCCCAGTCGTAGTTGGCGCCGTTCAGGCTTGGATCATTGAGCCAGTCAAACTGACCATGCATCACGTTGTGACCCAGCTCCATGTTTTCCACAATTTTGGATACACCCAGCATCGCGGTAGCCAACAACCACACCGGTGGAATCCAGCCACCAAACATCAGCATGCCACGTGAGGCAATTTCGCTATAGCGCACAAAGTTACGCACCTTGTACACATAATCAGAATCTTCTTTGCCAATCTTGGCCATGGTCTCACTACGGATGGCTTCAATCTTGCGACCAAATTCTTCTACTTCCGCAGCAGTTAATGCACGGCTTTTGCTGGTGGCGGCTTTGACAGCGTCATAATTAATGCTATTCATAATATTCTACCTAATCGGTTTATTCATCTATATAAGAGGCTGGCTTAGAGGTCAATCTCAACCGGACTGACAGCTTCGCTGACACATAATTTAATTTGTACATTGTTCTGGTCGTTAATTTCGCCCGTCAGCTGGTTACGCACCGCACCACTCACTTTGGTACACACACAGGTATTACAAATGCCCATGCGGCAACCAAATGAGGGCTTTAAGCCTGCCGCTTCGGCGCTGGCCAGCAAATTGCCACGGCCTTCAAATTCCTGCATGCTGCGACGGAAATTAACGGGTACGGCTTGTGCATCATCACTCACCGTAACGGGTAAAAAACTTTCTTGGGTAAGCTTGTCGTTCCAACCGCGTTTTTGCCAAATTTGACGCGTGGCTTTCATTAGTCCCGGGGCAGCACACACATAGGTTTCGCGGTATTTGGCATCCACGCATAGCTGATCCAGTGTGTCTTCATCAAAAAATGCCGGTTTGTCGGCACTATCGACAATAATATGTAGCTTAAAATGTGAGTATTTGGCAGCCAATGTTTCTAGCTCTGCGCGAAATGCGGGATCACGTGAATAATAAATCAGGGTAACCGGCAACTTGGAACGTTCAAGCGCTTGTCTGGCCAGAGGAATCATTGGGGTAATACCGCTACCAGCAGAGATTAGCAATACCGGATGATCATGTTTTTTGAGGGTAAATTCACCCATGGCTGCGGTAATTTCCAGCACTTCACCGACACGTGCATCATTGGCTAAATAGTTAGACACACGACCCTGCTTTTTAATCCCCAGTACAATATGGGATTCGGTAGGATAGCTCACCAGACTGTAAGCACGCTGGTGTTGCACGCCATCAATGCGTACAGTAACCATCACAAACTGGCCGGGCTGATACTTACGACTAAACTTGCTATTGGTGCTCAAGGTCAGCTTGATCATGTCATCGGCAATCGGCTCGATGTTTTCAATCTTCGCCATACTACGACGTAGCGTCCAGAGTGGATTTACCTTGGCCAAGACAAAATCGACAAAGTCTTCACGAATCCAGTGTGGCTTGTAATTGCTGGTCTGTAACATGCTACGGCCCTCTTGCTTCTATTTTGATTGCATTCTGAATGTGTTCAACTGCATGGCAGTTTGCTGTATCAGTGAACACTTGTTAGTATTGTGAACACATGTACACTAATATAGCTTATTTTAAATTTGAGTCAACACCTGTACACCGAATTTTTATAAAGAAGTTTATTTTTTTTGTTAAACTTGTTGCCTAATCAGTTTTTTTGGCCTGTATGAATGTCGATCAGAGACGAACGCAAGCAACAAAGTCGTCAAGCCCTGCTAGATGCGGCGCTGACCTTAAGTACCTCTGGACGTTCTTTTAGTACAATTAGCCTGCGTGAAGTGGCACGTGAAGCTGGCCTTGTGCCGACCGCTTTTTATCGCCATTTTCAGGATATGGACGAGCTGGGCAATGATCTGGTGGATCAGGTGTCCATTAGCCTGCATTATTTGTTACGCAGCCTGCGTGAGGGTTATAGCGTCAAGGCAGGTTCCAAGACGCGCTCGAGTATTGAGCGTTTCTTTGCAGCCGTTGACCAGTCCGCACAGCACTGGCTGTTTTTAATTGGCGAACGCTGGGGAGGATCGCCAACGGTGCGCACCGCCATTGCCCGTGAAATTCATTTTTTTATTGATGATCTGGCGGAGGATTTAAAGAAGCTGCATGCCTTTGAGCATATTAACGCCACGCAAGACTTGCAGATCATGTCCACCATTTTAATTAATTTGTCCTTTTCCTGGGCCATGACCTGGCTGAATTTACCCGATAAAAACAATGCAGCGGACTTGGCGGAACAGCGTGAGCAATTGATTTTAAATACTACCAAGCAGGCACAGCTCATGTTTCGTGGGATTTCCAACTGGAACAGTGATGCAAGCGATCAAACCTGACTTTGGCCTTTGGTTTGTCCTTTAAGCCAGTCGTCCATAAAAAAAGCCTCAATCATGAAAACTGAGGCTTTTTTTGTGCGGGTAGAACAGTTATTTTTTAGCAGCAACGGGTTTTTTCATTAAGGCGCGTTCTTTATTGATCAGGTAATTCACCACCTGAATCACTTTTTGGTCTTCGCCTTTCACCACATATTTGCCATCAACCACCAGCGCAGGCACGCCATCCAGCTGATAGGCTTGTGCCATTTGCTTGGACTGGGCAATTTTGCCAGATACAGCAAACGAGTTAAACATGGCATTAAATTTATTGCTGTCTACGCCATAGCCCTGATAGAAATTGGCCAATGATTTTTGGTCAAACAGGCGCTGGTTTTTCTGGTGAATAGCATCAAATAATGGCTTATGCACTTTATTGGTCAGACCCATCAGGTCAACCGCATAATAACCACGGGCATTTTGTTCCCACACCGGATTCATGGCGGCTGGGCTGCGCACAAAGTTGACATTGGCAGGCTTGCTGGCCAACCAAGAAGCCACATACGGTTCAAGGCGATAGCAATGCGGGCAGCCGTACCAGAAAAACTCACGCACTTCGATCATACCCGGCTTTTCAACTTTGCCCGGATTGGTGAGTACGGTGTAATCCTTGCCAGCAACAAACGGTTCAGCCGCAGTGGCCATGCCAGATACAGTCATTACCGCAGCGGTCATTGCACTTAAAACCAAATATTTCATCTTGATCATACATCCTGTGCTTGTATAAAAATTTTATTAAATGGTAAAACATCTTGTGGGATAGTATATGTGGATTCTGTGAACTTTTGCACAAAGTCACTGTTTTTATTCAATGTTAACTATTATGCTGGATGATAATCAGGGTGTGCAATAGAATGTCAAACCGCTTTGGCTCACCGCGCACTGCATTACAAAACCACTTTAAATCAAACTCTTGAGATGTTGCGACTATGTCCTCTACACATGGCTCTTCTACAAACGGCTCAGCTGCCAATGTCGACACGCAGGAAATTGCCAAATTTGATGCACTGGCGGCCAAATGGTGGGACACCACGCCCAATTCGGAATTTTATCCGCTGCATCAGATTAATCCGCTGCGCCTAAACTGGATTAATGACCATGGTGCTGGCATTAGCGGCAAAAAAATTGTCGATGTCGGCTGTGGTGGCGGTATTTTGGCCGAATCCATGGCGCGACGTGGTGCGGAAGTACTCGGAATTGATCTGGCTGAAGCACCCTTAGCGGTGGCCAAACTACATGCCGAACAGGACGGTGTGGCCAATATCAGCTATCGGCATGTGCCTGTGGAGCAGTTGGCTGCTGAGCAAGCCGGACAATACGACATTGTGACCTGCATGGAAATGCTGGAGCATGTGCCTGATCCAGCCTCGGTGGTAAAAGCCTGCTTTGATCTGGTCAAGCCGGGCGGTCATGTGTTTTTTTCCACCATTAACCGCAATCCCAAGGCCTATCTGTTTGCCATTATTGGGGCAGAATATGTGCTGCGCCTGTTGCCCCGTGGCACGCATGACTTTAAAAAGTTTATTCGTCCCTCTGAGCTGGCGTCCTATATCCGTCAGGCGGGTCTTAGCTATGACCACATCATTGGCCTGCACTACAATCCGCTGACCAAATACTACTGGCTGGCACCCAACGTGGATGTCAACTATATGGTGCATACGCGGAGAGCTGTTTAAATGATCGTGCAAACGCCGCTGCGTGCCGTCCTGTTTGATCTGGATGGAACATTAATTGACACCGCGCCGGATTTTATCCGCATTATTGGCCTGATGTGCCAGCAAGCCACGATTGCAGTACCCAGCGATGATTTGATTCGTGCGCAGGTGTCTGAAGGCGCACGTGCCATGGTCAACCTGATTTATCCCGATCTTGAACTCAATAGCCCGCAACTGTTGCAAATACGCCAGCAATTTCTGGATATTTATGCACAAAATATTGCGGTGGATACCGCACTGTTTCCCGGCATGGATGCGTTACTTCAGCAACTTGAAGCCCTTGATATTCCATGGGGTATTGTGACCAATAAACCACGTGGTTTAAGCGAGCTTTTGCTTGACGCCCTGAACCTTACGGCACGCTGTCAGGTGCTGGTGTGCCCTGATGATGTCAGCCGCACCAAGCCCGACCCAGAACCCATGTTGCTGGCTGCGCGTGAGTTGGGCATCGCCCCTGAGCAGATTATCTATGTGGGCGATCATCCGCGTGATATTGATGCTGGACGTGCTGCGGGTATGCCCACCGTGCTGGCTGCCTATGGCTATTTACCGCCTGATCACAAAGACAATCTTGAAGCATGGCAAGCCGACCATATTGTCTACCATGTGGCTGAGTTGAGTGAACTAATTGACCAGAGTACCCACCATTTGCGTACAGAACCCAGCTAATTAGCCTTTTATGATTGAACAGGCACACGCTCACTAAATCGTTAAGGCCAGTCCTGTACTGGCCATATCGTGACAGCGTATAGGCCATTAAACGCTTTTCCAATAATTATTAATCAATAACGACAGAGGATAATATGCTTGATCTTAATCATTATCAGCCCCGCAGCAATTTGCTGGAAAATCGGATTATTCTAGTCACTGGCGCTGGTGAAGGCATTGGTAAAAGTGCCGCACTGACCTATGCCCGTCATGGTGCCACGGTGGTTTTGCATGGCCGCACCATTGCCAAGCTGGAAGCCGTGTACGACCAGATTGAACAGGCTGGTGGCGCCAAGCCTGCTATTTTGCCCTTGCATCTGGATAATGTGAGTGAGCTGGAATATTCGCAATTATTTAGCACCTTGCAGCAACAGTTTGGCCGACTGGATGGCATTTTGCACAATGCTGGAATTTTAGGTCACCGCGTGCCATTGGAACAATACGATGCACAAACGTGGGATGCGGTGATGAATGTTAACCTGCGTGCTCCGTTCTTGCTGACCCAGACCTTGCTGCCGTTGCTCAAGCAATCACAGGATGCCAGCGTGGTATTTACCAGTAGTGGTGTAGGTCGTACTGCACGCGCCCAGTGGGGTGCTTATAGCGTGTCCAAGTTTGGGGTAGAAGCCCTGAGCCGGATTTTTGCAGCCGAATTTGCTGATCAGGCCGCCATTCGCTTTAACTGCGTCAATCCCGGCGCGACCCGTACCAGCATGCGTGCGGATGCCTATCCGGAAGAAAATCCACATAGCGTGGCCACGCCAGACAGCATTATGCCCACTTATTTGTACCTGATTGGGCCTGATAGTCGAGGCGTGACAGGCCAGTCGCTTGATGCCCAGCCCACGTAGGTGCAAGTTAATTGCGATCACTGAGACTCCTAGCTGTGCTGAGGGTGGATTTTCAAAACTCGCCAAAACATGGTAAAACCTTAATATAAGCTCATTTAGCCTATCAGCTTGCTATAAGAAGCTGGTGGCGGTGGCGTTTCAAACCCGCCTGCTCAAATGCACCTGCTCAGTAATTGGCAGAATGGTTCAATTTAAATTGTTTGTCTTTGCAAGGAAATTTAGTCTGTATGCTCAAGCCGCGCCTGCGCCAACAACTTGCCGAATTGAATGCAATTCCCAGTGTGGCCTGCACGACCGCCGAACAGGATATGTCCAATTTGCCAGTGATCAACCTGCTGGCCAATTGGTTTGAACAGGCAGGATTTGTCTGCGAAATTATGCCGGTGGCGCCGGGCAAGGCCAATTTGATTGCCGTGCGTGCTGGCACTGATCCGCAAGCAGGCGGTGGACTGGTGCTGGCTGGCCACTCCGACACCGTACCGTTTGATGAAGCGCTCTGGCGTAGCGATCCCTTTAAAATGACTGAGCGTGATGGCAAGCTGTATGGACTTGGCATGGCCGATATGAAAGGTTTTTTTGCCCTGATTCTGGATGCTGTCGCTAATTATGCACGTACGCCATTTCGGGCGCCGCTGATTGTAGTGGCCACCTGCGATGAAGAAACCTCAATGGCTGGCGCACGGGCATTGATGGAGTCAGCCAAAACCAAAGGACGCTTTACCCTGATTGGTGAGCCAACTTCGCTCAAACCGGCACGACTGCATAAGGGCGTTATGCTGGAACGGGTGGTCATTAGTGGGCAGTCAGGGCACTCCAGTGATCCCGAGCTTGGGCGTAATGCGATTGATGCCATGCAGGAAGTCATTACACGCTTGCAGCAATTTCGCAATAATCTTAAAAAAATCCAGCAGCCGCTCTTTCCGGTGCCGTACTCTACCCTCAACTTGGGCTGTATTCATGGCGGTGACAATCCCAACCGGATTTGCGGCCTGTGTGAACTTCAGTTTGATGTGAGGCCGTTGCCGGGTATGTCGCTTGAAGCGATTCGGCAAGACATTCGGCAAGCATTGAGTGGTATTGAACAACAGTTTGGCGTAAGTATGCTGTATGAAGCGGCTGTTACTGGCTCGGCAGCAGCAGAAACGCCGGCAGATTCGCCCTTTGTACAAAAAGTTGAAGCCCTAACTGGTACAACCGCAGGCGCAGTATCCTTTGGCACCGAAGCACCGTTTTTTAATGGTCAAGGTATGGATACCGTGATTTTGGGGCCTGGTAATATTGAACAGGCGCATCAGCCCGATGAGTATTTAGAGATTAAAAATCTTTCGCCCATGGTGTTATTATTAAGCCAGTTAATTCATTATTATTGCGTGCAGGGTCATGCCCGATTTTAAACCAGACGGTGGCTCACTCACCCTTGCCCTGACGCGCCCTTTTTTACAGGCATTCTTGAAACAGAATGTGCCAGACTGAACAGGTAAACCATACTTGCCATGACCGACGAATTTTTGTGCCCAGATACCATGACCGAACAATACGTTCACTGGTTCCGTAACTCTGCACCGTATATCAATGCCCATCGTGATAAGACCTTTGTGCTGATGTTTGGTGGCGAAGCAGTGAATCATGAAAACTTTCGCAACATCATTCATGACATTGCCCTGCTGCACTCTTTGGGTATCAAGCTGATTCTGGTACATGGTGCGCGCCCGCAAATTAATGAAAACCTGATTGAATATAATCTGGAAACCCCGTTTCATAACGACCTGCGCATTACTACCCGTGAAGCCTTGCGCTGCGTGCTGGATGCCGTCGGTTCCATTCGTCTGGAAATTGAAGCACTGCTGTCAATGGGGCTGGCCAACTCACCCATGTATGGCGCGCGCATTGACGCGGTGTCCGGCAACTTTGTCACAGCGCGTCCGTATGGCGTGCGCGATGGCGTGGATTACCAGCTCACCGGCGAAGTACGCTCGGTGGATGTGGAAGCCCTGCAAAAAAGTCTGGCCAACCGCAATGTCATCGTGCTTGGCCCTACCGGTTACTCGACCACGGGTGAGGTGTTTAACCTGCTGGGTGAAGAAGTCGCCGTCAAAACCGCTATTGCGCTTAAAGCCGACAAGCTGATTTTTCTGGGTGAAAAAGAAGGCATTAGCGATGACGATGACCGCCTGCTGCGCGAGCTGATTCCCAATGAAGTGGAACAATACCTGCGCAACAAACCGCTGGACTCTGAACTGCTGCTGCACATGAAAGGCGCTGCCGATGCCTGCCGTGGTGGTGTGCGCCGCGTGCATATCATTTCCTATGCGCGTGATGGTGCCTTGCTACAGGAACTGTTTACCCGTGATGGTTCCGGCACGCTGATTAGCCATGATCCGTATGAAGAAATCCGCACCGCTGATATTGATGATGTGGTGGGTCTGATCGAACTGCTGCGTCCGCTAGAAGAAGAAGGCATTCTGGTCTATCGCTCGCGCGAACGGCTAGAAACCGAAATTGACAAGTTTGCCGTGATTGAACGCGATGGCATGGTGGTTGGCTGTGCCGCCATGTACCCGATTCCGACCACCGGTGAAGAAGTGCATGCTGCTGAAATTGCCTGTGTGGCGGTGCATCCCAATTACCGTAGTGGCAACCGTGGTGCTGAGTTACTGGATTATCTGGAAGCCAAAGCGCGTAGCAAGGGCATTCATGACTTATTTGTGTTGACCACCCGCACCGCGCATTGGTTTATTGAGCAAGGCTTTGAGCCGACGCCTGTTGAATCATTGCCCCATGCACGGCAGGCGTTATATAACTATCAGCGCAACTCTAAAATCTTTAGAAAAGTGATTTAACTTTAGCTTAAAACATACCAAGTAACGCCCGTAAAAAACCACGCCGCTTTAATACGCGCGTGGTTTTTTTATATTTAGATCAGCATAAAAGTTTACTGTTTAAAAATCTCAGCCACAATTTCAAAATTTCTCAAGCGATCTTCCACCTCATACAAATCGCCAGTAAAAATCAGCTCATCCGCCTGTGTTTGCTGCACGATATCCTTTAAACGCTGTTTGATTTTTTCTGGCCCACCAATCGCCGCCATGCCCAAAAAGCTGTTGAGACTGGCTTGTTCATGTGGATTTAACGCAGGCATGTTTTGTGTTGGCGGTTGGCTTTTAATACTTTTGCCCTGCATTAAATTTAAAATACGCTGGTACAAACTGGTGGCCAGATAATCGGCCTGTGCATCAGTGTCTGCTGCAATCAGGGGTACACCCAGCATCACATACGGCTTGTCCAGCACCGCAGACGGCTTGAAGTTTTCTCGGTACAAGCGTATGGCATCCATCATAAAGCGTGGCGCAAAATGCGAGGCAAATGCATACGGTAATCCCTTGGCGGCGGCCAATTGCGCACTAAATAGGCTAGAACCCAGCAACCACAACGGAACATGCGTCCCCTGTCCCGGCACTGCCTTAATGCGTTGATCCGGCTGTGGATCACCCAGCAATGCCTGAATCATGCTCACATCTTCCGGGAACTCCTCAGCCGTTTCCAGATGATTGCGGCGCAAGGCACGAGCTGTATATTGATCCGAACCCGGCGCACGACCAAGTCCCAGATCAATGCGATTGGGATATAGGGTTGCCAGTGTGCCAAATTGCTCTGCCACCACCAGCGGCGAATGATTGGGTAGCATTACCCCACCTGATCCCACGCGAATGGTTTGTGTATTGGCCGCCAGATAACCAATGAGCACCGCCGTGGCTGAACTGGCAATCCCATCCATATTGTGATGTTCCGCCACCCAGAAACGGGTAAAACCCAGCTTTTCAGCATGCTGTGCCAAGGCCAGTGAATTCTTAAGCGCCGTGGCGGCATCGCTATCATCGCGAATGGGTGCCAAATCCAGAATGGAATACTTGCAGATGGATAAATCAGCCATGGACGTTCCTAAAATGACAACACTGTGCCTAATAATGGCTCTACTTGGCGCGGATTCAAGTCTGCTTAAGTTGCATAATCGTTGACACATTACATAAGGTTTAAAAACGCAGCATTTCTTAACAACGTAATTGCAGTTGATGTCGTATGTTGAAGATACAACGATGGAAATGGAGGTGCCGATTGTCACACAAGCAAAACCAGCCCGCTGGTGGTCATAATGTGAAGCAGGTAGACGGTCAATTGAAGCAAGATCATGGCGGTAACGATCAAGATAATCGTAACCAAAGTACGCGCGACAACCGTAACTCCGGGTTAGGGCCAGAAGGTGGCCAAACCAATCACAACAACTACCAGAAATAAACTTTAATCAACCGTAAAATTAAAAAAGCATAAGCCGTTATCAGCTTATGCTTTTTTATTGTTTAAATGCGGTTTATTTGAGAGTGGAGAAACACTCTTGCCCTAATAGCGAAATTTGATTTCTACCAGATGAAAGCCAAACTGGCTTTTGATCGGGCCATGCACCACTTTTTCAGCTTTGCTAAACACCACGCTATCAATGGGTTTAACCAATTGCCCTTTTTTAATTTCCCCTAGCTCACCGCCCTTTTTAGCAGAATTACAGGTAGAGTGCTGCTTGGCCAGTTTGGCAAAGTCTGCACCATTGGCCAGTTGCGTTTTAAGTTGCTCGGCTTGCTCACGGGTTTTAACCAGAATGTGACGGACGATAGCGGGCATATTATAACCTTTTAAATGCTTTAGTTTTAAACCCAGTTAACGAGGCGTAAACATTCGACATGCTCAAATTTACGCAGATTATTACTCACCAAAATTAGCCCAGCACTACGCGCGTGTCCGGCAATGTGCAAATCATTCACACCAATTGGTATGCCTTTTCGCTCTAGGTTTGCCCGAATGTCACCATAATGCCCTGCGGCTGAATAATCATAATCCAGTATGCTTAATCGTGACAAAAAATCTTCGACCACAGCAAAGGCCTGCTGACTGTTCTGGCTTTTTTCTGCACCATGAATTAACTCTGCCACCGTGATACTACTGACACACAGTTGATTGGCGTGCTGATTAAATTTTTCGAGTGCGGCTATTGGCCTACGCTTGATCACATAAATGGCAATATTGGTATCCAACATATATTTCAGCATTTCTTGGCTCTAATTCTTATAAATTTTAATGATGGAAAATTTTTAATCGGGTGTAATTAAAAGCTTTCACGCTCGATTTCTATTTGCTCAGCACGTTGTGACAAAAAGTCATCTGGTGCTTTGTTATCGGATAAAAAGAAGCTATCCCACGTGTTTTCAACGGGCGATAAAATGCGCTCATTGCCCCTAACACGTACATTGACTTGGCGAACATGTTCAGGAAAGCGTGAGTCGGCAGGTAGGCGAACGGCTTGCGTGCGGTTGTTTAAGAAAATTGATCCAGTAGACATTTTTATCATTATTTCTGCTATATATGTGAAGTATATACTAGCTTTATTTTAAGGTTGAGGCAAATTGGCAGGTTTTTAAATTTAGGTTAAATGTTTTCTTCAAAGCGATCACTGTCAATGCGGTACACATGAAAACTTCGTTCAATTGTGACGCCCACACCAAACTCAATCATTAATGAAGTTAAACGATCGCCATCAATCAACACAATGCCTGATTTTTTAGCTGATTCAATGGCTTCTTTACTAAAACTAGAGGTGGTGATAAATACACCTTTTTTAGCTACTTGATCCGCTAATGCGCCTTTAAATTGCTGAATATCTGGGCGACCGATTGTATTTTCCCACCGCTTGGCTTGAATATAAATTTTATCTAAACCTAATCTATCTTCGCTAATAATGCCATCAATGCCGCCATCGTTAGTTTTACCAATGGCTTGAGCTGCATCGTGGTGAGAACCGCCATAACCCATCGCGACAAGTAAATCGACAACTAGGCGCTCAAAAAAGGCTGGATTATTGGCTTTGATTAAATCGAGTAATTCTTGCTTGATTTGATTATTAAGCTCATTACTATGAAATTCAATCGCCTCTGGAGGTGTTAATTCTTCCTTTGTTACGTCAATATCATTTTTAAAATTTAATTGGTTAGACTTAGGCGCGCTATTTGTGAATTCATTAAATGTTTCAAATTGAGATAAAAAGGCTTTATCAATTTTAATAACGCTCTTCAAATTAATACTTTTACCTACTTGAGTAAGCTGAAAATGTGCTCTTTTAGGGTATTCAATCAGACCCGCATTTTTTAAGTATGTTTTCGCCCATTGCAACCTATATAAAATGGTGTTTCTGCCATCTTTCATAGTTTGTTCTATCTCTTCACTGTTACAATTTAACTCCCTAATTAAAGCTTGATAAGACTCTTGCAAAGAAAAAATTTTACTTTCTCTTTGCATCAATCTCATAAGCGGTAACATTAAATCGTAGTGTGTGTACATTTCTTACCCAATATATTAATTCTTCTAAAAAACCTAAGATAAATCTTATAGGTATCAAATCTATTTATATCATACAAATAAAGCGGCATTAATGAGGGCCTTACTGCCGCGAGCGACTTATCACTTAGCCCATCACTTCAAGCTTGTTCGTAGCCCAAAGCTGGTGAGCGTAATGCGCTTTGAAACTCCCTACTGCTGGCGCATTGCACCGTAAGTGTGTAAAACTGGCACGGAGCAGTGCTCCGTGAAACCCCAACTGCCGCGAGCACAGCTCTTGGCGTAAATTCGGCTGGAAGCAGTGCTTCCAGAAACCCCGAATTTACTCCCATTCAATCGTTGCGGGTGGCTTACTGCTCACGTCATACACCACGCGCGATACTTCCTTGATTTCATTCATAATGCGGTTAGAAATGGTTTCCACCAGATCATACGGCAAGTGAGCAAAACGTGCGGTCATAAAGTCCACCGTTTCTACCGCACGCAACGCAATCACCCACGCATAACGACGGCCATCACCCACCACACCTACCGATTTAATCGGCTGGAATACCGCAAAGGCTTGCGCGGTTTTGTCATACCAGCCACTGGTGCGTAGTTCCTGCATAAAGATGTCATCGGCACGGCGCAGAATATCCGCATATTCTTTTTTCACTTCACCCAAAATACGCACGCCAAGACCCGGCCCTGGGAACGGATGACGGTAAATCATGCTGTGCGGCAAGCCTAAAGTAATGCCCAGTTTGCGCACTTCATCCTTAAACAAGTCACGCAATGGCTCAACCAGTTCAAACGCCAAATCATCAGGCAAACCGCCCACGTTATGATGCGATTTAATCACATGCGCTTTGCCGTGCTTGGTGGCAGCCGATTCAATCACGTCTGGATAAATAGTGCCTTGCGCCAAAAACTTCACGCCTTCCAGCTTACGTGCTTCTTCAGTGAAGACTTCAATAAACTCACGGCCAATAATTTTACGTTTGGCTTCAGGCTCTGCTTCACCAGCCAGCGCATTTAAAAAGCGGTCTTCTGCGTCGGCACGAATGACGCGAATACCCATGTTTTCGGCAAACATTTGCATCACTTGGTCGCCTTCATGCAAACGCAGCAAGCCGTTGTCCACAAACACGCAGGTGAGCTGATCGCCAATAGCCTTGTGTAATAGCGCAGCCACCACCGAGGAATCCACACCACCCGACAGACCGAGCAGGACTTTTTCTTCACCAATTTGCTCGCGCAATTGCTCAACGCGCAAATCAATAATATGTTCGGGTGTCCACAGATTACCGCAACCACAAATACCATGCACAAAGCGTGAAATGAGTGCCTCGCCTTGCAGGGTATGCGTGACTTCTGGATGAAATTGTACGCCATAAAAATTGCGGGTTTCATCGCTCATGGCAGCAATTGGGCAACTTGGTGTGCTGGCACTGATCTGAAAGCCTTCTGGCAGCGCAACCACTTTGTCACCGTGGCTCATCCACACACGCAGTTTTTTAGGCGCATCTTCAATGCCATTCAACAGGCGATCGGCAAATTCATGCACCACGTCTGCGCCACCAAACTCTTGCAGGTTGCTGGACTGCACTTCGCCGCCCAGTTGCATGGCCATGGTTTGCATGCCGTAGCAAATACCCAGTACCGGCACACCCAGGTTAAACACCACATCGGGCGCGCGCGGACTGCCTTCCACGGTGGTGCTTTCCGGCCCGCCAGACAGGATAATGCCGCTGGGTGCAAAGGCACGAATGTCGGCCTCAGACATGTCGTAGGCGTACATTTCGGAATACACGCCCGCTTCGCGCACACGACGGGCAATCAGCTGGCTGTATTGCGAGCCAAAATCCAGAATAAGAATACGGTCTTCAGTGATTTGAGCAGTGGGCTGATTAGCAGTCATGGCAGGCAGGCTTCAAATAAATGGGAAAATTTAGCGCATTATTCTAGCATTTTTATTGGATGACGCGACAGTGTGGAACAGTATTTGCGTGTTAGGTTAAGCAGCAGTGTGAAGAAGACGAATAAAACAGATTTTGCGGATTATCCAAGATTTTATTTTTTTGAGTTAAAAATCATCTCTCACCACAGCGGTTACTTCGTGTTTAAAACAATAAACTTAGCAAAGAAATAGTCTTATAGAACGTGTGGCTGGCGAATGAAGAATATGTGATTGTCGCCAGCACACAAGATAAAAAAGTCGTTTTAGGATTAGTTTTTATAGGTCAAAGCGCCTTGACCACCCGTGCCATTGTGGGCTGACTGGGCAAGCTATGACGGAAAATACGCCCTAAAACCTGACCAAACTGTTTACGAAAGCTGCCGGTATTATAATGAATGCCATAGCGCGTACAGATTGCCTGCACCTTGGGCGCCAGTTCAGCATAGCGGTGTGCCGGAATATCGGGGAACAAATGATGCTCAATCTGGTGGCTTAAATTACCGGACAGCAAATGCAGCAGCTTACCACCGGTTAAATTGCTTGATCCACGAATCTGGCGATAGTACCAGTGACCGCGACTTTCATTGTCCACCACCGACTTGGGAAAAATCTCGGCATCTTCGGTAAAATGCCCACAAAAAATAATGCTGAATGTCCACAGGTTCCGTATGCCATTGGCGGCCAGATTGCCCAGAAATACCGGAAGCGCCGCAGGCCCGGCAATGGCAGGGAAAAACACGTAGTCCTTGAACAGTTGCTTGATAATCTTTTGCTTGGTGGGTTGCCAGCGTTGTTGGAATTCCTGCTTGCTCATTTTACCTTGCAGGTATTTGCCGATTTCCAGATCCTGAATACCCACGCCCCACTGGAATAGCAGAGCCAGCGTTAGCGCATACAAGGGCTGACCCAGATAAAATGGCCGCCAGCGCTGCTCGGGGAAAATACGCAGCAGGCCATAGCCAATATCATCATCCATGCCTTTAACATTGGTATAGGTATGGTGCTTGAAATTGTGGGTTTTACGCCAGTTGTCGCTGGTGCCTACGTTATCCCACTCGTAGCTTTTGCCCTGCAAGGCCGAATCATTCATCCAATCATACTGGCCGTGCATGACATTATGTCCCAGTTCCATGTTTTCCAGAATCTTAGCAATGCCCAGCAAGCTTGTGCCAGCCAGCCATGCCGGTGGAAACCAGCCCAAAAACAGCAAGCCGCGTCCGGCCATGGCGGTATAACGCACGGAAGACACAATCTTACGGATGTATTTGGCGTCATCTTCGCCAAGGTCAGCCAGTGTGTGCTGGCGCAGGGCATCCAGTTCCACCGCCAGCATGTCCAGCTCGGCCGTATTTAATGAACGGCTCTGTTGACCCTTGGGCAACTTGAATTTTGGTTTTTTTAGTAACATGGCAATCTATCCTCAAATTATTTTTTAATGATTTCTAAATGTCCAGCACCAGATCACTGCGCGCTTGACTTATACAGACCCGCAAGGCCGCGGTTTCCTCATGCTGCTGCTCACCGGAAATCATGTGCTTGGTGCTGCCTGAAACCTTGTGGCAGGCGCAGGTGTTGCACAGTCCCATACGGCAGCCACTGGGATGCGAAATGCCTTGCGCTTCCAGAGCTTCCAAAATAGATTGGCCGCTAGGCACGGTTAAAATGCGCTGTTGTTTTTGCAGCGTAATTTCCACAGTTTGGTTGCTGGCAGGATCAGTATTGGCACTATCTGCATGAGTGCTGGGCAGTGAAAACGCTTCGGCCTGAAATGAGGCCACTTGGGTGTGCAGGATTTGCTGGGCAGTACTGACAAAACCCGCCGAGCCACACGCCAGCACATGACTGTTGTTTAGGTCTTCCTGCTGGGCAAAGTGGCTGGCTTGTATGCGACCATATTGTGCATACGGTTGACTTGCCTGCGCTGGGCTTAAATCCTGTTGGGTTAAATACAGATGAAAAGTAAAATTGGGCTGGATGCTGGTCAGTGCTTGTAATTCTTCAACAAAACAGGCTTCAGCGCGGCTACGCACCCAGTAATGGAGCTGTACTGCCTGCTTGCTGGGTAATGGCATGCCCATGACCGCATGTTGGGCATACTGGCGTAACAGGCTGATCATGGGCGTGATCCCACTGCCGGCTGCCAGTAGCAACACGGGCTGCGGCGATACAGGCCATTGAAAATCCCCAAACGGCTGACCCAGATACAGCACGTCACCTTCACGCGCTTGCAGACATAACCAGTTGCTTAAACGCCCACCCTTGACTTGCTTCACCGTGATGGCCAGCAAACCGGGTTGGTCAAGCACTGCACTGCTACTATAACTGCGGGCAATGCGTACGCCTTCCACCTCGGCAGCAACATTGAGATGCTGGCCAGCCTGTGGCAATACCACATGGCGATTGGGCTTGAGGATGAGGGTCACACTATTGCTGGCAGCTTCTTCACGCGCCACAATCCGCGCCATGGGTTGATTGAGCGACCACAGCGGATTCAACTTGCCTGCCCAAAAATTCACGGCATCATGATCCATAACAGATTGCGCAAAACGGCCAAGCCGTTGCAAGACAGAACCCGAGGTATGCTCGGAAACAGACATAGAGTTTGGCATAGCTGACATTTCTTTGGACATAATAAGCCATGATTAAGGCAGGACAGACGAGTTATTATACATATGTATAGACAATTGTATATTATCTTTTCTGGTTTTTTGTCTTTATAATGAAACTGTCTTGTTAAGCTGCCGGTGATTCATGGAACTGCCTCCTCCGACCACGCCCATTACTGATCTGGAAAACCGTGTGCCACAAGGACGGCGGGTGTCAATTAGCCGGACAGAAATCATTGATGCCGCATTGCACCTGCTGGGGCCACATCGGGGAGTATCTTCTCTAAGCCTGCGCGAAGTGGCACGCGAAGCAGGGATTGCCCCCAATAGCTTTTACCGACATTTTCGGGATATTGATGAACTGGCCATTGCGCTGATTGAGCAGGCGGGCAGTGCGCTACGCAGTATTATTGGTACGGCACGGCAACGCGCATCTAGTGAACGTAGCGTAGTGCAAACCTCCATGGAAGTGTTTATGGAGCAGTTGCGCATGCAACACGGCTACCTGCCCTTGCTGCTGCGCGAAGGCAAAGTAGGTTCTACTGCCTTTAAACAAGCCGTAGAGCAGCAATTAGGCTTTTTTGAAACCGAACTCCAGCTTGATCTGGTCAGGCTAGAACAACGGCTGGGCAATCAGTTACATGCTCCCGATCTGGTGGCAAAGGCCATTACCCGACTGGTGTTTGCCATGGGTGCCAGTGCCATGGAACTGGATATGGCCGGACAAAATTTGATTCTCATCCAGACCGTGGACATGATTCACATGATCATTGTGGGGTCGCGGACACTGGCAACGCATCAATGACTTTGCATCAATAATCTTGCTTTTACAATCCTGCATGTGCTGGATTAAGCCAGCCTTATTTATTTTGCTTTAACAGATACAATGTACTGACAGCCTGCCTGAGTATTGCTAGCATTTAGCGCACATTTTGCCTGACGCTGTTTTCATGGATCTGATTAGTTTTATCTTGCATATCGACCAGCATTTGCTTGAATTTGTTCGTGATTATGGCGTGTGGGTTTATGCCATCCTGTTTTTGATTATTTTTGTGGAAACCGGTCTGGTGGTCATGCCACTGTTGCCCGGTGACAGCCTGTTATTTGCCGCAGGTGCGATTGCAGCCACAGGCGCTATGGATCCGGTGTTGCTGAGTGGCTTGTTATTGCTTGCCGCCGTGTTGGGTGATTCGGTCAATTACCAAATTGGTCGCTATATTGGCCCGCGCGTGTTTGACATGAACCTGCGCATTATCAAGCGTGATCATTTGCTCAAAACCCAGTCCTTTTTTGAAAAGCATGGTGGCAAGACCATTATTTTTGCTCGCTTCCTGCCCATTATCCGTACCTTTGCCCCATTTATTGCCGGGGTTAGCCACATGCACTATCCACGATTTTTGATGTTTAACCTGATCGGCGGCACGGCATGGATTTTATTACTGCTCTGGTTAGGCTACTTTTTTGGCAACCTGCCCATCGTTAAAGACAACTTCACCTATGTGATTTTTGCCATTATTGGGATTAGCCTGTTGCCTGCCGTGATAGAAATGCTGCGTCAATTGAGTGCCAAATCCAAAAAATAGCCCAATATAGCCATTAAACTGGGAAACTTAGGTCGATTGGGCAACCAACAAGTCATATTTTGATACAAAACCGCTAAGCTCGGCATGTTCTCAGTGGGTGGATTATTTTAGTTGGGTTAAGCTGTGCAAACGGCGACGCTAAAGTGTTCACCTCCTGTAAGCTGTGCTCAAGAGCAAAAACCAATTAACAATAACATAACTTACTGATATATAAATATTTAATATGAAGTTTCAGGATGTGTCATTTTATTTCAAAGCGCAACATAAGGGTGCAAAACCGAACACAAAATAAACAGCCCATTTTTTTTAACCCCCTATATTAAAAAAACAAATTTTATAAATGGAGAATTCATCATGTTTCGTTGGGCAATCATTTTTGCAGTAATCGCCTTAATCGCTAGTCTGTTAGGTTTTGGTGGTGTCGCCGGTCTTTCTCAAGACTTTGCCATTATCTTCCTGGTTGTGGCTATTATTCTGGCTGTGGTGGCGTTTGTTAGTCGCGGCAGAATGCCTTAAACCGGCAGATTGCGTCAACAACACTGTTTATTAAACATACTAAACACCATTGTTGAAAAGCAAGTTCTCAAGGTAAAAGGTTTTATAGATCATGGCTGACATGATCGGGTTAACCTGACAAAAAAGCGGCTAAGGTCGCTTTTTTGTTGTCTGCTCTTTTTATAACAGGTCACGTAACATTTTCAATTCAAAAAGGCCGTGCAAACTGTATTTACGTCTCTAGGGGTTTGACTACACTGGTTTAGTTTTCCTGAACAAAAACAGCCGACTGGATGATAACCTATGACTACTTCTGCAATTGAATCCCGTGAATTTCGCTATACCTCACCCGAAGGCACCACGCTGGTAAGCCATTTGGCACTGCCCAAAGAAGTCAAAGGCAGCGTACCCGGTATTGTGGTTTGCCCCGAATGGTGGGGACTAACCTCCTACCCCAAGCAACGCGCCGAGGAATTGGCAGCACTGGGTTATGCCGCACTAGCGATTGATGTGTATGGCGATGGCAAAGTCACCGATCAGGCCAGTCAGGCCAGCGAATGGATGAGTGATATGCTGGCCAATCAGGAATTGCTGATGCAACATGCCAAAGCCGGACTGGATATGCTGGCGGCACAACCAGAAGTAGATGCCAACCGTATGGCGGCGATTGGATTTTGTTTTGGTGGCAAGATTGCACTGGACATGGCGCGTGAAGGCTTTGATTTAAAAGGTGTGGTGAGCTTTCATGGTAATTTAAGCCCAAAACTGCCTGCCAAGGCCGGACAGGTTAAGGCAGAATTACTGATCGAACATGGCGCAGCAGACAGTATGGTGTCCATGGAAAGTCTGGAGCAGTTCAGGCAGGAAATGGATGCCGCGCAAGTACGCTATCATGTGGATGTGTATCCCGGTGCCAAGCATGGCTTTAGCAATCCGGTGGCGGATGACCGCGCGCGATTGAATGGTATTGATCTGGGCTTTAATGCACAGGCCGCCGAGCAGTCCACTGAAGCCATGCTGGCATTTTTTAAGCGGATTTTTGGCTAACTGGACAAATTAGCCCAAAGCATTAAACCTTAAACCATCGGACGTTACTTTGGGTTTTGGTTTTTGCCCCCACTATAAAGTCATCATTGTTAATGGTGGCTTTTTCTTTGTCCAGTGAAAACCAATCCCCTTCCGATTTTGCCAGCCGCCTGCTGAACTGGTTTGACCAGCATGGCCGCCATGACCTGCCGTGGCAAGTGACTGATGACCCTTACAAAGTCTGGGTGTCGGAAATCATGCTGCAACAAACTCAAGTCAAAACGGTGTTGAATTACTTTGACCGGTTTATGCAGCGTTTTCCAACTGTAGAAAGTCTGGCGCAGGCCAGTTGGGATGAAGTAGCACCATACTGGGCAGGGCTTGGCTACTATGCCCGTGCGCGTAACCTGCACAAAGCAGCACAGCAGGTGGTGGCACAGGGTGGTTTTCCCGATACGCTAGAAGGCTGGATGGCACTATCGGGCATTGGTCGCTCTACCGCTGGTGCGTTGATGTCGCTGGGCTTGCAGCAGTATGGCGTCATTATGGATGGCAATGTCAAACGAGTGCTCAGCCGTCATCAGGCCATTGCCGGTGACAGTCTGTCGAGTCCAGTCGTGGCGCAGCTTTGGCAACTGGCTACTGCGTTGACTCCAATCCAGCGCAATGCCGATTACACGCAGGCAATTATGGATCTGGGCGCCACCCTGTGTACCAGCAAAAAACCGTTGTGTCTGTATTGTCCGCTACGAGAGGATTGCAAGGCCTATCAGCAAAACCGGGTGCGGGATTTTCCACAAAAAAAAGCCAAAGTGGCAACACCTGAAAAACATGCCAATGTATTGATCATTGAAAACACCCACACCGGACAATGGTTATGGCAACAGCGGCCGAGTGAAGGCTTATGGGGTGGCTTGTATGGCTTGCCGATTGTTGACACGCAGGAAATGGCTGCATTTTTACAACATTTTAAGCTGCTAGCTGATCATCGCTTGCCCGTGGTGAAGCACTCTTTTACTCACTTTACTTGGTTTCTCACCCCGCAGATATTCAAAGTCGATACAACCCAAACGGCGGCGTTACAACAGTATTTTGCCCATAGCCAGTGGCTGCAAAAGCAACAGGCCATCGCCAAGGGCTTACCCAAGGCCATGCTAAAAGTATTGGCACAACAGGCCTAAATCTATTTTTAACGATTAAAATATTTTTTTTGGGTAGGATTGGCCAATGGTGCGCGTTATGATCAGGGCTGATTGGACTAGCTGCAAGGTTACGGATTGATGAAGGCGCGTGTTTTAACCCAGACTCCTCATATTTTGGGCTTCAATGTGCCCAGCATGCTTAGCGGCTTATGCCACTTTTCGTTACGCGGCCTACTGATTGCTGGGCTGGTTATTTTGGCAGGCTGCGCGTCCACCCCCAAGAAAAAACCCCTACCCCCTGCCGCACAAGCGCAAATTGCCCAGTTACGCAGCATGGCGCTATCCGATCGTCTGCCGATTCCGGTCAAGGGCATTAAAGCCGCCCGGCTCACTGACACATGGGGTGCAGCACGCAGTCGCGGCCGCCGCCATGAAGGCATTGATATTATGGCGGATCGTGGCACCAAGGTGTTAAGTGCGACGCCCGGCGTGGTGGTGGATATGCGCAATAACAACTTGGGCGGAAAAGTCATCTGGATTGCAGGGCCGGCTGGTAGCTATCATTATTATGCGCATCTCGACAAGCACAAGCGTGGCTTACAGGTTGGCGACCGGGTCAAAAAAGGTCAGGTCATTGGCTATGTGGGCAATACCGGCAATGCACGCGGTGGCTCTCCGCACTTGCATTACGGCATTTATCTGGCGGGTAAAGGACGCGGCGCAGTCAATCCTTACCTGTATTTGTTCAGGTCGTGATGGCTTATTTGAATATGGGCTACTTTTTATTTTTAGGAAACCAACATGTCCATTGAACTGGCAGAACACATGGCAAATTTTGCCGAAAGCGGTAACCAGCAGCGTATTTATCTGCAAAACGGCTCTATGCTGCAAGGCTGGATCATGGAAATTAATGAAGATGCGCTGCTGATCAGTACGGGTTTTAATGAAAAATCCGGACAGGACAGCTGGGTGAATTTTGCCGAGATGGATTTAAGCCGTCTTGAATTTTGGGATATTGGACAACAACAATGGCTGAGCTGGCAGATGCCGGGGCAATAAATAGGCTGGGCTAATTGCCAGCACAAGTTCTTTATTTTATTAAAATTTTTATGCTAAAACAGCTCCATATTAACCACACAAAAATTGAAATAATCTGGAATAACAATGACTGAGCTGATCCGCAAACATCTGGAAGACCAGCCGCTCAATTACGGCCATGGCAAAATCTCGGCATTTATTGCCATTAGCCTTGGCCTGCTGGGCTGCCTGACTGCGTTTTGTTTTTTATTTCCCAACCTGCTGACCATGCCGGAACTCCGCACGGTGTATAACCCACTGCTGATCAAGATTTTGCTGTTTGCCGGCATTGCTATTGGCTTTATTGCCGGGGTGTGTTCGGTGTTTCGCAATCCCAACCGGATGTGGGGGTTAAGCGGGATTTTTTTAAATACCTGTGCGGCCTTGCTGGCCAGTGGGCAAATTGAAGGCAATCCCTATGCGCCGCGCAACATGTATGCCGGACTGGATTATTTTATTTTAACCCTGCTGGTACTGGCGCTGGTGTTTATTCCCATGGAACGCATGTTTGCCAAATATCACCAGCAAAAAATCCTGCGTAAAGGCTGGGTCACTGACCTGAAATATTTTATGTTTAGCCATCTAGGCATTCAGTTGCTGGCATTTTTTACCATTATTCCGGCGCAGGTGCTATTCAACCAGTGGATCAATCCGCAGTTGCACCAGATGGTGAGCAGCCAGCCCTTGGCCTTACAGTTTATTGAAATCCTGCTGGTGGTGGATTTTTTCAGTTACTGGATTCACCGCAGCATGCACAAGGTGCCGCGGCTTTGGCGCATTCATGCCGTGCATCATTCCTCGCTGCAAATGGACTGGCTGGCTTCCAGTCGTGTGCATGTGGCTGAGCTGATCATGAACCGATTTGTGGGCTATATTCCCTTATTATTTTTAGGCTTTGCACCAGCAGCCACCTATGCATACCTGATTTTTATTTCCTTTCATGCGATTTTTATCCATGCCAATGTGCGCTTTCGTTTTCCGTATCTGCGCTGGATGCTTGCCACGCCCGAGTTTCATCACTGGCATCACTCGTCCGAAGATGAGGCGCTGGACAAGAACTTTGCCGCTTTTTTGCCCATTTATGATGTGATTTTTAAGACGGCGTATATGCCCTCTCATTTGCCGCAGCGTTATGGCACCACACCCGGCACCAAAGTACCCGAAGGCTTTGTCGACCAGCTGGTGTATCCATTTAAAAAACGCAAGAAAAAGAAAGCGCCAGCCACGCTGCCACATCCGCCAAGCTCACCCCAGTCATAGCAACATGACAGCTCAATCCCCCACTTTGGCTCATGCCCTGATCCCACGCTGTGACTGGTGTAGCAGCGATCCGCTATATCAGCACTATCACGATCACGAATGGGGCACGCCCAGCCATGACCGGCAATATTTGTTTGAAATGTTGTGTCTGGAAGGCCAGCAAGCGGGGTTGTCATGGTTTACCGTGCTGAAAAAACGCGACGGCTACCGGCAGTGCTTTTTTGATTTTTTACCGGAAAAAGTGGCAAAACTTGATGAGGATGATATTGCACGGTACTTGCACAACGCCGGCCTGATCCGTCATCGTGGCAAGCTCAACGCCATTGTGCATAACGCGCGCTGCTGGCTAGTACTGGAACAACAAGACATTGATCCCGTGAAATGGCTATGGTCATTTGTCAATGCAAAACTACAACCGCAGGTCATTCAGAATTACACACAAAACCCTGTGCAAACAGCGGCAAGTCTGGCAATGTCAAAAGCACTCAAAACAGCAGGCTTTCAGTTTGTGGGCGCGACCACCTGTCATGCTTTTATGCAAGCCGTGGGGATGATCAGTGATCATGATCCGCATTGTTATCGTTACACGACATCATTCGTCTTGCACTCGCATGACTAAGCCAGCGCCCGTAAATGACCTGCCAGACTGTTGTGCCAGAACATTGATTGAAGGAATAGATGATGACCACCATCCGTAGCTATGCAGCACTAAAACAGGGTGAGCCCCTGCAACCTTATGACTATGATGCCGGCGAACTCAAAGCCTATGAAGTTGAAGTCAAGGTCGAATATTGCGGCGTGTGTCATTCGGATTTGTCCATGATTGACAACGAATGGGGCGGTGCCAAATACCCGCTGATTGCCGGACATGAAGTGATTGGCATTGTGACCGAGCTTGGCCAAGAAGCACAACAGAAAGGCCTGAAAGTTGGCCAGCGTGTTGGCATTGGCTGGACGGCCGATAGCTGCCAGCATTGTGATTGCTGTATTGGTGGCAAACAGGTGTTGTGCCAGAACGGCACCACCGCCACCATCGTCGGCCATGCTGGTGGTTTTGCCGAAACGGTGCGGGCTGGCTGGCAATGGGTAATCCCCGTGCCGGATGACCTCAACCCTGAAGTGGCAGGGCCATTGCTGTGTGGTGGCATTACCGTGTTTGATCCGTTGCTGCGTCACCAGATTCAAGGGGTGCATAAAGTTGGCGTGATTGGTATTGGCGGTCTTGGGCATATTGCCATCAAGCTGGCCAAGGCGTGGGGCTGTGAAGTCACCGCGTTTAGTTCCAGTCCCGATAAAACCCAGGAAATTCTGGATATGGGCGCGGATCAGGTGATTAATAGCCGTGACAAAGACCAGCTCAAAGCCCTGCGTGGCCAGTTTGACCTGATTATTAACACCATCAATGTCAGTCTGGACTGGATGCCTTACTTTGCGGCGCTGGCACCAGAAGGCAAGTTTCATACTGTGGGCGTGGTGCTTGAACCACTGCCTGTGCCAGCCGGAGTACTGATTGGCGGTGCCAAGGTAGTTACGGGTTCTCCCACCGGATCGCCACTGGCACTGCGCCAGTTACTCCGCTTTGCTGCCCGCACCAAGGTTGAGCCTACCGTGGAAGTGTTTCCCATGTCGCAAATCAATGATGCCATTCAGCATTTGCGTGATGGCAAGGCACGTTACCGGGTGGTGCTAAAAGCTGATTTTGAATAAGCACTTTATATAAAAAAACAGGACGACGGCCTATACGCTGTCGTCCTGTTTTTTTGGTCATGTACTGGCCAAACTGATTGAGCAAGTACCGCTTTTTACATAAAAATTTTATTTTTTGGCGTACGGGTCTTTGACCATGGTCAGCCGTGGATTTTGGTAACGGCTATTTTTAACATAATCCTGCATGCGTCCCAGCATCTGGTAAGGCTGCTGCTGCACAAACAGGTTGGCCACGCTCAGGGGAATTACACCGCCCGGATCACCATAACCGGTGGTTGATACTTCTGTTTTGGTAGCGCCCAAGGGTTTTAACGTCCAGTCGCCTTCATAGTGATTTAAACGCACCACATTATGCTGTACAGGCGCACGACTGTCCTGAATGGCCTTGTTTTTGATGGTCACCGTACCGTCGCTAGCCTGACTGATCCTGCCCTGAATCAGCACATCACGATCCTGCAAGGGGAACGGAAAATCCAGCTGCATGCGAATAATAAACGTGCCATTACTGTCATTGCGCTCAATCACATCGACATCACTGACATAGGGCACCCAGCGCGTCAGGGAATCGGTATCCAGAATCACCGCTGCAACGCTGGTCACATTGGCATTAATCACGCTGGTGGCTCGATAGTTAAAGGCAGGATTATTGGGCAACTGATACGTCCAGACCTTGATGCCGTGCTTATTGATCGCAAGCTTGGCTTGGGACATATCAGCCGCCGCATGCGCTGCACCCAAGGTCAGCAGGCTAAGGCCTATGCTTTGGCACAGTGTGCGTACAGAAAGCCGGTTGATGCGATTTTTCATGATTTACTATCCTGCCTGATCAGCGTATAAGGCTGAGATTTTAGTTGTTTTGATCATTAATTTTTTAATGACAATACGTCCTGCATGTCGTAACGGGCTACCGGTTGCTGGATAACCCATGCGGCGGCACGTACCGCACCACTGGCAAAATTCATCCGGTTGGTGGCCAGATGTTTGACCTCAACCCGCTCGCCTTCGCCAATAAACATCACGGTATGCTCGCCCACAATATCGCCACCCCGAATGGTTTCAAAGCCAATGGTCTGGCGATCGCGCGGGCCGGTGTGGCCTTCACGCCCATAAACCGCAACGTCCTTGAGCTTACGCCCTAGCGCATTGGCAACGGTTTCCCCCATCATATACGCGGTGCCGGATGGTGCATCCACTTTATGACGGTGATGGGCTTCAATAATTTCAATATCCACTGTGTCACCAAAGGCTTTGGCGGCCAGTTCCAGCATTTTGAGTGACACATTGACGCCCACCGAATAATTGCCGGAATATACCACCGGAATCTGTTGCGCCGTATCACTGACCAGTTGCTGTTGTACCTCAGATAGACCGGTAGTGCCAATGACAATAGCTACCTTGGCATCACGGCAAATCTGCAAATGAGTGACGGTCGCCTCTGGCGTGGAAAAATCAATCACCACATCGCACTGGCCAATTACGTCCTGCAAACTGGCGGCAACCGGTACATCCAGCTTGCCGACCCCAGCCAACTCACCTGCATCGGTGCCAATCAGCGAACTTCCGGCACGCTCTACTGCGGCGGCAAGCGGATAACCGGCCTGATGCACTGCCTGAATCAGCATACGACCCATGCGCCCGCCTGCGCCCAAAATGCCAATGCGTGGTGAATTTGCCATGCTTGCTCCTAAAGCCTTGTATAAAATGTTTGGAGACCCAAAGGATCTGAACACATTACTATAGAGTAAATTTGAATTAAGCTACAGATTTGCGGGTAAATTCCCCTACTTAGCAGGATTTATCAGTCAAAAAGACAGAAAAAAGCCCACGGTGCAGTTCACAGCCATGGGCTTTTTTTAGCAATGCGCCAACTCAGGCTACCTGAATCGGCATTTCGTCACAGCACGCTTTAGTCAAACAACCGCTCAAAGAATGATTTTTTCTTGGGTGATTGTTTGTCATCGCCATCCAGCGTGGCTTGCAATTCCTGTAGCAATTCTTTTTGGCGGCTGGTCAGGTTAACCGGGGTTTCAACCACCACACGGCACAGCAAATCACCGACCATGCTAGTGCGTACCGGTTTGACTCCTTTGCCACGCAAACGGAACAGCTTGCCGGTCTGAGAACCTTCTGGCACTTTCAGGCTCACACGGCCATCAAGGGTTGGAATTTCTACTTCCTTGCCCAGCGCCGCATCGGTAAAGCTAATCGGCACGTCCATATACAGGTCGGCACCGTCACGCTGGAATACTGCATGCTCGCGCACCACCACTTCCACGTACAAATCACCAGCCTGCGCACCAGCACCACCGGCTTCACCTTCACCGGTCAGGCGCACGCGGTCGCCATTGTCTACGCCAGCAGGAATGCTCACTTCCAAAGTACGCTTACGTTCGGCCACACCCGCACCATGGCAGACATTACACGGGTTTTTAACAATCTTGCCACTGCCATGACAGGTATGACAGGTTTGCTGTACCGAAAAGAAACCCTGTTGCATACGCACTTGTCCAGCACCATGACAGGTCTGGCAGGTAGTGACATCTTCAGGGTTTTTGGAACCTTTGCCGTTACAGGCTTCACAGGCAGCAGGCGCGGTAAAGCTGATGGTTTTTTTCACACCCTTGACCGCTTCTTCAAGGGTCAGTTCCATCACATAGCGCAGGTCGGCACCACGGCGTTGACGCTGGCCGCCGCCACCACGACCACCAAACATGTCACCAAAAATATCACCAAACTGGCTAAAGATATCCTGCGCATTAAAGCCACCGCCGCCCATACCGCCCATGCCCTCAAAGGCACTGTGACCCATGCGATCATAGGCAGAACGCTTGTCGCTATCGGACAAAACTTCATAGGCTTCGGAAGCCTCCTTGAACTTGTCTTCCGCGTCCTTGTTATCAGGATTACGATCTGGATGATATTTCATGGCCAGCTTGCGATAGGCCTTTTTAATTTCGTCTTCGCTGGCACCTTTGGATAACCCTAGAACCTCGTAGTAATCTCTCTTTGCCATGGCTGGCACAACTCCTAACCGAAAATCAATTGAACAATTGCGGCTAATCTTGGGGCAATGTGGTGTTTTTGCAAGCCCTATTTTTCATAAAAATTGCGGCAAAGGCGCTGTATAAAAAAATCCAAGACAGCGGTATATAAAAAACCGTCTAAAATGAATTATTTGCTGTAACCAATCCGCTACCTGAATCAACACGACCATGACAATAATTTTTGCGCATTGGCCTACAGTAGATCCACAACAACGCGCACAGGCCACGGATGTCGCTGCCCCAGACAAGCTGAACCGGTTTTTGAGATAAATCGGATCCAGAAAATAGGCATCTTCAGGCCATTTTATCTATGCTGACTGGAGCTGCTATTATGTTTGTCCACTTTAAAATTTCTGTACTGGCCAGTGCCAGCCTGCTGTGCCTGAGCGGCTGCATGCACCAAGCCACCCTACCGTTGTCAGCCAGTTACGGTGCCAATCCGGTACTGCCCGCGCCACACAAAAAACTGATTCCCACCGTCAATATTGCACCAGCCAAAGGCTGGCCTGCCGATCGCATGCCCGTGGCAGCAAGTGGCCTAAAAGTACAAAAATTTGCGGCTGGCCTAATGCACCCGCGTTGGCTATACGTGCTGCCCAATGGTGATGTGCTGGTGGCTGAAACTGATGCCCCGCCCAAGCCCAAGGACAGTGCCGGTATTAAGGGCAAAATCATGAAACTGGTGATGAAACGCGCGGGTTCATCGCATCCCAGCGCCAACCAAATTAGCTTACTGCGCGATACCAATGGCGATGGCATTGCCGATCAGCACAGCGTGTTTTTGAAAAATCTGAACTCGCCTTTTGGCATGACGCTGGTCGGCAACACCCTGTATGTGGCCAATACCGATGCAGTGCTTAGCTTTCCGTATCAAGTGGGCGCAACCAGCATTAGCACAGCAGGGCAAAAGGTGCTGGACTTGCCTGCCGGGCCAATTAACCATCACTGGACCAAAAATGTGATTGCCAGTGCTGATGGCAGCAAACTGTATATTACCGTGGGTTCTAACAGCAATGCCGCTGAAAATGGACTGGACAAGGAAACAGACCGCGCACGCATTCTGGAATTTGATATTGCCAGTAAGCAGGTACGCCCTTTTGCAACCGGATTGCGCAATCCCAACGGCATGGACTGGCAGCCGCAAAGTGGCGCGCTATGGACGGCTGTGAATGAACGTGATGAGATTGGTAATGATCTGGTGCCCGACTACATGACCTCGGTAAAAGACGGCGGTTTTTATGGCTGGCCGTACAGCTATTATGGCCAGCATGTCGATGCTCGGGTCAAGTCACAAAATCCCGCTCTGGTGGCCAAAGCCATCCAACCGGATTATGCACTGGGCAACCATACCGCATCACTTGGCCTGACGTTTTATAACGCCAATTTGATGCCGCAATATAAAAATGGTGCCTTAATTGGCCAGCATGGTTCATGGAACCGCAAACCGCGCAGTGGTTATAAAGTGGTGTTTGTGCCGTTCCAGAATGGTCAGCCGGCTGGTCAACCGCAGGATGTATTGACTGGTTTTGTCAATGAAAAAGGCGATGCGCTGGGTCGACCAGTGGGCGTTGCAGTGGGTAAGGCCGGTGCGATTCTAGTCGCTGATGACGTGGGTGATGTGATCTGGCGGGTGTCGCCACAGTGAAGTGAAAAACCACTCAAAAAAATTAAATTACCGCCCTTAATAAAAATGGAAGCTCAGGCTCAGCTTCCATTTTATCCAAATAAAAGTTACTCATAAAATAGCTAACTACTCATACTTTAATTATTGGAAATTATATTTTTATTTTTAAAGTCATGTAAATCTATATAGAAGTTATCTCTTTGATATTCATATCTCACTTTTCTGCTCGATAACACCCAATCCAATGTTTCAATGAATGGACGCTTGCAATTATTATCCTCTCTTAGTGGATAATCTAATGCATAATTAGCTAAAGCTCTGCCCCATTTTTCACCTTTCAAGGCTTTTCCTATATTTGAATATTGACAATAATAAGCTTCAAATTTTTTACCAGTATCTATTTTATCTTGATTACCTGTTCTAAGTTTTTCAGTATCAGCTCCCTGTTCTTCATCTATCCGAGCAGCAATTTCTACTAATTCTTCTAAGGTAAAATTACCGAACTCAAAATCAGGCTGATTGCAATTGATGTATCCCACCACATTACCAGCCTCAATCTGCTTTCTAATAGCTTTTGTATTTGCAGGCACATCATTATCAAAAGATATGAAACTAAATCTTCGCAACTCTTTATCTTGAGCTAAACCATCAGTTAACCGTAATGCAATATTTGCTTTTTCATTTCCAACAGCACCCTTTAGGTTAATAACCTCTATTCCGCCTAAGGCTGCTTTTGGCAAAGCAAATAGTGCAGCGTAATACTCAGTCTCACCTTCTAAATACCATCTGATAGTACTTCCAGTATATAAACCAAATTCAAATGCCAAGTGTGGTCTGGATATCAGAATATTATCAATAGGACGTTCTGTACCATATATTCTTTCTCTAGTTCCAATATGCCACTGTCCAACAGCCTGATCCTCTTCTAACCAAGTGACATTGTGAACGTCAGTAAATGCCCGTCTGATAACCTCAGCAATATGCCTAAACCACAATGCACCGCCTATCTGACCAGTGATTTGCTTCCTTTTTTCCCAAGGTGCTGAACGAAGCAATAGATAAAGGTCAGTATTACCATCTAGTTTTGCCGCAGTTATTCTTAAATTTTTATGGTGCTCACACCATATATTAGGATCAAGATTTTTCACAAAAACTAATATTTTTTCTTTGTAAAGCTCTACTTTTAATTTATGTTCGTCATAAGTCATAGGACTTGAATATCTAGTACGTGATGTAATTATTGGCCAGTATATAGGTTCTAAGAGTATCGCTAAATTAGTAATCTCATTTGCTACTCTTACTTTTTCTGTAATAAATTCTAATGAAGGTAAAAACTCACTTACTTTTATCAAATAATTTTTATAAGAATCTCTATTTAAAGAGGAAGATGGCGATATATGTAAATCACACATACTTACAATTATATGTAAAGAATATATTCTAAAGGGATGAAATAAGGTTCTTTTATTAGCAGGTAGCTCATCTGAACTCAACCAATCCCTTTCTAAAAAATTGCTTGGATCGCCGGTTATGCTACCTGAAACTAGTATTCCTCTATCTCGTGCAAAGCGAATAATTTTAGTTTCACTCATTAAAGGGTTTTGTTGAATACAAGACCATTTTTCTAGATATTCTTTAAAGAATATTTCGAGGTTTTTTTGATTATTTTCCATATTATTAGCTAGCCATTAAGTTTCTCAATAGTAGGCTTTAGACTAACATATGAGTTCTGCCAGTCTAAAGCCTACTATTTAATCAATATACCGATTTACCTTTTATAAATGCCGCTAATCCCTGAACACTGCGATATAAAAACCATAGCCAAACTAAGGCAGCAAACCCTACCCCAGCCAGCACACAATAATAGCCAACGCCCTGAGTAATGGGCAGCCAAAACAATGGCACAAGCAATAGACTATTTACCATCAAGAACCCAAGCAAACCCGCACAACTTCGCATGATCCACAAGTGATGGGCGCGCAACCACAAATCCTGACTCTGGTTTAAAAAATGATAACTGCTCCATAGCGCAATCAGTACGCCAATTCCTAAAAACAGCGACAGCAACATCAGACCATAATTGATGCCTACCCACTGCTGCTGTGAAAGTGCTGTCCGTGCTGCCATGCTGTCCCTCTGATTTCCCCAATTGCCCACATTATGATTATTCTGGATGGGTGACTGGCACATCAGTCTATGCTGTAAATGCCTAACTCATCACCATCCCGTTGCTACACCTTAAGCTGATCTAACACTGCATGGCTTAAGGTGTAGCAATATAACCAAATTTAGCTGGCTTGTGGAGGTTTTACCTTAAACCACGCTGCATAGAGCGCAGGCAGGAACAACAGGGTTAATGCGGTGGCCACGATCAGGCCACCCATAATCGCCACTGCCATGGGGCCAAAGAAAATACTGCGTGACAGCGGAATCATGGCCAGCACCGCCGCCAATGCTGTTAGTACGATCGGCCGGAAACGTCGAACAGTGGCTTCGGTAATAGCGTGCCACGGACTCAAACCACTCAGGATATCCTGCTCAATCTGATCAATTAAAATCAGCGAATTACGCATAATCATACCGGACAATGCAATGGTGCCCAGCATGGCCACAAAGCCAAAGGGCTTGTTGAGCAGCAGCAAAAACAGTACCACGCCGATCAGACCCAGCGGCGCGGTCAGCATCACCATGAGGGTGCGCGAAATACTGCGCAGTTGCAGCATGAGTAGGGCCATCACCACCACCAGAAACAACGGCATACCGGCATTGACTGAACTTTGGCCGCGCGCAGAGTCCTCAACCGTACCGCCTACATCCAGCAAATAACCACTGGGCAGGTTTTGGCGAATACCATCCAGCGTGGGCGAAATCTGGTTAACCAGTGTTACCGGCTGCTCTTTGGTGCGAATATCGGCACGCACGGTCACAGTGGGCAAGCGGTTACGATGCCAGATAATGCCTTCTTCAAAACCATAGCGCAGGCTGGCAATTTGCGCCAGTGGCACGCTGCCGCCATTGCTGCTGGGCACGGCAAGACTGGCCAGATTTTCGACCTGTGCCCGCTCCTGTTCAGCGCCCCGGATGCGGATTTGAATCAGTTCGCGTTTTTCACGGTACTGGCTAATGTCCATGCCGCTAATCGAACTTTGTAAAAACTGTGCCAGCGTGCTGCTGTTCACACCCAGTGCCCGCGCCCGATCCTGATCAATGTCCAGATAAATGATCTTGCTGGGTTCCTGCCAGTCCAGATGCACATTGGTCACATTGGGATTTTCACCAATCTTGGCGGCCACCTGACGCGCAATCTGGCGTACCTGCTGCATGTCTTCACCAGACACGCGAAATTGCACCGGATAGCCCACTGGCGGGCCATTTTCCAGCAATGACACCCGGTTGCGCACATCAGGGAACTGGGTATTTAAGGTATTGATGAGCCACTGCCGCAGTGCATCGCGGTCTTCAATAGTTTTGGCCAACACCACAAACTGGGCAAAGCTGGCCTGTGGCAATTGCTGATCCAGCGGCAAATAAAAGCGCGGCGAACCGGTGCCGACATACGCCACATAGTTTTCAATGCCCGGATGGTTTTTGAGTAGTTTTTCAAGGCGTGCTACTTGGCTTTCGGTGGCTTTTAAGGAAGCGCCTTCAGCCAGTTTTAAATCCACCATGATTTCCAGCCGGTTAGATGGCGGGAAAAACTGCTGCTGCACCAGACCAAATAGCATGATCGAGCCAATAAACGCCGCCACGGTAATACCAATCACGGTTTTACGGTAGCGTACGCACCACTGCACCAGTCGGCGGAACTGCTGGTAAAAGCGGCTGGCATAGGGATCATGTGTATCGTGTTGTGCCTCAAGCGTTGATTGCGTAAGCGCCTGTTGGTGAAGTTCCTGTTGATTGCGTCCCTGCGGATAAAGGGCTTGGTCTGGTGGAATTGATGGATCTGTTGGAGACCTTTTTTTGGATTTAAGCCGTAACCACAGACGTTGATACCACGGCGCCTGATGATTCATTTGGCTCAAATCCGGCAGCAGCTTGTCGCCCAAGTAAGGCACAAACATCACAGCAGCCACCCACGACACCAGCAACGCAATGGTCACCACTTCAAAAATGGAACGGGTATATTCGCCAGTGCCGGACTGTGCGGTGGCAATCGGCAAAAAGCCCGCCGCAGTAATCAGCGTGCCAGTGAGCATGGGAAAGGCGGTGCTTTGCCACATAAATCCGGCTGCCTTAATCCGGGTAAAGCCCTGCTCCATTTTAATCGCCATCATTTCGACTGCAATAATGGCATCATCCACCAGCAGACCCAGCGCCAGTACCAAGGCACCCAAGGAAATCTTGTGCAGTCCCACATCAAAATAATTCATCACCGCAAAGGTCATGGCTAACACCAGCGGAATGGAAAATGCCACCACCAGTCCAGTGCGAAAACCTAGGGAAAAAAAGCTGACAATTAAAACAATAATCACCGCTTCGGCCAGCACCCGGATAAATTCACCCACGCTTTCCTTCACCGCAGCAGGCTGATCCGACACTTTGCGCAACTGCATGCCAGCCGGCAAGGTATCCTGCAAACGGGCAAACTCAGTTTCCAGATTTTGGCCTAACGCCAGAATGTCGCCGCCCTTTTTCATCGCCACCGCAATGCCAATGCCATTGTCGCCCATAAAACGCATGCGCGGCTGTGCCGGTTCACTAAAACCTCGGTAAACATCAGCCACGTCATTTAAGCGAATGCTGCGACCTGCCACATAAATCGGCATGTTTTTAATGTCATCAAGCGACTTAAACTGGCCACTGACCCGAAGCTGAATACGATCGGTTGGCGTTTCAAAATATCCGGCGGGCATCACTGCATTCTGGGCTTCGAGCGCCTGTTGCACTGCACTCAACGGCAAACCCAGACTCACCGCTTTGGTGTTGGACAGCTCAATCCAGATTTTTTCATCCTGCAAGCCGACCAGATCGACTTTGGCCACATCCTTGACCCGCTGCAATTGCAGTTGCAGGCGGTCGGCATATTCCTTAAGCACGGCATAGTCAAAATCCTTGCCGGTCAGCACATAAATATTGCCAAAGGTATCGCCAAATTCATCGTTAAAATACGGCCCTTGTACGCCCACTGGCAGGGTTTGCTTGATGTCACCGACTTTTTTGCGCACGTTGTACCACAGGTCGGGAATGTCCTTGGAGCGCATGGAATCACGCGCCATAAAGGTAATCATGGATTCGCCGGGACGTGAATAGGCAATGATCTTGTCGTATTCGCCGGTTTCCATCAGCTTTTTTTCAATGCGATCGGTGACCTGTAAGGACACTTGCTCAGCGCTGGCTCCCGGCCAGTAGGTTTGAATCACCATCACCTTAAAGGTAAAGGGTGGATCTTCACTTTGACCCAGCTTGCTGTAGGACACAAAACCAATCAGCGCCAGCAGGATCATCAAAAACAATACCAATGCGCGGTTGTTCAGCGCCCATTCAGACAGATTAAAGCGCATGATCTAGTCCTTTTTGGCCATTGCTGACTGAACAACTGCTGGGGTAGCTTGTGGCAAAACAGGCTGGTTGTCACGATTGATCGCACGGACTTTTTGCCCCGGCTGCAATAAATGCACGCCGCCAATCACCACCCAGTCCTGTGGGCTTAAACCCGCCTGCACGGGCACACTATCGCGGCCATAAGCACCAATTTTCACTGGTTTTTTCACCAGTATCGAATTGGCTGGATTGACCACCATTACATAGCTTTGCTGCTGCTCGGCAGTGACGGCGGCCAGTGGCACGGTTAAGGCAGTGGTATCCAAGCTATTGCTGACCAACACTCGCGCACTCTGGCCAATTTTGACCGGTGCTGCGCGATTGGCAAATGCGACCCGCACTGCAAATGTGCGCGAGGCATCGGTAGCCGGCGCAATTTCCCGCACATACGCAGGCAATAACTGGTCTGGACTGGACCATAACGACACCTGCACCGGCTGGCGCGGCTTGAATTGCGCAATCATCTGCTCTGGCACGCCAATCAACACTTCACGTTCACCATCCAGCGCCAGACGATACACCGGCTGACCCGCACTCACCACTTGTCCAGTTTCGATACTACGGCTGGTCACCACGCCGTTTTGGCTGGCGCGCAAGGTGGCATAATTGGCCTGATTACTGACCACATTAACGTTGGCCTGCGCCTGTTGCACATTGCTACGGGCAGTTTTGTACTGGTTTTCAATCTGGTCAAACTGCGAGCGGCTGATGGCATTCGCCGGCAATAACTGGCGGTAACGCTCCAGTTCGCCTTTTGCGGTTCGTTCTACCGATAATGCGCTGTCCAGTTGCGCGCGTGCGGCACCCAGTTGCAAATTGGCATCGGTCGGATCGAGGACTGCCAGTACCTGACCATTGCGTACCCGATCACCTACTTCTACCAGACGCTGGGTGACCTTGCCCGCCACGCGGAACGATAAATCTGCTTCCTGTCGCGCCCGGACTTCACCGGAATAATTACTTTGTCCGCTATTACTACTTACTGGATGCGCTACCATTACCGCACGTAGCGGTGCTGGTGGTGGATCGGTTTTCTGGCAACCCGAAAGCCCAAATCCCAATATCAACAGGGTCATGGCTGCTATACTGCTGATGGTAAAGCCACTGCCTAACGGTGACACCCAATGGTGGCCGTGCCACTTCCCCATGAAATTGACGGCAGTGGAATTCATATGATCACGCATGTTTTACTATTCTTTTGTCAGTTTTGCTCATTTTTATACTAATGAGTTTATAAAATAAAGTAAACTAATCAGTACAGTAATTTCACGACATAAATCAGGTACAATTTACGGAATTTATCGGATGTCAGGCAAGCTGTCGCGCATGAGCAACTCCCCTCACACGGCCACACCGGGTCGGCCAAAGGATCTGGCCAAACGGCAAGCCATTCTGGATGCTGCCAAATGCCTGTTTTTGCAACTGGGTTTTGAAGGCAGCAGCATGGATGCCATTGCACAGGAAGCTGGGGTGTCCAAGCTCACGGTGTATAACCACTTTAATGACAAAGAAACCCTGTTTATTGCAGCGGTGGAAAACCATTGTGAAAATCAGTTGCCTGCATTGGATTTTGACTTAAAACCTGACATGACCATTGAAAGTGCCTTGGCACGCATTGCCCTGCGTTTTCAGTCGATCATTTACAGCAAGGAAGGGCTGGAACTGCACCGCCTGATGTGCAGCATGACCCAGCAAAATCCCGTACTGGTACACAAGTTTTTTGCAGCAGGTCCCACGCGGGTGCTGAGTCACATGACCCGCTTGCTCGAACAGGCGCATCGCCAGAAAAAACTGGATATTCAAGATAGCCAGCAGGCCGCCGAGCATTTTTTAAGCCTGTTTTGTGGACATCGTCACATGCGCGTGCTGTTTGACATTGAACCTGCGCCCAGTGAACAGCAGCAACAGCAACTGGCACAGGATAATATTGCCTTTTTTGTACGAGCTTATGGCTGTCTGCAATAACCCACTCTAGCCTTTAAAAGCTTATTGGCTAAACGGATTGAGCCAGATCATCAGTGGTAAACCCAGTTGTTTGAGTAAAGCCGTGCGTGAATGCGGATTGCGTGCTGCTTCTTGTCGTATTAAGTCTGTCATAATTTGATTAAAGTACTGCCGTGGCTGCTATGGCATGTCACCTCTATTAAAAATAATTTGCAATTAAACACCTTTATCCGGCCTGAAACTGGCATATATTCAGCAGTAGACCCGCAACAATGGTCTTAAACAAATTTGATTGCCGGAGTATTCATGTCTGTTGCCAACCATTCTGCGACCTCAACCGATCCACATGCCCCGCTGCGTGATGATGTGCGCCTGCTGGGTAACCTGCTGGGCGACACGCTCAAGCAGCAGGTTGGACAGGCATTGTTTGAAAAAGTGGAGCAAATCCGGCATTTGGCCAAGCAAACCCGCGATGGTGATGAACAGGCCAAGGCGCGGCTGGATGCAGTGTTATCCCATTTAACGGAACAGGAACTATTGCCCGTTGCACGCGCATTTACCCAGTTTTTAAACTTTGCCAATATTGCCGAGCAGTATCACCGCGTGCGCCGCCGCCGTGACTGGCAAAGCCGTGAAGACACGCCAGCGCAGGCCGGGTCACTGCAAGAGCTGATTCCACGTTTGCTGGCAGCCAATTGTACACCCGACCAGTTGTGGCAAACCGTGCTGGAGCTGGATATTGAACTGGTGCTGACGGCGCATCCCACTGAAATCAGCCGTCGTACCCTGATTCAAAAATATGATGATATTGCCGAATGCCTGCAAATTCTGGATCAGCAGTGTTTAACCGTACAGGAAAAACAGGCGGTACTGGATCGGCTCAAGCGCCAGATTATTGCGGCATGGCATACCGATGAAATCCGCAGCCATAAGCCCACGCCGGTGGATGAAGCCAAATGGGGCTTTACCGCCATTGAGCAAACCCTGTGGATGACCATCCCGCAGTTTATGCGTGAGCTGGATGCTGTGGTATTGCAGCATACCGGCAGGCATTTGCCACTCACCCATGCGCCGATGCGGTTCGCCTCGTGGATGGGCGGTGACCGCGATGGCAACCCCAATGTGACCCATCAGGTGACGCAAGAAGTGCTGTTGCTGTCACGCTGGCAGGCGGCTGATTTGTACTGGCACGACGTGGATGCGCTGCGCTGGGATTTATCGATGGAAGACTGTAATACGGCCTTGCGTGAGGTGGTTGGTGAACAGTCCCGCGAACCTTACCGCGATATTTTACGCACGGTACGCACCCGGCTGGAACACACCCGCAACTGGCTGCATGCTCAGATTCGTGGTGCAGGCCAAGGTGTAGATCAGAGCGCAGATCAGGGTGTAAGCAGTGGTTTTTCTAGCACTGCCGGCAACAGTACCGCCGTTGATAGCAATGCGGTTTACCATAACACGGATGAGCTGATGCAACCGCTGTTGCTGTGCTATCAGTCGCTGGTGGATTGCAACATGCAGGATGTGGCCAATGGCGAACTGCTGGACTTGATCCGGCGGGTGGCCTGTTTTGGCATTGAACTGCTTAAGCTGGATGTGCGGCAGGAATCCGGCCGCCATCGTGAAGCGCTCAATGCCATTACCGAATATTTAAAACTCGGCTCGTATCTGGACTGGGATGAAGCCCAGCGCCAGCAGTTTTTGTTGCAAGAACTCAATAACCCGCGCCCGCTGTTGCCGCATGATTTGCATGTCGATCAATCGCATAGTGGCTGGTCGGACAATGTGCAGGAAGTCATGGCCACCTTTGACATGCTGGCGCGCCAGCCGCATCAATCGCTGGGGGCGTATGTGATTTCAATGGCGTCATCGCCCAGTGATGTGCTGGCGGTGATGCTGCTGCAAAAAGAAGCGGAAATGCCTAAGCCCATGCGGGTGGTGCCATTATTTGAAACCTTAGATGACCTCAATAATGCGGCCAGTAGCTTGCAACAACTGCTGGAAATTGACTGGTACAAGCAAGCCATTACCGATAGCGACGCTCAAGGAAAATCACAAGCTAAACAGGAGATCATGATTGGCTATTCCGACTCGGCCAAGGATGCCGGATTTCTGGCAGCTAACTGGGCACAGTACCGCGCACAGGAACAACTGGCGCAAGTGGCTGAACAACATGGCGTGCAATTAACCTTATTTCATGGTCGTGGTGGGTCGATTAGCCGAGGCGGTGCGCCAACCTATCAGGCGCTGCTGTCACAACCGCCGGGTTCAGTCAAAGGCAAAATCCGCGTGACCGAACAGGGCGAAATGATCCGTTTCAAGTTTGGTATGCCGGGTATTGCCCTGCGCAATCTGGAGCTGTATGCCAGTGCCACATTGGAAGCTACCCTGTTGCCGCCGCCTGCTCCTAAGCCGGAGTGGCGTGCACTGATGGACAGCATGACCGAGGTGTCGGTGGCCACCTATCGGCAAACCGTGCGCGAAAATCCGGTGTTTATTCAGTATTTACGTACCGTGACGCCGGAGCTGGAACTACAAATGCTGCCACTGGGTTCACGTCCGGCACGCCGCAAGGTCAGTGGTGGCATCGAATCGCTACGCGCCATTCCCTGGGTGTTTGCATGGACACAAGTGCGCCTGATGCTCACCGCATGGCTTGGCACCGGACGCGCCTTGCGCACTGCTCTGGCCGAAGGTAAGCGTGACGTGATTGAAGACATGCAACAGCACTGGCCGTATTTTCAAACCTTGCTCGACATGCTGGAAATGGTACTGGCCAAGGCAGACCCAGCGATTGCAGCCTATTATGAATCACGACTGACGCAGGATCCGGCCTTGATTGAGCTGGGCATTGAGCTACGCCGTCGCTTGAATAGCGCCACCCACACCCTGCTGCAAGTGATTGATCAGCCTGCGCTGTTGCAGCATGAATCGGTGCTAAAGCGTTCAATTAACGTGCGCACGCCGTATATTTTGCCGCTGCATTTGTTGCAGGCCGAACTGATGCAGCGTCGCCGCGCGCATGACGACCACAAATATGACCATGCGTTAATGGTGTCTATTGCCGGGATTGCCGCGGGGTTAAGGAATACCGGTTGACAACATGCCGTCTAACCTTGATAGCTCACTGGCAATACGCAGTATTCATTGATTTTTTTTCAAACACAGGAGAAAGCTATGGGAACCTGGGGCACTGGAATTTTTGAGGATGACACCGCACTGGATGCCATGGAACAAGCCATGCAGACAAGCGCCAGCGATTACATGACTCAGATTTTGCCATATTGTGAACAGGATTATCTGGAATTTAGCGAGGCGCATCAGGTGATGATCGCCGGGGTGATTCTGGATCACGTGCTTAACGGCACGCCGTATGAGACCAATGATGAAGCCTTTGAAAACTGGCTGGAACAACAGGCGGCGCCTGACAACGCTGGCCAGTTTACCGATTTTAAGCCCCTGATCGTGCGCGGCTTGAAACTGATGACTTCTGGCCAGTCCGAACTGGGTGAACTGTGGCAGGAAAATGAGGTGGACTATCCCACTTGGCTTGGCAATGTTGAAGCCATGATTGCCCGATTGGAACAGGCCTGAGTAGCGTTTTGCCGCTCATTTAACCTTGCCGTTTCACTTAGCATGAACCTGTCAATCATCAGGTTATATTCAATCCGGAGTGTTATAAAAAAACTGGAACTGCACTGGAATTAGCTTTCTTCCAGCGCCTCAACCAGCAAACTTTCAATGCGCCAGACCCGGTACAGGCTGTTAAACACCTGTTTTTGTTCCCCAATCTGCAACACCATCACCGGCAAGTCTGGCTGCTGATAGGCGTCACAAATGGCCTGATTGGCATCCAGCCATGCCAGTGCCTGCGCTGGATCGACAGCCGTTAATGGCGCGACAGCAGATTCCTGCACCATGGCAGTTAAACGCTGCACATGCGGTGCAAAGCTGGCATCCAGCCCTTTGCACCAGATGCACTTGAGCAAATCCAGCAGGATTTCAGCACGCTGCTCCTCATCCACTGCATATAAAAGACGCGCCAGATTTAAAGTGGCAGCCTGCGTTGGCCGGCAAAACGGGGCAATGCTGGTTTCGGTACGACGTGACAAACGCGCAATCAAACCCCAGTCAAATTCATCGCGCCCCTGATACGGCAGCGGATGTACATTGAGGCTGATATTGTAGTAATCCACCAACTCACGCTTGATATAGGCCAGAATTAGCCAGCTAATTGGATCTTCCAGCGCCAGATAAATATCCAGTCGGGCATGCAGCGCCTGCACGTCATTGAGGCTTTCCGGGTCATTGACCAGATGCTCGCCCCATTCAATATGATTGATTAAAAAAATCGGCTCATTATTGAGTAATTTTTGTTGCTTTAAACGGCGGGTCAGGCGTAAAAAATCATCAATCGCACGGTAATGCCGTCCGCCAAACAGCAAAAAACCACTGGCAATAGCTTCATCGGCAAACCGGATGCTCAGGCTCTGGGGAACTGCGGTATGCGCTACGCTGGTCAAAACGGGTCGGCGGGTTGCCATGTGGTGCAGGGTATTGAGTTTGCCTTGCTGGTTTTGCCACAGCATGTGAAAAATGTCCTGCAACAAATGCAGGTAATCGCTGTCCTGTAGCGGTGAGGTTTTTAAAATATCGCTGGCTTGTTGCATTAGGGCAGGATTGGGCAAACTAGCGCGGACGGTGTCATTAACATCAAATACAAAGCGGTGCTGCATGGCCAGCGCTGCGGCATCATCCAGCATATATTGCTGCCATGCTTGCGTACTCATGCCATTGGGTGGCGGACTGGTTTGTGTACACATCACAATTTTGAGTGGCTTGAGCCGATCTACCAGCAACTCTTCCAGCTGTGGCAACAACTGCACCAGCAAATAGCTATAGGCATCATCAAAACGCAGGTAAACCGTAATGCCATTGCGCGAAGACAGGTGACGCTGCCGGTAAGGCCGGTTAAAAAACCATCGGGAACGGATTGGATCTAACCACCTTCGCGCCAGCGACATGAATATTTCCTTGAGATTGCACAGCAGTTGTTAAGGGTTATCAATCTAGAATACTAATGGCCTTGACGCAAGTTTAGCAGTGAAAAACCCAGTTAAAAACCCAATCAACAACTGGACATGCCCATCGCCCAGTTGTTGATTGGTTCACCATTCAGCAAGATATTTCGGGTTGACGTACAACAATTTCTTACCGGGCATGGCTAGTCACCCCGCCGTTTTCAGTTTTTGATAGGGCTAACCTCTCAAATTGATACGTTTATTATGTCGTCTGAAACAGCGGTAAATTCCACACCCAATCCAGCGCGTGTTGCGCCTACTCCCCGCACCGGTCAGGGTGAGGGACATTTGGATCGTGTAACCTTTGGTGAGCGGTTTCGCCAGTCATTTGCCGATCCCCGTTTTGAACAGGCTTCCAATCAAATTGCGCTACTTGAAGATATTGCCTGGAAAAATTATCAGGATGGCCGTAAAGCACCTGTGACGCGTAAAGCAGGTGCAGGCTATGCCGATCCGGATTATGAGGTGGCGGTGGAATGGCTGGATACCAAAGCTGCAATTGATGCTGCCAAGCAAACCCAGCAGGATCAAAATACGCCAGATAATGTCCTGATTATCATTGCCAGCCATCGCAACGATGACACCTGCCCCGGCGAAGTGAGCAAAAGCTGGCGACTGGCCAATATTGCCAAAGCGCGGCTTGAAAGTGCGGGGACGGTGTGCGAGGTGATTGATTTAAGCCGTTTAACTTCAGAATACGGCATCGCTATTCATCCGTGCAAGGGCTGTGTGGCGACGGCCATGCCGCTATGCCACTTCCCCTGTAGCTGTTACCCCAATCATTCGCTCAACCAGACCGGCGACTGGATGAATGAAATTTATACCAAACTGGCGGCAGCGCATGGCTTATTGATTGTCACGCCAACTTACTGGTATCAGTCACCCGGTGGCCTGAAAAACCTGATGGATCGGCTGGTGTGTGTCGATGGCGGCAATCCCGATCCGACCAGCACGCACGGCAAAAAAGCCATTGAAGCCAAGCAAATTGAATTGAACGGCTGGGATTATCCCAAGCATTTGCCCAATCGTGCCTATGCGGTGATCGTGCATGGCGATGTGGCAGGCATTGAAGCGCAGCGCCGCAACCTGTGTGATCAACTGGACTGGATGGGCTTTGTGGCCGCAGGCTTTAAGGGACGGCTAGATCGCTATATTGGCTATTATGAATCCTATGCCGAAAGCCATGAAGCACTGGATCGGGATCAAGCGGTACAGGATGAAGCCAAAATGGTGGCCGAAGCATTACACGTTACCATTCAAAGACTGCGTCAGGGTGTAGATTTAGAGCCTGCGCAACAGGTGGCACTGGTACGACCTAAATAGCGCTTTGAAGCAGCACTGCTATTTAAGTAAAAAAAATCAAGCAAAAAAATACCCTGTCACCATTACCGCGTGACAGGGTATTTTGTATCGCTGATTAGAGTTAGCGATTGTTTGGTTTAATCAAGATTCATATCGGTGAGCGCACCAGTGGATGCGCTAGATACCAGACGCGCATATTTGGCCAGTACACCACGGGTATATTTTGGTGCAGGGCGTGTCCAGTTGGCACGACGCGTGGCCAGTTCTGTTTCATCCACATGCAGGGTTATTTCACGGCTTTCCGCATCAATACTAATCCGGTCACCCGTATTGACCAAACCAATCAGGCCACCTTCAAAGGCTTCGGGTGTCACGTGACCGACCACAAAGCCATGGCTACCCCCACTAAAACGGCCATCGGTAATTAAGGCGACTGATTGACCCAAGCCTTTACCCATAATGGCTGAAGTTGGTTTGAGCATTTCGCGCATGCCGGGACCACCTTTCGGCCCTTCACCACGAATCACTACCACTTCACCGGCCTGGACTTCACCGTTTAAAATACCGGCCATCGCGCCTTCTTCGCCTTCAAATACGCGCGCTGGGCCTTCAAAACGCAAGCCCTCTTTGCCGGTAATTTTGGCGACGGAACCTTCTGAGGCCAGATTGCCCTTTAAGATGACCAAATGGGAATCTTTTTTGATCGGGGCATTAAACGGCATGATAATTTGCTGATCGCTTGGATAGTCCTGCACATCCGTCAAGTTTTCGGCCAGTGTTTTACCAGTCACCGTTAAGCAAGAACCATCCAGCATGCTCGCGTCTAACATGCGTTTCATCAGCGGCTGAATCCCGCCAATCGCGACCAGCTCGGACATCATGTATTTGCCGGAAGGACGCAAGTCAGCCAGCAGCGGGGTTTCCTTACCAATGCGTACAAAGTCATCAAGGCTTAGCTCAACATCCGCAGTACGCGCCATACCAATCAAATGCAGCACCGCATTGGTTGAACCACCCAGCACAATCACTACTTTAATGGCATTTTCAAACGCTGACTTGGTCATGATGTCGCGCGGCTTGATATCCAGTTTCAGCAGATTCAGTACCGCTTCGCCAGCACGGGTACAGTCGTCCTGTTTTTCCTGTGACACGGCATCCTGCGCCGACGATCCTGGCAAGCTCATGCCCAGTGCTTCAATGGCAGACGCCATGGTATTGGCGGTATACATGCCGCCACAGGAACCCGGCCCCGGAATGGCCACTTCTTCAATTTGCTTGACCTGAATTTCGTTCAGCTCGCCCTTGGCATGTTGACCCACAGCTTCAAATACCGAAATAATATCAGTGTGGCCTTTGCCCGGCTGAATGGAGCCACCATACACAAAAATCGAAGGACGGTTTAAACGCGCCAAGCCCATGATGCAACCGGGCATGTTTTTATCACAGCCACCAATGGCAACCAGTGCATCAAAGCCTTCACAACCGGCTACGGCTTCAATAGAATCGGCAATAATCTCGCGCGATACCATGGAATATTTCATGCCTTCGGTGCCGTTGGCAATGCCGTCAGAAATGGTAATGGTGTTAAAAATAACGCCCTTGCCGCCTGCTGCATTCACGCCGCTTTCGGCATCGCGCGCTAGACCATCAATGTGCATGTTGCACGGCGTAACATTGGCCCAGGTGGAGGCAATGCCCACTTGTGGTTTTTTAAAGTCTTCATCACTAAATCCCACCGCGCGCAGCATGGCACGGGCTGGGGCGCATTCCACGCCATCGACCACCTGAGATGAATATTTGCGTAGATTGTCATTGCTCATGATGAAGTACTCCGACGGCTGGGCAAAAAGCCTTGGCTAAATAAAGAAAGCGTTCATTCTATAGTTGTCTGTATTTTTACGAAAGTCTTTAACACGGCAGATTGGAAAATTTATGATTGAGGGTCAAAAAAAACGTGCGACCCCCCTATTTAGGTGATAGGCAAATAACGTGATTTTGGTCATATTCAGCGTATTATGAATGAGCTAGGACGCATTTTATGAACAAGCAAATTTTCGCCGCCATGACCGTCATGGTTGTTGGTATGGGCAGTAGTCACGCGGGTCTGTTTGATACCTTAAGCAAGGTCAATCAGGCCGTTAATACCGTCCGTGGTAACACGGCCAATGTCCCCGTAACTGCACCTGCCCCAGCACAGCTGGCCGCCAATAATCAACAGTTGATGCAAAGCTATGCGGCACTGGATTGTGCCAGTTTGCAGGTGATGGCAAGCACCCTGACACAACAGATACAGGCCGCGCCGCAGGAAAATCAGGTGAGTAAAACCGCTGGTATGCTGGGCAAAGCCGGTGGACTGTTTGCCTCGGTGGGCGCACTGGCCGGCGTAGATGTACGCGCAGTGCAGCAGGCGGGTGAAATGGCACAGCAGGCCAATTCACTGGCGGCCAACACCACAACGGCTGCGCCACAAGCGGCAGCGGCACTCAGCCAGCAACTGGCGGCATTGCAGGTGATTCAGCAAGCCAAGGCCTGCCAGTAAGTCTTTAAAATAATTTAATAAAAATAGTTTTAATGGTCATATATGAACAGGCACCTGAGTAAAACAACAACAGCAGGTGCCTGATATTATAAATTTTAGATCTTTTTGATATTGCTAAAAAAACCTGAATCACTGTTCAGGCTGTAAGTCACCGGTTTGAGGGATGGTTTGTATTTCCTGCCCATCGGCGCTGCTATACACCAGTATCACCCGACGGCTCAAGGCATGGCCTTGGATTGCAACCGGATCAGCAATCACGTGTTGCTCACCGGCGGCCACTGTGGCAATCCGGCTGGCCTCAATGCCCTGCTGAACTAAAAAGTGTTCAACCGCTTTGGCACGGCGCTGGCTTAACTGTAAATTGTAGGCCGCGCTACCTCGAGGATCGGTATGGCCATATAGGGTAAGTGAAGCATTGGTATTTTGGTTCAGTACCTCCACAATCTGGCGAAGCACTTGCTGTGAGGTGGCCGACAAGCTGGCCTGATCCAGCGCAAAATGAACCACATTGGGCAGTACGTCCTGCACTACAGGTTCGGTGGCTGGGGCTGGCGTTTCAGCTTCTGCTACCGGCAGTGAACTGATTGGCGGGACAACGGCGGACATAACTCCTGCACTGACCAGCGGCCATGCGCCAATCACGCCATGACAGCCTTTTTTTGTGCCATTAAGCTGCTCAAGGCTTGGATAATTATTCTGGTTCCACTGGGGCAATGGCTGCATACCGCCACCCTGACAATGGGTCACCTGATCATTGGCCTTGTCAATCAGCCGTTCGGCCGCTGCAAACAGTTCACGCGAATGACGCCAGCCCAGTTCACAATGCTCGGCGGCTGCCCAGACCAGCATCACTTCCGCCTGTGCCACTTCGGTGGATGCACAGTCAAAACCCGCTTGCTGCTTGAGCAATTCGGCATTGACCCACAGATCACGACGCATCACTTTGGACGCCTGAATAATTGGCGTGGTGGTCGAAATAGGCTGCTGCTGTTCCAACTGTTCAATAAGCTGGGTAGCTTGTGCCTGTGCTTGTTGTTCAGCTGCCGTCCAGCCGCCTTCGCTGTGCTGGTTGGCGGCATAGGTCAACCACATTTGTGCTTTTTGCGCGTGGTATTGTGTCCACACATCGGGATTATTTAAAAATGCTAGCAGTCGCTGATGTAGCCCAGCCACAGTATTTTGAACCGTAGTTTTTTCAGCCAAACTGTTTTGTTCTAGCTGATGGACAGACTGAGTGGCTGTCGGCTGGCTCAGGGCAGGTAGACTAACAGTCAAACCGCTGGCCATACAAATAGCCAGCGCCAGTTTCAACTTAATGGCCTGCATCGTCTGGCTCCTGCGATTTATTGACATTGCTGTGATCAAAGTTCAGCAGGTCTTCATCAAACTTGAAGCGGAAGCGGACATAAGCGCCCTGAATGGTGGTGTTGCTGTCCGCCAGATCCTTGTCCTTGTAGCCGGAGAAGTTATAACCGGCAGACAGCCATAAATTGGCAGCCAGCAAGTATCCCACTTCACCGCCCAGCAGCAGGCGGCGGCCTTCACTGGCATCGCTCCACAGCAGGCCGGCATTGATGCCGGCATCCCAGCGTTCATTGATGTCATACATGGCGCGGCCACTGAGTAACTGGGTTGCACCCGTAGACTTGATGCCTTCAAAGTCAGCTTTCACATACTTGACTGCATACTGACCGGACAGCGTGGTTTTGCGATTAGGATGAAAGTTGGCATGGTTGGACAAAATATATACATTGCGCAAGTACGGACTGGACAGGTTGGTTTCGTCATTTTCATAACGGTATTCCAGCTTGGTCAGCGCATCAAAGCGGTTCTGGTCAAAGTCACGGTAGGCCGCACCCACTTGAAAGCGGTCAATCACGCGGTCACCGGTGGTATCGCCCTTGTTGTCAATCTGGCTAAATACGTTTTTGGTCAGCAAGGTGACATCATCGGTGAGCTTGTAGGCCAGACCCAGCGTATTCAATAAGGTGTCCGACTGGTCGGCCCAGCGCATCTCTAAGCGTGCCACGCCTTTCCAGTCCGGATTGGTCAGGTATTCAAGACCCACCGAGGCCGCCGTGCTGTCCAGTGACTGGTTGTCAGTACCGGCAATGGCTTTGACTTTTTCCAGACTGGTATTGGCATAAATGCCCTTGGCCACTTGCCAGCGATTGCGGGTGCCAATGGCGGCTTCGGCTTCGCGCGCGCTAATGCCATCACGCACCCGGTATTCACTAAATACCGAGCCATCCTGACTGTAGTTGCTGTCAATCCCCACCACCGTGGTATTACGGCGCTGGGTATCATTGAGTTCATACAGGCCATTGATACTGGACAGGATTTCCTGACGCGCGTACAAGCGGGTTTTTTGCGTGATCTGGTAATTACCGCCCAGCGCAAAAATCCGGCGATCGGTATTGCTCACGTCCTGCTCGTATTCTAAAAAGGCATTGGAGCCTTCCCACGGCAGTACGGTGTTTAACTTGGCACGCAAGGTGGTGCCATCATACGGCGTGACTTGCTGGCTGGTGGCACTGGCCGCACTGACCGTTTCTTCGTAATAACGTACGCCCAGTTCCAGCGACATCAGACGGTTTAAGGCACGTTCCACACTGGCGGACAAGCCCTGACGCACGCCCTGATTGGCATCATCTTCGGTACGGATGGCTTCAAAACGGGTTAGACCCAGTTTTTCGACCCGCGCCTGTGCCTTGATGCCACTTTCTTTGCGCCCAGCGGTAATCGGTGAAGCGGTGTTGTAAAACCCGCGATCGGCCTGATTGTGATAGGCGCGCAATTCAATATTATTAATGCTGTAATCCAGCTCAATACGGCCTGCATTGCCGGATTGCTCACCGGTTACCGAGGTGCTGGCATTAATATTTGACAGGCTGTTGGCTGGATCAATGGTGTTTTCACTGCGTGCCACTTCAGCCACCAGCTTGGCACGTTCGCTCAGCTTGATCACGGTGTTGACACTGGCCAGTTGTTCATTGGTCAGTGGGTCATTACTTTTAACGTAAGAACCGCCCACTTGCACTTTATGGGTGACTTTGACCGAGCCAGATACGCCGCCCACGGTATATTCTTCACCGCCCTGATCGGCTTCTACGGTAATGCGCAGGTAAACCGGATTTAAGTCACTATCAACACTAGATACCGCTTCTTTTAAATAAATACTGTTGCTAAACGTATCAACTTCATAGTCGGTAAAACGCGCCAGCGTACGCTGTGAAATGATCAGGCCGGGATTATTGCGGTCACGCACAATCACTTCGACTTTTTCACTGTTGCGCAGCACATCATCACTGCTGACCTGACCCAGTGAATAGGGGCCGGTAATACCCAAACCGCGTTGCTCATTGGTAATCTGGGTGGCATTGGTTTGCGCCACAAAACCAGTGATTTTGCTACGGTCGGTTTCGATGCTGGTGCGTGCGCCGGTGAGGGAACGGTTGTACTGGCCTAAGGACAGGCCATCGTCGTTTTCGGTACGGGTGACATAATCGCCATACAGCGCATACGAGCGACCTTTATCCACACGAACATACAGTTTGCTGGTGGACTGTGCGTCAAAGCCCTTGGCTGCGGCATCGCCATACACCGGATAGTATTCGTCGGGACGGATGTCACGGAACAGGCGCTGGTCTTTGTCCTTGTCGGAGTCATAGGCCAGTGTGAGCAGGTATTCGCCCTTGACCTTACCTTTTAAAAATAATGCCGCGCGACCGGTGGTATTGGTTTTGCCGCCATTGCTGGAAGCCAGATCATTCAGCTCTTCTTCAAAACCATCGTTACGGTTCACTTGGCTTAATTGCTTGGGGTCAAATTTTTCAAACGACACTGCGCCTTCGACAATACCGGCGGCAATCATGGGACGCAGCGCCGGTAAAAAACGTACCGGCAGATTGGCATTATAAATACCACTGGTCACATTTAAGGTGCCAGCGCCTGCTTCACTGGGTGCATTAATCGGCACCAACAGCGTACCGCCTTCGACAAACACCTGAATGCCGGGTTGGCTCGGGTCAAGGTCTTTTAGGTCTATCTGGCCAATGGTGCTGTCTAGCGTAATCGGCGTGCGACTGGCCACCAGCGTGCCATTGTGATCCACAATTTTGAGTACCGCACTAAATACATCCGAACCGTTGGCCTGTGCTTCCTGCTTGGGCGCGTTCAAAGCCAGCTTGCTCATTTGATCCGGTGCAATCACCTGAATTTTTTGCTGTTCACGCAGGTTGCCCATGGCATCTAGCTGGCGCAGTTCAATCTGGTTTTTGCCGGGCTTTAAATCCACCCCAATATAGTCAAAACCGGCAATCTGGAAGTCTGGTAGCACGGCTTTTTTGCCAATGCGCTTGTCATCAATTTGCTGGCCATTGACCCACAGCTCAATGCTGGCACCCGCCACGCCTTTGACCTGAATGGTGGTCTGCGCATACGGCAGGGTCTGGCCATCTTTTAAGTTTAAAATCGCCAGCTGGTTGTTGGTGGCTTCAGCCAGTGCTTGCTCCAGATCCACCAGTACCGGCGCTTTTACCGGTTCAATTTGTACCGCACGCAATTCTTTAATCTGGTCTTTGGACAGCTCAATATTACAGTTGGCAGTCACACCTTGCGCACTAATACAGCCACTGGCTGGCTGGCTGCGTACATCGCCCACGCTATAACGCAGCGGGTCAAGCGACAGATCAGCACGCAGCACTTGTTCTAAATTGATATTTTGCTGTTCAATTTTTTCTTGGCGTGTTTCAACCTGCTCAATCAATGGCTGGGTACAGGTGCCTGCGCCATCGGCAATGGCAAAATCCGCACGGTGCAATTCGCCACGCTTGAGGTCAACAAAACGGCTACCGGCATCGCCCGCATTGCGGTTACCCAGTAGGATCATTTCGGCATTGCCCGGCAAAGTGCTGCGATCGAGCTTTAACACATGGGTTTTGGCACTCACGCCGTAAAAGTCATATTTGCCTTCACGGTCGGTGACCACATAGCTGCCATCTTCCATATACAGCCGGATGCCGGGCACACCGCGCTCGCCAATATCCTGCATACCATTGCGGTTACAGTCCATAAAGACCTTGCCGACAATAAAGGCATCTGACATCAGCACGCCGGGCGTCACCTCAATCTTGGCCGAGGCTTCGTTGGATTCCACCCCGCTGGCATCACGCGCACGCACGCGGTTAATACCATCGCCATTTAAGGCATTGGGGCCAATTTGGACACGATACTGGATTTTGGCTTCTTTATTGGCATCCAGATTACCCAGACCTAAGGTTAAATAAGGGCCTTTGCCGCCCAGTGGATCATTGACCTTGACGCCATTAACCCGCGCGGTGCCCGCCACATAAATAAAGCCGCGTGGCAGCGTGTCCTTGATCGACACATCCTGCGACAGCGTGGTGCCCCGGTTGGCCACAGTCACGGTATATTCTTCAAAATCACCCAGCTCGGCACTGGTGTGCGTGGCCGTTTTTTTCACAAATAACGGTGAGGTTGGCGTGGCTAATACCGGATCAACCGGAATATCAATATTCAGCGCTGGGTCACCATTGTTTAAGGCAAAATTACCGCCATACGACCAATCCGCATTGACTGCCTTACCCGGAAAACTGGAATAAACCGACTTGTCGCTCACAAAAGTGTATTGGGTTGCGCCGGGAATGGTAGAGGTGTCCACTTGCAGGCTATAAGTACCGGCAATCACCTGCGGATAAATAAATTCGCCCAGTTCATTGGTGAGCTGCGTGGCTGGAATAGGAATCAGTTTGCCAGTTTCCACATCCACATTAAAGGCCACATTGTTGCCGACCGGATTACCACTGGCATCCATCAGCGTGACTTTGGCACCCGCAATGGGCTTGCCAGTTTTGGCATCAAATACAATGCCATACGGGTCAATTAGTACCGTGGTGTTGACGTTGTCAATGGTGTTGGTCACCGTCCCGCTGGCATCCAGACAGTTCACCAGACTCACCAGCACGGTGTCACGTTTGACAGTTTGCAATACCTGATCATTGGGATTGGCAGTAGTGCTTTCAGTAGTGGCCAGCTCATAGTGAAACAGGCCGCTATTGGGCGCGGTTTCCACACCAATCACTTCAACCACATCACCAGTCAGGGTGGATTTTACCCGGATTTTAACCTGATCGCTCACTGTGCGGCTGGCATTACATACCGCGCTGTCCGCAGAAATATACAAGGGTTTGTTCAGGCTGCCTGTCGCCAGAATCCGGTTGTAATTGCCACTGTTATTGCTGATTTCAGACTTGCCGGATACCACGGTTTTGGCAATATTGGACAGGGTGGTTTTTTCACCTGTGGCCAGCTGGTATTTGACCGCAAACTGGTTGTTTAAGGTGGTGCTGGCAATATTGTCGTTCATGCTCACGCTAAGCTGTACCCGCTCAATACTGTGCGCTTCAATGGCTGGATAGGCCACCACGACTTCATTAATATCTTTTAAATTGCTGGGCTGCTGACGGGTAAAGGTATTGTCACCAGTTTTAAATAAAATCAGTGCCTTGGCATTGCTGCTTTGCGCATTTTTATAGGTGGTGTTGGCAGGCAATGCATCAATCATCACCACCATGTCCTGCGCCTGCCCGTCCACAAAAATCCGGGTCGGACGAATGGCCTGACTGCCTTTGTTTTCCAGCGTCAGGGTATAGTTTAGCTCATAGCTTTTGCCGCTACCGGGAGTAAAATTTTCTACATCCACGCTTTTGCTGGCGTACAGTTGCGGCAGGTAAGCCATCAGGCTGTCTGTGGCGGTTGCAGTCACATTACTGTCTTCAACCACTACCGCCTTAATGGGCAAATTCAGTTGTTGCTGGTCTTGCAAATTGGTGGCCGCCGTTGCAACCACCCACAAATTTACCGATTGCAAGCGGTCAAGCACGATGGAGCCGCTTAAAATTTCATCTTGGGCATCAAATTGGCCATTTTTATTTTTATCAATATAAATCTTGATGTTGCTTAAACCACTGGCTGCCAGTTTTTCAATATTAATGCTGGCTTGGGTGTTGCTGGTATTGGTCAGGGTGTTGAGCCACACCACACGCGCACCGGCTTCAATTTCTTGTGTTGCGGGCTGGGTGAGCGAAATGGCGTACAGGGCAGCAACTTCGACCTGAACAGTATTGGATTCGGTATTACGGGTTTTTCCTTCAGGGGAAATATAAGTGGCGTATGCTGTATTCTTGATGGCGACACCAGCAACCGGAATCACAGGCGCTATTGCGTAAGCCTGCTGAGCCATCCCAATGGATGCGGCAAGTGTAGACAGTAAGAATGTCGCGTGGTATGCGTTATTTTTCGTATGTCGCAACACAGCAATATACCTTGAATAAAGTTTTAATATGAATGGAAGCCGGTGTGGCACCGGCTTCCATGAAAGACAACATACTGAATGCCTGTGGCATCAATTACAGATCTTAGTTATTGATTTTTACAGTAAAGTTCAGGTTTACAGACTCAGTAGGCGCTAGTGTAAACGCGCTGCTGGCCAATGCCCCACCATTCACAGTGACGCTACCTTTGGCAGCCGGTGTCAATGCAGGAGCTGGAGCAGCTTGCAGTGTGGTGTAAACCGGTACGGCGTCATTGACCACTACATTGCTGACAGCAGCGTTGCCATCATTGGCAGCGGTAATCTGGTAAGCAATACAGGTGCCTGGCTTGGCCTGAATGGTATTTTGGGTATAGCTGCTGCTACCACCATCTGCCGCACCATCACAGTTGGCATCCACTGCTTGCTGCTTGGTCAGGCGAACCTGTCCAATGTTGACTGTACTGGTGTCATCAATATGCACCACAGCACCAGCAGTTGGTGTAATAGTGACGGTTGAGGTATCAGCCTGACCAGCGGTTGCATTGGCTGGGGCTTCCACTTTCACCAGAATGGTGACTGCTTCGCCCGGTTGCAGACCAGCGCCATTTGGGGTACCAGTTGCCAGTAAGGTGGTTAAATCAGTACCAGTAACCAACTCGCCATTTTCTGCCAGACCATTGTTATTCAGGTCAACATAAACAGAGGTAGTTGCACCCAGATTACCCGCATGGCTAATCACAAATGGCAGGGTATTGGCACCCGCGCCTTCTGTCACGTTACCGTTGTTGGTCAAGGTATGAATGTAAGTCACCGTGCCACCCGGTGCAATTTGACCAGTACGGTCTGGTGTAAATGACAGGTTACGCACTTCATTAATGGTGACACGATCTTTCATGGAATCTGTCAAGCCAGTACCAGCAGAAGTGACGGTAAATACAATGTCACGGCTATCCGTTGGTGCTGCATTAGCTGGAGACGTCACTACGGCACACAGGTAAGCAGTTCCATTGGTCGCAATGCTACCGGTGTTGGTTACCTGATTGGTAGAACAGTTACCATTCACATCAGAAGTGTAGTACTTCACTGTCCAGCCAGCTGGCAGGTCAGAACTGATGTTAAAGTTGTCCGGCGTGCTACCAAAATTGGTCACTGCCAGTGGGAAAGTGACTGGTGTCGCAGGATTGATGGCTTTGGTGTCAATAATGTCACCAGCAACATACGCCCCTTCACCGGCATTTGGCGTATCATTTTTAACGCCGTCCTTGTCGCCTTTACCATTGCTCAGATCCACTTTGGACGCAGTAATACTGCTAATCGTCAGGGTCAGGGTATCTGTTGCACTGCTATTGGTTACCGGGGTAATGGTCAAAATCGCACTAACTGGAGCAGGGCCCGTGTAAGTGCTTGGCAGGGTCACGCGCGCAACGATTTTCTGGGCAGTCCCTACAGCGATAGGACCAGTATCGGTTAATGGATCACCATTGGTATCGGTTAATGGCGTGAGGCCATCGGCTTTTAACAGCTCAACAATACTGCCGGCTGGCAAGCCAGATTTGTTCACAGCAACATTATAGGTTTCAGACACGTTACCGGTGTTGTGAATCCAGATTGTCTCGCCGCCGTTATTGCCAAAGTTAACCGCTACACCCTGTTGCGTGGTGGCAGTGATGATGTCGTCTTTTGCCGGGGTGCCAGCAATCTTGTCGACATCGGCATAGGCATCAGTTTGTGAGTCGTTGATCGTACCCAGATATTGGGAATTGACAGTCACAATGGTGGTGTTGGTAGGTTGTTCTGGGGTACCAGTACCAGTGCCATCTGGATCAAAGGTTGCAGTATTGGCAATAGAGCCTGCTGGTGTATTGGCATTTACCACTACTTGGAATTTCAAGGTACCTGTGGTGTTAGGTGCTACGCTACCCAGTACAAAATTCACCGTATTGCTGGTGAAGTCATAGGCTGAACCCACTTCATCACCGGTCGCATCAGTACGCGCTGTGGCAGAACCACTCCATACACCAGAATTTTGTACATACGTAACATTCGCAGGCAGAATGTCTTTTAAGGTCACGTTGGTCGCAGTCGCATTACCGGTGTTTTTATACGTCAAGGTATATTCAACGGTACGCTGGGCAGCAGTGCCTGTTGGATTAACATTGGTCACATTGGCAGATTTGGTCACCTGAATCACTGCACCGGCAACAATCGTTACTGTATCGGTATTGTTGGCCGTGGTTGCCGTGTTACTACCGCCAGCAGCTGTTGCGGTATACACGTTGGTGGCAGAAACCAGTAACTGACCTGCTTGGCCATTGGTCGCAGTATTTGATGTTGTACCAACAACAATCAAGCCAACAGATTGACCCGCGCCCACACTGATCGTAGTGCCTTTGATGTCAACATTGTTGTCCGGCACACCATTTTTGTCGGCATCCAGATACACATGAATATTGGTGAAATCGTAGTTATCACCCGCCACGTTGGCCAGATTTACCGTAAAGGTATCTGCACCGTTACCGGTGTTGGTTAGGGTATGCGACAGGCTCACCTGACCATTCGGGTTGGCAGTTGCAGTCTGATCCGAAGTCAGCGTAAAGCTGGCAACCTGCAATACAGTTGTTTTAACTTCATTGGAAGTTACGCTACGTGGCGTGTTGTTGGCATCGGTATAGCTTGCGGTTGCAATGTTACTGATATTGGTTCCTGCCGCTGGTGCTGCAGCATGTGCTGCCGGTACCAGTGCCAGACCGCCGACCACGACTGCAATCGACGCAGCCAGTTGATTTAAACGTGGTAATGCGATGTGCTTTGACATCTTGTTGCCCCTAGTTGTTTGTTAGATGGGTAAGTGTGGATAAATTACTGCGCAACGGCACTGGTGGTGCTGTTAACACGGGTTTGTGCTGTGACAGTGATGGATTTTCCGGCAGGAAGTTCAGCAATGGTCCAGCGTAATGCACGATACTCTTGCAGTGGTACATTTACGGTTTGCGTGCCGGTTTTACGTTTTAATGGCATCGCAGCAAAATTCACCCCGTCAGTACTGGCTTGAGCCTGCGCAGGTGTTGATTTTGCTAAAAACTGGGTATCCGCAGGGATAGGCAGGGTTGCAACCAAACCTTTCACACTTTTTGCGGTATTGTTGGTATAGATAGCGCGGTATTCGATAATGTCATTGGGCTTGGCCTGCTTTAATGGCTTGGCCACAGATTCGCCTTTGGCATTCGTACTGACCTGATAGGCAGATAGCTCAACAGAAACCGGAGGCTTTGCAGCCGGTGATTCTGCCTGTGCTACGCCAGTCATGAATACGAATGCTGTAATTGTTGTTGCGATGTAACTCAATGTACGCATAATTTCTCCCAAGGCTAAGATCTGGATAACTAAAAAACCGCCGTTACCATGGGCACTTAGCACTTTATTGATAAAAAGTTGTTTTAACATGCAACAAAATGTTGCATACGTCACACTATTAGTCGCTAATATAGCCTTTTAACAAAAATATTTCTAGCGTTACTTAACTATACAAATAATATACAGATAGGCGGTGTTTTTTTATTACTCACTGACCAAAAAGCACCAAATAAGTGCATTTTTATTGAAATTCGTTCATTTTTCACAAGTGATCTACGACTAAAGATATAGCCAGACGCACAGGCGCCCTTAGGGCACCTGTACACAAAAGCGAACTTTACCTTGCTGATTTGGCAATAAAGTACCCACGGTTTGCCATAGCAATGCGCCATTGGTATGACTGGCATTACAGCTACCAGATGGTGTACTGAGACAGGACGCAGTCTTATACACTGTTCCGGTTGGCACACTGTCTTTCAGGCTGATATCCAGCAGATTTTTGCTGCTGTTATTGCGGTAAGTAATTTCATACTCCAGATAACCGCCACTTTGTGCTTGATTATTGGTAGCAAATGCACTTGTGTCCGCTGCGGTAGATGGACAACTGGCCACACTACGCACCGCTTTTTGCATACTCAATCCAGCACTCCCTAACAATGTGGTGTCCTGACGCTTAATACTTGTGCCAGTAATTGTTTCGCTAGGGTTTGCCAAAGCTACATTAAAGCTGGCTTGCAATTGTCCAATATGCTGCGCGCCCAAGCTGGCAGTTGCAGGTGCATAAACCCGCTGCACCAGACAAATCTGCTCTGCATTTTTTAGGGTAAGTGGCAGGCTTTGGCTAAATAAGCTTTCTTCGCTATCCACTTGCCCATTACAATTGCTGTCGCGATACACCAGCGCTTGCCAGCTCTGGTCATTGCTGTTGGCGGGTTGTTGTGTACTGGTTTGATTCAAGCTAGTGACAGTTAATACACTTTGTGCCGCTAAACGATGCGGATAATCTGCCACGCCGCCGGCAATAATGGTTTGCTGGCCATCTTCTGTAAGAATGGCATTTAAGCGGGCATCACCAAAGTTATGGTTGCTATAACTGCTGGCACCGCTATTACTCACGGTAATACGGTCAGCTGCACGGTTATACCCCGTGCTGCCACTCACCGAGCTATAGCCAGTCAGGTTGCTTTGTGCAATACAGAAATTACCCGCTGGCACATCAGTGGGTGACAGGTTAAAGCTGTAGTCGCCGTTGGCGTCAGTTTTGGTCGTTGCAATCGCCGTGGTATTGCTACAGTTGTTAATTGTTACTGTACTGTCGGCAATGCCGATTTCGCCAGTGTCTTTAATGCCATTGTAGGCATTGCTGTTGACCGCGGTGCTGCCACTGTTGTCTTCAAACACCTGACCAGTGATAGTCACTACCTGTTTTTCGATAATGTTAATGCTGGCTGGAATCTGGGTATTCACCCACGCATCAAAGCCCGCTACATTACAGCTGCCGTTGTACAAAATGCCAATGGCACCATACAGACCTTGCGCGACTTCAGCCGAACCGCCCTGTGTATTCTGGTTGAGAATCCGGTAGCTCAAGGTACGATAACCCGCTGGAAATGATACGGTAGCAGACACATAACCGCCCGGTGCATAGCTGTCCTGTGTGCCAATGATTTGGCCATCCAGTACAATATAAGCCCCATCATCAATACCCACTGAGGTATTGCCAATACATAAGGTCACATTGGTGGTCTGTGGCACAAATACTCCTGTCCTGAATTCCCAGGCACGGCGGTTATCACCTGCACTGGTAGAATCCATTGAAGGCAGGGTCACACTGCGCGCAGGATCAGTGCTCATATTGCTAATAATGCGGTTGATCATGGGACTGGCCGTGGTGCTGGAGGCCGCATAAATATTATTGTTGATGCCCGGTACGGCTGTGACTAGATACGATCCGGTTGGGCTGACTTGACCAATAGGCCATGCATTAGCAATAGGCGTGGTTTCATCGTCATAACCACTGGCCGGGGTTGAACCCTGTGGGCCTTTAAAACCTGCCCAGAACGCACCATTGGGACGCGTTTCATTGGTGGTGTTGCTGCCCCATACTTTATACAGGGTTTCGCCTACCCCACTGCCCGGGTTAAATTCATTACTATTCACACGAATGTCGGCCTGAATAGCAGTACCGAGCGTCGAGGAAGTAGTGGTGTCATACCCCACTTCCAACTGGAAGCTGCCTCCATTGGCGACGCTGCCAACCGGGCATGACCATGCACCCGCAGAAAAGCTACAGTTCGCACCGCCTGCCACTTTGACGCTGGTGACGGTAACGCCTGTCTGGGTGCGCGGTTTAAACGTTGCAACCGTACCACTGGCGTCATCTGGCCCTACGTTGTTAATGGTAATGAGCTGAGTACCTGCTTGCCCGCGATAAATAGTCGGCAAGTCAGGTGTAATGGTGAAACGCGCTTCTTTTTGCGGGGTGTCGGGCACAATGGCAGCGGGTGCATTAACCGTGGTACTGGCACTGCTGCTGTTATTAGTAGCTAGTGGATCGGTGCCTGAGGTGACCGCAATGCTGGCGGTATTGTTGATAGTACCGACTGTGCCGGCTGTACCTGTTACGGTAAAAATCAGGTAACTGCCGCTGGTTGGCGCAGTGGTTACGTTGTTGACTGGCAATGTGCCCGTCGTGACATTAATGCTGTTGCCAGTACCGCTGGCAGTACCACACACAGCGCTACCACTGACACTACAGCTCCAAATTACATTGGTTAAAGCAGTTGGCACGGTATCGGTAAAGGTACTGCTGCTGGCTACTGCTGGCCCTTTGTTCCAGACCTTAATGGTGTAGCTCACCGTGCCGCCCTGCGTCACGCTACTGCTGCCGGTCTTGTCAATGGCAAGATCGGCACCAGCTATTGTATTGGTGTAGCTACAGTTAATGGCTGTGTCAGCTGGATTAATTGTCAGCGTATTGCCACTGAGTGCTGTACTGTTGCCGCTACAAACCAAGGCTGCGCTGTAATTGCTGGCATTACCTGTTCCAAAAGTTTCACTAATAGTTCCAGTTTCACCGGCATACACGGTAACGGCGCTACCTGTGGTGGTATTACCGGCAGCAGTTGCAGTGGAAGTCCCAGACGTTGCATTATTGGCAAAACCAGCACTCGTTACGGTGGCGGTGTTGCCTGCAATGCTGCCTGCTGACCATATTTTGGCCAGTATCAAAGTTGCTGACTTGCGGCTATTGGTGTAGGTACAGGTTACATCAGCATCCGGTATGGTCAGATTGTTGCCATTTACACTCACCACGGCATTATCACTGTTACGAGTACAGCTCAGCGCGGCATTATAATAGCCCACGCCAGTAGAAATATTTTCACCCAAGGTCACCGTACTGCCCACATTCACAGCCTGTGCGGCTGCCATATCAGTTTCGCTGGCGGTATTGGCGACAGATGCCAAGCTGTTTAAACCAGTTGCAGTAATCGTTGCTGCATCATTGATCCGTGCGTTCGCCCAGGTTTTTCTTAAGGTCAGGGTGCGTTGCTTGGTATTACTAAAGGTACAGGTCAGGTTGGCGCCATATTTTATATTGGCGGCCGGAATGGTTAAGGTGGTGCCAGACAAGCTACCAAAACTACCGGTATTGCCTGTTGTAGCACTATTTGCATCGGTACAGCTGGCCGCAGTGAGGCCATAATTTGTGGCGGCAGCCTCTGTAATGCCAATGGCAGTATTGTTGGCTGTTGCATAATTAATCTGAGTAGAGATAGCAGCCGTGCCTGCCGTGGTGGTGGTCACGCTATCGGTAGTCACTGCGCTGTTACTGCCATTGCTCAGATTGCTTAAGCCGGTAAACCCAAATGTACCGGTACCGCCATTTGAAATCTTGGCAATTTTGATGATAGGTTTTTGGCACTGCAAAATAGAGTCAATGGCAATGCCAATATCATCCCCTGCCATATTACTGGCATTGGTTGGGCTGATGTTTGTAAACTCTGCATACCCTGAGGTCACACTGGTGACGCTAGTGGGTAATGTCAGGGTAAAAGGCACTGCGGTATTGGCGTTGCCATAAGAACCCAAGGCCACAGTAGCAGGTGTAATACTGGCGCCATTGAGTGCAGTCCACGTGGCCTGATCCCCGTTTGAACTGGCACCCACCGTGGTTAATACTGCATAGGCAGTATTATTGATATAAAGGGTTAAAGTTGCCGCAGTAATACGCGGATTGCCATAAGACCAGCTAATTTTTCCATTAACTGTAATCGCACCATTGGTCGCAGTGCCATAGCCTGTGCCTGCATTATTGACAGTCATGCTTTGAGTTTGGGTGGTGTTATTGTCTGAATAGCCTGTAAAATTTATTGGTGCAATAACATTACTAGCCTGATTTGCCAAACACTGATTGGCGGCATTACCAGTTGTAACAGGTGGATCAACAGTAATTGTGGTGGCTTGCGAATCAGTATTATCTGAACTATCCGATTCCGGCACCGCAGCAGAGCTAATCGTGGCAGTATTGCTAAACGATCCGGTTTGATAAGCCAGACCAGACACGGTGTAAGTCACATAATTGGTATTGCCTGTCGCATCGACTGGCAGGCTAATGCCGCTCGCCACTCTGGTGTTGCTACTGGCGACATAGCTATTATACGTGCCGCAGGTTGCTGTTCCAGTTGCAGCACATCTTAAGTAAACCCCAGAAATATTGTTGGGCACCACATCCATCATCACTGCATCAGAAACTGCGGTTGGCCCTTTGTTCCAGACTTTGATGGTATAGCTAACTGGCTGACCGGCTTTGACCGATGTGGTGCCAGTTTTGGTGATGGCCAGATTGGTGGCAGCAATGATATTAGTATTCACGCTACTACTGTTATTACTGAGATCAGGATCAGTCGCATTTTCTAATAATGTTGCAGTATTTGTAATTAGACCAAGCGTTGTAGCGGTGCCTTTGACAATGATGGTACAGGTCGATCCCGAAGGTCCATTATAAGTACCGCTAATAGTATTTCCGCTTAGAGTAGGCGCACAAGAAGCACCTGCGCTTGGTGTAGTACTGACAATACTTAATCCAGTAATGGCTGAAGGCACGCTATCTGAATAGGTCGCTCCACTCACTGCACTTGTAGTTGAATTCGCCAATACCAAACGATACTGTACAGTGCTACCTTGAATAACATCCAACTGCGTGCCGACAAAAGTACCCGTTGTACCAGCACGCTGGGTCTTAGTAATACTTAAATCGTTATCAGCTTCAATGCTGGATACACCAAAGAAAAAACGATCACCAAAAACGGTATTTGTGGTATCCCAATCTGTTCCGCCTCCATCACCGCGTACATATACATCAAAAGTCAGGGATGTAATACGCTTTCCTTGTATATAGACGCTACCACTAGCACCACCTGATCCTGTATTTGCTGTAATAGTCGAAGCATTATTACTAATTCGGGTTGAAGTGACAGATAACTCTTTACTACCAGCCAAGCGCGACATGCTTACAGTATTATTAAGTGAATTATTACTCACTAGGTCAAACTCTGCGCTAAAACCAAGACCACTACCCGTAGTACCACCCAAACCTGCTACCTGCAAAATAGGATTAGTGACAGATCGGTTAAAAGTTACAGTAATTGACCCTATTTTATAACGGCCATTAGTGGGTAGATTTGCAATATCTAGTCCCTTAGTAGCAGCAAAAATACCTGAGCCGTAATTGACAGCAACATCAATACCGCCAGTTGTACCACTAGAGCAATTAGCTCCGTTGCTACAACTGGATGGTGCATTCTGTAAGGTTGCTGCAAAGTTAGCATTTGAAGGTGCGCCAATGCCGTTTAGCGGACTATAAACTGTTGCTCCTGTTACTACATTACTATTGTTATTAATAGTTCCACCAAACATCAGATCAGGATTATTGGTAGAAGCACCATTATTTGATGAGTAACGTGATGAATTACGTGATGAGCTTAAAGAATAAGTCACCGTTGTAGTAGGCGAATAAGTGCTTGCCACATTATCAGTCGGATTATTTAAATTACCTTGATAGGTGTTCGTCTGCGCAGCCGTAACGGGACCATTTGCCGATGTACTTCCTCCACCTGCAAACAACTCAATCGTCGGTGGTGCAGCATACGCACCAGAACCGACAGCCAGCACAAGTAACATGGCCGTTTTTAGCCATACTGACAGCAGCCTGTTTGATGTCGCTGATGCTTGAGAATTCTGACTTGCTGAGCCGATGATCACAGACTGGGCTGGCATGCGGTTGCACCCTGTTAAATTTTTATAGATAGATTTATTGGCCAACATAGCGCACCCCAAATTCAAAGACATGGCTTGCGCCGCTGGCAACCGCTGGAACGCTGCCGCTAATACTGCCGGACTGGCCAATGGCTGGTGCGCTGATGGTATTTGCCGTACAACTACCACACACTGGTGCAATGGCCATTACGGTGGCGGCTGGTGTGGTATCGCGGAAGTTAAAGGTGCCAATTCCCAGCGCACCCTGATTTTGTACCGTGACGCGATACAGTACACACTGACCCGAGCCATCGGCATTGCGGCCAATGGTCAAAGTGGTAGCGGTATAGCTGCCTTCAGCCACACCATCGCAGTTGTTATCCTTGGCTTGCAGTTTGGACAGGCGAATCTGGGTGGCGCTAATGGTGGTAATGTCCGTCACGCTATCAATGACATTGTTATTGCCATCACGCATCACCATGCTGGTGGTATTGACCACGCCTACCCCGCTATAACCAGTATTTTGTACTTTGGCAAAAATCCGTAACTGGGCACCGGCTGCGATCATGCTGCCATTAATATTGTAGGTGCCGTTAATCAGCAGGTCGTTGCTGTCCAGCGCACCATTGTTGTTGAGGTCGTAATACAAGGTAGTTTCAAAACCGGGCTGGTCATTGCTGACATCCAGATAATAGTTGCCATTTAAGGCCGTTGTGCCGTTATTGATCAGGTTATGGCTGTAGACAATCGTGCCATTTGGCGCAATTTGTCCGCGTAAATCCGGCGTCAAGATCACATTACCGGTACTGTTCAGGCTGGTAATGCTAATGGCATTCATCAGGGTGTCAAAGCTGGGATTGCTGCTATTGTTACTGCTCACATAAGTAGCGGATGCGACTTTAAAATACACCGGCACATTGCTGGCACTGGTCACATCGGCTTTTAGGCTAACCACCGCACAGTAAAGCTGGCTTTCGCCATCGGCCATTAAACGGGTTTGTTCAATTTGCTGACCTAATGTTGCGCAGCTTCCTGCGGTTGATTCATAGAAACGGACTGCACTCACCCCTTGTGGCAATTCAATCTGGCTGAAGTTGCCATCACCATCTACGCTTAAATCATAAGCGGTTGGGGTGCCGGTATGTTTTACTGACAAAGGAAAGGTCACTGTCCCAGAGGAGTTCACGCTTAAGGTTTTCCAAGGGTTGGTGCCATTTTTAATATTGCCGTTGCCAGTGCCATTATTACTGATTTCTGGACTATTAATTAAGTCGACCAACCGGTTAGCGGTGGTGACTAATATACTGCCACGGTCTTCTACCGTATCGGTTTTGCTGCGATTGCCCAGCGATTGTGCCTGTGGAAACACGCTGTAATTGGTTGCAGCCGTCGCAGCAAAGGTGGTGGGTGTACGCAGCTTGACCACGATTTCCAGCTTTTCGCTAGCCTGTAATAGTCCGGTGTCGGCAATGCCATCGCCATTACTGTCCAGCAGTGGCGTTACGCCATCAGCCCGATAAAACTCGACCTGATGCGGCGCGGGAAAATTGTCACTGCTAAAGCTTAAATTAAAGCGGTCTTCGCTGTTGCCGGTGTTCCAGACATAGTTCCTAAACAGTAGCTCACTACCGGAATTGACCGCAGGCGCAACTACCAGATTATCGGCGGTGGCACTGCTGGCACTGGTTGCAAGTCCGTTGATTTCAACGCCATAGCTGGGGCTAATGGTTAAAATGGCGGTGTTACTGCTGGTGCTCAGGTCGGCGGTTGCCGCACTGTTGTCGTGGTCGTAACTCACCTGCGCGATATTGGGAATACGACCCGGCAAGGCCTGATTGACCTTGACTTTAAACTGAATAAAACCGGAGCCGCCTGCTGGAACACTGCTGAGCACTGCATTAATGGTATTACCATTGAGGTAATAGTTGATTCCCACTGGATCATTGCTACCCGTGGCAGGATTGACAATCTGGCCATTCCAGTTTTCGGTGCCGTCACTGACATACGACAGTTGTGCCGCGTTAAGGGTGTCGCTAATGCTGACCTGCCCGCTGGCCACTACGCCGGGATTTTCATAATCCAAGCGCACGGTCACAATCTGGTTCTGGCTGACGTTACTGACCGAAAATGACTTGCGCAACAGAATCACCGCCTGATTACTCACGGTGCTGCGGTCAGTATTTTGCTGCGACAAGCTACTGGTTTGCGAGGTTGCTGTTAGTTGCACATCGCCATTGGTGGCATTACTGCTGCCGGCGGGAATAGTAGCACCCACCAGCAAGCCCACTGACTCGCCAGCGGCCAAACTATAACTGCCAATGGCATTACCATCGGGTACGCCATCGCGGTTGGCATCCAGATACACCACAATATTGCTGTAATCAAAACTGTCGCCGTTTAGGTTGGCGGCATTTAAATTATAGCGATCGCTGCTGTTGCCGGTATTGCTCAGTTCATGCGAAAAAAATACCCGTTGTCCGGCGCTGGCTTGTATGCTGCGATTGGCCGTCAGGGTATGGATATACACTGGAATAATGGTGGTTTGAACCAGATTGGAGCGACTGGTTTGCACCACGCTGGAACCTTCTTCCTTATATTCGCCAATGGCCATATTACTGATAATGGTGCCTGCCAGCGTTGCGGCATGGACATCATGACAAAATAGGCTACCAACCCCTAACGCCAGCAAACCCAACTGTCCCCATAAAAACCGCCGGGAACCAAAAGCCGCTCTAGTATGACAAGTGATCATGTTCAATTACCTTTAATCTCTAGCGTCTTAAGGATTAACCCGAATGGAGAAATACAGCGAAGCGTCTTGCTGCGGTAACAAGGTGCCCACATTACCGGCAATCTGGCCATTGCTCACGCTGGCACTGCCCTGACTGACACTTACCCCGGGCGGCGTCAGTAAGGTGGTATACGCGGGCACCATATCCTGAATCATCACCGCATCCACGGCTTCAGCACCGTCATTGCGTACGGTGAGGCGATACACCACACACTGGTTGGGCTTGACATTCACCGCCGTGGTGCCAAAGCTCAGGTTGGCAAAATTGCTGGTAGTACACAAAACATCTTTGGCTTGTGCCTTGGTCAGGCGTAACTGGTTGGGATTGACCGTGGTGGTGTCGGTATTTTGCACGCTGCTGGCGGTCAAACCTGCAACCTGTCCAGTGGGCGTGACCAGCAGTTGTACCTGACTGCGAACGCCATTACTGGCACTGGCCGGCGCCTGTACCTTGACCAGCAGTTGCACAGACTGGTTGGGGCTTAAACCACTGGCTGCAATGCTGTGCAAGTCGCTGGCAATCGGATCGGCACTGTCCAGCAGTCCATTGTTATTGGCATCAAAATACAAGGTGTAACTAAAACCGTCATTGCTGTTTAACCCTTGCAAACTCAATAACACATCGCCATTGTTTTGGCCTTCGGTCACAGCACCGGTATTTTTTAAAGTATGCAAATACACCGTCGTGCCACCTGCACGTACTTGACCCTGCTGGTCATTGGTCAGTTCCAAACGGCGCGCCTGTGGTAAATCCACCTGATCCTTGATCACATCGCCCTGCCCGTTTATCGGGGATACAATCGCAAACCAGAGTGGCAATGCCGTTTGTGATGCATTTACCGGCGCACTGACCACGGCACAGTAGGTTTTGCTGGCACCAGCGGCAATATTGCCTGAATTGACAATTTGCTGACCCAGCGTGTTACAGCTGGCATCACCCTCATAAAACTTGACATCCCAGCCGGTGGGCAGGCTACTGGCGCTATTGAGGGTCGCCAGATTAATGGCACTGGCCGACACGATCAGGTTGTAATTATTGCTGCTGCTACCAGTGTTGTTAATCACCAGCGGAAAAGCAGTGGATTGGCCTGCCACAATGGGTTTGCTCAGCCATGCATTGCCACCGCTGTCAATGTTGCCAACACCGTTACCGCTGCCATTGGCGTTGGTTAGGTCGGTGGCACCCTGACTGGCAATCTGGCTAATCTGGTCACGCACTGGATCGGAAACCGTACTGTTGGTGACTGAACGCGCCAGCACGTCAATATTGATTACACTATTGGTGCTACAGGTTGGCGTGGTGAGAACCACCACCTTGATCAAACGCGCCTGCCCACTGGCCAACGCACCGGTATCGACCAGTCCATCACCATTGCTGTCGGTCAGTGGACTTCTGCCATCCCCTGCAAAAAACTGTACCTGTGCACAAGCAGGCAGGTTGCTGGCCGCATAGCTTAAATTATAGGTATCACTGGCATTGCCGGTATTCCAGACATAGTTGTCAAAACTAACGTCCTGCCCTGCTACCACGCCGTTTTTAATAATCAGGTTATCAGGGCTGTTACTGGGGTTGCCACTATTGCTGCTGGACAGCGAAGTATTGTTCAGTACAACGCCCAACTGGTCTTGTCGGGTAAATACCACGGTATTGGTGGTGGTGGTTTTGACCGCGGTAGGGTTGCTGCCGTTGTACTGGCTATAGCTGCCGGTGTTGGGGATTTTCTTGTCAGCATTACTGCGCACGCTCGCCTTAAAGCTCACCGAACCCGTACTCAGCGGGGCAATACTGTCCAGCCCGAATTCAATCTGGCTGCTGCCCACCAGCCGGTAACTAATGCCGCTGTTGCTGGGGTTGACGCTGCTTTCATTGTCGTCGGCATCGGTCAACAGTGTGCCACTAGACCACACTGCACTGCCGGCCTGATATTGCAGCGAGGCATTTAATACATCACTTAAAGCCAAACGTCCGGCTGCGGTGCCGGTATTATTATAAGTAAAGGTATAGGTAATAATGGCGCCATTGCTGCCGGTGCTGATGCTTTGCGACTTGGTGACATTAATCACCGCCTGATCGACTACGGTTACCACATCAGTCACCAATTGACTGAGTGCCGGATTTTGCTGGCTAGTGGCACCTAGCGTGGTGCTGGACTGGCTGGCGGCGCTGGCATTTACCGGCACCGACCCAATCACCACCACGGCCAGTGACTCACCAGCGTCCAGATTCACCTGTGCGTTGTTCAGGTTGACATTGTCATCGGCCACCCCATCCTGATTGCGGTCAGCATATACCGACAAACCAGTCAGGCTAAACGCTGAAGTCAATGGGGTCAGGGTCAAAGTATATTGATCAGGGCTGTTGCCGGTATTGGTCAGCAAATGCGGAAACACCACCGGTGCGCCCAGTGTGGCCACTTGCTGCTGGTTTTGTTGCAGGGTTAAGGCATAGACTTTCTGGATGGTCAGTGACACCGGATTGGAATTGATCACCTGCACATTGCCCTGATCATCCACATAATCGCCACTGGCAATGTTGGTGATCTGGCTTCCTGCGAGCGGCAAGGCGTAGGCTGCCTGAGCAACCAGTAATAACAGGCCAGCGAGTCCAGCGGTTTTTATCATTGTTGGAAGAACCCGTTTTTTTAGATTACAAGGCCTGTGCATGCCTTACCTCATTCCAGTATATAAAGAGTGGTGAGATCGCCTCACGAAAAATGTGAACTATTGCAAATTTCAGACAGCAATTGTGTCAGGATAAACTTTATTTCATCCTTTGACATTTAGCAATTCGGATACATGACTTTACGACAGAATAACCAATACAGCAGATAGGTAACACTCTGTTAATTTTTGTGTAAATAAGGCAGTTTTATTGTTTCGCCATCAGCGGCTAGTATGCGGTTGTACTGATTAATTTATCAACAATTATCTTGTATAAAAACCTGAATGTTATCAAGCCATGCAGATTTATAATCTCCGCAAAAATGGCCTCGTGCAGGCCATTTTATTTTTGCAGAAAGGAGTTACGCTACGTTTTAGCCGATCATGACAGTGATTCGATGCTCATCGCATGATCAGACCGCTTTATTTTTAAGCGGTTTTGAGTAACTTGGCAAAATAAAATCCGTCACCACCCTGTTGTTGCGGTAATAACTGCAAACCGATCACAGCCTGCCCCTCAATGATATTCGGCTGTAAATCCAATACACTGGTGTTCTGCTGTAGTGCCTCTAATTCAAGCGGCACCAATTGTGCATTGGCCGTGCGCTTTAAAAATGCTGCAATTTGCTGATGATTTTCTTGTTTTAAAATAGAACAGGTCACATACAATAACGTGCCGCCAAGCTTAAGTTGCTGCCATAAATGATCCAATAACTGGGCTTGCAACTGCGCGGTTTGCTGCACATCGGATTGCTGACGTAGTAGCCGAATATCAGGATGACGGCGAATTACCCCTGTGGCGGTACACGGTGCATCCAGCAAAATATGGTCAAACTGAACATGGTCAAGCTCGGCATCATCAAGCTGGGCATCAGGCTGCCATGTGGCGGCATCTGCGGTAATGACCTGAACATGCGCGCCATCGAGCTGCAAGCGTTCAAGGTTTTCATGCACACGGCTCAGACGTTTTTCATCGTAATCAATCGCCACCAGCAAGGCAGGTTTATTTTTTTCTAACAGATGCGCGGTTTTTCCGCCCGGTGCGGCACAGGCATCCAGCACGCGCTTGCCATTTAAATCGCCCGAAAACTGCGCACACAATTGGGCATGTTCATCTTGTACTGAAAACCAGCCTTGATGATAGCCGGGCAACTCCACAATAGATGCCGATTGCCGTAGCTCAATGCCGTCATCTGACAGTTTGCACGCGCCTGCATCAATATCCCAGTCTTTAAGCTCTACCAGATAATCATCGCGTTTGCCCTCGCGGCTATTGATACGCAAGGTCACTGGTGCAGCATGGCGCAAATTCTGGGCAATATGATTGGCTTGTTGTGGCCAGTCTTTTTTGAGCTGTTTATACAACCACGCGGGTAACGCATGATTGGCCTCAAATTGTGCCTGCATGCTGTCCAACTCACGACTGGCACGGCGCAATAAGGCATTGACCAAGCCACTGGCTTTATCCAGCTTTAATTGTTTGATGGCTTCAACGGTTTCACTAATGGCCGCATGTGCTGGAATACGGGTTTGCAATAACTGATACAAACCGAGCAATAGCGCGATATGCACACGCGTATCGGTCAGTGGCTTGCTCAGCATCGGTTTGATCTGCGTATCCAACGCAAACCAATGACGCAACGTGCCCATAACCAGCTCATTTAACAAGCCTTTGTCTTTGGCAGGGGTATTTTCGATGGCTTGCGGCAAAATTTGATTCAATGATTGACCGTGATACACCTGCTCCAACAACTCAATGGCACGCGCACGCAAATTTAAATGGGCAAAATGCCTGTTGTCTATTTTGCGACGTGCATCATTAGGCAAGGCGTGATTGCTAAAATGAGGACGGTTACGCTTGGCGTGATTGTTGTCATTACTCATTGCAACACCTGTCCTGTGGTTATTTTTTGGGCTTGAAGCATTTGCACACTGTTTAAGGCTTTGCCGCCTGACCATTGCAGGCTAGTCAGTTGTAAAACCGTGTTGTCACCACAGGCCACTTGTACGCCATGTTTATCAATATGCAGGACAGTACCAGCTGGTTGCTCGCTGTGCTGATCCATGACGCGCGCTGACCAGACCCGTAAGGTTTGCCCATCCAGCTCGCAAAACGACACTGGCCACGGTTGATATGCGCGAATCTGACGATCAAGTTCTATAGCAGGCAGTTGCCAGTTCATTTTGGCTTCTGCTTTCACCAGCTTATGGGCATAAGTGGCTTGACTGTCGTCCTGAACTTGCTGATTGCGCTGATAATCTTGTAATACCTCAATATTTTGCAGCACTTGGCTAATGGCTTGTCCGCCTTGTACAGCCAGCTTATCGTGCAAGCTACTGCTGCTGTCGCTGGCTTCAATGGGGCAATGGGTTTTATACAGCATGGCACCCGTATCTAGTCCCACATCCATTTGCATGATGGTAATGCCAGAGGCGGCGTCACCCGCTAATACCGCACGATGAATCGGAGCCGCACCGCGCCATTTGGGTAGTAATGACGCATGAATATTTAAGCAACCAAAGCGTGGTGTTTCGAGCACTACCTTGGGCAAAATCAAGCCATAAGCCGCTACCACCATCACATCAGCCGCATAACTGTTCAGTTGTTGCTGCGCGGCGAGTCCTTCTTCACTATTACTTTTGAGGCTCAACGGTTGGTGAATCGGCAAATCATGTTGCAAGGCCAACGCTTTTACCGCAGAAGGACTGAGTTTTTGGCCGCGACCGGCTGGCCGATCTGGCTGGGTATACACCGCCACAATCTCATGGCCTGCATCAATAAGCGCTTGTAACGCAGTGGCAGCAAATTCGGGCGTTCCAGCAAAAATAATCTTCACGGCGAGCAATGGTCTTTTTCAACAATTCAGAAATTGCATTATACGCAAGCCAAGGTCATTGCGCTGTAAATGATTTAACGCTAGTAACAGAGGGTTAAAACCATAACTAAATTGGCAGTTGTTTAAGTGAGACAAGGAATGTTATGTAAAGAACATCTGTTATTTGCTATTGCCACTTCCCCACCCTATACCAAATTATTTTATCTATTCAGCCTCATCAGGATGCCGCGCCAAATGCACCACTGCCGCAAGCAAACCACCCCACAATAAAATCATGGATAACACCATCATTATTAAAGCTGACTTATTCATGATGGCTTTCCCTGATAGAAGTAGTTGATTTCGCATCACCACGTTTATTTTTTTGATGCGGTAAATACGGCAATAAAATCGCACCCAGCAAACAGCACAGCACACTACCCCAGCCAAAAGTCATGACCATCGCACGTGAATAATCGCCATAACCCGCGCTAAATAATTCGGACATGGTCAGCACTAGCGCCACAATCAAACTCAGGGGCGTTACCACCATCAATAGGATTTGCCACACCTTACCCAGCTTGATACTCGAAATGGCATTCACATGACGGGTATATTCGCTTAGCTTGCTTCTCATCAACCACGCCACCAACACAATCGACAACAACGCCCCTAGCACCACGCCAATGTTATTAATAAAATGATCAATAATATCAACCAGCATCATGGCACTGGCGGTTGAAAATAATAACGTTGACACGAGAGCCGTACCGCCGCCCACTCCCAAAACTGCGGTTTTACGCTGGCAGCCGGTTTTATCGACAATGGCACTAATCGGCACTTCCATTACACTTACCAACGAGGTAATGCCAGCAAACACCAAACAGCTAAAAAACAAACAACCAAACCAATCGCCACCAGATCCTAAACTACTAATCAGCTTGGGAAACACAATAAATGCCAGTCCAATACCGCCTTTGACCACATCGCTTACAGGCACGCCCTGCACTTGTGCCATAAAGCCCAATGCCGCAAACACACCAATACCCGCCAGTAACTCAAACGAGGAGTTGGCCAAACCCACCACCAAGCCAGACGCGGTCAAATTGACTTTTTTACCCAAGTAAGACGCATAGGTCACCATGATGCCAAAGCCCACCGACAGTGAGAAAAAGATATGACCATACGCCGCCAGCCACACTTTATAGCTGCTCATGGCTTGCCAATTGGGGGTAAAAAACGCATCCAGTCCCGTCATCGCGCCCGGCAAACGCACCGCAGTGACCACCAAAATTAAAAATAAAACCATCAACAGTGGAATAAAAATTTTGTTTGACCACTCAATACCGCGCTTAATGCCTAATAATAAAATGGTCAGCACAATTAGCCACATGGCGACAATTGGAAAAAACAAATGCGGAATAATATCCAGACTTAAACCCGCGCTGCTGCCACTTTGTAAGGTATTACTCTGTAAATATTGGTTGGTAAAAAAATTCTCAGGATCGGCCTGCCATTTTTGCCCAAAGGAAAAATACACATAGCTCGCCGCCCATGCCAGCACACTGGCGTAATACAGACCAATAAACAGGCACACCATCACTTGCCACCAGCCAATACTTTCAGCTTTGGCGGTAATTTGCTGATACGATAACGGCGCCGAACGGCGGTACTTGTGTCCCACGATATAATCTAAAAATAACAGGGGCAAACCCGCAGTCACCAACGCAATCAGATAAGGCAGTAAAAATGCACCACCGCCGTTTTCATAAGCCACATACGGAAAGCGCCAGATATTACCCAATCCCACCGCCGAACCCACCGCGGCAAAAATAAAACCAGATCGGGCTGACCAGTTTTCACGTACATTTGACCCAGCTGCTGACATCGTTATTGTCCTTTTCCAATATTATAATTATACATAAAACTGCACGGACTCCTTGTGCAGCCTGACTAAAAATACCGTTTAAAGATGCTTGTGCCCTTAAAGTCATTCGTAATTGTTCGAGACAGGACTACATTTAAACTATACGTGTATGTCAAGAATACAAGTAAAAACTATCGCGCTAATATTAACCGAGTTCTACGAATGAAAATGGTTTTGCTTACTTTTGTCGAAACAAAAGTAAGGCCAGCCGCAGGCAAATCCTCTCATCATACCTAAAATGGTAAGACTCCGACGTGCTAAATTTTTCTAATTAAATTAGACAAAACTACTGCTTAATCACCAGCACCCGTTCTTCCGTCATATCCAGTACTGCCGCTTTAATTCCTTCACGACCAAGACCGCTGTCTTTTACGCCACCGTAGGGCATGTTATCCACGCGGAAAGTCGGCACATCATTAATAATCACGCCGCCCACATGCAAGGTATCCCACGCTTTAAACATTTTATTTAAATTTTGCGTATACACCCCAGCCTGTAAACCAAAACGGCTGTTGTTAATCAGCTCAATCCCTTCATCAAAATTGCTATATTTTTCCAAAATTACTACGGGGCCAAACGCTTCGTTTTTATACACATCGGCATCAAGGCTGACATTTTCAAGCACAGTGGCTTCTAACATCACGCCATTTAATTCGCCGCCTGCCAGCAAACTAGCACCTTGCGCCACTGCATCATTAATCCATCCTTTAAGCCGTACTGCTTCATTTTCTTTAATCATCGGACCAACGATCGTGTCAGCCAAGGCAGGATCAGCGGCTTTTAATTGTTTTACGCGTGCCACAAACTTGTCTTTGAGCTCATCATAGATTTTTTCATGCGCCAAAATACGCTGCACACTAATACACACCTGACCTGCTTGTGAGTAACCTCCTGCGACCAAGCGATCCAGCGCAGCATCCACATTGGCATCATCTTCCAGCATCACGGCGGCATTACCACCCAACTCGAGCACTACTTTTTTGCGGCCTGAACGGGCTTTCATGTCCCAGCCCACCTGATCCGAACCGGTAAAGCTTAAGAGTTTAAACCGGTCATCGGTCACCATACTGTCGGCAGCATCACGGTGACAGGGCACGATGGAAAATGCCCCTTGCGGCAAGCTGGTTTCGGCCAGTACCTCGGCAATAATAATGGCACTAATCGGCGTGAGACTGGCAGGTTTTAAAACAAACGGACAGCCCGCCACAATGGCTGGTGCGATTTTATGTGCGGTTAAATTTAAGGGAAAGTTAAACGGGCTAATCAAGGACACCGCACCTACGGGCACGCGCTGGGTCATGCCGCGATAGCTTGCAGCTGCTTCGGTCACTGCCAGCGGCATGACCACGCCCTGATCCAGTTGGGTGACCGCATCGGCCGCCAGCTGAAAGGTACTAATTAAGCGCAACACTTCAGCCTTGGCCGACCCGACTGGTTTACCGCCTTCAATCACTAGAATTTGCGCCAGTTCCTCACTGCGCTCCTTAAAGCGTTTGACACAATGCAGCAGAATTTCCTGCTTTTGAAACGGCTTTAGGGCAGCCATGGCTTTTTCAGCACCTACTGCCGCAGCAATGGCTTGTTCTAGAGTTTGGGGATCGGCTTGCGCCACCCGACTAACTACTTTATTGCTATATTTATCGGTGACCTCCAGCCAGCTACCTGTTTCAATCGGCTGATTGGCCACATATAAGGGATACTGTGCTTTAAGTTGAAATGGCTGGCTCATGGGCTGTCCTTAACGCAAAAAAATGATGAAGTGTGTGACGCAATGAATGATGAAAAGCATAATACTTTTTTGCAATGCTACAACCTATTGGCTGTGCAGCGATTGTAGTCCGATTTAAACCGAAGTCTTGTTTTTTGACAATCTTTGTTGTCAAATGCGCAGCAAAACGCCTAATTCATCGTCACTTTTGACGGCAACGCTTTACCCAAAACGACAACAGGAAACCATAATGAGCAGTAAAAACACCAATCTCAGCGCCATGAACAAAAAAACCGTGTTTATTACCGGTGCAGGAGCCGGTATTGGCCGCGCGACCGCCCAAGCCTATGCGGCGGCTGGCTGGTTTGTAGGCGCTTATGACCGTGACCATGTCGCTGTACAAGCATTGGCGCAGGAATTAAACGCACAGTCGAGCAGCCAAAATGTGCTGGCAGGCGCGCTGGATGTCACCAATGCCGAACAATGGCAACAGGCGCTAGAAGCATTTTTTCAGCACACTGGTCGCTTGGATATATTGGTGAATAATGCCGGGATTTTATACTCTGGCCGTTTTGAAGAGATTGGTTTGCAACAGCATTTGAATTTGCTCAACATTAATTTAAACGGGGTGATCACGGGCTGCTACACTGCATTGCCTTATTTAAAACAGACCCCACAATCGCGGGTGATTAATGTATCGTCTGCCTCAGCCATTTATGGTCAGCCCAGTTTATCCAGTTACTCTGCCAGTAAATGTGCGGTGCGCGGCTTGACCGAAGCACTGGATAACGAATGGTGTCATTATGGCATTCGGGTGGTGGATGTAATGCCGCTGTTTGTGCAAACGGCGTTGGTCAAAGACATGCAAAGTGGTGCCATTGATAAACTGGGTGTGCATTTGAGTGCCGATGATGTGGCACAAGCCATTGTAAAGTTATCAAACCGTGGGGCTAAATTTTTGCCCATTCATACCCCCATTGGCTTGCCTTCCAGATTACTGTATTCATTGGCCAGTCTGACGCCCGATCGGATTAATCACTGGATTAATGGACGATTGGCCAAGTAAATCTGCACTGATTCAACAATAATTACGACAGTAATTTTCCAGCAAGCAACGCCCGATATTCAGTGGGCGTTTTACCTGTCCATGTTTTAAATACTCGCGAAAAATTGGCAGGATTACGATAGCCCAATTGACTAGAAATCTGCTGAATCGACAATTGCTGATCTTCAAGCAATTGCAAGGCGTCACGTTGTTTAACCGTATCCAATAGAACCTGATAGCTGCTGCCTTCTTGCTGCAAACGGCGTCGAAAAGTACGCAAGGATAAATGTAAGGCACTGGCAAGCTGCGCTGGACTGGCATAGCCGCCTTCTTGTCGTTGCAATCGTACATTGATAGCCTGTAGAAACTGGCCTTGTTGCTGTGGCAACAGACTTTGCTCACGTTCACACTGGGCAATTGCTTGTGCTAAAGCTTCTGGATTGGCCATGACCAAGGGTTGATCCAGCAATTCGAGCGGAACCCGATACTGGCAACTCGGCATGTTGTAGCGCACCATCGGTAATTGTTGATACAGTCGTTGCATGGCTTCTGAAGTGGCATCTTCAGGTGCCGGATAGTCGAGCCAGATTTCACCAATGGCTGTCATATTGCAGGTTAAAATTTGGGTGACGCGATAAAACATGGCCAACATGCAATCAAAATGAATACGACGTAAGGGATCGGGATAGGCCACTTCGGTCTGCAAATGCACCACGCCAACAGAATGATGGACTTTAAACTCAAACTGAATCAGACGTTCACGCAAATGCCAAAATCGACTGGCAATGTCCAATGCCTGCCGTAAACTGGCACAGCACAACATGGCTTGTCCCAATTGCCCATGTACCGTTGGACTTAAGCGCAAGCCAATTTCAAAACCCAGACCATTTTCACCACTTTGTTCAATCATCAAGCCAATCAGCCAAGCATGCATCAACGGAGTAATTAGCTCTTGACCATCTTGTAGTTGTTGCGGCTTGAGGCCAATCATTTGCGCCAACTGGCTGGCATCCAAACCACGGACTTGCGCAATTTGCAGCGCCACTTGCAGATAAATGATAGGAATAAGTGGCTTATAGAGAGTTTCCAGCTCCAGCGTCTGTGCAAGCTTCATACAATTTGGCCACGAATGATTGGTAAATTGGCCAGTTAGCATCTCACTATGCAGGCACTTTTGGCAAATACTTGTTCTTATATAATTTTAAGCCAAAGTGAGTGAAAGGATTATCATGAACACAACACCTGCCGCAAACAACAAAATCAATCCACCCTTAATGTCCTATGTTTCGTTGAAAAGAGCATCGCACAGATACCGCTTTACAAGCGCTGCATTCAACAAAGCCTTGCTATTGGGCAGCTTGCTGTCCATGTCAGGCGTGAGTTTAGCCACCAATCAAAGCTATCAATACTGTAGTACCGATGGCTGTCGCACGGGAGGCACGGTGACGACTCGTAGCGACTATGCCAAAACCAAATATCCAATTGTACTGGCGCATGGTGCCAGCGGTTTTTCAGCCATCGCTGGAATTTATGACTATTGGTATGGTATTCCACAGGATTTAAGCCGCTCAGGTGCCAGTGTATATGTCACCCAAATGGCAGCGCTGAATGACTCTGATATTCGGGGTGAGCAACTGCTGCAACAGGTAGAAGATATTGTGGCCATTAGCGGTGCACAAAAAGTTAACCTGATTGGCCATAGCCATGGCAGTCAGGCAGTACGTTATGTAGCCGGCCTCATACCACAGGAAGTGGCGTCAGTCACCAGTGTCGGTGGACCCAACATGGGCTCACCCGTGGCCGATCAGTTGCTACCAGTGCTTGAACAAGGTGGATCTGTGTCCGGTATTCTGGTTGCACCGCTCAATGCTTTTTTAAAACTGGTGGGGATTTCCTCAGGCAAAGCGTATGAACAAGATGCCATAGGCAGTTTAAACGCGCTGACCCGTGCCAGCGCCCTCACCTTTAATGCACGTTTTCCGCAAGGCATACCGGATCAGTACTGTGGGCAGGGTGCCAGTCAGGTCAATGGCGTGCGCTATTATTCATGGAGCGGTGCAGGCAAATTTACCAATCCGCTCAATCCTGCCGCGCCCCTGTTAACGGCAACTGGTTTATTGATCAACGAAGCCAGTGATGGTCTGGTGCCAACCTGTTCAAGCCATTTAGGCCAAGTCATCCGTGATAACTACAACCAAAACCATCTGGACGAAGTCAATCAGGTGATGGGCTTGGTCAGTCCTTTTGGCCCCAACCCGGTTGAGCTGTATCGCCAGCATGCCAACCGCCTTAAAAACGTGGGTTTATAACCAGGTAATTTTTGAATCTACCGACTACCCACGGTGTGAATTATGTTTTAAGCGCAACAGGGCGAATTTAGCAGCGCCTTGTTGTTCAGTTCATTTTACTTCCCTGCTGGATTTTTGCGCGTTCTATGAAATATTTTTCTCTAAATACCATTCGTACTCCACGTTCTATCGACACAGTGATTCGAATTGCCAGCAACGAACTACCTGCACAACAGGCAGGGATGACCAATAAGCAAGTAGAAAGTATCTGGCAAGCAGCGCAGCATTTATATCGCAACGGCAATCATCCGATGCTGTCATTATGCATCCGGCGTCAAGGCCAGATTGTGCTTAATCGCAGTATTGGCCATGCACAAGGCAATGGTTTACATGATGCATTGGACAACACCAAAGTCATTGCCACACCAGACACACCCGTATGTTTGTTTTCTGCCTCAAAAGCCATTACGGCGGTGCTGATTCATATACTGCATGAACGGGGGCTGATTGACCTTAATGATCCCGTGGTCAAGTACATTCCAGAGTATGGTGTTGAGGGTAAGCACGCCACTACTATTTTACAGTTGCTAAATCATCGTGGCGGGATTCCGCGTCTAACCCAATCCCTATCTCCTGAGCTCATGTTTGACCGCGCTGAAGTGGTCAGGCTGCTGTGTGCTGCCACGCCCATTTACCCAGCGGGACAACGTCAAGCCTATCATGCCGTGTCGGCAGGGTATATTTTGGGAGAATTAATCGAACGGGTGACCAGTCAAACGGCCAGTCAGTTTTTGCAGGAAAATATCGCAAAGCCGATGGACATGCCCTATTTTGACTATGGCCTTGCCCCACAGTATCGGCATCTGGTGGCCACCAATAGTCCCACAGGCGTGCATGCTGGCTTGGGCACCAATCAATTTTTTAATCGGGCACTGGGTGGCAACTTAGATCAAATTATTGAGATTACTAACCATCCCCGTTTTATGGACGTCATTTCGCCAGCCGCCAATATTTTTACCAGTGCTGAGCAAGCCAGCCGTTTTTTTGACATGTTGCTGCATGGTGGTGTGTATCAGGGCAAACGAATTATTCAGGCCGAAACCATCCGCAATGCCATCATGCCGCAATCGGGCATGTCATTTGATCATACCTTATGGGCGCCTATGCGCTATAGCAGTGGTTTTATGCTAGGAGCCAATCCGATTGGAATGTACGGCTCCCAGACAGGACAGGCTTTTGGTCATCTGGGTTTATCCAATATTTTTTGCTGGGCAGATCCGATGCGTGACATTAGTGTGTCGTTGTTAAATACGGGCAAATCCATTGTCGGCACGCACTTGCCTGCTTTGGTACGGCTGTTATTGAGTATTTCACATCACTGTCCACGCGTCAGCTAACTAGCTCAGATGCGCCAGTCTGCCTATATGTCACATTCCCCGATCGCATGGCTTTCTGCGCTGTACGTTGCCTGTTACTTGATGTGACTTAGGATCAATGCTCAGGCAAAAATCATTCAGTGCGCTGGCCTGAGCAAAGAAATTTTACGGAATTGCATGCTAAAAAAGGTATGGTAGATAAAACCATTTTAATCAACCCCATGCCGTAGGGATGCAGCTTTATGACACAGCAGACAACAACCCAGCAATGCACCAGTGATGCACCGCATTGCTATGATGTCGTGATCCTGGGTGCGGGTACAGCAGGTCAGTCGGCTTATAATCAGGTGGTTAAATCGACGGCCAATGTGCTGGTGGTTAATGCAGGCCCTTGGGATACTACCTGCGCGCGTGTGGGCTGCATGCCCAGCAAGCTGCTGATTGAAGCCAGCAAATACGCCCATGCCAGCCAGCATGCCAGTGAGTTTGGCATCAGCAATCAAACTCACATTGATCCCAAAGCCGTGGTGCAGCGCGTCCAGCACTTACGTGATTATTTTACAGGTCACGCGCAAGCCGTGGTGGATCAATGGCCAGCACAGCATAAAAAACAAGGCAAAGCCCAATTTATTGACGCCACGACCTTACAGGTGGGTGATGACATTATTCGCACCAAAACCACCATTATTGCCACTGGCTCAACACCGCGCATTCCTAGCGACTGGCAACAGGCGCTCAAGCACAAGCTACTGACCAGCGACACGATTTTTAATCTGCCTGAGCTACCCAAAAGTATCATCGTGGTGGGTGCAGGTGCCATTGGCATTGAGCTGGCACAAGCCTTGGCACGACTTGGGGTTGAGGTCACGGTGATTAATCAGGGTGAAACCGTGGGCGGCTTAAGCAACCCTGACTTGCGCCAGCTGGCTACCAAACTCATTGGCACAGGACTTAACTTGGTGCATCAAAGTACGGTAGAGCAAGTTTATTTGCAGGACAATGACGTGGTACTGCACTATCACAGCACGTCGACCAGCATCGAACAACACAGTGAACAGATAAAAGCGGACTATCTACTGGCTGCCATTGGTCGTGAAAGCAGTATCAATGATTTGGGTTTGGAAAAAATTAATTCAAAATACCAAGACATTAAAAAACCGATTCATGATCTTCACACCATGCAACTGGATGATTTACCCATTTTTATTGCAGGTGATGTGCTCACACCCCATGCGCTACAGCATGAAGCCGCCAATGATGGTCGCATTGCTGGCAAAAATGCCGCGCGCTATCCACAGGTCGAATCATTTGAGCCGTATGCTGGCTTAAGTATTGTGTTTAGTGCTCCGCAAATGGCCACGGCGGGCCAGTCGCATAAGGCACTGAGCAGCGCAAATATTCCTTTTATTCATGCTGAAGTGTCTTATCAGCATCAAGGTCGTGCCACCATTCAGGACAAAAACCACGGCGCGATTCAATTGTATGGCTGCCCCACCACACAGCGTTTATTGGGTGCTGAACTACTGGTAAATGACGCAGAACATCTGGCGCATTTGCTGGCATGGGCGATTCAGCAAAACCTTACTGTGCCGCAGTTATTGGCCATGCCGTTTTATCATCCAGTGCTGGAAGAAGGCTTGCGCACCGCACTGGTTCGGTTACGAGCACAACTGGCCTAAACAGGTTATTGTCTATAGCATTGCTCGTGCTGATCTCCTCGCGGCTGATTCTGTTGTCAATGCCGCCGACTTACACAGCGCGCCAAGCTCTTACCAAAAATCCACCCACGCTTTAATGAATGCTACATGGCCTGTTGTTAGGGTAAATCATCATCCCAACTTCACGGAGAATTTTACATGAGCAATAATATTGACCAATATCCAGAAAGCGCTCCCGCACAACATCAAACCCATCAGCCCGGTGATCAGGATGCCATGTATCCAGCACCGGAAATTATTAAGACCAGTCATCAAGGCAGCGAAAAACTAAAAGATAAAGTTGCGCTGATTAGTGGCGGCGATAGTGGCATTGGCCGCTCAACCGCTGTGCTGTTTGCCCGTGAAGGTGCCGATGTGGCGATTATTTATCTGGAAGAAAATGACGATGCCGCCCAAACCCAACAACTGGTCGAGCAGGAAGGCCGTCGCTGCCTCATCATCCAGCAGGATGTAGGCGATCATGAGGGCGTAAAAAAAGCCGTACAGCAGGTGATTCAGCAGTTTGGTAAAATCAATATTCTGGTCAATAACGCGGGTGTGCAATATCCGCAAAAAGACATTACTGACATTGATGACCAGCAACTGGAAAAGACCTTTAAAACCAATATTATTGGCATGTTCAATACCACGCGCGCCGTGCTGCCGCACCTGAATGCAGGCGACAGTATTATTAATACCACCAGTATTACCAGTTATCAGGGCCATGATGAACTGATTGACTATGCCTCCACCAAAGGCGCGATTACCACCTTTATTCGCAGCCTGTCCACCAACCTGATGAAGCAAAAACGCGGTATCCGGGTGAACGGTGTGGCACCGGGTCCGATCTGGACGCCTTTAATTCCCAGCAGCTTTGATGCCGAAGAAGTCGAAAAATTTGGCCAAAATACCCCAATGGGTCGCATGGGTCAGCCCAGCGAAGTCGCCCCTGCCTATTTGTTTTTGGCCTCGGACGATGCCAGCTACATTACCGGTCAAGTGATCCACGTCAATGGCGGCACGATTGTCAATGGCTAAGCCTCAATAGCTGGCTCAAGTTTTTCAGGTGGCTCTGGTTGTATAGGTCGAATTAAATGATTGGCAAACCAGTCTGCCTGTCCCTGATTTAAAAACAGGGTATGACAGCAAAGCATAAAAAAAGCTGAAAACCTTAATCCGGTTTTCAGCTTTTTGGCGTGTTAATGACAGGATTTTTTTATCCTGCCATTAAAAACCCAACTATTCGACTTTTAGCAGCTCAACATCAAAAATCAGCGCGCTGTTGGGGCCAATGGTTTCACCCGCACCCGTTTCCCCATAGCCCAGTTTGGCCGGAATAAAGAAGCGGTATTTGCCACCTTCCTGCATCAGTTGCAAGCCTTCAGTCCAGCCGGCAATCACCTGATTCAATGGAAAGGTGACTGGTTCACCACGATCAATCGAGCTATCAAATACGGTGCCGTCGATTAGCTTGCCTTCATAATGCACGGTCACTTTGTCCGTGGCGGTTGGGCGTTTGCCGCTGCCTTGCTTGAGGACTTCATACTGTAAGCCACTGGCTGTGGTGGTAATACCGGGCTTTTTGGCATTGTCGGCTAGAAACTTGGCGCCTGCTTCGGCATTTACCTTGCCTTGCTGCTCAAAAGCCTTCATGTCCTGCGCTTCTTGACTGTGCTTGTAGTTCAACAAGGCAGCTTTCATCTGGTCTTCGCTCAGGCCAGCAGGCTTGCCCGCATAGCCATCACGGAAGCCCTGAATAAAAGTATTGACGTCCAGATCCTTCACCGCGTCGGTATTACTTTTACCCATAATATAACCAAAGCTATAACCAACTTTTTGCAGCTCCGAGCTTTTTTCATTAATGCTGCTGCTCGTGCTGGTGGTATTGCTGGTGCTGCTTTTAGCAGGTGCTGCATACGCCGCGCTATATAGGCTCAATACACCACAGGTTAGTCCCAAAACAATTTTTTTCATGACTTCAATTCCATTACTATTATTAACCTAAGGCATTGACCCAGCCGTGGTAGCGGTGTGTTACTGCCTGACTCACAGCGGATTGATAAAGACCCCACATTGAATCAAATAGCACTTTGACTCAAACGATCAGTCTGATTCAAACGATCAATCTGACAACTGGACAGCAGCCTACTCATTAGGCAGGGCGCTGTCTTTTTACCCAAGCGTTAAGGATTAACCTTAATTAGGGTCACATCAAAAATCAGCGTACTATTGGGCGGAATTGCTTCACCCGCACCCGTTTCCCCATAGCCCAGCTTAGCCGGAATAAAGAAGCGATAATGCGCGCCTTCTTTCATCAATTGAAGGCCTTCTGTCCAGCCCGGAATCACCTGACTTAAACCAAAGGTCAATGGCTCGCCACGCTTGATGGAGCTGTCAAACACGCTGCCATCAACCAGCTTGCCTTCATAGTCCACCTTGACTTCAGAAGAGGCAGTTGGCTTGGTGCCAGTACCTTCTTTGATCACCAGATATTGCAGGCCGCTGGCGGTCGTCACCACGCCCGGCTTTTTGGCATTTTCTGTCAAAAAGGCATCACCAGCCTGCGCGCTACTTTGCGCAGTGGCCTGTTGCTGCTGTTGTTGTTGTTGCACCTGCTGTTGCTGCTGCTGTTTTTGCAGGTCTTGCTGATAAGCAACCAGGGCTTGACCCACTTCCTGCTCAGTAAAGCGCGGCTTTTTTTTGGCCTTGCTGTCCTGCATGCCATCGACAAACAGACTGTCGTCCACTTCAGGCGGGATTTGGCCACCCATCTGGTAGCCCATGGCATAGCTGATTTTCTGAATATTACTGGTCGCCGCACTGGATAGACCAGACTTGGTGTGCTGACCGGGCGTGGCGTGCTTGGCCAGATAAATCGGGGTTAATGCACCACCAATAATGACGGCTGCAAGAACAACGGGAAGCGCTTTACTCATAAAAATTCCATCATTAAACCAATCATTGTGCCTGCTGTGCATGACATGCTCTTTTTAGCATACTGGCCAGCAGTTTTCATTACCCGAATGTGAGCATAGATTAGCGCGTTTATTGGACTTGCCAAGTGCTTGCCTTCATTTTGCAGCATTTTTTTGTTAAATCAGCAAAAACATTAAGCCTTTAGTCCGGAAAATGCCTGTAGGGCGCGCTCACGGCTCTGTTTGAGATCGACTATAGGCAACGGATAATCCAGCGCGCTGGCCTGTACATTACGTGATAAATGTGGGGCATGAATGGATTTATTGTCCAAATGTGCCAGCGCTGGCAGCCAATGCCGGATAAATGTGCCTTCTGGATCAATTTTTTGTGACTGGGTAATGGGATTAAAAATACGGAAATACGGCACGCTGTCTGTCCCCGTTGAGGCACTCCATTGCCAGCCACCATTGTTGGCCGCCAAGTCACCGTCAATTAAATGCTGCATAAACCACTGCTCGCCCAAGCGCCAGTCAATCAGCAAATTTTTGCTTAAAAACATCGCCACTATCATGCGCAGGCGATTGTGCATCCAGCCGGTTTGTTGCAGTTGTCGCATGGCCGCATCAATAATCGGAAAGCCAGTTTGTCCTTGCTGCCAGCACGCTAAATCGTCAGGGGCATTGCGCCATGGCAATTTTTTGGTGTGTGCTTTAAACGGTTGGTGCTGGCTCACCTGCGGAAAGCCTACCAAAATATGCTGGTAAAACTCACGCCATAGTAGTTGGGTAATCCAAGTATTGATGCCTTCATTGGCACCAAATAACTCACCATCGGCTGCATCAATCGCGGCCTGCAAACACTGCCGAACCGATACAATCCCTGCATTAATATAAGGTGATATTTGGCTGACACCCGCCAGCGCAGGCATATCACGCGCGTGCTCATAATCCAATATCGGATCAGCACAAAAATCATCCAAGACCTGCATGGCCTGTGTTTCGCCCACTGGCCACTGTGCGGCTATTGAATCGATGCTGGATTGATCTAGCTTGGCAAAAGCACCCGTTAACGTAAAATCAGCCAAAGTCGCCGCAATCGGATCTGCTGCAATAAACAGTTTGGCTTGCGCTTTCGGCGCTGGCAGTATGGCTGGAATCTGATCATACAGGCGTTGCTGGCACACCCGCTTAAACTGGCCAAACACCTTAAAGTAACCACCACTTTTGCTGGTAATACTGCCCGGTTCAAACAGCAATTGATCCAGATAATGCTTAAACCCAATGTGGTATTGCTGCAACAAGTGCTGGGTAGCGGCATCACGTTTGCGTTCATTAACGCCATATTCGGCATTGCAATGAACCTGCGTAATCTGGTACTGCTGACACAGCTCTAATAGCAAATCGGGGACTTGCTGCCATGTGTCACAGTGACGGATTAGTAGCGGGATATTTAAGCGATCTAATTGTTGCGACAATTCAATCAGTTGTCGCCGCCAAAAGTCCACTTTACAGGGTGCATCATCATGCTGTTGCCATTGTTTAGGCGTTAGAATGTACAGCGCAAGCACTGATTCCTGACTGGCAGCAGCGTCCAGTGAAGTATTGTCATGAATACGCAGGTCGCTGCGAAACCAGTGCAGGTGCATACGGTTTTATCCGCTTTAGGGGGTTTTACTCGACCGTCACACTCTTGGCAAGATTACGCGGCTGGTCTACATCGGTGCCACGTAATACCGCCACATGATACGACAGCAATTGTACCGGCACGCTATACACAATCGGTGCAATCCACGCATTGGCGGTTGGAATATACACCACATGCTGACGGTCACTATTGGCAATACCGCTGTGCTCATCGGCAAATACAAACAGCTCGCCACCGCGCGCCTGCACTTCCTGCATGTTGGATTTGAGCTTGTCCAGCATAAAGTCATTGGCGGCCAGCACCACCACCGGCATATCGTTATCGACCAGTGCCAGCGGACCGTGTTTTAATTCACCCGCCGCGTAGCCTTCCGCATGAATGTAGGAAATTTCTTTGAGCTTAAGGGCGCCTTCCAATGCAATCGGGTATTGCGTACCACGACCTAAAAACAGCGTATGGCGTTTTTCCATAAACTGGCGCGACATGGCCTCAATATCTTTATCCAGCGCCAGACACTGATTAATGATCTTGGGCGTTTGCCACAAGGCTTCAACCAGTTCCTGTTCCTGAGCTGCATCCAGCGTGCCATTAATTTTGCCCAGCTTTAACACCAGCAGCATCAGCGCTGCCAATTGGGTGGTAAAGGCTTTGGTCGAGGCCACGCCAATTTCCGGCCCGGCTTGGGTCAGCAAATGCATGTCGGTTTCACGTACCAAGGAAGAGGTAGCCACATTACACAAGGCCAGCGACACAATATTTTTCTGGGCAGCCGCAGCACGCTTGTTAATATCGCGCAACGCCGCCAGTGTATCTGCCGTTTCACCGGACTGGGAAATATAAATAAACAGGGTGTTGTTGAGTACCACGGGATTGCGATAGCGGAATTCACTGGCAATTTCCACCTGACAGGACAGGCCAATCAGTTGTTCGCACCAGTATTTGGCCACCATGCCGGCATGGTAACTGGTACCACAGGCAATGATTTGCACATGCTGAACGGCAGGTAGAACCTCATTGCCACTACTTAAAAAATCATCTTTGAGCAGGTGATGATCCAGTCCTACCGACAAGGTATGCTGAATGGCATCGGGCTGCTCATAAATTTCCTTGAGCATATAGTGCTTAAAGCCGCCCTTGTCGCTGCTGCTCACGCTAATATCCAGCTCATTTACGGCACGGCTTACTCGCTCGCCTTGATGGTAAATTTCAATATCGCTACGGGTCAGGCGCACAATGTCGCCTTCTTCCAGATAAATAAACCGGTTGGTAACGGGCAACAATGCCAACTGGTCGGAACCAATAAAGTTCTCGCCAATCCCCAGCCCCAATACCAGCGGCGACCCCTGACGCACGGCAATCAGTTCACCGGGATGGTTGGCATCAATAATACCCAGCGCATAGGCACCATGCAGACGCGGCACAATCGCCTCAACCGCCTTGAGCAGGTTATTTTGCTGCTGGAGTGCCTGATGCACCAGATGCGCCACCACTTCGCTATCGGTTTGTGACAAAAATACATAACCAGCCTGTTGTAGCTCGGTTTTAAGTTCCTGATAGTTTTCAATAATGCCGTTATGCACCACCGCCACATCACCAGACATATGCGGATGGGCATTGTCTTGCGTGGGTTTGCCATGCGTGGCCCAGCGTGTATGCGCAATCCCAATGCTGCCATCAATCTGGGATGCTTTTACACTGGCTTCCAGCAGGGCTACCTTGCCGGCTTCGCGCGCACGTGCAATCTGCCCGTTTTCTAGCAAGGCTACTCCCGCAGAATCATAGCCACGGTATTCCAGCTTTTTTAAGCCTTCGATCAATACAGCCGCCAGATGACGCTCTGCAATTCCGCCAACGATACCACACATAATTTTTACCTTTTCTTAATTCGGGTTTTTAATAGGACGCTGATAATTTTCGACGTTGCGTTGCTGTCCGCGTGCCACTGCCAGCGTGGTATCAGGCACATCTTTGGTCACCACAGAACCCGCCCCAACCGTAGCACCATGGCCAATGTGGAGCGGCGCAACCAGTGATGAATTGGAACCAATAAATGCCTTGTCACCAATAATGGTTTTGTGTTTGTTGACGCCATCATAATTGCAGGTAATGGTGCCTGCACCAATGTTGCTGCCACTGCCAATGATCGCATCGCCGATATAGGTCAGATGATTGGCCTTGCTGCCCTGACCTAACTGTGAATTCTTGACTTCCACAAAGTTGCCCACATGCACCTGATCGGCCAGCTCAGCCCCCGGACGCAAGCGCGCAAACGGGCCAATATGGGCATTCGCACCCACTACAGCACCGTCTAAAATACTGTAGGGTAAAATCACTGTATCTGCGCCAATGCGGACATTGTTGAGCATACAGCCTGCCCCAATCTGCACCCCATCACCCAAATGACAGTCGCCTTCAATGATCACATTGACATCAATCCGTACATCTTGGCCAGTGGTTAATGTACCGCGCAAATCAAAGCGGGCTGGATCAGTGAGGGTCACGCCAGCCTTGAGCAATTGTTCCGCTTGATAGGCTTGATAACGACGCTCTAAGGTAGCTAATTGCAGGCGGTCATTCACCCCTTCTACTTCAAACTCATATTCCGGCTGTACACTACCAATGTTCAGTCCATCAGCCACGGCCATTTCTACAATATCAGTGAGGTAGTATTCGCCTTGTGCGTTGTTATTGCTTAAATTAGGCAACCAACGATGCAGGCAGGCATTATCGACACAGTAAATACCGGTGTTGATTTCTGTAATTTGGCGTTGCTGTTCGCTGGCATCTTTATGCTCAACAATACGCTGGATTTTGTCGTCTTGACGCACAATGCGGCCATAACCTGTGGGATCTGCCACTGTTAAGGTCATCATGGCAATGCCGCCAGTCGCAGCAGCTTGTAATTGCTGTAAGGTTTGTGCGCGAATAAGCGGCACATCGCCATATAAAATCAAGCTTTGACCGCTGGTTGGCAATGCAGGCAGCGTGACTTGTACCGCATGCCCTGTGCCTAACTGTTCTGTTTGCTCAATCCACGTCACGGCTTGATCGGCAAATTGCTGTTTGACGTACGCACTGCCATGACCAATCACGCCAATCACACGTTCAGCGTTAAGGGTATTGGCTTGTTTAAATACATGCGCAAGCAATGGTTGCCCAGCCAATGGCTGCAATACTTTTGGCAAACGCGAATTCATGCGCGTGCCTTTACCTGCTGCCAAAATAATTACTGATAATGTCATTGTTGTTGAAGCCCTAAATCTTTTAGTTGCAAAATTTTAAATTCCCACATAACCCATGGTCATGATTAATCCGGCATATAATACCGCAGCGGCAATGATTCCGGCCAAAATATCATCCATCATAATGCCAAAACCGCCTTTTAACTGGCGATCTGCATAACCAATTGGCCAGGGTTTCCAGATATCAAACAGGCGAAACAGGCCAAAAGCCAGCAGGATGCCCAGCCAGTTCATCTGGTCAAACCACATGAGCGGCAGCAAAACGATACTTTGTCCGGCAAACTCATCCCAGACAATCCGCGCATCATCATGCACCTGCATAATCTCCGCCGTCCGGTCACAAATCCACACGCCCAGCACCGACATCACCACAATGACGATGAAAGTTGCTGTGATACCCAGCCATAACCATAAAGGCACCAGCAACAATACGGCCAATGATCCCATGGTGCCGGGTGCCTTGGGAAACAGGCCAGAACCCAGCCCCACACCCAGACTGTATACCAGCTTGTCCCATACCGAAAGCGTGCGAAAATTAACGGTTATTTTCTGCGTGGGCTGCTTAGTCAAAGTGCTGATATCCTTGCAAATTCATTATATAAGGTTGCTGCTGGTACAATAAGCACAGGCCGGTATCCGCAGTAATTTGTCCAATCACCTGTAATACAAACTGTCCGGCATACTGCTGGCAAAACTGCTTAAAACGATCGGGCGCAATGCTAAAACAAAGTTCGTAGTCATCACCACCGCTAAGCGCGAGTTGCCATGCCTGTGGCGGCGGTAATTGCTGTAAAGTAGCTGACAATGGCAGGGTTTCCAGATGCAAGGTTGCCCCCACCCCACTGGCCGTTAAAATATGACCTAAGTCCTGCGCCAGTCCATCCGATACATCCAGCATACTGCTTGCGTAACCAGCCAAGGCCATGCCCAGTTTGTTTTGTGGTTGTGGATAATCCAACCTATGCTGTAAATCACTGTTTGGATTTTTTAAGGCATAAGCCGCATCACCCAAGTTATTCGATACCACAATCAGATCATCGACTTGTGCATCATCGCGGCGAATGGCCTTACCCTGTTCCACCCAACCCAAGGCTGTCACTGTAATACTTAATACGCTGCTTTTAGTGGTATCACCGCCAATCAGTTGCACGTTTTCAGGCGCACAACAATCAAAAAAACCATGGCTAAATTGCGCCAGCCAGTCTGGATTAACTTCAGGCAGGCTAATGGCCATTAACACCGCATACGGGCGCGCACCCATCGCAGCAATATCGGACAGATTCACCGCTGCGGCTTTCCAGCCAATGGCATGCGCTGGGGTATCTAAAGGAAAATGTCGCCCTGCCACCAGAGTATCACTGGTAATGACTAACTGCTGACCAGCAGGCGGTTGAATAATCGCCGCATCATCGCCAATGCCCAGCTCCAGACTATTTGCCGGATTATTCGGGTCAGTGTGCGCAGCGAAAGTGGCTTGCTTAAAATACTGCTGGATTAAGGCAAATTCATTCATGGGCAGGTCAGAAGTTACAACAGCAACCGCGATGCATGAGCTGCTGGTGTTCAATTATTTTTACATAAAAAAAACCGCCAAGGCACAGCTGACGGTTTGGCTCAAAATGCTTAGGAGAACTCAAGATCCCTTTCAAAATTACGCAACTCATGGCGTGCCATGGCCAGATTGGATCTGGCGCGATCCAGCACCAAATACAAAAACAGTTGCTGATTACGCTCTAATGGCCGGATCAGGTGATACTGCTTGCTCAGGCTAATCAGAATATCTTCAATCTGGTCATCCAGCATCAATGTTTCAGCCACCTTGCGCTTGGCCATGACCACCTCGGTATTTCCGGCAGCTGCCAGCTCAAGGTCAATCCCGCCACCCAGCGTTGACAAGGTTAAACCGCTACTGCAATCCACCATGGCCGCTGCAACAAAGCCGTCAATTTTGCTTAACGGTTCAAGAGAAAGTTTTCCCATATCCTGCCTCAAAATCATGCCTCAAAATCAGGCTTTCCTTTACTGATTTTTCTACTGGTTTTTCTCAGCAGCTCGTAACTGCTGCGCCAGCCGATCCAGTACACCATTGACATACTTATGACTATCAGTAGCACCAAAATGCTTGGCCAGTTCAATCGCTTCATCAATCACGACGCGATAAGGTACTTCAAGCCGGTCACGCAACTCAAAGGTGCCCAGACGCAAGGTGGCTAGTTCCACGCCGTCCAGTGCATCCAGATCACGATCAATCAATGGTTTAATCAGTTCATCCAGTGCGGCAACATGCTGAATCACTTGGGTGAGTAACTGGTGATAATAGCTGATATCAACCTTATGCATGGCATTTTCGGCACGAGTACGCGCTTCAATGTCATGCACTGGATTGCCGGTCATTTGCCATTCGTATAAGCCCTGTAGCGCAAAGCGGCGAGCCTTGCGTTTGGCTGCAAATGTGGTTGGATATTTAAACCCGCCTTGCTGCTCGTTCATCGTATTAAATCGCCTTGAGCAGGTTGACCATTTCAATGGCAGTCACTGCCGCTTCACTACCCTTGTTACCAGCTTTGGTACCAGAGCGCTCAATGGCTTGCTCAATGCTATCGGTGGTCAACACCCCGTTAATCACCGGCAGGCTGTATTCCAGACCTACCACACCCAGCCCCTTGGCACATTCACCGGCCACAAAATCAAAATGCGGCGTGCTGCCACGAATCACCGCACCCAGTGCGATAATGGCATCATACTGGCCACTGGCAGCCAGTTTTTTGGCCACTACAGGTAACTCCCAGGCACCGGGCGCACGAACGACAGTAATATTAGATTCGTTGACACCATGACGCTTCAAGCTATCCACAGCGCCGTCCAGCAAATGCTCGACCACAAAGCTGTTAAAACGACCCACTAAAATAGCATAGCGGTCTTCACTGCCTTGATTCAACTGACCTTCAACGGTACGAATGCTCATGTCTAACCTCAAAAATAATCAATAACCAGTTAATAATGTCAATGGGTGATAAACCGATTGCTGCCTGATGCACCTAGAGCAGTATCGTCTTGCGCGCGGGCGGATCAGGCATATATGCCGCAAGGCGTAGCGTCCGCTTTACCCTCTTTGCTCAGGCATAGCCCTCACCTTGCACAGCGGTGAAGCAGTGCTTCACTTATCGCTGTTCAGGACTTAGGTATTCCACCACTTCCAGATCAAAACCAGACAGGGCATTAAAGCGTAGCGGCGAACTGAGCAAACGCATCTGCTGCACCCCCACATCACGTAAAATCTGTGCCCCTACCCCAATAGTACGGTATTGCTGTGATAATGCCTTGGAGGAAGGGTTGTTATCCTGCTTGGTCACATTGGCAAGTGCGGCGCCTAGATCTTCGAATACCGGCTGGCCAATCCATACCAGTACACCGCGCTCACTGGCCGCAATGGTCTTTAAAATGCTGTCAAGCTGCCACACGGGCGTATCCTGCTGCACATGCAACAAATCACGTACCGGATTAAAACCATGAACCCGCACCGTGCTCACGCCCTCAGCCGGGTTACCTTTAATCAATGCGACATGAATGTCGGGGCTACCCAACTCACGATAGCGACGCAGGCGAAATGCGCCATATTCGGTATCCAGTTGCTGCTCATCCAGACACTCAATGGTTTGCTCATTGGTCATGCGGTAATGAATCAGGTCAGCAATGGTGCCAATCTTGATGCCATGTTTTTGGGCAAACACTTCAAGGTCAGGACGGCGCGCCATTTCGCCATCTTCATTAATAATTTCACAAATCACCGAAGCAGGTTCAAGACCGGCCAATCGTGACAAATCACAACCGGCTTCGGTATGACCTGCACGATGTAACACACCACCCGGTTGCGCCATGAGCGGAAAAATATGACCCGGCTGCACAATATCAGTGGGCTTGGCCAGTGGCGCTACGGCCGCCTGAACCGTACGCGCCCGCTCGGCTGCTGAAATACCAGTTGAAATCCCTTCGGCCGCTTCAATCGACAAGGTGAAATTGGTGCCATGTTGCGCCCCATTGCGCTCCACCATCAGTGGTAAATCCAACTGCTGACAGCGTTCCTTGCTTAAGGTCAGACACACTAGACCACGCGCATGCGTAATCATGAAATTAATGTCTTCCGGGCGCACATGGCTGGCTGCCATGATAAGGTCACCTTCATTCTCGCGGTCTTCGTCATCCATAAGAATGACCATACGACCGGCACGGATGTCGGCAATTAGCTCTTCAACGCTGTTGAGCTGCATGAAATTTACCCTGATAAAAAACTGCCCAACGCATGATTACAGCATGCACTGGATTAAAAAAATGTTTAGCGGGCTATTCTACCGATTTTTTAGCCATTTTGCCCAACTTTAGTCGACATATTCTTATTTTCCTGTTAAAGCCGTGCGCAAAATGACAGGTTTTCAGGACGGTCGCACGGTAAAATCCGCTGATATCAGATATTCATTTTTAAAACTATTAAGGGTATTGATGGCTTGTTGATCCCAGCGTTCAGTCAGGTTGGTCAGCTCAATTGTTTAAACGTTTGAATTTGTTTTATAATGCATCATCATTGGGGAGTAGCCGCAGTGTAAGTCATGCAAATGCTTGCACTGGCAGTCGTCAACATACTTGCTTAACCAGACTTTGCCAAACTGGATTGTTTTAATTCAGGTTTTATAGACTGGTTTTTACTTAACAGGGCATGGCGGCTGTAATCCTGTCACTGGAGTGATCTTGTGCTTAGCATAGGCGCCATCACTCTACAGGACTGGCAAGACCTTTGATTTTATCTTTGTCTCACACTGGCCTCAGTATTGCGGGCTGGTGCGGCGTTTTTGGGCTGGCAAAAGATAAAATCACTGGTTTAATGTGCCAGCCCGGAATCTAATCATGGATGCTTTTCTGATTTCAACCGGCCTTGTGGCTCTTGCAGAAATGGGTGATAAAACCCAGTTACTTGCCTTATTGCTGGCAGCCCGCTATCGCCAGCCGCTGCCTATCCTGATTGCCATTTTACTGGCCACCCTGTTTAACCATGCACTGGCGGCGGCGTTGGGTGTCTGGCTTGCCGATTTTTTAAATACCGATGTGCTGCGCTGGATTCTGGGAATTTCCTTTATTGCCATGGCGGGCTGGATGCTAATTCCCGACACGCTGGACAATGAAGAAGACAGTATTAGCCGCTGGCAGCGTTTTGGGGTATTTGGTGCGACCTTTGTGCTGTTTTTTCTGGCTGAAATTGGCGACAAGACCCAGATTGCCACGGTGGCACTGGCTGCCCGCTTTGATCACCTGTTCATGGTGCTGGCCGGCACTACGCTGGGCATGATGATTGCCAATACGCCCGCTGTGTTTATTGGTGATCGCTTGGCCGGGCGCCTGCCCATTACCTTGATTCACCGCATTGCTGCGCTGGTTTTCCTGCTGATTGGCATTGGGGTGTTTTTCTTTAAATAACGCCTAATTCTGGGTTGTTTATCAGTATTATATAATCTGGCCTGTCCCAGCATGAGGCATAAAAAAAGCCAGTCCTGTATAAAGAACTGGCTTTTAGTCAATTAAGTGCTAATGATAGCCTGTATTTTTAAACGCTACTCTTCACCATCTTCTGCTGTATCCGCTTGCTGTTGGCCAGATACGCGTGCATTGGCAGGCTTATCACCGGCCAGAATACGCTCGCGTGCCTTACTGACAAACCGCGCCCCATCCACATTCATGGCCGTTACCAGCAGGGCTTCGCGGGTTTGCGCATCAGTCGGGCTATCAAACGCCGACAACTGAAAATACTGTTGCAGGTTTAACACCTGATCATCGGTTAAATGCACCGCCAACTGATTGGCCTCGACCTGATGAATCAGGCTTTGCGCCAGAGCTTGTGCCGGCTGGTTATGCTGTGGTTCGGCCAGTGCAGTACGGGTATGCAGAGCAAACCGCTTGATCTCACGGTGACGGCGGTAGACCACATCGGTCAGCAAATTAAATAGCTGCCCCAGTTGTGCCAAAAACAGGGCACTTTGTGGGTTACTGCTTGGCGCACTGATCATTGCGCCACTTTCGCCAAACGGCTGGACAATTTTGCATTCCACGGGCTGGCCACCTTGGGCTTTGGTTTCCAATGCCTCAAAATGCTGGCGATTTTGCTGAATGGCTTGTTCGAGCAAAGTCTGGCATAAACTAAAGTAAGGTCGCGCCAGACCGGGGCTTAAGGTGCCCAGTAACTGCTTGGGATCAACAAAACCAATGCGCAGGATCAGGGCGCTATCCGCCGCATCGGTGCTGGACGGGTTGCCATTGTTGCCCTGTGCCGGTTTTGGAATTTCGGCAGGATTGGCCATGGCACGCGCAATCACGGCATTTTTCTGGGTTTGTTCGGCGTGCAGCTTGAGCGCAAGTAGCTGTTCTTGCAATTGCTGCTCACGCGCCAGCGTTGCCAGATATTCACGCCGGGTCGGCCGTGCCGCTACCCGATACAACAGCCACAATATGATATGCGTCAATAATGACAGCAACAGCGGCAGCCACTGGGTACGGATCATCTCGCCAATACTGGGCTGGATCAGGGTCAGTTCTATTTGCCCAATCGGTTTTTGATCCAACATGACTTTTTTGTTAAACACTTGTCCAGAACGGGTCGGTGCATTGCCGCTGCTGGTCAATACCCGGCCATCCGCCGCCATAATTTTTAAGGAAGCCACATCTGGGCGTCCGGTATAGCGGTTGGCCATTAACGCCAGCGAGACCGTGTCTACGGGTGCCAGCATGGCCAGACTGTCATCAGCTAGCTGACGGGTCATCAGCTCCCCCTGAATGGCGCGTGTATGACCAAGCTGGTGGTTGGTTGTATGCACCATCAGGATGACATGCACGGCAAAACTAATAATCAGCAGGCTGGCATACAGCCCTTGGCGAGGCGCGTTCAAGTGAAAGTTCCTAATGGGTAGACAGGCAAATAGATGACAAATAGATTATGATTCTACACGACTTGCTTCTCAAGCCTGAGACGATTAATGCGTGAAATAATTCTTATCTCTTTTTTAGGCCCCGATCAGCCCAACCAATTTAACCGAATGATGCAGGTGTTGACCACCCATTGTCTGGATATTTTGGATGTCGGACAGGCGGTGATCCATAACCAGCTCACTTTGGGCATTGTGGTGGCCAGCGATCAACCGACTCAGGCCGCACTGGCCATGAAAGATATGCTGCTGCTGGCGCATGAGATTGGCCTGACCCTGTACTTCAAACCGATCAGTTTTGAGGAATATCAGCATTGGGTTAAAGAAGGTGGCAGAACCAAATATATTGTAACCGTGTTGTCGCGCGAACTGACCGCAGCACATTTGCAGGCTGTCAGCCGGATTATTTCACAGCATGGCTTTAATATTGAAACCGTAACCCGCCTATCGGGTCGCTTAGGCATGGATGAGCAGGATAATGACCAGCACCGCAAGGCGTGTGTGGAGTTTGGCTTAAGTGGCCAGTTGCTCGATGCGCAAGCGTTGCGTGCCGATTGCCTAAAACTGAGTACTAATTTGTCGATTGACATTGCCGTGCAGGAAGACAACGCCTACCGCCGTAATCGCCGCCTGGTTTGCTTTGACATGGACTCGACCTTGATTGAGCAGGAAGTGATTGACGAACTGGCCATTGAAGCAGGCGTTGGTGAACAAGTTGCCGCGATTACCGAACGTGCCATGTCCGGTGAGCTGGACTTTAAACAAAGTTTTGCTGCACGCGTGGCATTACTCAAAGGACTGGACACGCAGGTGCTGGAAAAAATTGCCCAGCGCCTGACCATCACTGAAGGCACCGAACGGCTGATTTCCACGTTAAAAGCACTCGGTTACCGCACCGCCATACTATCGGGTGGTTTTCAGTATTTTGCCGAAATGCTACAGCAAAAACTGGGCATTGACGAAGTATACGCCAACCAGCTCGACGTGGTGGATGGACTAGTCACCGGTAAAGTGATTGGACAGGTGGTGGATGGCAACCGCAAGGCTGAATTACTGCGTGAACTGGCTGAGAAACACGGCATTAGCTTGCAACAGGTGATTGCCGTGGGTGATGGTGCCAATGATCTACCCATGTTGTCGATTGCGGGATTAGGGGTTGCGTTCCGCGCCAAACCACTGGTACGTGAAAATGCCCGTCAAGCCATCTCTAGCGTCGGGCTGGACGGTATTTTGTACCTGCTTGGGGTACGCGACAAAGATTTGTAAACCTTTCATCTACAAAGAAGATAAGCTTTTTACGTTCTGAAACTGATTAATTTTTATACATGATTTTTATTGGTTTCAGAACGGTTACATATTCAAAAAGCCCATCGTACGGTTTTCTCTAAGTCTCTCATTGCTAATAAAATAATCAAATACACCACATGGCGATAAAAAAAATTTTCAGGGCATTTTTGATCGGTCATCCGATGTAATGACAGCCAAATCCAGTTACATAAGTGCTTTTTTACCCTTTTCCACTTTCAAAAATGTAATTACATTCAGCCTACGCGTCATTCCGTGACGCTACAAGCATTTTAGCCTATTTTCAATTTGGTCTGGTTGCGCATAATAGCGCCATGACGCGGCTTTTTGGTTTTGTCCGGTTCTGGTTTTATCCGGCATTGGTTTGATTTAGCCTTGTAGCCTTTACGCCTCATGCTGGTTTTTACTCCTCATGAGTCACTGGAAAACCTGCCACGTCATAAAAGGTGAGTTGATGAAATAGCTGCTGACGACATGAAAGCGACTTAACAATAAACAAAACCTGAAAACGCATTGTGGCGGCACAACATGGGGGTTGAAAGACTGTGTAAGGGCAATGCGCCCTGTGTCTGCAAAACAGTGCAACAATTTAGATGACGGTGTCCCGCACACCCGTACAGGAGGGTTCATCATGTTAAATGGTGAAATGAGCACAATGATTGGTGGTGGTCTGGTTGCCTTGGGCATGATCATCATATTCTTTTCTCCTTACCGCCGCTGGCTGGGCTTTATGCTGGCAGGAATGCTGTTCTGGTGTTTCCTTGAAATTATCCGGGCTGCTAGTCAGTACCTGTTTAGTTTTACCGATTTTCAGGGCTATATGACCGGCGTGGGCGCGGCACTGGCGCTACTGGCCACCTGGCTTGCTGCAACCAATGAACAACAGCCCGTGACTGGCCAGCAACGCTGCATTGAGCACACTCCAGTGTATGAGGAAGATTTGGGTTCACTGTCAGGCCACTAAGCCTGCACCCCATGCCAGACTGGGGTACTTGCCCCAGTTGGTTTGTGCTATAAGTGGTCAGTAACCAAGCCTGACCCGATGGATTATTAAAACAACCTGCTTAAAAAAAACAACATAAATGAAAAACTTATGATCTAGCCTGCCGGTTGGGTTAATAGCATGATACAGCATCCTGCTGATCTGAAACTTGACTGTTCCATGGATTGCAAAGGCTAGCCACAGGCGCTAGCATGCAAGCCACAGTAATTATCAGCTATTTGCCAGAATTTATTAAATACCCAGAGTTAAATCATGAACCTATCATCCATTCCTGTTATTAAACTGCCGCTGATTAATGTGAGCACCGATCCATTTGACCTGCTACTGGTTGCCTTGGGTTTGCGCATGCAACAATTGTCCAAAACCAGCCCCAAATTCATTGAGCTGCTACACGGCCGCAACTTCACTTTACAGCTCGAAAGCAAAAATGGTATTTCTCGCCATTTTATTATTGCAGATGAACACGTCAAAATGGCAGCGGGTACAGCAGCCAAACCGGACTTCACCTTGCGTTTTGAAGACAGCCTGTTCGCGGTTCAAACCTTGCTAAAAGGTGATCCAACGGTCTTTATGACGGGCATGCAGTCTGGCAAAATACAAATGGAAGGCGACTTTTCTTTGCTGATGTGGTTTAACCAAGCCGCCAAGCTGATTGCGCCCAAGATTCCAAAACCTGTGCTGAAAAAAATCAAGTTAGCCCAGCGCTTTATCAGCGAAAAAACGGCTGCCTTAAAAGGATAACGACTTATGCTACGCAATGACTGGAACCGCACTGAAATTAGTGAATTGTTTGACCAACCGTTTAATGATTTACTGTTTCAGGCACACACCATTCATCGCCAGCATTTCGAGCCAAATACCATTCAGGTCAGTACCCTGTTGTCGATTAAAACAGGGGCTTGCCCTGAAGATTGTGGTTATTGTTCGCAATCTAACAGTTACGAGACACCGCTTACCCCACAAAAAAAACTGCAACTGGCCGAGGTTTTAACCGCAGCACGTGCAGCAAAAGATAGCGGCTCATCCCGTTTTTGCATGGGCGCTGCATGGCGCAACCCACATGAACGCGATATGCCCTATGTGCTGGAACTAGTGCGTGAAGTTAAAGCAATGGGCTTAGAAACCTGCATGACTTTAGGTATGCTTGATTCATCGCAGGCCGAGCGTTTGGCCGATGCTGGCCTTGATTACTACAACCATAATCTGGACACCTCGCGTGAGCACTACAACAATGTGATCACCACGCGTACCTTTGACGACCGCTTGCAAACTCTGGATCATGTGCGCAGTAGCGGCATGAAAGTCTGTAGCGGTGGTATCTTGGGCTTGGGTGAATCGCGCAATGACCGTGTGAGCTTATTGCATGAATTGGCCACGCAGCCGATTCACCCTGAATCTGTGCCGATTAATATGTTGGTGCCGATTGCTGGCACGCCGTTGCAAGATGCGCCTAAAGTATCGGTGATTGAATGGGTGCGCACCATTGCCGTAGCACGGATTTTAATGCCCACCAGTTATATTCGTTTATCGGCAGGACGCGAAAGCCTGACCGATGCTGAACAAGCACTGTGCTTTATGGCAGGTGCTAACTCGTTTTTTTCGGGCGAACAACTGCTCACCACGCCCAATGCTGGTGAAAGCCGTGATGCAATCCTGTTTGAGCAATTAGGTTTAACTAAAGAAAAAGTCAAAGTGGATGTCAAAGCCACGGCTGTCAATGCCATGGCCGTTTAAAATTCGTCTGGTGTCAATCCCATGAGCCTAGCGCAGTTTCAGCTTGCGCAAAAATATGCCGAGCTGCAAGCTCAGTTTCTGGATCGTCATACGCATCCTATTGATCAAGGCGTCACGCCGCTGATTCAACGGAACGGCCAAACGCTGATTAATTTTTCCAGTAATGACTATCTGGGGCTGGCTGGCCATTCTGCCTTAAAAGATGCTGCTATTGATTACCTTAAAATTCATGGGATTGGTGCAGGTGCCGCGCATCTGGTTACCGGCCATCAAGCCATTCATGAGCAGTTAGAACAGCGTCTTGCACAGGTGACTGGCTACCCCAAAGCCATGTTGTTTTCGACTGGTTACATGGCTAATCTGGGTGTGATTGATGCGCTGATGGGACATTTATCCGACAGTAGAGATGGCATTGTTTATCAGGATCGTTTAAACCACGCCTCTTTACTTGATGGTGCGCGTCTGGCAGGTGCTAAATTAAGGCGCTATCCGCACTTGGATGTTGGGCAGCTTAATGAATGGCTGCGTCAGGATTCCACCACACAAAAGCTGATTGTGACCGATCAAATCTTTAGTATGGATGGCAGCGAAGTACCATTACATGATCTGATAAAAACTGCCGAACAACATCAGGCTGCCCTAATGATTGACGATGCGCATGGCTTTGGATTGCGGCATTTTTCTAACTCGCCACTGCCACGCGTTGATATTTATATGGCGACACTTGGCAAGGCAATTGGGACATTTGGCGCATTTGTGGCAGGCTCCGAACTTTTAATTAATTATTTAACAAGCCGCGCGCGCACGTTTATTTTTACTACCGCCACCCCTCCTTTAATTGCTGCCAGCACCTTGGCCGCGCTGGATGTGATTGAGCAAGAGCCATGGCGACAAGTCAAATTACAACAGCATATTGATCGTTTGCGCACTGCGTTAACTGAGCAAGGCTGGCAGCTTTTGCCGAGCCAGTCGGCTATTCAGCCAATTATTGTGGGTAGCGCCGAGAATGCGTTGGCCTTGTCAAAAAAACTGCTTGAGCAAGGTTTATTGGTGAGTGCTATTCGGCCACCTACTGTTCCACGTGGAACATCACGCTTGAGAATTACTTTAAGTGCGGCGCATAGTGATGAGATGGTCGAACAGCTCATTAAGGCGCTGATGGTTCATCAGCCTTTGTTTCGTCAATAATTTTATTAGTATTTTCTGGCTTGTCTTTGGGTTTAATAATCCGCTCTTCCTGCATTTCCTTCATCAAAAAGAAATTTAAACCCGTCCGAATAATGGCAATGGCCGCCAGCTTGCCAATTTGTTCCCAACTGGGTGATACCGCAGTTGATAAAATATCGGCAGCCAGTTGAAATTCTAAGCCTAATGCCAGATAACGCGCGAAGATGAGTCGAACCGGGGTAAAACCATCAGGATGGCGGCCAATAAAAGCCTTTAAAAATCCATAAAGTGCCGCAAAAATACCAAAGGCAATAATTAGCGCGCCGACGCTTTCTACCATGAGGCGTAACCAGCTCACCGCTTGAATAACAAAAGTTTCTGTGTCATGAAACATCAATTAAGACATCCTGAGTTTTCATCTTTTATTTCCTGATTATTTTTATCCTGTTTTGGCTTTAAGGTTCAGTAAGGGTTATGTGAAAACCATCCTTGTAGATGGATAAATCATAGAATTTAGTCTACCGTTGTAATCTATTACCCATCAACCAGCATCTCCCTCATTGTTTTAATTGCCTTATTTTTATGTTTTTTCCAGCTTTTAGGAATGTAAGTCATCAACCAAGTATATGGATGATCTTTTGGTAAATTATTTTGTAAGTAGTCTATTATTGCTGCAAGATGCTCTTTATTCCATGCCCAGATTTCTAAAATATCACTTTCGAAAAATAAAGGTGGAAGTTGCATAAAATCTAGATTTTCTAACGCCTTAGGACAATTTGTACAACGCACTTCCCAATCTTTTAAGTTCCATGATTTAGATAAATCACTGACTAAAACATTCTGATATTCAAGCTCTGAATTTTTTTTAGCGTTTGCTAACGCACCACACTTAGGGCAGCAAACATGTAGTACCCTTGCCCTGCATAAATGGTCGTAGCGAATATGGGTTAATCCACCATTTCTTCTACTTGATTGCATAATAATACTCTATTTTTAAATTATAATTTATCAAGCCCAAATCACTAATACCGCACCCAGCATGACCAGCCATAATCCGGCATGGTCCGTTTTCACCAGTTTTTCCTTAAAGAAATATAATGAAATCATTAAGGTAAATAACACTTCAATTTGCCCCAGCGTTTTGACCAGCGGCACCGACTGCAAACTCATGGCACTAAACCAGCCCAGTGAACCTAAAAAGCTGGCAACACTCACTTGCAGTGTTAAACCTTTACGCTGCCACATGGCTTTTAAAGTGTGCGGTCGTTTTAAGCCTAGCCAAACCAGTAGCAACACTGTTTGCAAGCTAATTACGCTCAGCAATACCCACGCAGCACGATGCAAAAAGGGTAAATCCGTAAGTTGTAAACTGGCCTGCCGTACCATTAAGGATGCAATCGCAAAGCACAAACCACTACCAAGACCTGTCCATAAGGTTGGCCAAGATAATGTGGCCATAGAACGCGCACCACTCAGTAAAAATACCGCCACCGCGCCAATGAGTACACCCAACCAGCCCAGTAGCGATAAATGTACGCCCAGCACCGTCACGCCAATAATCGCCGCCAGAATCGCTTCACTTTTGGCCAGCCCTACCCCAATGGCATAGTTTTTTTGTTGAAATAACTTAACCATCAGCACGGTGGCGGCAATCTGGCTTATTGCCACAATGCCAATATCTAACCAAAATATAGCCCCAAAACTGCTGACGGACATGGCTTGGGCAATAGGCTCAAAGTGATACAGCAAACCTAGGTAAATTACCGCTAAGGGCGAGGCACAAATAAATCGCGCCAGTGTTACCCCGTAAGCATCTACACTACTGCTAAGCTGCTTTTGAAAGGCATTGCGCCATGCTTGCATCAACGCAGCCATGACAGTAAATAAAATCCAAATCATTAAAATGCCTTAAAAGTCGCTAGCGCGTTGAGATTGGTGTATTCGTTTTAATCGACGTCAAACATAAACGTCACGGGGCCATCATTAATCAGGCTCACCTGCATATCCGCACCAAATTCACCCGTTTGTACATTGTCATATACCGTTTTGGCCTGCTCAACCAATTGTGCAAATACTACTTTGGCCTTAACTAAGGGCATGGCTGCGTCAAAATCTGGTCGTAAGCCTTTTTTGGTGTCGGCCATCAGGGTAAATTGTGAGACCAACAATAAACCGCCGCCCACTTCTTTTAAGCTCAGACCCATGCGGCCAGTGTCGTCGTCAAACACACGATAAGCCAGTAGTTTTTTGACCATTCTTTCGACGCTTTGTACGCTGTCATTTTTACCAATCCCAATAAGCACCAGTAAACCGTTTTCAATTTCTCCAACCACTTGTTGGTTTACTTCGACTTTGGCAGATTTAACCCGCTGAATCAGTGCACGCATAAAAATGTCCTGTGTTGTTTTGGCTATTGTGAGACAAAGCGTGCCCCACCTGCAATCACACGGTATGCACAATGCGGAAAATTTAAAACAACCCTGCGGCTTTGACCGCTAAAAATAGCAAAAATGCTGGCTGGCAGTTTAGGCGTACATCTTGTAAATTAAGGCTCTGGCCAGCTTTGCGACCCCATTACCATGTCATTATCCCCTCTGGATCTTCCTTTGCTTGTGGATGCCGAACAATTGTTGCCGGTGCTGGATCATCCCTTATTGCGGCTGGTGGATCTGGGGCGGCCACAGGTTTACGCACAGATGCATGTGCCCAATGCGGTGTCGTTGCCTGCGGCAGCACTGGTACGACAAGAAGGCTATGCATCTGGTTTGTTGCCAGAGCTTGAACAATTGCAGCAACTGCTACAACGCCTAAGCATTACCCCGCAACATCAGGTGGTGGTATACGATGATGAAGGCGGCGGCTGGGCGGGGCGGCTGATCTGGACGCTGCATGTGATGGGTTTTACCAAGGTCAGCTTGCTTAACGGCGGTATTCATGACTGGCTGGCCAAAGGCTTGCCGGTGAGTAGTGAGCCTGTCGTGTTACCAGCATTAAACGCAGCAGCCGTTAGTTTAAACCTAGACAATCGCATTACGCTTGAACCGCTTAAAACCATTGTGCGCGAGCAGCCCAGTAGCCATAGCATTTGGGATTGTCGCAGTTTTGAAGAATATACAGGCGCACGATTGGCAGCGCGGCGCGGTGGCCATTTGCCTGCTGCGATTCATTTAGCGTGGGATAGCCTGTTTGACCGAAACGATCATTTGCGCCTCAAACCCTTGCCCATGATTCATCATTTGCTGGCGGCACGCGGTCTGGATTTTGACAAGCCGCTGATTGTGTATTGTCAAAGCCATCATCGTTCCGGCCTGGCCTATGTGGTGGCGCGGCTATTCAATCTGGAGGTTCGCGCGTATGATGGCGCATGGAGTGAGTGGGGCAATCAATCCGATACCCCGATTGTGACAGGAGAGCAGCCCTGTTGATCCAGTATTTGGATCACACTGTTCTCATTCAAAACCCGACAGGCCAGCACATGGCAAAACAGCATACGGCACAACAGATATGACATCGCAAAAGCAAGGTTTTAAAGACAAGGCATTTATTCGTTTTCAACATTTGGCACCGCAACATGGGTTGAGCCGCTTGGTCGGTGCATTGGCTGCCAGTAAAAACCCCTTGGTCAAACATGCATTTATTAAGCTGTTTCATGACCGTTATCAAATTGATATGAGTCTGGCCGAAATCCAGCAGCTCAAGCAATTTGGCTCGTTTAATGAATTTTTTACCCGTGCGCTTAAAGCCGGTACGCGGCCTATTGATGCTTCCCCGATCAGCATTGTATCGCCTGCCGATGGCGCGATTTCACAACTGGGCAAAATTGAAGGCGATGAAATTTTTCAGGCCAAGGGACAAAGTTTTTCCCTCAATCAACTGATTGGTGACACAGCGCTGGCGCAACATTTTGTGGGTGGCGAATTTGCCACCGTGTATTTGTCGCCCAAAGATTACCACCGCGTGCATATGCCATTTGCCGGACGCTTAACCGATACGATTTATGTGCCGGGTGAGCTGTTTTCTGTTAATACGGTCACTGCTGAAAATGTGCCTGCATTGTTTGCCCGTAACGAGCGTTTGGTGTGCTTGTTTGACACCAGCGTGGGTCGTATGGCCGTGGTGCTGGTGGGTGCCATGATTGTGGCAGGCATCGAATGTGTGGCCACCGGCAAAATCAAGCCATCCGGCAAGCTGGAACATCGCACGCATGATTTATCGCTTGAAAAAGGTGCTGAGCTGGGTCGTTTTTACTTGGGTTCTACCGCCATTGTGCTGTTTGAAAACAGTAAAATTAACTGGCTGGCACCGTTTGAAGCCGGCAGTCAGGTGACCATGGGACAAGCCATGGGCACCACTATCAACGCAAAATAATGCTGTCGTTTATTTTCTATTTTGACTCTTCAACGCCATGTTTCTTCTAAGCATGGCTGCTATAAAAAGGAATTTTATGGCATTCCGCACCTTGCTCAACCTGCTGGGTTTAAGCCTGCTGCTGACCTTAAGTGGCTGTGCCACACGCCAGCTTCAGCCTCCCTTGCCAATAACGGTTCAAGGAAGCCTCAAGCAAAGCCATTATCAAATGCGCATGACCACCGATGATGGTATTACCCTGTCGTTTACCGTGTATCAGCCAAAACTTGCACGCGGACAAACGGCACCGCTAATCATTCACACGCATGGCTTTGGCCTGTCGCGCATGAAGCGGCCGTATTTAAGCCTGTATGGCAGCATTATGCCCACCGGACAAGGTGCCGAAGCCGCATGGAAACGCGGCTACTGGGTGATTAGTTTTGATCAGCGTGGGCATGGCGGTCTGGATGGCACAGGTGGCAAAATTCGCCTGACCGATCCGCAGTTTGAAGGTCGGGATGTCAGTCGCATGATTGACTGGGCTGAACAACACCTGCCGCAACTGGCGCGCAATGAACATGGCGCACGCGTGGGTATGATTGGCGAATCCTATGGCGGCGCCGTTCAGTATATTGCCTCGGCACAGGACAAGCGTATTGCGGCCATTGTGCCAGTCACCACCTGGTACAATTTGGAATATAGCCTTGCGCCCAATGGCGTGCCCAAAAGCGGCTGGCTGGATTTACTCAATGTAGTAGGTGACTGGTGGAACTGGAACAAGTTTGATCCGGCACTGAAAATGGCCTATCAGGACACCAAGAATGGCGCTATTTCTGCGTCATCCTATCAGTTCTTAAAAACCCATCAGGCACGCTGGTTTTGTGATACGGATCAGCCCCCACAAGCCGATGCACTGATCATTCAGGGCTTTCGGGATGTGTTGTTTCCATTTAATGAAGGCATTTCAGCCTATCAATGCTTAAAACATGCTGGCCACGATGTGCGCTTGCTGGGCGTCGATGGCGGCCATCTGCAACCCGGTGTACAGCATTCTCCGGGGCTTGAGCTACCCGCGTGGTACATTGGTAAAAACATGGTTTGTCAGGGCAAAACGCTGAATATTCAAACCATGATTGCCGATTGGTTTGATGCCAAACTGAAGGATCAGCCGCTACAGGCGAAGTCAATTCCGCACGTTTGCATTGACCATAGTCCGGTACAAAGCCTTGATGGATTACAGCCTCAAGTGAACTATCCGCTGCCTGACTTGCACATCAATGCCGGCGGTGGTTACGAGTGGCTGTTTAAAACTACTGACCGCTTGCGGCATTTATTGACGCCCCAGCATTTACCAGCCAACTGGAATCAGCCAAAACTTGGCGGCCAGCGTCCGTTATTGCTGCCATTGACACGCCTGTCTCAGGATCAATGGCTTACTGGGATTCCGCGTTTGCATCTGAATATTGATACATCTGATCCAGCAATTGCCCAAAGCTCCCCCACCCTGTTTGTGTCTCTGGCACGCTGGACACCGGGCAAAGGCAGCTATCAAATCCTCAATGAGCAAGTGCTACCCATCAACCTGCAAAAACTGCGCTATCGCAATCAAATGCTCAGCCAGTTACAGGTACCGATTGATGATCCGGCCAAAGGCATTGATTTACCGGCAGTCAATGCCAAATTGAAACAAGGTGAAATACTGGGTCTGGTGATTAGCAGCCGTAGCCGCTATTTTGGCCGCAGCAGCACAGCGCATGCCGAGGCCAACATCAGCGGTTATCTGGAATTGCCTAAAATGCTACCCGCCAGTCCTGCGCACCAGTAAGGTTTTGCGGTTTTTAAACACAAAAACGTCCCTGATCAATTAGCCATCAGGGACGTTTTTATTTTAGCTAATTAACTTAGCCGTACTGACTTAAACAGCCTGAGTGAAAAGCACTTAGTTAATAATCTTGAAGCGCTCATCACGCTGCATGTAATTCTTGTCACCGGCGGGTGATTCAATCGAACCAAATGGCATTTGTGCACGCAACTTCCAGCTGGCTGGAACACCAAAACGAGCCGCCACGTCTGCATCAATAATCGGGTTGTAGTGTTGCAGGCTGGCACCAATGTTTTCATTGGCCAAAGCTGACCACACTGCAAACTGAGCAATACCGGTTGAATGTTCAGACCATACCGGAAAGTTATCAGCATACAGGGCAAACTGTTCCTGTAGATTTTTGATAATGTCCTGATCTTCATAAAACAGCACTGTTCCTACACCTGCTGCAAACGAGGAAATCTTGTTGCTGGTGGCTTCAAAGGCGGCTTCCGGCACCATCTTACGCAGGGTTTCCCGCACAATTTCCCACAAATCGGCATTGGCCTGACCAAACAGGATCACCGCACGCGAGCTTTGTGAGTTAAAGGAGGACGGGCTTTGTTCAACGGCAGTTTGAATCAGCTCACTGATTTGCTGCGCTGATAAACTTACATTTTTGCCAATGTGATAAATCGAACGCCGATTTGCAATGCTGTCTAAAAATGGATTGGCCATGATGGTTCCTACCAAAAGATTAAAACTGAAAAAATTAATTTAAGTCGTTTGCCGCAGCCTGTTATTTGGCCAGTGCTTCGGTCGTAATGTTCACCTTGATTTCATCACTCACTGCGGGCACATACTGCGCAATGCCAAAGTCCGAACGCTTAAAGCTGGTGGTGGCATTAAAACCAACCGCCTGTTTTTTGGCCATCGGATGCTCGCCCATGCCATTTAAGGTGGCGTCCAGCACTACAGGCTTGGTCACGCCTTTAACGGTTAAATCACCCGTAATCTTGAAATGTTTTTTGTCCTTGGTTTGAACCTTGGTACTTTTAAAGGTGATATTGGGATACTTGCCTTCGTTAAACCACGCGTCAGTTAAAAACTCCTTGTCCAGCGCCTCAACATGGCTGTCCACGCTTTTGACCGGAATAGTGACCATCACGCTGGATTTTTCCGGATGCTTGTCATCCACGGTAATGGTGCCTTGTACATCATTAAAATTGGCAGTTGGATTGGAAAAACCAAAATGACTCCAGCTAAACAGCGTGGCGGTGTGTTTGGAATCAATCTGGTACTCGGTGGTGGCCGCCATGCTGATGCCACTTGCCATAATCAGGGCAGTAGCTAGTACCGTGCCTTGTACAGTGTGCTGGGACAACATTTTTAGTTTTTGCATCATTAAGTTTTGCATTTTCATTGGTCTCATTTGTTAGTCGTGCTTCATTGTAGCGACTGGGTTTTAAATGTCAGGATCATTTTTATCAACAGTTTGTTGCATATTTGGAACATTGCTGGTTTAAAAACCAACAGACTCACCAAAAAAATAGGATTAGTTTCTTGAATTTCAGGCCGATTACCCTCACTCAAGCAACAGGTTTTAGTTAAGCGTACAGCAACGTTAAAACATCGCCGCAAGGTCGAAGGACTGTACATGTTTCAATTTTTTAAACGGAGGTCAGCCATGTCTAGCCAAGACAATTCCACGCCCGAAAACGGCACCAACAACAATGAGCCGATCAACCCACAGGATACCGTCAATAACGACAGTGACTTTGTACCTTCCGGTGCGCCTGAGCATAATAAAAACAACGACTCAAACCCTGACGACCTGCACTCACGCATTGCCGAACTAGAAGCTGAAATGGTCGATATCAAGGCACGTGCCAATGCCGACATGTATAACTTCCAGAAACGGGTCGAGCGCGAAACTGACAACGCCAAGAAATATGCCTTGGAAAAATTTGCCGGTAGCCTGCTGGATATCGTCGACAATCTTGAGCGTGCCATTGCTGCCGCCGGAACCGATGACCATTTAGTCAATCAGCCAGTGATCGAAGGGGTACGCCTGACGCATAAATCTCTGCTGGGCGCGCTGGAAAAGCACGGCATTACGGTGGTTGATCCCGCCGGACAACCGTTCGATGCCGAGCATCATCAGGCGGTGGGCATTGATCCCAATACCCCAGCGGGTCAAGTGGCCAATGTGCTGCAAAAGGGCTATAGCCTGTCAGGTCGCCTGTTGCGTCCAGCCATGGTGACTGTTGGTCAATAACGGCCAGCACAGTGGCTGTGTATAAGCTGCTGCTTTAACCCCTATTTTATGCTGTTGTTTTTGATGTTGATTTGCGATTTATTTTAAATTTTTTTTGCACAAGGTGCTTGAAATTACTCAATTCACACCGATATTGAGTAACAAGCAGCCACTACTGCAAAATCTTGAGGAGAAATACACATGGCCAAAATTATTGGCATTGATTTAGGTACTACCAATTCCTGTGTTGCTGTACTAGAAGGCGACAAAGTAAAAGTCATTGAAAACGCCGAAGGCGCGCGTACCACGCCGTCGATTATTGCCTATAAAGATGGTGAAGTACTGGTTGGCCAGAGCGCCAAGCGTCAAGCCGTGACCAACCCAAAAAATACCCTGTTTGCGATCAAGCGTTTGATTGGCCGTCGTTACCAAGATGACGTGGTGCAAAAAGACATTGGCATGGTGCCGTACAAAATTGTACAAGCGGACAATGGCGATGCGTGGGTTAACGTCAACGACAAAAAACTGGCGCCACAACAGGTTTCTGCTGAAATCCTGAAAAAAATGAAAAAAACCGCCGAAGACTACTTAGGCGAAACCGTGACTGAAGCAGTGATTACCGTTCCTGCTTACTTTAATGATGCACAGCGTCAGGCCACCAAAGATGCCGGTAAAATTGCGGGCTTAGACGTTAAGCGCATTATTAACGAGCCAACTGCTGCTGCCCTTGCCTTTGGTATGGACAAAAAAGAAGGCGACCGCAAAATTGCCGTGTATGACCTTGGCGGTGGTACCTTTGACGTGTCCATTATTGAAATTGCGGATGTCGATGGCGAACAGCAGTTTGAAGTGTTGTCGACCAATGGTGATACTTTCCTTGGCGGTGAAGACTTTGACTTGGCACTGATTGACTTCTTGGTTGAAGAATTCAAGAAACAAGAAGGCGTTAACTTAAAAACCGATCCATTGGCACTGCAACGCCTAAAAGAAGCGGCAGAGAAAGCCAAAATTGAGCTGTCCTCTGCTACCTCTACCGAAGTCAACCTGCCGTACATTACGGCTGACTCTACTGGTCCTAAGCATTTGGTGATTAGCATTACCCGTAGCAAACTGGAAGGTTTGGTCGGTGATCTGGTTGCGCGCACCATGGAACCCTGCAAAATTGCACTTAAAGATGCTGGCTTGTCTGCCTCGGATATTCAGGATGTGATTTTGGTCGGTGGTCAGACCCGTATGCCACTGGTACAGGCCAAAGTGCAGGAATTCTTTGGTAAAGAGCCACGTAAAGACGTGAACCCAGATGAAGCGGTTGCCGTGGGTGCAGCAATTCAGGGTGCGGTGCTGGGCGGTGACAAAAAAGACGTACTGCTATTGGACGTGACCCCGTTAACACTGGGCATTGAAACCATGGGCGGTGTATTGACACCAATCATTGAAAAAAACAGCATGATTCCGACCAAGAAATCACAGGTTTTCTCAACGGCCGATGACAACCAGCCTGCGGTAACCATTCAAGTGTTTCAGGGCGAGCGCAAAATGGCTGCGCAAAACAAATCGCTGGGTCGTTTTGACTTAACTGACATTCCACCTGCCCCACGTGGCATGCCACAAATTGAAGTGACCTTTGACATCAACGCGGATGGCATCTTAAACGTGTCTGCCAAAGACAAAGGCACCGGTAAAGCGCAATCCATCCAGATCAAAGCCAACTCCGGTTTGTCTGATGCTGAAATTGAGCAAATGATTCGTGATGCAGAAGCCAACGCCGAAGAAGATAAAAAATTCGAGGACTTGGCCAAAGCGCGTAACGAAGCAGATGGTCTGATTCACAGCACGCAAAAAGCTATCAAGGACTTGGGTGACAAAGCCACTGACGAAGAAAAAGCCTCAATTGATGCGGCGATTACCGAGTTAGAGCAAGCCACCAAGGAAAATGAAGTTGATGCCATCAAGGCCAAAATCGAAGCATTGTCTGCGGCTTCCCTGCCGTTAATGCAGCGTGTCTATGAACAGAATCAGCCACAGGGCGGCGATGCCGGTGCGCAGGGTTTTGATCCAAACAGCTTTGGTCAGGACGCGGGCGGACAGCAGCAGCAACCTAGCGACGACGGTGTAGTTGATGCCGAGTTTACCGAAGTGAAAGACGACAAGAAATAATTGGTCGCCTGACATTTAAGGTAAAAAATAAAAACCGCGCCTGTTGAAAAATAGGCGCGGTTTTTTATGGCAGTAGATTTTAAGGTAATAGACCTGCTTGCCTCGCTGGTTCTGGTTGCAGCGCAAATGCAGTTAACAAATGATCACTGATATTTAAATAAATGCCCCTTAAAATTCCAAAGATCAGTCATGAATAATTAGCCCCAATAATGACTTTGATTAATCAATATTTTCACAACAACCTTTAAGGACAACAATGATGCCAGCAATCATGAAAAAAATATTACTGGGACTTAGCCTGTCCTCAGTGTGCCTTATCGCACAAGCCGATAACTGCGACCATACCCGCAATAGTCTGGATGCCATTCACTGCAACAATCTGGTGTATCAAAAAGCGGATAAAGAACTCAACAGCACCTATAAGCAACTGCGCAACAAGCTCAACACTACTCAGAAAAGAACCTTACGCAGTGCCCAGATCCGCTGGATTAAAGCACGCGATGCCGAATGCACCATGAACAGCGTGGATATGGGTGAAGTAATTGACAGCGCCTGCCTGCTGGATCAAACCACCAGCCGCACCAACTGGCTCAATGACCGCCTGCGTGAATGCAATACGGTAGGTTGCATGACCAGCAAGCTGGATAATTGATGATTAAGCAAATCTGATGTAACTCTATGTTGTAGTCAAACCGCTCGTAATGAGCGGTTTTTTATGACTGCTTTTTTAATGCTGTATTTTGATCCGGTGTTGGGCTGGGGTTTAGCTTTAATCTGTTCACTGCCCGCTTTATACTCAGCGCTATGACATTTTCTTATAATTTTTAATCGCTATGCGTTCTTGGTTGCCTGTATTACTGGTGGTGGTGGTACTGGTTTATGGTTATCAGGCTGGACAATCCCAGCGCCGCCATACCAGTCTTGGCCAGCAGCTTGCCCACCCGTTTGATACCCGCGTGCATTACCGCATTGGTGAAGTTGATCCGCAATTTAACTTGCCAAAATCCGACATAACTGAGTTAGCCAGACAAGCTGCTGAAATCTGGCATCAGGGCACGGGACAGGATTTGTTTGTGTATGATCCTGCGGCGTTCTTAAGCATTAATTTACGCTTTGATGAGCGCCAGCTTGAAAGCAACCTGCGTCATGCCCAGCAGCAGCAACTCCAGCAACAACTGTCCAGCCAGCAAAGCAACAATGGTGAATACCAGCAACGCCAGATGCAACTTCATCAGCAACGTCAGCAACTGGATTTGCGTGAAAGGGCTTTTAAGGAACGGCTGGCCAGCTATAACCGCACTGTGCAGGACTGGAATACCTTGGGCAATCTGGATGCATTTAATCGCCAGCAACTGGCGCAACAGCAGCGTCTACTGGATGCCGAACGACAGGACATCAGCCGCACCATTGACCACTACAATGAACAGGTCAGCGCCTTAAACCAGGTAGCCAACAGCCTGAACCAGATGGCGGATCACTATAATCAGGCAGTGAACCGCTATCAGGCGCGCTTTGTACCGCGTGAGTTTGAAAAGGGAGTTTATGATGGCCGCGAGATCAACATTTATGAGTTCAGCACCCCTGCCGACCTGCGCCTGACCATAGCGCACGAACTGGGTCACGCGCTTGGCCTTAAGCACAATAATGATCCCTACGCGCTCATGTATCCTGTACTCCAGCAACAAAATGTCGAAAATTTTCATTTAACCGTGGCGGATAAAACCTTACTGTCCGCCCAGAATCAATAGCGGTTCGCCACAAGAAATAAACAGCTATGTATCAACGCTGAGTAAGCCATTTATTTGAGGTTCCACGTGGAACATTCACATCCACATGGTTTATGGGTTAACCACCTATCCACTTATTCAGTCTGAGCTTGCTGTAGTAGACGCTGCCCTGCCACGTGCTTGGCAAACTGCATGGCCACCCGGCCTGAGCGATTACCTTTTTGCGTGGCCCATTGTAAGGCCAGTTTTTCCTGAGCCTGAATATCGTCATCCGTCCAGCCAAAGCGGTTTAGCCATGAGTGAATCAGGTTTAAATATTCTTGCTGGTTAAAACTATAAAACGTCACGTGCAAACCAAACCGATCCGCTAGTGATACTTTTTCTTCAATGCTGTCACCGGGATGAATTTCGCCATCAGCACTTTGATGATATTCCAGATTATCGCGGTTTTTTTCCACCATTAAATGCTTACGATTCGAGGTAGCATAAATGAGTACATTGTTGGACGGCCCTGCCAGCGAACCATCCAACACGGTTTTTAAGCCTGCATAACTGGTATCGCCTTCCTCAAATGACAAATCATCGCAAAAAATAATAAATTTTTCTGGCCGCTGATTAATAGCTGCCACAATACGCGGTAAGTCATTTAAAAACTTTTTTTCGACTTCAATAACGCGCAAGCCCAAAGCGTGAAACTCATTTAAGCAGGCTTTAATGAGTGAGGATTTTCCAGTGCCGCGCGCGCCGGTTAACAATACATTATTGGCAAAATAACCCTTTACAAACTGGGCGGTGTTTTGCCGAATTTTATTCTTCTGCAAATCAATATTGCATAGTGCATCAAAGCCAATCAGTTGCGGTTGTGGCAAAGCAATAAAACCAGATGCCTGCAATAAGCCTTCAGTTTTTTCCCAGCGAAAAGCAATGGCACTGTCGAGTACCCGCGTATCCGGCAGCATTGAAGTATTGAATTGGGTAAACACTTGCGTGAGTTGGTTTAATTTTTCGGTCAACCGATCTATGGATTGTGCCAGTTGTTGCGGGGTTACGGTTACATCATCACTTATAAAATCTTCGTTCATAAAATCCTCGTCCATCTGCATAGCCAGCTTTATTTCTATTTACTTACTGCCGAAGCCGACTGCATGAATCAACAATAATATTGGGAATTAATCCATCAAACTTTCAAAATTTGCTTAATCCTATGAGTAATGTTCCACGTGGAACATTACTTATCCTATCTATTTGTCGCAGCGCATAGACTTGTTTAACCCCAGTCAATAACGGATCTTTATCATCAATTTTTGATCATTTGGCAGCTTATTGAATCACTGCGAAACTATGCCTTAAAAACCATGCATTAAAAACTATGCCTTAAAAGGGTTCGTCTTGCATATTTTTTGGCATTGCGCGAATGGTGGTTTCAATTTTTAATGTGCCATTGTCTGTGGTACTTAACGACGCTTCAGGCATAACAGGCGCATTTAATGGTTGATTGACCGCTGTGTTCTGACCATTTGTAGAGATGCTTGGCTGGCCAGCATCACGGCGTAAAGCCTGCAATATTTTTTGCCCTCCCCTACCGGTTTGGGGCAAGCCCAAGCGGGTCTGTTCCTGTCGAATTGCTTGCCGCGATTTGTCCCCAATCAGGCCATCCGGCTCACCAATATCATAGCCTTTGGCCAGCAAATACTGCTGGATTTCGCGGCGTTCAGCCCTTGACGTTCCCGGATCATCGGTGGGCCAGGCACTAACAAACGGGCCAGCGCCTTTGAGCCGGTCTGACAAATGGGCAATTGCCATTGCATAGCTCTCCGCCGCGTTATAACTATAAAACGCATCAAAATTTTTAAACACCAGAAATACCGGGCCATCTGCCCCGGCTGGTGCCAGTAAGCCCGCCATACTGGAAGCCGTTAAATTACCCTGCACCAGCGGTGAACCATCTACACGGGTCAGGCCACGTTGCTGCCAAGTGGCCAGTGGGCGTTTGCTACGACGCCCTTCGCCCTCGGTACTGGTGCTTTCCGGCAAGCGCACTTCAAAGCCCCATGGCAAACCCGTTTGCCAGCCGGATTTCTTGAGAAAATTAGCCGTCGAGGCCAGTGCATCCGGCACACTATCGACAATATCGCGGCGGCCATCACCATCAAAATCTACGGCCAGTCGCTCAAAGGTCGACGGCATAAACTGGGTGTGGCCAAACGCCCCGGCCCAAGATCCTTTTAATTTGTTTTCGGCAATATCGCTAGCCTGCAAGATGCGTAAGGCCGCATACAGCTCGGTGCGAAAATAACCCTGGCGGCGGCCATAACAGCTTAAGGTGCCCAAAGCCTGTACCAGTGAGTATTTACCGGAAATATCACCAAAATTGCTTTCTACGCCCCAGACGGCTACCACTGCGGCAGGTTCTACGCCGTATTGCGCTGCAATGCGGTTTAACACCTCACGATTTTGCTGTAGTTTGGTTTTCCCCAGATCCACCCGCTCCTGATCCACCAGACCAGACAAATAATCCCAGATTGGCGTGCTAAATTCGGGCTGGTAATTCAGCTTGTCGATCACACTCATATCCGGATCAAGATTGGCGGTGTACTGATCAAAGGCCTGACCGGACACCCCAGCGGCAATGGCGTCACCACGTAAATTACTCAAACAGCCCAGAAACTGGTCATCAGCACTCTGGACTTCAACAGCAAAACTACTGACCGGAACAGCCAGTAAGCCAGCCAATGCCAATAGGGGAAAATTTTTGGTCATGCCACTACGTTTCATTGTTTTACCTTAAAGCGTGATTGAGTAAGCCACATGCATAAAAATGCCATGACTTACTGGATTTTTACTACCTTAACATGGCACGTAATCAGGGCAAAAATCCGCTTGGTTTTAATATGTAGTCTTTTTCATTATCTTGCCTTTTTAATCATGAAAATCGCTTAAACACAATTTTGATTGAAATAGGCTTAAAACAGACTGCGGTGCGCACGCTGGTCAAATTGATGCAAGAACCTTATTCACAAATTCAAAATAAAAGATTTGAATTTAAACTAACTTTTAAATTCAAATCTTTTAACCTATTCATAAAATTTGAATTCAAAAGTTTAAATTCATTCTACTTACTTTTAAATTTAAAATAATGCGCTGGAATGTGCCAGTTATGAATTTAAAAATCCCGTTTTTAAATTCATAGTTTTTGGCTAAGCGCATATTTTTTGATTGTCACGTCGTTTCGATTGCTTAAAAATGAATTCAAAGTTTAAATTTAAAACTTTGAATTCATTTTAACTGTCGTTTTTAGCTGCCAACACTTATCCACAGCATGGTGATTTTAGTATTTTCAGGGTTTGAATTTAAAAATAAGAACTTTTAAATTCAAATAAAATTATGGAACATATCACTTGAAATTGTGGATAACGATTATCATCATTAGATAAGTCATAATGAAACGAGGTAATCATGCATTGAGGAACCTGCTTGTGTGGTGCGGTGGCGTATCAGATTCATGGCGACATTAGTGAGGTGGGGATTTACCATTGCCAGCGTTGCCGCAAAGCCAATGGTAGCGCCTATGCAGTAAATGCATCCATCAAACGTGCAGATTTTCAGTTGCTAAAAGGCGAAACCAGCTTAAAGGAATTTTCATCAAGTGCCGGCGTAAAGCGGGTATTTTGTGGCGAGTGTGGTGCGCCCATTTATAGCAAGCGCGACACTGATCCAGCCCATTATCGCTTGCGCTTGGGCACACTGGATACGCCCTTACGGCATGGCCCCAGCCTGCATGTGTTCACAGCCTCCAAAGCCGAATGGGATGTGATTTGCGATGGCTTGCCACAATATGCGGAACGGCCTTAAAAGGTTTATAAGCAAAGATCCAATGCTTGCCTTGGCAAATTTCAGGCAAAAAAAAGGTGGCAGGAGCCACCTTTGAAAGAGGGTTTGGTCGATGTACCCCATCGAAAGGGTGTAACAAACTAAATTAGCCGTTCACCTTGCCATTATAAAATGGTACGAATCAAAAACCCAAAAAATTGTCTGACAACTTTCTATTTTTTAACCCTGATCAGTCACTGGAATGGCCATATCCGGTGTTAAGGCCAAGGGTTGCGGCAACAGCGTGGCAAGTTGCTGACATAAATGGTTTAACTGGCTGCTGTCTACCGGCATCAGGGTAATATGCCCCAGCTTGCGGCCAGTCCGCTCGGTTTTACCATACAGGTGTAAATGTGCGCCATCCAGCGCCAGAATATCAGACGTTTTAGGATGCTGGCCAATGATATTGACCATGACGGTAGGCTTAACCAGCTCGGTAGAACCCAGCGGCAAACCAGCCACCGCACGCATGTGGTTTTCAAACTGTGAACACACTGCGCCTTCAATGCTCCAGTGCCCGGAATTATGCACCCGTGGCGCCATTTCATTGGCCAGCAAACCCTGCTCAGTGACAAACAGCTCCAGCGTCAGCACACCGACATAATTTAAGTGATTGAGCAGCCGGGTAATATAATCCGTGGCTATCGGCTGCAAATCTTGACTGTGGGGCGCAGGCACAATGGAGTGCGACAAAATGCCCTGATGATGATGATTTTCAGCCAGTGGCCAGGTGCGAATTTCACCATCTTGCCCCCGCACGGCAATAATCGACACTTCACGATCAAAGCGCACAAAACTTTCGGCAATCAATGGCGCAGCTTGACCCAGCTCATGCCATGCCTGCTCAATGTGCGCGGTTTCACGAATGACAAACTGTCCCTTGCCGTCATAGCCACCGGTTGCGGTTTTGATTACCAGCGGCAAACCTTGCTGCTCGGCTGCTTGCTGTAAATCATGCAAACTATGCACGGCTGAATACGGCGCCACCGGAATATCCAGCTGGTCAAACAGGGCTTTTTCCGACAGGCGATGTTGCGCTATGGCCAGTGCCTGTCGTGGCGGATGCAGGGTTTTGTGCTGGCTGAGTGCATCGGCATCGGCCAGTGGCGTGTTTTCAAACTCAAGGCTAAACACATCAGCACTTTGTATAAAAGCGTGCAGTGCATTAGTCTGAGTATTGTCAATCACCTGACCCAGCGCAGCGGATGGACAGTCGCTGCCAGCCTCATAAAAAGTACATCGCAAACCCAGCGGCAAGGCGGCCTGTGCCAGCATCCGGCCAAGCTGTCCACCACCAAAAATGCCAACAGTGTTAACCATAGCCGAGTTCACTTTCAAATTGTCGTTAGGTGCCATGCTGCCCGTCCTTAATTACTTTGACCGGGAATGTTGTTGCTGCTGACTTTTTCAGTTTGAGCCAGTCTAAACTGCTGCACCGCTTCGGCAATGGCCAGGTTGTTTAAGCCCAGAATTTGCGCGGCCAAAATCGCAGCATTCGTGGCGCCTGCCTTGCCAATCGCCAGTGTTCCTACCGCAATACCCGCTGGCATTTGCACAATCGACAACAGCGAATCCACCCCATTTAAAATGGATGACTGTACGGGTACACCCAGCACCGGCAGGTCGGTTTTGGCCGCACACATGCCCGGCAAATGCGCAGCACCCCCTGCACCGGCAATAATCACCTGAATGCCACGCGCGCGCGCTGTTTCGGCATAGTCAAACAAACGGTCCGGGGTACGGTGCGCGGATACCACTTCGGCTTCAAACGGCACATTGAGCTGGGTCAGCATGTTGGCAGTGTGTTCAAGCGTCGCCCAGTCAGACTGAGAGCCCATGATAATTCCAACCAGCGGTGGGTTGGCAGGGTTAACGGACGAGTTCATAAGCACGGCTATCCAGAGCGTTTGTTAAAAAAAAGACCGCATATTTTGCCTGAAAAAGCATCAACAGCCAAGAAAATTATCGTGTTTTCAGCAGGAATGAATAAAATGTCTGCACATTAAGCAGCTTATGGGTCCATTCAGGCGACGATACTGCCAGATTGCTTCATAAGTGAGGCAAAATGATCCACATCAAGGATAAAAATAAGTTTATACACTCAAATAATGCTCTGTATTTCAAACCATTACACAAGCATTGCAGCCTGACTGACAATCAGGGCATTTCTACACGATTTGTGCAAACTGTAGCACGGCTTAACAGCTATGATGGCTTCATCGTCAGGATCAAGCGTGTTTAGGTAGATGCTGACCCATTGATTACACTCACAGGATTGACTATGAATACTTTCTCAAAAACATTATCGGTTGCGATTTTAGGCTGTGGTGTTGCAGTTTCTGCCTTTGCAGCAACCTCTACGACTACACCCGCGAATGTTGATAAAGCACAACAGCGTAGCGAACGCATGGCCAAAATGCAGGCGCAACAGACTGCCCTGTTCCAGCAAGCGGATAGCAACAAGGACGGCAAACTGTCTGCGACTGAATTTGCCAAATTTAATACACTGCAAAAAGCCGCGTGGGAAGCCCGCAAGCAAGAGATGGAAAAAAATCGCTTTGCCCGTCTGGATGCCAACAAAGACGGCAGCTTGAGCATGGATGAACTGAAAACCGCGCAAGCCAAACGCGCAAGCTTCAAGCATCATCACAAGGGACACCGTGACATGCCCAAGCCAGCGGTATAATGCAGGCTTTCTGAGTTAAACCAACTTAAATCAAATCGGCCTAGCTAAATTAGCTTATGTCATTAGCGCGTTAATCTTAGGGTTTACGCGCTATTTTTTTATAGATTGCTTGGTTATTTTTAATGAGCCAGTTGACTTCTAAATACAAAAAATACCGCTCCCAGCAGGCACAAACCCGCCCAGATATAATCCAACTTAAATGGCTGCTTGAACAGCCACAGCATAAACGGCACAAACACCAGCAGGGTAATCACTTCCTGGGTGATTTTCATTTGGCCAAGGCTCCAGCCCTGCTCACTTAAAAACCGGTTGGCCGGTACCATAAAGGCATATTCCACCAAGGCAATCAGCCAGCCACACAGGATGGCTTGCCACAATGGCGCATGATGCAAAAACTTGAGGTGACCATACCACGCCAGTGTCATAAAGCAGTTGGACATCACCAGCAAACACAGCGGAAACCAGAGGGATGACATAAATTTCTCACCATGGGCTATACAGGCTGCAGGGCATTACAGGCCTGAAACGCCCGTGCTAAAAGACATGGGCTAACAGTATCTTTTTCGCCTGAGCCTTGCTATCGTTCTTGGCAATTTTTAGCAGGCCACTTTTTTAATAACTCGCCTGCGCGCACTGGTTCTGGCATGGAGAAAACAAGCAATGCATCTGCATATTTTGGGGATTTGTGGCACGTTTATGGGTTCACTGGCGCTGCTGGCGCGTGAACTGGGTCATACGGTCACCGGTTCAGACCAGAATGTTTACCCGCCCATGTCTACCCAGCTGGAAGCCGCTGGCATTGAACTGATGCAGGGCTATGCGGCCAGTCATTTGCAGCCGCACCCTGATCTGGTGATTGTCGGTAATGCGATGAAGCGCGGGATCGAAGCCGTAGAATACATGCTGAATGCTGGCCTGCCCTACACCTCGGGCCCGCAATTTTTGTCCGATTATGTGCTGCGTGGCCGCCATGTGCTGGCCGTGGCCGGAACCCATGGCAAAACCACAACCACCACCATGCTGGCGTGGATTCTGGATCAGGCCGGTTTAAACCCGGGCTTTTTGATTGGCGGTGTGCCGTTGTGTTTTAGTCACAGTGCGCGTCTGGGTGGTCGCTTGCAACCAGAACAAGAAAAAAACTACTTTGTGGTGGAAGCTGATGAATATGATTCCGCATTTTTTGACAAGCGTTCCAAGTTTGTGCATTACCAGCCGCGCACGGCCATTTTAAATAATCTTGAATTTGATCATGCCGATATTTTTGATGATCTGGCGGCTATTCAAAAGCAGTTTCATCATTTGGTGCGCACCATCCCAAGTGACGGCCAGATTATTGCCCCCATCACTGAGCGTCATATTGATGAAGTGCTGGACATGGGCTGCTGGACGCCGGTACAGCGCACTGCGATTGGACAACATAGCGCCGATTGGCAGGCTGAATTACTCAGTGCCGACGGTAGCCAGTTTCAGGTGATGTATCAAGGCAAAGAAACCGGCACAGTCAATTGGGGCATGAGCGGCCAGCATAATGTATCCAATGGTTTGGCCGCGATTGCAGCGGCTTATCATGTGGGGGTTAGCCCACAGCAAGCCTGTGATGCCCTGTCAAACTTTGCAGGTATCAAACGCCGCATGGAGTTATTGGGCACCATTGATGGCATTGAGGTGTATGACGACTTTGCCCATCATCCCACCGCCATTGAAACCACACTGGATGGCGCGCGCAAGAAAATTGGCCAGCGCAAACTATGGGCGATTATTGAGCCACGTTCCAACACCATGCGCATGGGCAGCCACAAGGACAATCTGGCGTATTCTGCCCGCATGGCCGATGAAGTGATCTGGTATCAGCCGGAAGGACTGGACTGGGATTTATCGCCGGTGATTGCGGCCTCACCCAATTCCGCGACCATTGTGCAACAACTTGAGCAGATTATTGGCCGGGTTCAGCAACAAGCCCAGTCTGGTGATGCCATTGTGATCATGTCCAATGGCGGCTTTGGGGGTTTGCATCAGAAAATTATTGCCGCGCTAAAAGCAAAATAACCCCTGATAAGCCTGTAAAAAAACCCAGCGCAGCAATATTCAATCCGGGGGCAGTTTTGTGCGAAAATGCCGCACAGATGCTTGATGAGAAAATTTATGACTGCCCCTCACTCTAATTCACGCGGGCTTGATGGCTATTTTGGCATCAGCGCACGCGGCAGCAATGTCCGGCAGGAGATTATTGCTGGCCTGACCACCTTTTTGGCCATGGTGTATTCGGTCATTGTGGTGCCCGGCATGCTGGCCAAAGCCGGTTTTCCACCCGAGCTGGTATTTGTGGCCACCTGTCTGGTGGCTGGTTTTGGCTCTTTGCTGATTGGTTTTTGGGCCAATGTTCCCATGGCGATTGGTTGTGCCATTTCACTTACTGCCTTTACTGCATTTAGTCTGGTGCTGGGTCAGCAGGTCAGTATCCCTGTGGCGCTGGGTGCTGTGTTTTTAATGGGTATTTTGTTTACCCTGATTTCAGTGACGGGTATTCGCACCTGGATTTTAAAAAACCTGCCGATGGATATTGCGCATGGTATTGGCGTGGGGATTGGATTATTCCTGTTTTTAATTGCCGCCAGTGGCGTGGGCCTGATTATTAAAAATCCCAGTGAGGGTTTGCCGATTAGTCTGGGGCAACTCACCTCGTTTCCGGTGTTGATGTCGCTGCTGGGATTGGCCGTGACTATTGGTCTTGAGCGCCTTAAAGTACCGGGCGCAATTTTACTGGTGATCATTGCCATTTCCATTTTAGGCTTGGTGTTTGATCCAAAAGTCAGTTTTCATGGGGTGTTTGCCATGCCCAGCCTAACCGACAGTAGCGGGCACTCCCTGCTGTTTAGTCTGGATGTTGTAGGCGCACTGGATCCAAAAATACTACCCACGGTATTTGCACTGGTCATGACGGCCATTTTTGATGCCACGGGTACGATTCGGGCGGTGGCAGGGCAAGCCAACTTAATTGATCAGGACGGCCAAATCATCAATGGCAAGCGTGCGCTCACGTCTGATTCGGTCAGTAGCATTGCCTCTGGTTTACTGGGAACTGCTCCCGCTGCGGTGTATATTGAATCTGCTGCCGGCACTGCGGCAGGCGGCAAAACCGGCCTCACTGCCATTGTGGTGGGAATACTTTTTCTGCTGATTTTATTTTTATCCCCACTGGCTTATTTGGTGCCGGAATATGCTACAGCCCCTGCGCTCATGTATGTGGGTCTGCTGATGCTGAGCAACGTCAGCAAAATTAATTTTGCCGATTTTGTTGGCGCCATGTCTGGGCTGATTTGTGCGGTGTTTATTGTGCTCACCTGCAACATTGTGACTGGCATCATGCTGGGTTTTAGTGCGCTGGTGATTGGCCGCCTGTTTGCCGGAGAATGGCGCAAGCTGAATATTGGCACGGTGATGATTGCGATTATTCTGGCGGCTTTTTATTTGGGCGGCTGGGCGATCTAATAACCGTCACTCACCTATTTTTAGACCTTGTAGAGAGTTTGCTCGCCAGTAAATTTCCTGCAAGGTTTTTTTATGGCCATTATTTAAAAAATCCAGCAGTAACAATAACTACAATCCCTCACCCAAAGCCTACTAAAGCCCTTTTGAGTGTTTTTTATAGCGTGTTATTTCTTAACTAACCGCTACATTGAAGATTAAGGAGAAAAGTATGTTTTCACTCATTGGTGCCATTATTATCGGTTTTTTTGCAGGTCTGATTGCTCGCGCGATTCATCCGGGAAATGACAAGGCCGGATTTATTGTGACTACCGTACTGGGGGTAATTGGTGCGCTGGTTGCCACTTATCTGGGACGCTGGTTAGGCTGGTATGCCGATGGCGAAGCAGCCGGATTTATTATGTCTGTGGTAGGCGCGGTGATCGTCTTGTTTATCTATAACCTGATTATGCGCAGTCGCCATCGGGTTTGATTGCTGTGAATTATAACTCGCTCTGTTTAATAATTCTTGTACCAGCCTGAATTTAAGTGATTAATACCGTGTGAGTAATGCTTGCACACTTCACCGCTAGGGCTAAATCCCTTAAAATCAGGCTTACAAGGGGGCTGGTTGAGTATCCCCCTGTTGAGATACTTACTATAAGATTAATACGTTACGTTAATTTAATGGAATGTTAATCAAAGCAAAGATTTTTATATAACGCTACATTCGCGCCAAGTTTTTCACCTAACATCTTTAAAAACCGAGTTAAAATATTACAAAGCATTTATTTTCATGCTCTAGTCTTGAGCTTTGACACATGTATATCTCAAATTGAGGAAAGATTATGAAAATTATTGCGACTGGCGCATTACTGGGTGTATTGGTTGCCATGACTGGCTGTCAAAGCATGAAGGACATGCATGATGGTGATGGCATGCACATGATGAAAGCCAAGATGAGTGATGCACAGATTTTGTCGGTGCTGCACACTGCCAATATGGGTGAGATTTCTCAGGGACAAATTGCATTGCAAAAAGCCCAGCGTACTGATGTCAGAAACTTTGCCCAGCGTATGGTCAATGAACACACGGATAATGACCAAAAAGGCCAAGCACTGTTAGCCAGCGCCAATATGACGCCCCAAGCCAATCACCTGAGCATGAAACTGCAAAAAGACAGTGACGAAATCGTGATGAAATTGAATAAGGCTGATGCCAAAGACTTTGATGAAACCTATATGGAAAATCAGGTTAAAGTGCATAAAATGGTGCTAGAAACCATTGATAAGAAGCTAATTCCTAATGCTCAACATCCTGATTTGCGTAACCATCTCACCATGACCCGCGCGGCTGTGGCCATGCACTTGCAACTGGCTGAACAAATCAGCGATTCGATCAAATAACTAAATTTAGATACATTCACTGCTGGCTTAAGTTGTTAAGCCAGCAGTGTTGTTTTTGCTATTGATTCGATTGTTATAATTTTACTTTCCAATACAAAAACTACCAAAAATCTTGCCCAGCAAATCATCTGCACTGAATTCACCCGTAATCTCGCTCAAGGCAGCTTGTGCCAGACGCAAAGCTTCTGCCATCAACTCACCCGCATGAAACTCAACCAATTGTATCCTTGCATCGGCTAGATACTGCTGACAACGCACCATTGCGTCCAGATGCCGCGTTCGGGCAATAAAGGTAGATTCCTCGGGCTGATAGCCTGCATGGGCGCTAATCGCCGCTATGAGCGTATTAAGTCCATCTAAACGCCGTGCAGACAATACAATCCGCTTAAAGCCGTTCCATTCGTCCTGATGCGGTTTTTGTTTGGCCAAATCAGCTTTATTGGCAATTAATAGCAGCCGTTTGGGATCACGCTGGTGAAAAAACCCATCAGCCAGCGCCAATGGATCATCATCAGTGGTCAGGTCATACACTAGCAGCAATAGGTCAGCCTGCTCAATTTCCTTATATGCCCGCTTGATGCCTTCCTGCTCGACAATGTCTCCAGTTTCACGCAGGCCAGCCGTGTCAGTAAGTGTTATGGGCAAGCCATTTAGGGTTATTTTTTCGTGCAATACATCACGGGTAGTCCCTGCAATATCGGTCACAATCGCCCGATCCACCCCAGCCAGTGCATTCAGCAAACTGGACTTACCGGCATTCGGTTTGCCTGCAATCACCACTTGTAAGCCTTCACGCAGCAATTGGCCTTGTTTTGCGGATTTTTGCACTTGGGTCACGGCCTGTTGTACCTGCTCCAGCAAATTTAAAATACGCCCATCGGCCAGAAAATCAATTTCTTCTTCGGGAAAATCAATAGCAGCTTCCACATGTAGGCGCAAATGAATCAGTTGCTCCAGCACCTCATTTACCCGCAGCGAAAACGCACCTTGCAACGAACGAACCGCCGAACGTGCCGCTGCCTCGCTACTGGCATCAATCAGGTCACTAATGGCTTCGGCCTGCACCAGATCCATTTTGCCATTTTCAAACGCCCGCAAGGAAAACTCACCGGCTTTGGCCGCGACAGCACCCAAGCTCAACAGACGCGCCAGTAACGCATTTTGCACCACCACTCCGCCATGACCCTGCACTTCCACCACATCTTCACCCGTAAACGAGTACGGTGCTGGAAAACACAGGATCAACCCTTCATCAATGATTTCCCCGTGTGCATCCTTAAACTGGCGAAAACCTGCCATGCGTGGTGCAGGCAGTGGCTTAGCCGTTAGCGCCTCTGCAATGGCCAGCGCCTTAGCACCAGACAGGCGAATAACGCCCACACCACCACGTCCCTGAGGCGTGGCAATCGCAGTAATGGTCGGGGTCAAGCTCATGATGGCATCTCAAGAAATAGTTAAAAAGATAGAGAAACAAAATACTAAATCATGCGCACTAAGCAACACGTATCACAACACGCATAAAAAAACCGCCCCAGCGTAGCACTTCAGGCGGTTTTTTTAAAACACATGACGATAATGCGCTGCTAATTAGCTAACTGTTCTGGCCGCTGCTTCCTTAGCAATCGAGCGGTTAATAATCCACTGCTGCAAAATAGTCAGCAGGTTATTGCAAATCCAGTACAGCACCAGTCCTGACGGGAAAAACAGCAGGAACACGGTAAAGATAATCGGCATCAGCTTAAATACCTTGGCCTGCATCGGATCAGTCGGCTGCGGGTTGAGCATTTGCTGCACATACATGGTGACACCCATGATCAGCGGCAAAATGAACAACGGATCCATAGCAGACAAATCCTGAATCCAGCCCAGCCATGGCGCATGACGCAGCTCCACGCTTTCCATTAAGACCCAGTACAGCGACAGGAAAATTGGCATTTGCAGCAACAAAGGCAGGCAGCCCGATAATGGGTTAACCTGCTCTTTTTTGTACAGCGCCATCATTTCCTGCGAAAACTTCATACGGTCTTCGCCATGTTCTTCTTTCAAACGCTGCATTTCTGGTGCAATCAAGCGCATTTTGGCCATGGAGCGATAACTTTTGGCCGAGAGCGGAAATAGCACCAACTTCACGGCACAGGTCAACAGAATAATCGCCCAGCCCCAATTCCCCACAATACTATGGAAGAATTTCAGCCCTACAAACAACACCTGAGCAATCGGCCACAACCAGCCGTAATCTACAGTCTGGTTCAGACCGGGCGCTAGGTCTTTTAGCTTGGACTGTACCTTAGGACCGGTATACAGCGTGGCACTGACATCCATTTGTTTGCCAGCTGGCACATTAATCAGCGGCGTACGGAAGCCAATCACATTATCATCACCCACTCGGCGTGATTCTAAAGTGGCATTGTATTTGGGATCTGGAATCCAAGCGGTCACAAAATAATGCTGAACCACACCGACCCAGCCGCCTTTAGCCTGCGGGCTTAAACCATCGCTCTGAAAATCATTAAACTTGAGCTTGTTATAATGCTCATCCGGCGTACCCCAAGCACCGCCCAGATAAGTTCCTAACTGGAAAATACCCTGATGGCTCTTGCTAGGATCGGCACTATTGTCACGCTTGATCTGGCCAAACATCTGACCCTGCCATGGCTGGCTACCGCGGTTAATAATCCGGTAACTGACCTCAATCGGATATTCACCTGCCTTTAAGGTGAAATTCTTAATAATTTCGACCCCATTGGCGGCCTGATAGACCAATGGCACAGTCAGCACTTGCTGGCCAGCGGCCATGCTGTACTGCTTACTCTCAGTTTCAAAGTTGGGTCGACCACTGGCATTGGCATCTGGGCCATTGGTACCAATCAAACCCGACTGGGCGATATAAACACGATTGGCATCATTTTCCAGCATGACAAACGGTTTATTATCCTGATTTTTGTTCAAGTCATGCTGGAGTAATTCAGCACGTACTACATCACCGCCTTTTGGATTAATCCACAAGCGATAAACGTCAGTCGTGACCTCAATCAGGTTACTGGTGGCCGCAGGATTGGTCGCTACAGGATTAGCGGCAGTGGCTGACGCAGTCGACGGAACATCAGTTGCGGTTGCGGCACGCGCTGTACTGGGCACATCCGCTGTTGATACGGCTTTTGGTGCAATGGCTGCTGGTGGCTGGCTGACCTGAGCATTGGGACCATAGTCTTTTTGCCATGCCAAAATAATTAAATACGCCGTCACAAACATGGCTGCCAGAATTGCAATTCTGCCCCACTGTTGCATAATGCTTACCCCAATAAATAAAGCGATCTGAAACGCCTAGCATTGCCGAAAAGGAATACCAAGTTTTGCCTGCTGTGCATCAAGTGGCTGAAACGATCTAAATGGGCGTACCGCTTGCCGGATCGGTGGCACCGGATCATAACCCTGCCCGCCCCATGGATGACAACGACATACCCGCCTAAAAGCCAGCCAGCTGCCATGGCCAGCCCCATGCAGGGCAACCGCCTCAAGGGCATACTGGGAACAGGTAGGAATATAGCGGCATCGGGGTCCAAGCAATGGACTGATGGCCATTTGATAACATCGAATCAACCAGCGTAAAAAACCAGCCATTGGCTTGCCCTTTACGTGACGAGAGGAGAAATAGGCTGCTGGATCAGCTGCTGTTTTTTAACCCGTTGATGCAACATGCCCCAGGCATTTTGCAATTCCTGATGCAATTGCGGGTTATGCATGTGATCGGCACCTTGCTTTGCCATCACCACAATATCAAGTGCAGGTAGCTGGTGCTGGTGCAGCCGGAAACTTTCTCGGGTCAACCGCTTAAAACGGTTGCGCTCATGTGCGCGCTTGATTTTTCGTTTGGCCACCACAATGCCGATACGGCTTTGAGAAGATTCAGCATCGCGCTTGATCGCCAATACCAAAAAACCAGATTGATGGACTTTATACATGGCATGGTCAAACACCGCCTTAAAATCGGCGGCCGTCAACAACCTGCATTCACGTTCAAATGCAAACGATGTCATGTTATCCGACGCGCACGCGTCTTTGCACGTTAAACAGTTTATACAGTTAAACGATGACGGCCTTTAGCACGACGCCGCGCCAGAACTTGACGACCATTCTTGGTGGCCATACGGGCACGGAAACCGTGAACACGTTTACGCTTAATCATGCTGGGTTGGAAAGTACGTTTCATGATGAAAACTCAAAGCTGACAAAAAGAACGCGATTTTATTGACCTCTGTCGGCTGTGTCAAACAAAAGCCCTTGTTTATGGCTATTTTTTTGTGCTAACCAGCAAAACCGAATAATGATGATAACTTCCATCTATTAAATAACAAATTGATTTTAATGTTTATTTTTTAAATAAATACCTATTGAAAATGACTTTAAGGGTTATCCACAAAATTATTCACAAGCATAGTTGTAAAATAAATCACTTAAAATACAATAGCATGATTAAAATAATAAACTTATTCTTGAAACTTATCCACAATCTGATAATATTTTTATCAAATAGTCATTACCCTGTGGCGGCTTCATCCTAATTTTTTAAATTTAAATTCATTTCAAAATTATTTAAGTGATCTGAGTTATCCCCACAAATACAGCACCGTAATATAAATTTAAATTTCTAAAATTCTTAGTTATTATTATTAGGGAGCTGTTTTTCTGTGGAAATCACCATATTTATTAATTAAAATAATAACTTATCATGTGGATAAAAATAGTGAAGATTTGTGTATGAATTGTGGATAACTTTGGGTATGCTTTTATCCACATCTTTATCCAATAAGTTTTCCACAGGTAGTTTTAAATTTAAATTCGTAAAAAATGAATTTAATGTTCAAGAAAGCATCACGCATAAGGAGGGTGTCATGACAGATGTTGATAAGTTGGTTAGAATGCTGCCCTCACTAGGAAGTGCGACCTTATAAAATCCCGGATGTGCATGAGATATGCCGTATTTAATTAGTGCTGTTGATCGTTAATTTATTTTTTTTATTGTTTATCGTTTCTATGGGGGTGTCATGATCTGGGCAGAATGTCTGAATACACTGCGGCATGAGTTGTCGGATAATGTATTCACGATGTGGATTCGTCCGCTTCATGCTGAGGAACGTGACAACGCACTGGTGTTGCTTGCGCCAAATCATTACTGGACACGTTATATTCAGGAACATCATCTGGATCAGATTCGCCATTTGGTGAATAAAGCCAGTAATGGCCGTATTTCTGAGGTGCATATTCAGGTTGATTCACGGCCTGGAGAAATTATTTCGCAAGCTGCTCAAACAGTGAGTCCTGCGACGGCAGTAGAACCAGTCCATGGAGCAGGGCGGGAGCGTAAAGCTACTGTGGTTGAGGCCGATCCGGCAAAAAATCTGCCAGCCCAGAAAAAACGTCAACTTAATCCACAATTTACCTTTGCCTTATTTGTGGAAGGCCGTTCCAACCAGATGGCAGCAGAAACCTGTCGTCGGGTACTCACCCAGTTGGGCGAGTCGCAGCACAATCCGTTGTTTTTGTATGGACCGACCGGTCTGGGTAAAACTCACCTGATGCATGCCGTGGGTAATGCTTTATTGCAGGCCAAGCCCAATGCCCGAGTGATTTACATGACCTCGGAAAATTTTGTACAGGACTTTGTTAGTGCTTTGCAGCGTGGCAAAATTGATGAGTTTAAGCAAAATTGTCGTTCGCTGGATTTGTTGTTGGTTGATGACATTCATTTGCTTACAGGAAAGGCAAGTCTTGTTGAATTTTTCCATACTTTCAATGCATTACTGGATGAATCCAAACAGATTATTTTGACCTCAGATCGTTATCCCAAAGAACTCACTGAGCTGGATCCGCGTTTGGTGTCGCGTTTTTCATGGGGGTTGTCGGTAGGGGTTGAACCGCCAGATCTGGAAACCCGTATTGAAATTTTACTCAAAAAAGCCGAAAGCAATGGGATTGAACTGCCGCGTAATTGTGCTTTGTTTATTGCCCAGCAAGTGGTGGCCAATGTGCGTGAGCTGGAAGGGGCACTCAACAAGGTGGTAGCCATTTCGCGTTTTAAGGGCACAACCATTGATCTAGACGTGGTGCGCGAATCCTTAAAGGATGTGCTGGCTATTCGTGCCCGTACCATGAGTATTGACAACATCCAGCGCGTGGTGAGTGAATTTTTCCGTATTCCCTTAAAAGAGTTGATTGGCCCCAAGCGCACGCGGATTTACGCACGGCCGCGCCAGATTGCCATGGGGCTGGCGCGTGAACTCACCAGTGACAGTTTTCCAGATATCGGTGACGCCTTTGGTGGCCGTGATCACAGCACGGTAATGCATGCCTGTGACAAGGTAAGAGAGTTGTGTCAATCTGATCCTGCGTTTAACGAAGATTATCAAAATTTATTGCGTTTATTGCAGAGTTAACTGGCACAATAAGCCATATTTTTTTCTATGATTGCGACTGTAATCATTATTGTTTTAATTTCACACCAGCATTAAATCCCATCGTGATGCGTTAATAATAATGCCGTGTTGAAGTGTACCATCTCAAGAGGATTGCAGCGTGCGCCTAAAAATCAGTAAAGACTTGTTATTAAACGTCTTATCTCATGTGGTTGGGGCGGTCGAGCGTCGTCATACCTTAAGTATTTTGTCCAATATTAAATTACAAGTGACTGAGCAGCAACTTACTGTAACCGGTTCTGATCTGGAAGTAGAGCTGGTGGCCAGCACGCAATTGGCCAGTGGTGCTTGTTTGCAAGCTGGGGACACCACGGTGCCGGCTCGCAAGCTGGTTGATATCTGTAAATCACTGCCCAATGCTGCGCTGATTGACTTGCAGGTGACTGATGACCAGCGCTGCATTTTAAAATCTGGCAATAGCCGTTTTGTATTAGGCACATTACCGGCAGAGGATTATCCTTTACTGGCTACCAATGGCGTGGTTGCCGGAGAATCGGTTCAGGTGGCGCAAAGTGAACTGAAAAAACTGCTGGATAAAACTGCCTTTGCCATGGCGGTGCAGGATGTGCGTTTTTATTTGACTGGCACGCTGATTGAAGCCGCAGAAGGACAATTACGCGCAGTAACTACCGATGGCCACCGTCTGGCGCTGTCTGAAACGTCTGCCATTTTTGAGGGTCAGCAAACCTTGCAGGCGATTGTGCCACGCAAGGCAGTAGGGGAGTTGCAGCGCCTGCTTACTGTGGATGATCAGCCATTAACCCTGATTATTGGCCGTGAGTTAATGAATGTCAGTATTACACTGGCGGCTAAGGATAAAGAAAAAGACAATAATACCAACAATGATATTGTGGTGCGCTTTAGCACCAAGCTGATTGATGGTAAATTTCCAGATTATCGCCGTGTACTGCCGCGCAATGGCAACAAGATTGTTTTGATTAATCATGACCAGTTCCGTCAGTCCCTGCAACGGGTGGCCATTTTAAGTAATGAAAAATTACGCGGCGTCTTTTTGGTCTTTAAAAATAATGAACTGCAATTACGTGCCAATAATCCAGAACAGGATGAAGCGGTTGAAGATATGGCCATTTCCTATGAAGGCGATAGTCTGGAAATGTCGTTTAATGCCCAGTATCTGCTAGATGTGATTGGAGTACTTAGCAGTGATCAGGTGCAGCTCACGCTTTCAGAAGCCAATGCCTCGGCACTGGTTCAGGATCCGAGCACCAGTAGCAGCCTGTATGTCGTGATGCCAATGCGGGTGTAATGCTGTTTATTGCAGTTATCTGCCATGCATTTACAGCGCCTGCATATTGAGCGTGTCCGTAATTTAAAAGGGGTGGAGCTGGCTCAGCTTCAACCCTTTAATATTTTTTATGGTGCGAATGGCAGCGGTAAGTCATCCATTCTGGAAGCGGTACATCTTTTGGCCACTGGTCGTTCATTCCGCACCAATCTGGTCAAGCAGTATATTCAGCATGGCGAGGTGGATGGATTGGTTTATGCCGAATCTGCCCATTATCGGCTAGGACTACAAAAATTTGTGTCTGGTGACCAAGTGATCCGGCTTAATGGCGATACAGTTGCTACCCAAAGTGAACTGGCCAAGTTGCTTCCCATCCAGTTGATTGACCCCGATACCATAAGCTTGCTGGATACCGGTTCCAAGCCGCGACGACAATTACTCGATTGGTTGATGTTCCACGTGGAACATAATTTTCATGGCTTGTGGTTGCGTTACCAGCGTGCGTTAAAGCAGCGCAATAATTTACTAAAACATCCCCTCGGCGATCAAAAATTATGGCTGCAAAGTATTCAAAGCTGGGAGCATGGACTGGCCGAATATGGCGAGCTGATTGACGGCCTGCGCGATAAAGTCATGCAACAGTGGCAACCGTTATTTTTGCATTACTGTGTGCAGCTTTTGCCCCAGATTGAAATTAGCCTAACTTATATGGCCGGGTTTGATCGCGAGCTGGGACTGGCCACCAGCCTGGTGCAGCACCGCAATCGGGATATTGATCGTGCCATAACCCAGCATGGCCCACATCGTGCTGACTTGCGCTTAAAGACCCCTTTAGGCCTTGCTGATGAGGTGCTGTCACGCGGCCAGAAAAAGCTGCTGATGGTGGCATTAAAGCTGTCGCAAATACATCTGCTGCAAGACTTGAATAAGGAAACTGTGGTATTATTAGACGATTTTAGTGCCGAGCTGGATGACAGTGCACAGGGACGATTATTGTCCACCTTGGCTGGCTTAAATAGCCAAGTTTTTATCACCACGCTGAATGGCAGTGCTGTCCAGAAAATGCAGGACGTACTGAGTGCGCCGGCTGCTATTTTTGAAGTCAGCCATGGACAGGTTCAGCCACAGCCATTTTCTGGCAATTACGTATCATCTCATTTGAATTAAGCATTTTTATATGAATCATCAGGGAGACAACATGAGTTCTGATTCCCACACCCAGTCAGTAACAGAAGCAGCACCAGACTCAGTACAAGATTCGCTGCAAGCGCAAGAACCCCCTAAGGCGTATGATTCTTCCAGTATTAAAGTACTGCGTGGCCTAGATGCCGTTCGTAAGCGTCCTGGCATGTATATCGGCGATACTGATGACGGTACCGGCTTGCATCATATGGTATTTGAAGTGGTCGATAATGCCATTGATGAAGCACTGGCAGGTCATTGTGACGAAATCAAAGTCATCATTCATTCGGATGAATCGGTGAGTGTGAGTGACAATGGACGCGGTATTCCAGTTGATATTCACCCAGAAGAAGGGGTGTCGGCTGCCGAAGTGATCATGACTATCCTGCATGCCGGTGGCAAGTTTGATGATAATAGCTATAAAGTTTCTGGTGGTTTGCATGGGGTAGGGGTGTCAGTCGTCAATGCGCTGTCCAGCAAGCTCACCTTGAATATCCGTCGCAATGGCCAGTTGTATGAGCAGTCCTACAGCCACGGTGTACCGGATTATCCATTGCGTGCGGCGGGTGAAGCAACCACCACAGGCACCACACTCCGTTTCTGGCCCAGTACCGACACTTTTACCCAGACCATTTTTTCGGTCGATATTTTGGCGCGTCGCTTACGTGAACTGTCATTTTTAAATGCCGGTGTGCGGATTGTCTTAAAGGATGAACGCACCAATGCTGAGCATGTGTTTGACTACGAAGGCGGCCTGTCTGAATTTGTCAAATACATCAATGAAGGCAAACATCCACTCAATGATATTTTTCATTTTACTGTGCAGGCCGATAACGGCATTGGCGTGGAAGTGGCCTTGCAGTGGAATGACTCTTATCAGGAAAGCGTCTACTGTTTTACCAATAATATTCCGCAAAAAGATGGCGGTACGCATCTGGCGGGGTTTCGTGCAGCACTCACTCGCTGCTTGAACACTTACATGGAAAATGAAAATCTGCTGAAAAAAGAGAAAGTCAGTGTTACAGGGGATGATGCCCGTGAAGGATTGACCGCCATTGTTTCGGTTAAAGTACCTGATCCCAAGTTTTCCAGCCAGACTAAGGAAAAGCTGGTTTCCAGTGAAGTGAAACCCGCAGTTGAATCATCCATGAGCCGGGAGTTTTCGACCTTTCTACTGGAAAAACCCAACGTGGCCAAAACCATTGTGGGCAAGATTCTTGATGCCGCGCGTGCGCGTGATGCTGCGCGTAAAGCCCGTGAAATGACTCGCCGTAAGAGTGCGCTGGATATTGCAGGCTTGCCGGGCAAACTGGCAGATTGCCAAGAAAAAGATCCCGCTTTGTCTGAACTATACATTGTGGAAGGGGATTCTGCGGGCGGCAGTGCCAAGCAGGGTCGCAATCGCAAAATGCAGGCTATTTTGCCGTTAAAAGGTAAAATTCTGAACGTCGAACGTGCCCGTTTTGACCGTATGATTTCCAGTCAGGAAGTGGGCACCCTCATTACCGCGCTGGGCTGTGGTATTGGCCGGGAAGAATATAATCCGGATAAACTGCGCTATCATAAAATTATCCTGATGACTGATGCGGACGTGGATGGTTCACATATTCGCACCTTGCTGTTGACGTTCTTTTTCCGTCAAATGCCAGAATTGTTTGAGCGCGGTTATATTTATATTGCCCAGCCTCCTTTATATAAAATTAAGAAAGGCAAGCAGGAGCAATATCTAAAAGATAGCGATGCACTGGAAAAGTATCTGGTGTCCAGCGCGCTGGATGAGCTGAGGTTGCATGTTAGTCCTGATACGCCAGCCATTAATGGCAGTGCATTGGAAAAGTTGATCGCTGACTATCAAACCACCCAGAAAACCATCAATCGACTGGGTCAGCGTTATCCGGCTAGCCTGTTGCAAGGGATGCTGCAAGTGCCGATGTTCCACGTGGAACAAGCTATTGATCAAGCCTATGTCACCCATTGGGCGGAGCAGTTAGTGGCGCAAATTGCTCAGATTCAACCCAGCTTATTGCCTGAATTCAGTATTGAAAGCTTTACCAGTGAAAGTGTAGAAGGGGTGAGCAAAACCTTATATTGGCCGCGCCTAACGATTTATGTGCATAATTTGCCCCAGCATTATTTGCTGGAAACGGCCTTGTTACAATCCACTGAATATGCCCGTCTCATTAATAGTAGTCAAAGCTGGCTGCATTTGCTGGAAGAAGGCGCTTATTTACAACGTGGTGACAAGCAAATCGCGCTGACCAGTTTTCATCATCTGTGGAACCAGATTATGCAGGATTCTCGGCGTGGCCTGATGATCCAGCGTTATAAAGGCTTGGGTGAGATGAACGCTGAGCAATTATGGGACACCACCATGGATCCTGAAAACCGTCGTATGCTACAAGTGACCATTGATGATGCTATTAATGCGGATCACATGTTTAGCTGTCTAATGGGTGATGATGTAGAACCTCGACGTGCCTTTATTGAGGAAAATGCGCTAACCGTGACCAATCTGGATATTTAATCCTTAGAGTTAAAGCGTATAAAAAAGCTGCACAGGTTGCAGCTTTTTTATGGCTAACTTTTACAACACTGCTTTTTGTTTAACGCATTACCATAAAAAGGTATCGCAGAATAATAAACTTCAACCAAAATCTAACAGGTGTCAAAAACTAAGCATGCTAATTTTTTGAAAATAAAAGCTGTATAGGAAATCTATGGCTATGCCTTCAGTTCTGGTCGAGCAGTGCACTCAGTTACTGGTTGAGCAAAAATTAAAAATTGCTTTTGTCGAAAGTGCCACTGCTGGCCGCTTGGCTGCAGAATTTTCACTGACTCAACAGGCAGGTCAATGTCTGCTGGGCAGTCTGGTGTGCTATGACGCCTGCATCAAACAAAATTTGCTCAAGGTTCCTAAAGCATTGATAGATCAGTTTAGCCCCGAATCTGCTGAGGTCACCCAACTCATTACGCAGAACCTAAAGCAGTTTTTTGATACGGATATTCGAGTGGGTGTGACAGGTTTGGCTTCATCGGGCGGTAGCGAAACGCCACAAAAACCGGTAGGCACCATGTTTTTTCATATGATTATTCGGGAGCAGGTTTACACGCATCGCGAAGTGTTTCAGGGCGATCCAGAGGAGATTGTGTTGCAGGCAATCGACCGAATTGCACAGTTGATCATGCAATACGTGAATCAACAAAGTACGAACAAGTAATAGCCTTTACTCAGCAAAGTGCTTTAACAGTGCTGAGATGATCAATAGATCATGACCTTATTTTGCTTATGTTTCACGTGGAACATATTACACATTAAGGTCAGATATTCTGCTGCCAACCAATGCCTTACACCTGATCAAAGCCTTGTTGTAAATCTTCTAATTGCAACATCAGCTCAAGGGTTTCATTTTCACTATCCTGCAAGTTGGCTTTAAGGTCAGTTTGTTCATTCATCAGTTTTAGCAAAGCCGCTTTTTGCTCAGGTAAATACAATAATTCATCGCCCAACTGATTTTCAATATCAGCCAGACGCAACTGGAATTTTTGCTGCTGCTTTTCATGTTTTTCAATTTTATCACGTAAAGGACGCGTGGCTTCACGACGACGCGCAGTTTCCTTGCGCGTCTCTTCTTTGCTTAATCCGCTTGCTACTGTAGGTTGAACACTGACAGGTTTTATAACTTCTTGAACAATGGGTATTGCTACAGGTTCTGTCTTGGCTTGGGCACTGGCTTTCTGATTTAACGCCCTTTGCTGTTTTTCCATATCAATGCGCGCTTGGCGTAACCAGTTGGCATAATCTACCAGATCACCATCAAACGCTTCGCACTTGCCATTATGAACCAGCATGAGTTCATCACACACACTGGCAATCAATTGGCGTTCATGCGAAACCAGCACCACAGCACCTTCAAAATCCTGCAAGGCCATGGTTAGGGCATGGCGCATATCCAGATCCAGATGGTTGGTCGGTTCATCCAGAATTAGTACATTGGGTTTTTGCCAAACGATCAGTGCCAATGCCAGCCGTGCCCGCTCACCGCCAGAAAAACTTTCACAGGCTGTGTCCATGCGCTCACCGCTAAAGCCAAAGCTACCCAGAAAAGCGCGTAAGGTGGCATCAGAAATTTGTCGACCAGCCAAGCGCGACAGTTGCAGCATGGGCGATGCATTGGCATCTAATGCATCCATTTGATGCTGTGCAAAATAGCCCAAGTTTAGCAATTCACTGGCATCACGTTCACCACTTAAGGGCGCCAGTGTTCCTGCCAGTGTTTTGATTAAGGTGGACTTGCCTGCACCATTCATCCCCAGTAAACCAATGCGGCTATCAGGGGTAATTTGCAGATTAATGTGATTTAAAATGGGCGGTATGGCATAACCCGCCGCCACGTCATCCAATCGCAACAGCGGCGAGCTCATGCGGGTCGGCTCGCGAAAACTAAAGGTAAATGGTGTGTCCACATGGGCAGGTGCTAGTTTTTGCATGCGTTCTAGCTGTTTAATCCGGCTTTGGGCTTGCCGAGCTTTAGTGGCTTGTGCCTTGAAGCGGTCAATATATTTTTGCAGGTGGGCACGGGTGGCTTCTTGTTTTTCAAAAGCCTGCTGCTGCTGCGACAGACGTTCAGCGCGGGTTTGCTCAAAAGTCGAATAATTGCCGGTGTACAGGGTTAACTGGGCATTTTCAACATGAATAATATGGTCAACGATGGCATCCAGAAAATCACGATCATGTGAAATCAGCACCAATGTTCCTTCGTAGGCTTTAAGCCAGTCTTCCAGCCACAGCACGGCATCTAAGTCCAAATGGTTAGTTGGCTCATCCAGCAGCAATAGGTCAGAGCGGCTCATTAAGGTGCGCGCCAGATTGAGGCGCATACGCCAGCCGCCAGAAAAACTGGATACCGGTAGCTTGATCTGATTTTCCAAAAAGCCTAGGCCTGCCATCATTTGCGCTGCTTTGGCCGGCGCTGTGTAGCCATGAATTTCATCAAAGCGACCATAAAGCTGGGTCAGCGTATCAATGTCCAGTTGCTCGGCCTCGTGCTCCAGTTTTTGGTGAATATCCCACCATTCTTCATCGCCCGATAGTACAAAATCAATCGCCGAGGTTTCCTGACTTTCGACTTCCTGCGCCATGTGCGCCACAATCCAGCCCGAAGGACGAGTCATGCTACCCATATCACCGTGTATCGAACCCAATAAGGCCGCAAACAGGGTAGATTTGCCGGCACCATTAACCCCGGTTAAACCAATTTTCCAGCCATGATGCAATTGCATGGTGGCATTTTCAAACAACAGGCGACCACCACGGCGAATAGCAAAGTTTTGAAGCTGAATCATGGATCATCCGGAGCAATTTAATGAAAGGGCAAATTATAGTATAAATACCGTCTGGAATTAGTGTTTAAAACATCGAAGGCGAGCTAAGATATAAAATCGAAGAATTTATCATTATGAAGCGAGTATGAATAATGTAAGAATTTAATTAACAAACAGCCTGTTAACAAATAATATAAACCACACGTAAAAAAACAAAAAATGGTGGAGCAAATTGGAGCAAATACTCTATTGTTTCACACAATTGTTCGATAGAATATGATCAATTGGGATGACGTCCAATTTCACCCTACAATCATAGCTGAAATTCTCTGCTAGGAAGTTAAAGATGAAAAAAATTGCTTTGGCCATGGCGGCCGCCTCTGTTTTTACCCTTTCTCACACTGCTCAGGCACAAACAGTTTGTGTATTTGATTTGCTCGGTACGGCAGGTGACACTTATACCTTAATGAAAGACTATGCATTGGCCTCAAAAGAATGGGGCGCTAATGTTCAGCTTAAAGCCTACACTGACGAGCGTGTGGCCGCAGAAGACTTTAAAGCGGGTAAATGTGATGCGGTTAGCTTGACCGGTATGCGTGGTCGTCAGTTCAATACCTTTACTGGTTCTATTGATGCGATTGGCGCCATTTCAAGTAACAAAGTTGCCCAAAGCGTGATGCAGCTTATGGCGAGTCCAAAACTGGCCAGCAACATGGTCAATGGCAACTATGAAGTTGCAGGTGTCGTGCCATTGGGTACTGCTTACCTGATGGTCAATGACCGTAGCATTAACACTATTGCTAAAGCGGCTGGTAAAAAAGTTGCGGTACTGGACTATGACAAAGCTCAAGCCAAAATGGTACAGCAAATTGGCGCACAGCCAGTATCCAGCGATATCACCAACTTTGGTAGCAAGTTCAACAATGGTCAGGTTGATATCATTGGTGCACCAGCCATGGCGTTCAAGCCATTAGAGCTGCATAAAGGTCTGGGTTCCAAAGGTGCGATTGTCCGTTTCCCTGTGTTGCAGGTGACAGGCAACGTAATTATCCGTAAGGACAAGTTTCCAGCGGGTTATGGCCAAAAATCACGTACTTGGATTGCGTCCCAGTTACCACGCATGATGTCTTTAATTAGCAAAACTGAAGCGGCTATTCCTGCCAAGTACTGGATGGATATTCCGGCCAATGACAAGGTTGGCTATGTCAAACTGATGCGCGAATCACGTATTGCCCTGACTAAAGAAGGCTTATACAACAAGAGCATGATGAGCTTGCTGAAACGTGCCCGTTGTCAGGTTGAGCCATCTAGCTTTGAATGTGCATTAAAAGACGAATAATTTTCGCTGATGCCAAGCTTGGTTATTTACGGATCATACGATTGATCCTACTGAAATAACGAGTGAAATACGAAAAGACCCAGCCTTGGCTGGGTTTTTTATTGGCCGTGCTGACAGTAAAAACTATTCACGGATGATTGTTTAATACCGCATAAACGATTATATCTAAGCTTAGTTAAGCCACAACATCACAAGGCTGTTCAGCTGTTTAGTCAAACAGTATCAACCCCTACAGGAAATGAGGATATAACAATGAAACGACAAGCATTAAAGTTTGGACTAATGGCGGGTGTGATTGCCATGGCTTCCAGTCAGGTTCAGGCCAAACAAACCTTTTGCGTTTTTGATCTGGTGGGCACAGCGGGTGATGTGTATGCCATGATGAAAGATTATGCACTGGCGGGTAAAAGCTGGGGCGCTGATATTGAACTCAAAGCCTATACCGATGAGCGTGTGGCCGCGGAAGACTTTAAAGCAGGTAAATGTGATGGCGCTGCGATTAGCGGGATGCGTGGCCGTCAGTTTAATTCATTTACTGGGTCACTCGATGCCATTGGTGCCTTGCCGGACTTAAAAGTAGCTGTCAGCGTGATGCAGCTATTGGCCAAGCCTCAATTGGCAGCAGACATGGTAAGTGGGCAGTATGAAGTTGCTGGCGTGATCCCAGTCGGTGCTGCCTATTTATTTGTTAATGACCGCAGTTTAAATACCATTGCCAAGGCGGCTGGTAAAAAAATCGCAGTACTGGACTATGACAAAGCACAGGCCAAAATGGTACAGCAAATTGGCGCACAGCCGGTATCCAGCGATGTGACCAACTTTGGCGGCAAGTTCAATAATGGTCAGGTTGATATTATTGGCGCACCCATTGTGGCCTACAAACCGATGGAGTTGTATAAAGGCCTGGGCACCAAGGGCGCAATTGTTCGTTTCCCACTGTTACAGGTGACAGGCAACCTGATTATCCGTAAGGACAAATTTCCAGCGGGTTATGGCCAAAAATCACGTGAATGGATTGCTGGCCAGTTACCACGTGCCTTTAGCATGCTTGGCAAACTGGAAAAGGAAGTACCAGCCAAATATTGGATGGATATTCCGGCCAATGACAAGATTGGTTATATCAAACTGATGCGTGAGTCGCGTATTGCCTTGACCAAAGAGGGAATTTACAACAAGAAAATGATGTCACTGCTGAAACGTGCGCGTTGTCAGGCTGAACCTTCCAGCTTTGAATGTGCGCTCAAAGACGAGTAAAATCGTTTATCAGTTTGCAAAAATGCTTGAAAAGGCAGCAGCGCAACCCAATTTATAACTTGGGTTGTGCTACAGTAGCAGCCTGATATCGCCAGTGTATTGGCCCTGATTTTATGTTTTTGGAGACAGGCATGAACGCTCCTGCTTTGGTAATGACAGATCGTGCAGCGAACAAGGTTCGTCAATTGCGTGATGGGGAAGGCAGCGATGACCTAATGCTGCGCGTATATGTAACGGGCGGTGGCTGCTCAGGGTTTTCCTATGGCTTTAGCTTTGCTGAAGCCGCCAACGACGACGACGCCCGGTTTGATAATGGTGATGTGGCCATGCTGGTTGATTCCTTAAGCTACCCGTATCTGATTGGTTCGGAAGTCGATTATCTGGAAGGGCTGGAAGGTTCACGCTTTATTATCAATAACCCCAATGCCACTACCACTTGCGGCTGCGGTTCGTCATTTTCCATTTAGTATAGCTGCTGCCACAGTATTTTAAGACTTCAAAAAAGCGTTCGAGTTTCGGGCGCTTTTTTTATACACGTGCTTTGATGAATTGTCTTTAATGATGGCATTTAAGTATGACATTTAACCGAATTTTATCATTAAAGGACAATACCGCTGGTCAATGTCCTCAATAGCACTGGTGTGCTCGTATTACAGTTTTTATAGTAAAAACAGTACTTATTGCAGCAGGACATAGCGCATGACCGCCCTTGCCCATCATCAGCTTAAAGCCCGTAAAGTCCAGTTTGATTTTTCGAAGGTTCCCAAGCACTGGATTCCCAATGATGCTTTTTCGACGCATTTTTTAAATGTGGCACATCTGGTCTTGCCTGCCGGCGAGTTCTGGTTTTGCCGAGTATATAACAAGGCGCTACCTTATATTAAAGATGAGCAGCTCAAGCAAGACGTGCAGGGTTTTATCCGGCAAGAAGCGTTGCATGGGCGTACGCATCAGCATGCATTACAGTATTTTAAAAACCATCAGATTAATGTGGATGCTTATAATCAGCGTATGCATTACCTGTTTGAAATTTTACTGGGCGAAGCACCGGCTGGCTTCAAAGCCCTACAATTTAAAGCCACCGAAAAATTGTGGTTACTCACGCGCTTGGGCGTAGTGGCCGCTATTGAACATTTTACCGGCGTAGCAGGCCAGTGGTCGCTGGACAATAGCAGTCTGGATCAGGCTGATCCAGTGATGGCTGATTTATTTCGCTGGCATCTGGCCGAAGAAGTAGAACACCGAAGTGTGGCTTTTGACCTGTTTGCCCATGTATTTGAACATGAGTTTGGTTTTTACCTGAGTCGGCAGGCATTGATGGCGATTGTATTGCCGATATTGGTGAAAGTATGGGTCGACGGCTTGCGCGCGATTTGCAGTGAAGATGCCGATGCCCAGCAGTACGCACGTTATAATGTGCTACAAATGTTATGGAAGATGGAAAAAGTAGGTCGCAAAACCGACCATGTGCCACGCTTTAGCTATTTGCTCAAAGCCAGTTTGCGCTGGTTGCCCCCCAGTTTTCATCCAGTCCATGAAGGCAATACCCAACAAGCACTCGACTATCTCAATCGGTCACCGGCTGCGTTGGCTGCGGCATAATCATAGAGGGTGAAAGCGCAAAAACCTGTTGAATAAGCCTGCCTAACGCATCAGCAGGCTATAAATTACTGCTGACAGTAGGGTCAGGTTGGCACTTTTATGGGCGTTCATCCCATAGCGTTCATACAATGACAGCAGTAGCGTCAGGATAATAGCAATGCCCAGCAACTGGTTATCTTGTTGTTCATAGTGAAAATAAAGCCCCACAAAGGCAATGCCCATTACCACGCCCGACAGACCCATGTAAAAAGCAGAAAAATTGGGTAATTCATCGCTAATATCAATGTGTTGCACTAACCATTTCCACATAAATTTAGTCTATTTCCTTTCATTTAGCTTGTCAGTGTGCCTAAAACCCGTAAACCACTGGCACCAGTTACCGCAGGCAAGTTACCCGGACAGTGTTCCATGCGTTGTTTGGCCAGCCAGGCAAATGCAGTGGCTTCAACCCACGTAGGTGACAACCCCAGTGCTTCTGTGCTTTCAACCGTCCAGTCATGCTTGCCCAGTTTCCAGCGTAGTTGCTCCATCAGCGTTTTGTTATACGCGCCGCCGCCACAAACATACAGTTCACCGCCCAACAAGCCACAGCGTGCAATGGCTTTTTTGATGGGACGGACGGTCAGTTTGAGCAAGGTGGCCTGAATATTTTCCGGCGAATCATCATGAGGGTTATAATCGGCCTGATGTCGCCAGTCATCCAGCTGGTTATCCAGCCAGTCCATATTAAAATCTTCACGTCCGGTACTTTTTGGCGGTTTTTTACCAAAGTAGTCATGCCGTTGCATAATTTCCATTAAGGCAGCAATGGAGTTGCCATTGGCAGCCCAAGCACCATCCTGATCATAATGTTGACCCGTATGCCGCTTGCACCAGCCATCCATCAATACATTGGCGGGGCCAGTGTCGTAACCATAAATATGTGCCGGATTTTCGGCGGGTAATACACTAATATTGGCCATCCCGCCCAGATTCAAAATAATCCGATTAATACTGGAGTGTCCAAATAGCGCCTGATGAAAGGCCGGCACCAGTGGCGCACCCTGACCACCTGCTGCCAGATCACGACGGCGAAAGTCAGACACCACCGGTATTTGGGTAATTTCAGCAATTAAATTCGGATCACCGATTTGCAGGCTAAAGCCCAAATGTGGCCGATGCCGGATGGTTTGGCCATGACTACCAATCGCCACAATACCCGCAGCATCAAGGCCATTATCTTGCAGCAGTTGACACACGGCCTGTCCGACGAGCCGGGCATACGCCACATCGGCTTGCCCCATGCGCTCAATTTCATTGTCACCAGGCGAGCTTAACGCCATCAGTTCATCACGCAATTCTTCAGGAAACGGAACAGTCAATGTCGCATGCAGCACCAGCGGATCAAATGAGGCAGCCACCAGATCAATTCCGTCCATGCTGGTGCCCGACATAATCCCTATATACATTGCTGTCATATCAAAGCCTGCAATTCACCTGAAAAAAAGTTAGTATATCGCGCAATGCCAACTTTATTGTTTTTGATTTGCCATGACAACATTTTTACCTGCTGAGCAACAACTTGAGCTGATCGAGCGCGGCACTGCCGACATTATTTCCCGCGAAGACTTGCTGAAAAAATTAAAACAAAACCGTCCATTACGGATTAAAGCTGGATTTGACCCCACGGCACCCGACTTGCATCTGGGTCATACCGTGCTGATTAATAAACTCAAAACCTTTCAGGATCTGGGACATGAAGTATATTTCCTGATCGGTGACTACACGGGCATGATTGGCGACCCAACCGGCAAAAGTGCCACGCGTCCGCCGCTCACTCGCGAAGACGTACTGGCCAATGCCAAGACCTATCAGGAACAGGTATTCAAAATTCTGGATCCTGCCAAAACCAAAGTGGTGTTTAACAGTGAATGGTTTGGCAGTATGAGCGCGGCTGACCTGATTCGTCTCGCCAGCCAGCAAACTGTATCGCGCATGATGGAACGCGACGACTTTTCCAAGCGATTTAAAAACCAGCAACCGATTGCCATCCACGAATTTTTATACCCACTAATACAGGGTTATGATTCGGTTGCCCTTAAAGCCGATGTGGAGCTGGGGGGCACAGACCAGACTTTTAATCTACTGATGGGACGCACCCTGCAAAGCCGCTATGAGCAGGAAGCACAGGTGTGCATTACCGTGCCCATTTTAGAAGGTCTGGATGGCGTGCAAAAAATGTCCAAATCCTTGGGTAACTATATTGGCGTGTTTGATACTCCCGGCACCATTTACCAAAAAATTCTGTCCATGCCGGATAGCCTGATAGAGCGTTACTTCGAACTACTTAGTTTCAAACCCATGGCCGAAGTGAAACAATACCTAGAGGAAATGGCCGCAGGCCGCAATCCACAGGAAATCAAACGTATCATTGCGCTGGAATTGGTCGAACGCTTCCACGATGTGGATGCCGCCGCCAATGCACACAAGAGCGCGGGTAATCGTATTGTTGATGGTGAGATTCCTGAAGACATCAATGACGTTGAACTGGCTCTGGAAGGACACCAGCAACTGTTCATTACCAGTGTGCTCACCAAAGCAGGCCTTACTAAAAACGGTGCTCAAGCCAAGGATGCCTTGGGACGTGGCGTCGTCAAGGTTGATCAGCAAGTGGTTGATGCCAGCTTTACCCTAAAGCAAGGTGACCACGTGATCATTCAAGCCGGTAAAAAAGCCATTGCACGGGTCAAAGTAATGGCCTAATTGGCTTTAGTTTCAGGAAGCGGCTGTATTAAGCCGCTTTTTTTATGGTCAAACGTTGAAAAGTCATTCTGATCTATGTTGAATGTTTAACGCATTCTAACAAGCTAAAGATCATATATCCGCTTTTAGGTAGCTACGGCAAAAAGCTTGAAAGTAGCAGCATATAGATCAAAATTTAAACATATATCAGAAAAATGATTAAAACATAAACGCCTAATCAATTATTTCAAAATAAGGGTTGCAAAGGATTTTAAACCTCCTATAATGCGCACCACGGCGATGATGAAGCCAAACAATAAGTTGTTAATAAACAACCTGTTAGCTGAAATCAAAACCAAATCAGTCAGTATGATGGTTTAAATAGTTTGAGTAGATAGAATCGAAAAAATATTTAAAAACTGATTGACAGAGTGCAAATTTAGTATAGAATACGCGCTCTGATTTACGGTTACTGACGAAGTAGCTGTTATTCATTAAAAGAATGTAAAGAACAACTTGTGTGGATTTTTACTGGTTTTGACGATGATAA
>SECL01000033.1 GCA_004173455.1 Moraxellaceae bacterium | reverse complement strand
AAATTCTTGCAGAGCGCTACCGCAATCGACGTAAACGCATGGGATTACGCTTTAATTTGATTGCTGCTATTTATAATATCGAGCTGGTCAAAAAATGATTTATGCAAGAGATCTAATGTAAAAAATGTTACTTGTTTTAGTAATGGATTATATTCAATTTCAAGCTTAAAGCTATTGCCATTTTCACCCAGCGCAAAGCGCATTAACTGATTTAATTGAGGGTACCGTGTTGAACCATGTTGCGTCTCGGTTGTAAGTGTATTTGCCAGCTTAGTAGTTAGGCTATAAGCCAGTATTTCGTCTTTTTCATTGGTTGATTTGCTTGAAATATTATATTTTTTTGAGCCATTAACCGATTTTTCCTCAATTGTTAACGTACTACTAAAGCTGGACTGAAAGGGTCGCGGCTTAATGTCTGGGTTTGTAGTTTCATTACTGATATTGGTGCTGCTACTTCCACCACAAGCAGTCAACAGGATTACACTGCCACAAAGCGAGAGAGCAGTGAAATAATTTTTGTAGAAATGCATAAAATCCTCGAATTAATTGTTCCTGTAAATTATATAACATCCTGATATTAGTAACTTTTTATTTCTTTGTTGAAAGCCAATTTTTTTAAGTCAATTGTGCAAAAGATAAGTAAATAAGACAGCAGGATTTAGTTGCTATAGTAACAAAAACAGGAATAAATAGTTTGGCTTATAGGGTTATTTGTTTATAAACACATCAAACTAGAATACTTGTTTATGGTTAACCCAGTATTGTCAAAGGTTAAAGTGGTTTAATAACAATCAATGCGTTGAAAAATAAAAAAATGACATAAAGATCAGCGCAAAAACTACACCTATGCCGATAATAAAATATACGGATTTCATCGGCAGTTCTTCTTCTGTTCTTGACGGCTGTTTATCGGGTTGCTGTGGCATCAATACGTCTCACCAATGGGCTAGTGCTTTAGCATAATCCCTTCATTTGCGAAAAGACAGCATCAGATGGCAACCAAAAAAGCAGTACATGGTGGATAAAAAAGGCGCACAAGGCGCCTTTTTATTTAGCGGGCAGGTGAACTGTTATTGAAACAGTTCACCGTTTTGGGCTTTGTCACGCAGCAGTTGCGGCACTGCAAAGCGTTCGCCATATTTGGCTTCAAGCGCTTGAGCGCGTGCTACAGCTTTGCTGAGTCCATACTGGTTCAGATATTGAATCGCACCACCAGTCCATGGCGCAAAGCCAATACCAAAGATAGAGCCGATGTTGGCATCAACCACCGATTCTAATACGCCTTCTTGCATGCAACGTACGGTATCGAGTGCTTGAACAAACAGAATGCGATCAATCAGTTCCTGCTCAGATACATTGGTTTCTTGTTTCCACTTGGATAAGCCATCCCAAAGCTGCTTTTTGCCGCCTTCCGGATAGTCGTAGAAACCCGCACCTGCGGCTTTACCTTTGCGGTTTTGGTCGTGGATCATCCACTTCACCAGATCATCCACTGGTGTCATCGGCAGGTCTTTGCCTTCAGCTTGCAATGCCTTGCGGGTTTCGGCTGCCACATGTTCTGTTAAGCCCAGACTGACTTCATCCTGAATGGCCAATGGCCCAACTGGCATACCAGCTTTCAGCGCGGCCATTTCAACCCGTGCTGGGTGAATGCCTTCCGTGACCATGCGCATACCTTCCTGAATGAACGTACCAAATACACGGCTAGTGAAGAAACCACGGCTATCGTTGACCACGATTGGCGTTTTGGCAATTTGCTGCACAAAATCATAGGCATGCGCCAAAGTTTCAGCGCTGGTATTTTTACCTTTGATAATTTCAACCAGTGGCATTTTATCGACAGGACTAAAGAAGTGCAGGCCGATAAATTTGGCGTCATCACGGCTGGCTTTCGCTAGATCAGTAATGGGCAAAGTTGAGGTGTTAGAGGCAAAAATACCACCGTCAACCAATTGTTTTTCGGCTTCCTGCGTGACCTTGGCTTTTAGTTCCTGATTCTCAAACACTGCTTCGATAATTAAATCGCAACCTGCTAAATCGCTGTAGTCTGCACTGGCAGTAATCAGACCCAGAATTTGGTCTTTTTTCTCAGGCGTCATACGACTACGTGAAATGGCTTTATCTAACAGTTTTTCACTGTAGTTTTTGCCTTTGTCAGCCGCTTCTTGCGATACGTCTTTCAAAACCACTGCAATGCCTTTGATGGCGCAAGAGTAGGCAATGCCGCTACCCATCATGCCTGCACCCAGCACGCCCACTTTTTTGGCTTGCCATGGCGCGATATCTTTTGGACGGCTTGCACCGGCTTTAATGGAATTCAAGCCAAACCAGAAAGTACCAATCATATTTTTGGCAACTTGTCCGGTGGTGAGTTGGTTAAAGTAACGGGTTTCGATACGTAATGCGGTATCGACATCCACTTGCGCGCCTTCTACAGCCGCCGCCATGATGGCTTCTGGCGCAGGGTAGCAGCCCTTGGTTTTGTCACGTAGCATGGCTGGTGCAATGGCCAATACCTGAGCCACCGCAGGGGTGCGTGGATCGCCACCGGGAATTTTGTAGCCTTTTACATCAAATGGCTGTTGCGCTTTTGGATTGGCTTTAATCCATGCACGGGCCTTATCCAGCATGTCGTCGACTGTATCTGCCGTGTCATGCACCAGACCAAGACTAACGGCCTTTTTCACATTAAACTGCTTACCTTCCATCAAGAATGGCAGTGAGTTTTGCAAGCCCAGTAAGCGCACCATGCGCACAATACCGCCGCCGCCCGGTAACAAGCCCAAGGTGACTTCAGGCAGGCCGAATTTGGTTTTTGGGTCATTTAGGGCAATGCGATGATGGGTGGCTAAAGCAATTTCCCAGCCGCCACCCAGTGCCGTACCATTCAAGGCCGCCACCACTGGCTTGCCTAAGGTTTCAATGGTGCGCATGTGTTTTTTAAGCTCTTGAATCTGCTCAAAGAACATGGTGGCATGCTCAGGCGTGACCTGAATAATTTCGTTTAAATCACCACCTGCAAAAAATGTTTTTTTGGCAGAGGTAATGATCACACCCGCCAAATCGCTTTCAGCTTTTAACTGGGTCGCCACTTCTTTTAGGCTGTCACGAAACTCGCCATTCATGGTGTTGGCCGATTGGCCGCTGGAATCTAGCGTTAACGTGACAATATTGTCCTGATCTTTTTGGTACTTAATGGCGCTCATGGTAATAATCCTAAAATTCTTTTAAATCAACTGATCTGGAATGGGATTTTGAATAGGAGAGGGTAGTGTTAAACCCGCTCAATAATGGTGGCAATGCCCATACCGCCGCCCACGCACAAGGTGGCCAGTCCGCGTTTTTTGTCCTGACGCTCCAGCTCGTCAAGCAAGGTGCCCAGAATCATGGCACCGGTTGCGCCCAGTGGATGCCCCATGGCAATTGCACCACCATTGACGTTTACTTTTTCCGCAGGGACGTTGAGCTCTGTCATAAAGCGCATGACCACTGCGGCAAAGGCTTCGTTGACTTCAAATAAATCGATGTCATCAATAGTCAGGCCAGCTTTTTCCAGCGCTTTACGCGCAGCCGGGGCAGGGCCAGTGAGCATAATGGTGGGATCAGTACTCACTAGGGCAGTGGCAACAATTTTGGCACGTGGTTTTAGATTGTATTCTTTGCCTGCTTTTTCAGAGCCAATCAGCATCAGTGCAGCGCCATCAACAATTCCTGATGAGTTGCCAGCATGGTGTACATGGTTAATTTTTTGCGCTTCGGGATATTTTTGCAGGGCAACAGCATCAAAGCCCATGTTGCCCATCATCTCAAAACTAGGACTAAGGCGTTGCAGTGATTCAGCAGTTGTGCCTTCACGGATAAACTCATCTTTATCCAAAATAGTCACGCCAGCACCATCTTTGACTGGAATAATCGACTTGTCAAAACGGCCTTCTTTTTGTGCGGCGGCTGCCTTGGCTTGCGAGTTGGCCGCAAATGCATCCACGTCAGCACGGCTATAACCGTCTAAGGTAGCAATTAAGTCAGCGCCCACGCCTTGAGGGACAAAGCCTGCTTTTAAGTTGGTTTGTGGATCGAGCGCCCATGGGCCACCATCAGAACCCATTGCCATGCGTGACATAGACTCTACGCCACCAGCAACCACAAGGTCTTCCCAGCCGGAACGTATTTTCATGGCACACAGGTTAACCGCTTCCAAGCCAGAGGCACAAAAACGGTTGATCTGCACGCCAGACACATTGTCAGACCAGCCTGCTGCAATCACGGCAGTTTTGGCAATATCACCACCTTGGTCAGCAACAGGCGTCACACAGCCCAATACCACGTCTTCAACCTTACTGGTGTCCAGATGGTTACGTTCTTCTAACGCATGCAGCAATGTGGTAAGTAAAGTAATGGGTTTCACCTCATGCAGGCTACCGTCTTTTTTTCCTTTACCGCGTGGTGTGCGAATGGCGTCAAAAATATAAGCTTCGCTCATTACCAGATCCTTTATTCAGTGGATTGAGTTATTACAATATGCTAGAAGTTTAGTGTGTTGTATTAATTGGGCAATGACAAGAAATGCCAATTCATTTGGTTGGAATGGCGCATTGACGCTGTGACCAAACCGCGTTATTGGGTGATTGAAACAAAAAACTGCATATCATTAGCAGTAAATTGACTTGTAGCAGCGCTTAAATGAGCGTATAAAATTTAGAATATTGTTTTTTATAACTCCTTGAACAATGAGGAAAAATTAAAAAAGCATGCGCTGATCGGTGGCGTAGACCAATTAATGTCTAGGGAGGGCAGGATGAAAAGAAAAATGTTACTGATCTGGGTGGATGATCATCGCAAGACGGTGCGTATGGTTAGTCTGCCCCTCATTATATTACTCCTGATTGGTATTACAATTCTGTTTAACCACACCGGTGGCGTCAAGCTGGGCTACTCACATGCTATGTATATTCCTGTGCTGTTGGCCGGGTTTGTATTTGGCTGGCGTGGTGGTGTACTGGTTGGGCTGGTGGCTGGCTTCATGCTGGGTCAGGCCATGCCGCATGAACTGCTGGGCGGGGAGGCGCATAACAGCGGCAACTGGTTATTTCGCATGAGTGTATTTGCCCTGATTGGTTTCTTGTCAGGTCTGGCCAGCGATAGTGCGCGTACTTACCAGCAGCGCTTAAAATGGCTTTTAGAGCACAATACGCTGAGCAATTTACCTAATCGGCGCGCCTTGGTGAAATCGCTCAGCGATTACAACACCATAGATGATGAGGCACATACTTTTTTGCTGGTGGTGGTATGCTGTGAAAATGAAATCGAACTAAAATCAGCTTTTGGCAATGATGTTATCCAAAAGACCATTCTCCAACTGGCCGAACGATTTGCTGGCCTGTGTGGCGATGTCAAAGTATTCCATACCGATTTAGCTCAGATTTCACTGCTATTTCGCATAAATGCTATGGAAATTGACCCTTTATTAGTCCGCTTACTGGAAGAGTCGCGTGAACCGGTAGTTTATAATTGCCTGCAAATCCATATTGATACCCGGATTGGCTATTTTGTGTTTAATCATGCAGACGAGCTGCCGGAAGACTGTGTCAATATGGCCGAAGCTGCCTTGATTGTGGCCAAGCAAACCTCACGCGATATGGTGGCCTATAATCCGGCAATCAAAACTGAAACGGAAGAAAATATCAGTTTGCTCGGGCAGTTAAAACATGCCTTAAAAAAAGGTGAGCTTGCCCTGCATTATCAGCCCAAAGTCAATCTTGATAGCGGAAAAATCTACGGTGTAGAGGCTTTGATTCGCTGGAACCATCCCGAGCGTGGCATGATTCCACCAATCAAATTTATCCCGCGTGCCGAACAAAGCACCCTAATTGATTTAATCACGGAATTTGTGCTTGAGCAGGCGATTGAGCAACTGTCGAAGTGGCAAAAAGCCGGTATTAATGTGTCTATCTCTGTCAACATTTCCACCCGTAATCTATTACAGCCCGGCTTTACGGACTTTGTGATTCGTTTGTTGGCGCAGCATGGCGTTTCTGGCAGTTTACTGGAGCTTGAAATTACCGAAGGGTCGCTGATGGTCGATGTAGAGCATACGATTGACGAGTTAAAACGTCTGACCCAACTGGATATTACTATTTCAATTGATGACTTTGGCACAGGCTATTCGTCACTGCAATATTTGCATCAACTTCCCATTTCAGTACTCAAAATTGACCAGTCCTTTGTCCGTCGTTTGCCGCATGATCAGGGCGCGGTGTATATCATGGAAGCGGCTGTCATACTGGCGCATAATCTGGGACTTAAAGCTATTGCAGAAGGCGTTGAAAACCAGCAGATTTACCAGTTTTTGTCCACTCTGGGCTGTGATATGGCGCAGGGTTATTTGATTAGCCGCCCTTTACCGGCAGCAAATTTTGAACAATGGTATACGCAGTATGAGGGCGTCTATCATACTGCTGCATTGCCTTAAATCATAAGACTCAAACCGCAAGGATTTGTTTAGGCATTAAAGCCGGGAATTGCCTGTGGTGCGATAAACTCCTGAGCGGCTGCAACCTGCGGCTGATAGTACCGCTTGCAAATCTTCAGGTAACGCGTCACTTCGTGCTGCCATTGCTGGTCATCCCAGTGTAAAACTTGCTGGCACAAAGGCTTAAGCTGCGGCAAAATACTGGCACCGGCATCGGCCAGCAGATTGCCTGCCCGTAAGCGCCGGAGCATCAAGTCATCCAGATGCTGTACCATTTCATGCTGCAAAATCCAGCGTACCTGCTGTTCCAGTTCCGCACCGCTTGCAATGCCCGCCAGCGGCTGATCCAGTGTTTTGGGCGTTTCAAGCACATGGTTAAAGCAGCGTCCGGATTTGCCTTTGAGCAGTGCTTTATGGGTGGCTGGGTCAATGATGTGAGCCGTGGCCAGCGCATCCAGTGCAATTTGCCGGAATGTGGTGAGTTTGCCGCCAGACACAGAAATAATGCCATTGGACTGCCAGACCAGATGGGTGCGTCGCTCCTTGGATGGATCGCGCCCTGCACCAGAGGCAATAATGGGTCGTACCCCCGCCATGGTGGAATGAATGTCCTGTCGGGTAAGGTTTACATCCGGAAATTCGTGATTGACGAGTTTTAGTAAATAATCCACCTCCTGTTCGGTACAAAACGCTTCTTCATTCAGGTCAAAGCGGTGATCCAGATCGGTAGTACCGATACAGGTTTCGCCTTTCCACGGATACACAAACACGTAGCGCTTGTCGTCCGGATGCAGCAGGGTCAGACAGCTTTCAACAGCTAAGCGGTCTTTGGCAATAAATAAATGACTACCACGCTGCGGACGAATACGCGGTGCAGTGCCGGATAACTGATCCGCCCATAGGCCGGTTGCATTAAAGACGTGTTTGGCCGAAATGCACACGGACGCTGGCTTGGTTTCTGCTGGCTTGGTTTCTGAGTGTCGTGTATTGGTCACGGTCAATTGCAGACTGCCATCTTCGGACTGGGTAATCTGGCTGACCTTGCTGTAATTGCGCGCCATGCCACCTTCAAGGCAGCCTTCCTGAAGCACTCGAATCACCAAACGGCTATCGTCAGTCAGTGCATCGGTATAACGTAATGCACCCTTGAGTTGTTTGCCGTTCAGGGCTGGAAACAGCGTCTTGACGGCATTGGCATCCAGCCATTCATGGTCTTTGATACTGGCCAGTGCATCGTAGGCAATCATCACCATTTGCATGGACAGGCGACCAGGAAACTGACCCTTGCGGATTGGGAAAAAATACGACATACGCACCACCAGATCCGGCAGTTCCTTGAGCAGGCGTTCGCGTTCCTTTAGTGAATGATGGGTGAGCGGAATATCGCCCTGAGCAATATAGCGCAAGCCGCCATGCACCATTTTGGACGAGCGGCTAGAGGTACCCCACGAAAAATCCTGTTGTTCCAGCAACAGCACTTTCAATCCGCGTCGTGCGCTTTCCAGAAAAATACCTGCTCCGGTAATACCGCCACCAATCACCACCACGTCCCAAGGGGTATTGGCCAGTTCTTGTAAATTCAGCTGTTGCCCAAGCATTGTTTATTTCCCTTAATTTTTTAACCACATTTTTTGCTGATCAGCAGGATTTTATAGGGGTAATCCCCAAGCACCTGTACTCAAAATCCTGATATGAGTGAGTCTGGCTTTGCCCGCAATGATACGAATTGAGCACGCTATACACTTGACCATACATACCCTGTATTGACCAAATATGCCACAACAATCGGGCAATTAAGCCAATTTTTGTAACCCATCTGTTTTCGGTTATGCCTACATTACTCCTAGATTTGAGCATAAATTACACAAAAAAACATAAGAATTTATATGACTGATTTTAAATAAATTTTTGAATAAAATAATTTTATAAATAGTTTGATATCAAACTAATATTATTGAACTGATTTGATCTGTAACGAATGCCTGTTTATACTTTGCCCACTTCAATGGGGTCAGGATTGACAACATAGGCAAGTAAATGAGAGTGCAGATTCAGGCATGATACTTTGTACAGGTGTTTGATTTTAATTTGAAATTATTGCTAGTGCGTTTCTGGGTTCTGCAGGGTTGATGCAGGTCGCAGGGGATTTGACTGAAACTACAGGACAGCCGCGGGTAATCAGCGTAAAATGACACGGTTCTTTTTTCTGTATTGCCCAACATGAATGATGCTGTCCGCATTTTACAAAGTGTACGCCGAATTGAGCAGTGTGTTGAGCTGTATTCAAAACGGCTGGTACAGCGTTATCAGGTCACCACGCCGCAACTGGTTGCCTTGCTTACAATTGCTGAAATGGGCGCTTGCACCCAGTCGGCCATTGGCAAGGCAATTTATTTAAGTCCCAGTACGGTGGTAGGTATTGTAGACCGGCTTGAGGAAAAAGGACTGGTACAGCGTGCCCGAGCCACTCAGGATCGGCGTCAGGTCTATGTGAACTTGACTGACAAAGGCCATGAGTTGCTGGCATTGTCGCCCTCTGCCTTGCCGGAAGGCTTTTCAGTGGCGCTACAAATGCTGTCTGCCGAGGAGCGCACTACCTTGATGGTCACGCTGGAACGTTTTACCGAATTGCTCGAAGCCAAGGTGCCAACACCGGATATTTAAAGCCGGGTAAAATGTCATCACCTGATTTCAATGCTATACCTCATTTGCTTTATTTGATTGTTGCCTTATTTGTTGTTTTGTTTGTTGCTTTATTCATTTAGTGCTTAGCTTGTTTTTGCATAACTTGTTTATTGCGTGGCTTGTTAGCCTGTCATTCCTGATTCCACTTTATATCCATCCATGGTTGTGCCAATGCGGTTGCAGCCATGCCAAGACAAGGAAATAGAGTGGACACATCAGTATCTATGCTGCCATCTGACGCAGCGCTTCAGCAAGACCAGTCCAGCACGACAGCGTCTGTTCATATTCGTCCATTGCAACGTGCAGACGCCCGCGCCCTGCATGCACTGATTTGTGCTTGTCCACCGCTCGATGTCAATTCGCTGTATGCCTATGCCTTGCTGGCCTTGCATCATGCTTCAACCTGCTTTGTGGCGATCCGCGATGGACAGCTATGTGGGGCAGTGACCGGTTATATCAAGCCTACCCAGCCCGATACTTATTTTTTATGGCAAATCGCCATTGCACCCAATCAGCAGGGCAGTGGCCTTGGCTCAGCCTTGTTGGATCACGTGGCGCGTTATGCGTTGCAACAGAATAACTTGCACTTTCTGGAAACCACCATTTCACCGGGTAACATGGCATCGCAGCGCCTGTTTCGCCGTTTTGCGCAGCGCCACCAAGTAGATTGCCAGCAACATTCACTGTTTTCTGCGCAAGAAATGCAACCCATCGCCATGCCAGAGCATACAGCGGATTCGTCTAATTCGTTTACGCATCACGACATAGAACTGCAAGGCGCAGAAGCGCATGAAGCCGAGGACTTATACCGGATTGGCGCATGGCAATGGTAAGAACTATTGCCTTGCCAGCGTTGATGCGGTGCAACCTGAATGAAAACCGTGAAGTGACCTTTTTATTGCAAATTATCGTAAGCCAATTTTTAAAAAAACCTGATGGAGTCATTTATGAATATTTTTAATCGCCTTGAATCTGAAGTGCGTGGCTATGTCCGTTCGTTTCCCACTGTATTTTGTTCTGCCAAAAATGCCTTGCTGATCAATGAAGATGGCCGACAGTACATTGATTTTCTAGCGGGTGCCGGCTCACTCAATTATGGCCACAATCATCCAATCCTGAAAAAAAGCGTGATTGAATACATGCTGGACGATGGCGTAGTGCATGGTCTGGACATGGCTACCCAAGCCAAGAAAGAGTTTATGCAGACCTTTGAAGCGCACATTTTAAAACCGCGTAAGCTCGATTATAAAATCCAGTTTACTGGCCCAACCGGAACAAACGCGGTCGAAGCGGCCATTAAGCTGGCGCGCAACAATACAGGCCGTAGCAATGTGATTGCCTTTACCAATGGTTTTCATGGGGTAAGTCTGGGATCACTGGCACTTACTGGCAACCAGAAGTTCCGTGAAGCTGCTGGCGTTAATCTGTCGGATGTTCATCATGCGGCCTATGCTGGTTATTTTGGTGAAGATGTAGATACCATTGCGATGCTGGAAAAGCTGCTGGCTGACCGCAGTAGTGGCGTAGATTTACCAGCCGCCATCATTGTGGAATGTGTGCAGGGTGAGGGGGGCTTAAATACGGCCAGCCTAAACTGGCTTAAACGGTTAGCGGCGCTGTGTGTGCGTTTTGAAATCCTATTGATTGTCGATGATATTCAGGCAGGCTGCGGGCGTACCGGAACGTTCTTTAGTTTTGAGCGTGCGGGAATCAAGCCCGATATCGTCACCCTATCCAAATCCCTGTCCGGTTTTGGGCTGCCCATGTCACTGGTACTGATGAAACCAGAACTGGATAACTGGAAACCGGGACAGCACAACGGCACGTTCCGGGGCAACAATCTGGCTTTTGTGACTGCTACCTCTGCCATTCAGCATTTCTGGAAAGATGATGCCTTTGCACAAGAGATTGCCCAAAAAGGCGAGCTGATTAAAAAGCATCTGTTAGATATGGTCGCGCAATATCCGCAGGCTGGCCTCAAACAGCGTGGTCGCGGCATGATGCAAGGCATCGTGTTTGCCAATCCTGAATGGGCCGATGCAGTCACCAGCAAGGCGTTTGAGCTGGGTCTGATTATTGAAACCTCAGGCAGTCTGGGTGAAGTGGTCAAATTGCTGCCACCACTCACCATTGAAGTGGAACAACTGGAAAAAGGACTTGAGCTGCTGTCCAAATCCATTGCCAGCATCGTGCAGCAACATGAACAAACCGCAGAACTGCCATTAACCCCAAAAACCACTAAAGCTGCTGTACAGGAGGCTCGTGCATGATCGTTCGTCGCTTACAGGATATTTTGAATACATCGCGTGATGTACAAACCGAAACCTGGGCCAGCCGTCGCCTGTTGCTCGAAGAAGATGGCATGGGCTTTTCCATGCATGAAACCACTATTTTTGCCGGCACCCAAACCCATATCTGGTACAAAAACCATCTGGAAGCCGTGTATTGCGTTGGCGGTGAGGGCGAGGTAGAGCTGATTGAAACCGGTGAGATTTTTAAAATTGTCCCCGGCACCCTGTACGCGCTAAACAAGCACGACAACCACTATTTGCGCGCCACCACGGCGGACTTGAAGCTGATCTGTACCTTTAATCCGCCTTTGGTGGGTACCGAAGTGCATGATGAAGATGGCGTGTATGCCACACCGGAGCAAATGCGGACGGCACAGGTTTAAGCCTGTGTCCACGCCTCAGCGTTTGTAATTCATCACGCCAGAATAATCAGGAGATGCAGCGTTTATGCAACTGAATAATCCTTATTTGACCCGCACCAACAGCAGTGCGGGGATTGTCGCCCGTCAGGATCCGGTCGTATATACCGAACCGCCTGTGCAGCAGTTGAGCGACCGGCAAAAACAAAATTACCAGACCCAGGGTTTTTTGCAGATTGATGACCTGTTTAACAGCGATGAAGTGAGCCTGTTACTCAATCATTTGCAGGACATGCGCCATGACTACGCGCAGCAAAACCGTCCTGAGGCCATTACCGAACGTAGCAGTCAGCAAGTGCGTTCGATTTTTAATGTACATCGCTTGAGTGATATTTTTGCCAGTCTGGTGAGTGATGCGCGGGTGCTCAATGTCGCACGTGAATTACTGGGCAGCGAAGTCTACGTGCATCAGTCGCGTATTAATTATAAGCCCGGGTTGCATGGCAAGGAATTCTACTGGCACTCGGATTTTGAAACTTGGCACAGTGAAGATGGCATGCCCAATATGCGCGCCCTGAGTTGCTCGATATTGCTGACTGACAATGACGAGCATAACGGCCCATTGCTGGTCATTCCCGGTTCGCACCAGCATTACGTGTCCTGTCAGGGTGAAACACCGGATGAGCACTATAAAAAATCACTCAAAAAACAGGAATACGGTGTGCCTGATGCGATCCTTTTACAATATCTGGCGGATATTGGCGGGATTCATTCCTGTACCGGCAAGGCAGGCAGCGTAATTTTCTTTGATTGCAACCTGATGCATGGTTCCAACAGCAACATTACGCCGTATTCGCGCAGCAATGCTTTTTTTGTCTACAACAGTATTCACAACCAGTTGCAACAACCGCTGGGTGACCTAAGCCCACGGCCAGAATTTGTGGCCACCCGCGAAGGCATTACGCCCTTGCAGCCGGGTCATTTGCTGATGGGTTGATTGGTAAATTTAAGCGGGTTATTCGGGTAGGCTATAGCCGAATAACCTGTCTCAAAGCAATCCATGATAAAAACATAGCAACTGCAAATTTTAAAAAATTTAGAATTCACAAGGTTGAAAAAAGCTGGACAGCTTAGCCAAAACACTATGATTTATAAGAAAAATTTAACATTGAATTAAAAATTAATTTACATAAAAATACATTTGTATACTAAATAGCTTATCAATCATCCGTTACGTTAGCTTTTGTATCTTTTGGTATTGATTAAAGAAAAAATTTTAAGTAAATTTGTATTTAGAGCCGGTCAGTGGTTTCATCATCACGTGTTCTTACCAAATGAAGCCAAACAGGGTCGACGTGCGCTGAAGATAATTTGACCTCGTGATATGGGCTGTGCCCAACCCTCCTGAGTTTGATTTCAGTCTAAACAATAGCAAGCATGAAGTGACTGCTATCACGGTATGCGGGCTAATTTGAGTCCTAAATAAAGAGTGTAAGGAAAATGGTATTTCCAGTGCTGCCTTTAAAAATTGTCTGCCGTCATTGTAATTACAACACAGTGCTTTATCCGAAGCAGGGCAAATCAGATTTTCCCCTATGTCGGCGCTGTGAGCAGGACGCATGGAAATATCGTCATGCGACTTTTTCCGATAAGCTTAAAAAACCAATGGCGTGGTTTCAGGGGCGCTAATTGCATGACCAGCATGAAGTGGTCTACAACTTGATTGATTTATAAAAAACTGTCAGTCATGGTTGATACACAACTATCTTATCAGCATGAACCGGATCAACAATAAGCTGATCAAAACAATAAAAATCCCAGCTTGTTAGCCTTGTTAACGCCTAGCCATGTAAAAGCAATACTATTGAAAAGTACTTTACAAACAAGCTCAAACTTTTCTCAAGCACATGCCAAAAATGAAAGTACAAAAAAACGGAGCATGGTGCTCCGTTTTTTCAAGGTGTTATTTTTACACCATGATTTTACGCCATAATTCTATACCACGATTGGCTACTACGGTGTAGTGGTCGCATTGTTGACAGGACTGCTTACCGAATCAGTCGATACGGGTGCTGCCGTGTTACCATTTGCACCTGAAAATGCCTGAATACCACCACCCAGAACCTTGTACAGATTAATCTGGCTATTGAGATTGGCCTGCTGCAAGGACAGTAAGGCTTGCTGCGCGGCATACTGGCTACGCTGGGCATCTAGTACAGTCAGGTAGTTGTCAATACCGGCTCTAAAGCGGGCATTGGACAGGCGATAGTTGGTATTGGTTGCATCCACCAATCGGGTTTGCGCACTCAGGCGATCATTGATGGTCGCGCGGGTGGCCAGTACATCCTTAACTTCACGAAACGCAGTTTGCACCGATTTTTCGTAGTTGTTTAAGGCAATATCCTGATCCACTTCAGCAATTTTGACATTGGCACGACGTGTTCCGGCATCAAAAATGGGCAAGTCCAGTTGTGGGCCAATGCTCCACACAAACGCGCCATTTTTAAACAGGTCAGACAAATCAGTACTGGCCAAACCGGCAGAACCCGTCAGGCTAATGCTGGGGTATAACCGTGCCCGTGCTGCGCCCAGATTGCCACCCGCTGCCCGAAGCTGATATTCAGCATTGCTAATATCAGGACGGTTTTGTAGTAAATCACTGGGCAGACCTGCACCCAGAACTGTATTGCGGGTAATCTGGCTAATCTGCGTGGTCGGCATCAAGTCCGCTGGAATGGCCTGACCTACCAGCAATTCTAGCAAGTTACGATCCTGTGCAATCTGGGTCTTGAACGCTGCCACGTCATTACGCGCTGTTTCCACGCTGATTTGCGCTTGACGCACGGTGACTTCACTATCAATGCCCACCTCAAAGCGGCGGTTGTTCAGCCGATAGGCTTCTTCCTGTGCCTTGAGGGTTTGCTCGGCCAGCCGTAACTGCGCCATGTCATAGGAAATCGCCGTCCATGCCTGTGCAATTTGGCCAATTAGGCTAATTTGCGTGGCATCACGGGCGCTGCGGGTGGCCAAAAATGTATCTAGCGCAGCATCACGCAGGTTACGTACCCGACCAAAAAAGTCCAGCTCATACGCCGTGACCCCAAGACCCACCGAATAGTTGGTATAGGGATCATTGGTCTGAATGGTTTGCTGGCGGTTTGCCCCAGCTGAGACATTAACCGTTGGCAATAGGGCATTGTCACTAATCCGGTATTGCTGCCGTGCCCGTTCAATATTCAGCACGGTAGTACGCAAGTCCCGGTTATTGGCAAGCCCGAGTGTAATGAGCTGATGCAAGTGGCTATCACTAAAAAATTCCTGCCAGCCCTGCGCTGCAATGGTAGGGCCATTGGCACCTTCATAACCATCCGGCAGGTTCTGGTATACCGTAGGAACAGCAACCGAAGAATCCGGCTCAGGTCCACGCAGGTTTTGACAGCCTGCCAGTGCCAGAGCCAGCGCACCAAGCGCCAGTCCCCGACCATAAGTTGACCCTGTTAAACGCATGCTTAAGGCTCCTGAGTCTGATCAGTAATACGATGATCTTCCGGGGTGACGGTTTTGCCCTTGAACAGGCTGCGTACCCAGAAGTAAAAAATAGGAATAAAGAAGATACCAAGGAACGTGGCAGAAATCACCCCGCCCAGTACACCCGTACCAACCGCGTTCTGGCTACCGGCACCGGCACCATTACTCAGCACCAGTGGCACCACACCAAGCCCAAAGGCCAGTGAGGTCATGATAATCGGGCGCAAACGCATGCGCACGGCTTCCAAAATGGCGTTGGTCAATGACTGACCTTTTTCGCGCAATTCTTCAGCAAACTCAATAATCAGGATCGCATTTTTGGCCGACAAACCAATTACCGCAAGCATGGCCACCTGAAAGTAAATATCATTATTCAGGTTTTCAAAACGGGTAAAGGCAACCGCACCCAGAATCCCCAGAGGCACCACCAGCAATACTGCAAAAGGCACAGACCAGCTTTCATACAGTGCTGCCAAGCATAGGAACACCACGATAATCGCCAAGGCATACAATAACGGCGCCTGTTTGCCGGAAGTTTGTTCTTCCAGCGACAGACCTGTCCACTCATAGCCCACACCCGGTGGCAGCTTGGCAATCATCTGTTGCATGGCCGCCATGGCTTCACCACTACTCAAACCCGGTGCCGCATTACCCTGAATATTCAGCGATGGCGAACCGTTATAGCGTTCCAGACGTGGCGAACCATACGTCCAGCGACCAGTTGCAAAGGATGAAAACGGCACCATGTCGCCATTGGTGTTTCGTACATACCATTTGTTCAGGTCATCAGGACTCATGCGCGAGTTGGCGTCACCTTGCAGGTAAACCCGCTTAACGCGGCCGCGATCAATAAAGTCATTGACATAGCTACCGCCCCACGCTGTGGTCAGTACATTATTAATGGCGGTCACACTCACACCTTGTGCGCCGGCTTTGGCATAGTCAATATCCACTTTATATTGCGGTGTGTCTTCCTGCCCATTGGGACGAACACCCACCACCGACTTGTTCTGACTCGCCATGCCCAGCAGCATGTTACGCGCTTCCATCAGCTTGTCATGACCAATGCCGCCAATATCTTTTAGCTGCAAGTCAAAGCCACCCGCAATACCCAGTTCAATTACGGCAGGCGGGGTAAAGGCAAACGCCATAGCATCCTTAAACTGTGAAAAAGCGCCCATGGCACGACCAGCAATCGCTTTGGCTTTTTGGTCATCAGCCTTGCGCTCATCCCAATCTTTTAGGCGCACAAATGCAATACCGGAGTTCTGGCCTGTACCACTAAAGCTAAAACCAGCCACGGTAAACACACCCTGTACCAAGTCTTTTTCATTGTTCAAAAAGTAATTTTGAACATTTTCCAGTGACTTGATGGTACGTTCCTGCGTGGCACCCGCCGGTAGCTGCACCATGGAAATAATAATACCCTGATCTTCCTCTGGCAAAAAAGCCGAGGGCAGGCGCATAAAGACCACTGCCAGCAAACCAATCACCGCCACATACACCAGACCCAGCCATACACTGCGCTTGAGCAAAAACCCAACACCACTTTGATAACGGTGACTGGCTTTATTGAAGGTGCGGTTAAACCAGCCAAAGAATCCGGAACGCTCCTGATGTTCGGCATCGTCACGCTTGAGAATCGTGGCGCACAGGGCAGGGGTTAAAATCAATGCCACAATCACCGACAACACCATGGAAGTCACCAGTGTGACCGAAAACTGCCGGTAAATGACCCCGGTTGACCCACCAAAAAACGCCATCGGAATAAACACTGCCGACAGTACGGTGGTAATCCCGATCAATGCCCCAGTAATCTGATCCATGGAACGCCGGGTGGCTTCACGCGGGCCAAGTTTTTCCTCGCCCATGATCCGCTCAACGTTTTCCACCACCACGATGGCATCATCGACCAGCAGACCAATCGCCAGCACCATACCAAACATGGTTAAAGTGTTGATCGAAAAGCCCAGCAGGTTAATAATGGCAAATGTTCCCAAAATTACTACCGGAACGGCAATGGTAGGAATAATGGTCGCGCGCCAGCTTTGCAGGAATAGGAACATCACCAGAAAGACCAGAATAATGGCTTCAACTAGTGTTTTGACGACTTCTTCAATCGACAGTTTTACAAATGGCGTAGTGTCATACGGAACAACCACATCCAGCCCTGCCGGAAAAGAGGCTTTGAGTTCATTCACACGCTGTTCAACTGCTTCAGCCGTATTCAGCGCATTGGCACCTGTTGCCAGCCGAATGGCCAGACCACCAGCAGGCTTGCCATCATAAAACGAGGTAATGTTGTAATCCTGACCACCTAGCTCAACCCGCGCGACATCTTTGAGTAATACCTGTGCGCCATCGGGCATAGTTTTGAGCAGGATATTGCGAAACTCATCCGGGGTTTGCAGGCGACTCTGTGCTGTCACGGTGGCATTTAACGCCTGTCCTTCGACGGCAGGCAAGCCACCCAGTTGTCCAGCAGAGACCTGTGCATTTTGTGCCTGAATAGCCGCACTGATGTCTGATGGCATCAGCTGATAGCTGAGCATTTTGGCAGGATCCATCCAGATGCGCATGGCATACTGGGCACCAAATACCGTGACTTCACCCACGCCTTCAACCCGGCTCATCTGGTCAACAATATTAGACACCATATAATCGCTAATATCATTGCGGTTCATAGAACCATCTTTGGAAACAAAGCCCAGTACCATCATAAAGTTACGGGCAGACTTGTTGACCGTAACCCCTTGGCGCTGTACTTCCTGCGGTAGCAACGCCATCGCAGCCTGTAGTTTGTTTTGTACCTGTACCTGAGCAGTATCCGGGTCTGTTCCAGCCTTAAAGCTTAACGACACTGAAACAGCGCCATCGGATGAGCTGGTAGAGGTCATATAGTTCAGACCATCCAGCCCTTTCATTTGTTGTTCAATAATCTGGGTAACGGAATCTTCAACCGTTTTTGCAGAAGCACCTGGATAAAAGGCACTTATTGCAATATTGGGCGGCGCAATACTGGGGTACTGCGATACCGGCATACTGAAGATAGACAACACCCCAGCCAGCATCATAATAATGGCGATAACCCATGCAAAAATGGGTCTATCAATAAAAAAACGTGACATGAATCACCGCTCCTTAAGTTTGAGCAGATGTACCAGTACTTTGTCCAGCTTTCTGAGCTGGTTGACTGGTGTTATTGGTTTGACCCGCAGGCGCGCTGTTTTTACTTGCACTGTTGCTTGTGGCATTGCTGCTGTTGGTCTTATTTGCATCAGTAGTGTTGGCAGTACCGCCTGCAGCTGGCGCACCTTGTGGGGTGGAACTGGCCAATACAGTCTTGACCTTGGCACCCGGTTTAACTTTCAGAATACCTTCATAAATCACGCGGTCACCATCTTGAAGCCCACTGCTCACAATCCACTTGTCACCCTGTGTACCGACAGTTTGCACATCTTTCAACTGCACTTCACCCTGTGGACTTACTACATAGACCGTGGCCTGACCTTGTGGCGTGCGCATCACAGACTGTTGTGGAATCAGGTAAGCATTGTTGTTAACACCCTGAACCAGTCGGGCAGTCACATACATGCCCGGCAACAGCAATTGTGATGGATTGGCAAATATCGCCCGCAATGTCACTGCACCGCTGCTCGGGTCCACACTCACGCCAGAAAATGCCAGACGACCTTCAACCGGATAAGTGCTGCCATCTTCAAGGGTAAGTTTGACGCGCGCGCTGCTGTCAGCACCAGATAGCTGACCTTTATTCATTTGCTGGCGTAGGCGTAGCAGGTCAGCACTCGACTGGCTAATATCAACATATACCGGATCAAGCTGCTGGATGGTCACTAGAGGATCAGCTTGCCCAGCAGTGACTAGGGCACCGGCAGTAACATTGGAGCGACTAGTCTGGCCAGAAATAGGCGCTCGCACAGTGGCATAACCCAGACTGATATTGGCATTTTCCAGCGTGGCACGGCTGGCCGCGACATCAGCTTCGGCCAGCGCTACCTGTGCGGCAATGTCGTCATATTCCTGCTTACTGATTGCATTGCTGCCGACCAGTTGCTTATAGCGACGTTCTTTGACTTTGAGTGCATTCAGGTTGGCCTGCTGGCGGTTCAGCGCAGCGCGGGCGTTGCTGGCAGTTGCCTGATAGGTGTTGGCATCAATCGAATACAGCGGCTGGCCTTCTTTAACATAGCTGCCTTCTACAAACAGGCGTTTTTGTACAATCCCGCTCACTTGTGGACGCACTTCAGACACCTGATACGCTGCGGTACGACCAGCCAGATCAACGGTTTGTTCAACAGCCTGCTTTTGCGCCACGATCACGGTCACTTCAGGTGGCGGCATTTGCTGTGCTCCTGCTGCACCGCCGGCTGCTTCTTCTTTTTTATTACAGCCCGCCAGCGCAATACTGGCAGCCAAGGTCGAGTACACCGCCACGCGCGCCCATTGTTTTGCTAACAACATAATTACACCTCATGATTGCCAGCAAACCTGCTGGCGCGATGTTGAAAATGATTTGGCTGAAAAGGGTTCAGCCGGAAAAGATCAAAATGAATAAAGAGCCAGCACAGTAAACCCATCCACGCCATACCCAGACTCCAGCCCGCCAGTACATCGGTGAGGAAATGTGCCCCCAGATAAAGGCGCGAAATCCCCATGACCACGATCCATACGCTGCCACAGAGCAACATCAGCGCGCGCCATGGCGTATGAAACAGCATGACCAGCAGCACTGCCGCCAATGTGACTGCATATAAACTGTGATTGCTAGGAAAGGAATCGCCATAAAAAGGTGCAATTTGCTGCCAAACCACTGGGCGCAAACGCGAAAAGCCAGCCTTACACAGCCAGCCTATACTCATCGCACCCAAAAAAGCAGCCCAGATCAAGCCTATAAAATCTTTGCGGTTTCTGCACAAGGCCACCACACTGAGCAACAGGGTCATTAGAAACATGGCAGGCATGCCGCCTAGATATGCCAATACCAGCGCAATTTGATCCAGTGCCGTGTTGTGCGCTTGATGAATCTGCCATAACAGGCGGGTTTCTTGTGTTGTGACCTCAGGGTATTGAACAATGATGGCCAACAGGCTAAAACATAGGGCAGCCAGAAACACTACCATCAGCAATCTGGCTTTGATCGCGCCTTGTGGATTCTTACCCAAAGTTATTGTCACAGTGCTTACCATCAAGCATAAAATAATTGTCATCTTTACGGTGGCTAAAAGTGTACCAGCCAGTACACTTTAATCAAGCTTATTTTTTTAAAATAGTCTAAAATTACGATGAAATATTAGTAACCAATTATTTTTTAACTATAAATCAAGGCTTTCATCAAGTAAAAGTAATTAGAATTTTAAGCGCTGCTTAATGAGAGGTTGGTTTATCGTCAGATGAGGGAGTATTAGTGTCTTCTGTGGGCGGCCAGAAAAAATCAGATGGACGAGTCATAAAATGGGTAATCAGCAAGCGTAACAGCGGACGCCATTGCTCGTACTTGACCTGACGTGAACGCAAGGCCACAAACAGCGCCAAACCAAAACTCACCATGAGGTTAGTCAGGCCAATGAGCAATACGCCCAACAGTGATACCAGCACCAGTCCAATGTCCGGCATGCCATCCACACACATCAAGCCCTGAATAAAATTGGCGGAAGCAAAGGCAATATGGCGAATGTCGATGGGCAGACCCAAAATAAAGCCAATAGTACCCATACTGCCCAGCATAACCCCAAACCAGAAATTACCAGCCAGCGCCCCAAGATTGCGCTCAATATACGCAGCAACACGATCCAGTCTTTCAGTCCCCAGCCATTGAATCAGTCTGGGATGTTGACGCATTCGTGGCCCAATCTTGCGATACACCGCCAAGTTGTCGTAGTAACCTGCAATCAGCCCAGACAAAAACAGGCATACGCCGGCAATGGCTGCGTGTGGAATGGCCAGCGAAGTGAATGGATTAATACTGTGTAGCACGTACTCCGCTTTTTGCGGGGAGAGCAGCGGGTGTCCAGTGCTGATCTGCCAAAAAGAAGTAATCACAAAGGCAGTGGGCATGGCAATCGACATATTGCCAAGGATGGCAATAAACTGGGTGCGCATGATATTAACGGTCAGTTCGGCCAACTCGGCCATTTGTGCAGCACGATTGCCAATATTTTGCTGGACGGTTGCGGCCAGCGCTGCCGCAGTCATCGCAGGTTGTTTGGTCGCCACGGTAAAATGCAGAATATGAATCAGCATAAACCCCAGCGAATAATTCATGCTGTAAATAAATGCCTGACTTAACGGCGCAAGGATGAGTTTTTTGGCCAGTATCTTCAGCGTGGCCATGCAGGCAATGATCATGCCGGCACCTGCTGCCGAGCGATACATGTCCACAAAGCCCCGTTTATCGGTACTCACATAATGCCCACCGGTGCGGCTGGCATTTTCGGTGACCTGTCGTGCCAGCAGCTCGGTACTCACCGACACCAGTCCGCGGATGCTGGTGGTATCCAGCTGGGTTTTGGTCAATTGGCGTAACAAAGCAATCAGCGAATCCTGCACCTGAGCTGCATCATCCAGTAATAAATAAAACAATAGCTCGATTCGGGTCAGGCATTGATCCATTTTAATTAAAATATTGGTCAGGCTTAGACTGACTCCATTGCGTCGGGTACTTCGCTTGATACGGCTTAGTACATCGCTACACTGATCCAGCATCACCAATGCCTGTTTCTCATCAGGTAACACTGGTGGCCAGCGCAGATTTTCTGCCGAGGTGTATTCACGGTAACGCTGGATAAAATCCAGTATTTCCCGGTTCTGGATTAAAAAGGGTGATTCATATTCATTCAGATCGGGATAAGCATGCGCAAATTCAGGGTCAAGGCTTAAGGCAGTGATCCGGTACGAAATTACCATCATGGCATTCAAAACCTGTTCACGTGCCTGTACCCGCAAATCAATCCGGCCATACGGCTGGATAATTAAGGTCATTAGCTCTTGCCAGCACGCCAGATCAATATTATCTAGCCAGACCGGATCATAACGATGGCAAAAAATCTGGCGGAATACATCACTTAACTGACTCTGGTCACGCAGGGGCGGCAAAAAATGATTGCCAATCCGGTGACTCAGCTCACTAAAAAAACTTTCATTGCCCAGCAGGGTATTGTCCGCATACAAACTAATCTGTTGGTAGCTCGCCAAGGTAGACATAATATAGTCGTGCAGCACCGTGGCATCATGCGGCTTGGCAATTAACAGCTCAATTAAAGCGCCAATCCGTGCCTCGATTTCCTGTTCATCATTTGCATCTTTGGGGCGTAAACGCGCCACCAGCTCAACCAGTGTGTCCGGAGTCGCTTGGCTAAAGTCCTCTTTTTTTAACTGGGCCTCCATGCTCTCAAACAGATCATGAAATTCAATGTGCATAACTGGCAGGATTCCGGTATAAAAAAATGTAGCGCATGAATATAGTGCCTAATCGCGCAGCGGCTTAGCATTCACTCAATTAGCTAATACGCGTTAGCGCCAGACGTGCCAGACTCTCCAGCGCCTGCCGATACACAGACTCAGGCAAACTGTTCAGTGCAGCAACTGCAAGATGGGTTTCTTCAGTCGCACGCTGGCGACAATAATCCAGTGCGCCCGAATCCTGAACAATGCGGATAATCTGGTCGAGCGATTCTACGCCACCGGTCTGGATGGTTGTTTTTAATAATTGTTGCTCATCTGGCGCTGCTTTCATCATGGCTGCAATCAGGGGCAGGGTGGGTTTGCCTTCCATCAGGTCATCACCAATATTCTTGCCCAAAGTATCTGCATCAGAGGTGTAATCCAGAATATCATCCACCATCTGGAACGCATTGCCAAAGTGTCCGGCATAGGCTTTGAGCGCAGCACGATGCTGAGGTTGACCTGTCAAAATAGCCGCACCCTCGGTAGCCAGTTCAAACAAGCGTGAGGTTTTGCCATGAATAATCTTGAGGTAAATGCTTTCATCGGTATCAGGATTATGCTGATACTGCAATTGCATGACTTCCCCTTCGGCAATCTCGCAAGTCCCTGACGAAAATTCCTGTAGCAGTCCAAAATCTTTTAGCCCAACCAGCAGATCAAAGGCTCGCGCAATCAGGTAATCACCCACCAGTACGGCTGTGGCATTGCTCCAGGTGGCATTGGCGGTCGGGCGACCACGGCGCAGTCCTGATTCATCCACCACATCATCATGCACCAGGGTGGCGGTATGCAACATCTCAATAATCGCTGCAAGACGCAGGCTGGCCTCATTGTCTACAGGATCACAGGCACGTGCGGCCAGCAGGCACATCAGGGGGCGCATACGCTTGCCACCGGCTTCCACCACATAGCGACTCACCGACATCACCAGAGGCACCTTGGAATTAATGCCAGTCTGAATAAAATGATCCATTGCAGCAAAGTCGCTGGCGACAGGGGCAAGAATATCCTGTTTAAAATCAACCATAGTGTTTAAAAACCCTAAAAATGTATTGTATTTTATAAGACAATAAATACGGTAACACCCAACAACACAGCAAAAAACCAGACCATAAAACAAGCTGGTCAGCGATCAGGCGGTATCAATATTGATGCTCTGAAGCGACTGGCATATCCAGCGTATGCTAACCAGTCAAAAACACAACTTCCAGTACTATATTCAACAGTTTATTTTTAATTAAGGTAATAAAACCAGAGCCTAACCAGCAATATGGTTAAAAGCCTACAAAATACCTTGTCAAAGTCCCTGCCTTTGCCTAAAATACGTCCCCTTGCAAGTACCCCCAGTGGCGTTCGTTTTAAGATCGATAAAATCCATTATCGGCACGAAGACACGGGCATGATGGAGTACATTTATGTACGCAGTAATTCAAAGCGGCGGCAAACAGCATCGTGTTGTTATTGGCGAAACGCTAAAAGTTGAACTGTTAAAAGCTGAAACTGGCGCAACCCTTACATTTGATGATGTATTGATGGTTGTGAATGGCGACAGCATTCAAATTGGTGCACCAGTAGTTGCTGGCGCTACCGTAACCGCAGAAGTGCTTGGTCATGGTCGTCACGACAAAATTCGCATCGTTAAAATGCGTCGTCGTAAACACTACCGTAAGCAGCAAGGTCACCGTCAATGGTTTACCGAGCTGAAAATTACTGGTATCGACGGCTAATCACACGAGGAGTATAAGACATGGCTCACAAGAAAGCTGGTGGATCCACACGTAACGGTCGTGATTCCAATCCAAAGATGCTGGGTGTTAAAGTTTACGGCGGTCAAACTGTTGTTGCTGGTAACATCATCGTGCGTCAACGTGGTACCGAATTTCATCCGGGTGCAAACGTAGGTCTTGGTCGTGACCATACCCTGTTTGCTACTGCTGATGGTGTAGTAAAGTTTGAAGTTAAAGGCGCTTTTGGCCGTCGCTACGTTAATGTAGTGTAAGACCTCACTGTTTACACAGATAAAAGCCCGCTGCTCTAGCGGGTTTTTTATTGTCTGTTTACACTGCAAATTTATAGTGTTGATTTTAAGCGTCTACATTGTGAATAGGGTATTACAAAATATTTCATAAACCACCTTCATTCTATTCAACATCAGAAAAACATTGACATTTTTACTATTCCATACACATTTGTAACCTAGAATATTCATAGTTTGCTAGGCATATTAATCAGTGTTGAATTAACACATTGCTTTAACAGTAAAGGGTATCCGATGAAAATGATTAAAAATACATTACTGACTACATTGATGACGACCAGCATCTTTTTTGCGCCAGCGACTATTTTAAGCGCCCACGCTGCACCAACGCCAGTCGGTGTCAGTGAAAGTGCCGCGACTGCTAGCCTCAATCAATATCTGTCCCGTCTGGGCAGTATGCAGGCCAGTTTTGTACAAACCACGCAGGCTACCAATAAAACAGCGCCGCGTCCTACGGTTAATCAGGGTCTAAAAAGCACCCATCTGAACCAGAAATTTGTCGGTAGTATGCAGGTTAAGCGTCCGGGACAGTTTCGCTGGGAAACTACCAGTCCTGCCAAACAGCTCATCGTAGCCAGCGGTAAAACAGTATGGATTTACGATCCTGATCTGGAACAGGCTGTGCGTCAAAATCTGGATGATCAAGTGGGCAATACGCCAGCCCTGTTACTGTCTGGTCAGCCAGATACCATTATGAAATCATTTCGGGTGACTCAGCCCAAAGCGGGTGAGTCTTATTTTGTATTGTATCCAAAAAGTGAAGATGGCGTATTTGAAAGCTTAGGTCTGCGCTTTGTTAACAACGCACCAAGTCAGATGATTTTAAAGGATTCATTGGGGCAGCAAACCACGATTAATTTTAGTAATGTGAAGCTAAATCCTAGTCTCAATAGTAGTGCATTCAATTTTACGCCGCCCAAAGGCACCGATGTGATTGATCAGTAATTCACTTTTATTCATGAGAGCCTGCCAAAGTTGCAGGCTTTTTTATGTCCTGTTTTATAGTCTGACTATAGAATAAGTGCCCGATGTTGCTAACGATCAATAAATTCTACGCATCCAGACGGACTATTAAAGCAGGGTAATAGACTATATTTTCAATTGTCTAGCCTTTACACTATTGGCAATCTTTCTGCTGTTACTCATAAATCATGATTGATCCAAAATTATTAAGAAATAACATTGATGCTGTCAATGCTGCACTGGCCAAGCGTGGTATTCAACTGGATGTTGCCGAGTGGAATGCGCTGGAAAGTCATCGCAAAAGCATCCAGCAAAAAACCGAAAATCTGCAAGCCGAACGCAATCAGGGTGCCAAGCAGGTCGGCCAGATCAAAAAAGCCGGTGGTGATGCTACTGAACTGATGGCACGGATGCAGGCCGTCGGTGAGGAAATGAAAGCCTGTGAGGCTGAACTGGCAGCATTGCAGCAGCAAATTGAACAAAAAGCCTTGAATATTCCAAACCTGCCGCATGAATCTGTGCCCGAAGGCAAGAATGAGCACGACAATGTTGAAGTGCTGCGCTGGGGCACGCCGCGTCAGTTTGATTTTGAAATTAAGGATCATACAGATATTGGTGAAATGATGGGCGGCCTTGAATTTGAAACGGCTACCAAGCTCACCGGTTCCCGCTTTAGTGTGCTCAAAGGCTCACTGGCGCGGCTGCAACGGGCAGTCACCCAATTTATGCTGGATTTGCATACCACAGAGCATGGTTATACCGAAGCCTATGTGCCTTTTTTGGTCAATAGCGACAGTTTGCGTGGCACAGGTCAACTTCCCAAATTTGAGGAAGATTTATTTAAACTTCAAGGCGAAAAAGAATTTTACCTGATTCCCACTGCCGAAGTACCGCTCACCAATTTTGTGCGTGATGAAATCATTGATGCCGATCGTCTGCCTTTAAAGTACGCTGCGCATACGCCGTGTTTCCGTAGTGAAGCCGGTTCCTATGGCCGTGATACCCGTGGCTTAATTCGTCAGCATCAGTTTGAAAAGGTCGAAATGGTGCAAATCGTCAAGCCGGAGCACTCTTTTGATGCACTGGAACAACTGACTGCCCATGCAGAGCGCGTTTTACAGTTACTGGAATTGCCGTATCGCAAAGTATTGCTGTGTGGCGGTGATATGGGCTTTGGTGCGATCAAGACGTATGATCTGGAAGTGTGGATTCCGAGTCAGGAAACCTACCGGGAAATCTCCAGTTGCTCCAATATGGGCGATTTTCAGGCACGTCGTATGAGTGCCCGTTATCGAATTGGCGAGAAAAAGACAGAGTTGGTACATACTTTGAATGGTTCTGGCCTTGCGGTAGGACGTACGCTGCTTGCCATTATGGAAAACTATCAGCAGGCCGATGGCAGTATTGCTGTGCCTAAAGTCCTGCAACCTTATATGGGTGGCTTGCAACGTATTGACTAACCGCACATGACTTGACCTTTTAAAGCCAACCAGAGAGTGAGTGCGTTATGGATTTATTGCCAATTACCCTAAAGCTTGCCCAGCAGCGTTGTTTGATTGTGGGGGGTGGCAATATTGCATGGCGCAAGGCACAGTTGCTGGCTGCTGCCGGTGCCTGCATTGATGTATTGGCTCCTGCCATTGAACCACAGTTACAGGCATTGGTCGAAACAACTCAAGGGCAATATCTTTCTCAGGCTTATTCACAACATTTGAAGCTGAGCAACTATCGTCTAGTGATCGCAGCCACCAATGATGCCAGCGTGAATGCACAGGTGTTTAGCGACTGTGAAGCCAAAAATATTCTGGTGAATTCAGTAGACGACCCACCGCATTGCCGCTTTATGATGCCAGCGATTATTGATCGTTCACCGTTGCTGATTTCCATTGCCACAGGTGGTGCATCGCCCGTATTGGCACGCCAGTTACGCACCCAGATTGAAGGTATTTTACCTGCGCGGCTGGGCGATCTGGTCGGATTTTCAGGACAATGGCGTCCGGCAGTCAAGGAAAAAATTGCCAATCCTGACCAGCGCCGGGTATTCTGGGAAACCTTATATACCAGTCCTATTGCCGAGCAGGTATTGGCTGGTAATATCGAGCAGGCCAGCGTGGCTATGCCTGAATTTATTGAAAATTGGCAAAACCTGCAAGGTGAGGTGTATCTCATTGGCGCGGGGCCGGGTGATCCAGATTTGCTGACTTTTAAAGCCCTACGTCTCATGCAGCAAGCGGATGTGATTGTGCATGATCGTCTGGTGTCCGAACCGATTCTCAATCTATGTCGCCGTGATGCAGACCGGATTTATGTCGGCAAGGCGCGCTCTAACCATGCGGTGCCACAGGAAGGCATTAATGCGTTGCTGGTGCGTTTGGCACAAGAAGGCAAGCGCGTGTGCCGTCTTAAAGGTGGTGATCCGTTTATTTTTGGGCGTGGTGGCGAAGAAATTGAAGAGCTGTTTGCGGCCAAAGTCAAGTTTCAGGTCGTACCCGGTATTACTGCGGCATCGGGTTGTTCAGCCTATGCGGGCATTCCATTAACCCATCGCGATTATGCCCAAAGCGTCCGTTTCCTGACGGGTCACTTAAAGGAAGGCTCGCCCGAGTTGCCTTGGCGTGAGCTAGTGTATGAAAACCAGACATTGGTATTGTATATGGGTCTAGTTGGGCTGGAGACAATTTGCCAGCAACTGGTTGCCCATGGCCAGCGGCCAGACATGCCCGTGGCATTGGTATCCAAGGGGACAACACCAGAGCAGACTGTGATTGTCGGAACGTTGGCTGACATTGCATCCAAAGTAGAGGGCAGTGGCATTGCTGCGCCAACCTTAACCATTATTGGTGAAGTCGTGAAATTAAGGGACAAATTACAGTGGATGTAATCACACGCATGAGTTAAAGAATAAGTGCGCTTGCCGAATCTGGGTTAACGTGATGCGGCAGGCTTATATAACCAAAACTTTTACTTAATTAAAAGAAATACACTACAACTGGAGACTTAGTATTAAAAGCACCACGTAAACGCAACATGAAAAAGATCATTTTTGCATCAACTCAACATAATAATAAATAGTTATCAGCATACTGATGAGCATAACTAAGTTGGAGAGATTGACATGCGCTTTAATACTATTGACTGGATCGCTTATGTTTTAACCATTATTGGCGGCTTGAACTGGGGCTTGGTTGGGGCATTTAACTTTAATCTGGTCGAAGCCATTTTCGGTGAAATGAGCATGTTATCCCGTATCATTTATATTTTAGTGGGTGTCTCAGCCGCTTATCTTATTTACGCTGGCACCAAGCTGCGTACCACGCATACTGATGTCGTGCGTTAAATCAAAACCGTATAAAAATTAGCGCAAACTGGTTTTTATAACTATTAATCGCTACGTGCCATAACTGCACCGGCGACTGATTCGTAAAAAAACTGTTTCATAAAAAAGCTGATCCATAAAAAGACTGATTTTAATCGCATAAAATCAGTCTTTTTTTATAGGAAATTTTGAGTAGAATAGCGTCAATGCAATGACAAAGTTTTTAATTTTTAAACCAAGGGTTCAATAATCTGAGTGACCAATAGCTGGTCAATCTTGTAATGGTCAATATCTACCACTTCAAATTTATAGCCATGATATTCCACAAAATCAGTACGCTTGGGGATCTTACGCAGCATAAACATAATAAAGCCAGCCGCCGTTTCATAGTTGCCTTCTTCGGGAAGTGCATCAATATCCAGCGCCCGCTTTAAATCCTCAATTGGTGTGCCGCCATCGATAAGCCACGAATGATCATCACGTTTTACCACCTGCTGCTCATCCTGCATCGGGCTCACCCAGTCACCCATCACCGTACTCATCACATCACTTAGAGTAATAATACCTACCACCAGCGCATATTCATTGATGACCACCGCCAACTTTTCCTTGGTAGAGCGGAAACGGTCTAGCAGCTCGGATAAAGTTAACGTGTCCGGAATGGTTAAAATACTGCGAATGGTGGTTTCATTTAGCTGGAGCAGCGATTGATTGTTTAGCATCCGAATCAAAATATCCTTGGTATCAATATAGCCAATCACATGGTCAATATCTTCATTGCATACCAGAAATTTAGAATGCGGATAAATGGCAATTTTTTTGCGAATACTGTCTTCACTTTCATTAATAGAAAAAAACACTACATTTTCGCGCGTGGTCATGGAGGAGGGAACTGTGCGCGATTCTAGCTCAAACACGTTTTCAATAAAATGATGTTCTTGCTGCTGTAATACACCAGACTGTGCACCTGCATCAACAATGGCTGAAATATCATCAAAGGTCAGATTGTCGTCACGGGTCATATTAACCTTAAACAGCCGGAATAGCATATTGGCCAGCATATTGATGAAAAACGCCAGCGGTTTACAGATACGGATAAAGACATTAATCGGATTGATCACAGCCAGCGCCACGCGTTCTGGTGCAATCATCGCCAGTCGTTTGGGAATTAGGTCAGCAAATAGCACAAAGATCGACGTCACAAATACAAACGATAAGGTAAAGCCAATGGTCTGGGTAAAAGAACCCCGATAAACCATCGCAACCAATTCCACTAAATAAGGTCGAAATGCCGATTCACCCAAAATACCGCCCAGAATAGCCACTGCATTGAGACCAATCTGGGTGGTTGCAAAAAAATTACCCGGCTGTTCCTGTAGTGCCAATACTTTTAAGGCTTTACTATCACCACTTTCTGCCATTAGTTTTAATTTAATTTTTCGGGCAGCCGCAAAAGCAATCTCGGAAATTGACAAAAATGCCGATGCCAGCACCAGCACGGCAATAACGGTAAAATTTTGCAGTAAACTCACGAAAACACCCGATTATTATGGTTAACAGTTGATAAAACTTGCCTAACACGTTGATTCAACTTGGCCTATTATAGCTTAACGCTTGGTACGCCTGTATATTCCAAAATTTGTAGTGTTTTGTGCCCCAAAAATCCAGTTTTTTTGCAATAAATACGCTACATTCACTGGCAGATTTCACTAAAAAAATTTGTTTAAAAATTCATTAAGGGCAAAATGCATCATGTCATTGTTAAACCAAAAGCAGGCTTTAATTGCCAGTTATATTATTATGGCATTAGGGCTACTTTTGCTCATTCCACTGCATTTGCTGCCATGTTTTATCGCCGGTTTTCTGGTCTATGAAATGGTCAATGCACTGACACCCTATTTTGAAAAGTTCATTCATGGCCGCCGTGCAAGACTGGTCGTGGTTGCTATACTCAGCCTTACAGTAATGGCTTTTTTAATTGTAAGCGTAGGCAGTCTGATTGGTTTTATTATTCAGGATGTACGCGGTGCGGCGGCACTCAGTCACCGGATTACACTGGTACTTCAAGATTTGCAAACCCAGCTTGCCGTATATTTGCCGGGCTATCTGCCCGCCAGCGTCGAAGAACTAAAAAACCAAATCATGCAATGGGTACAGCGTAATATTGGGCTACTGCAATACACCGGAAAATACGTGTTACATGCGTTTATTACCATGCTGATTGGCATGGTGCTGGGTGCCATTGTGTCGTTGCATCAGGTCATGCCACGTGATGAGCCGCCATTGTTCAAAACCGAGCTGATCAACCGCATCATTACACTGGCCAATGCTTTTCGTAATATCGTGTTTGCCCAGCTTAAAATCTCAACCATTAATACCTTGTTGTCTGGTTTTTTTATTCTGGTGTTACTGCCGATTTTTGGAATCGCGTTGCCATTTGCTAAGACACTGGTCATTTTGACTTTTGTACTGGGATTATTGCCTGTTATAGGAAATCTGGTCTCCAACACGCTCGTATTCATTGCTGGTTTGACCGTGTCACTGTCGGTTGCTGCAATTACCTTGGTTTACCTCATTTTGATCCATAAATTTGAATATTTCTTAAATGCCAAAATTGTTGGTGCCAAAATTCGCGCCAACTCATGGGAAGTGCTTATTGCCATGCTGGTATTTCAGGGTGCTTTTGGGGTGGCCGGATTAGTCGCTGCACCCATTTACTATGCCTATCTTAAAAGTGAGCTGGAACAGGCCAAACTGATTTAGTTGATAAGTGCTCTACATGCTTATGAACAATTAGATCTCTTGCAAAAGTCTGGTTTTATCATGGTTCGACAAGCTCACCAACCATGGTTTAAGGGTGACTGATGAAAGAAGTGTATGGATGATAAAAAAAGGGCAGAGAAGTGCTGCCCTAATTTACTCAATGTTTTTAAGGTTCAGTCGGCGGATTAAGGGCTAACAACTCACGGTGTTCCTCCTCAATAATCTGACGCGCCACAAACATAATCAATTGACGCAACCAGCGATGTGCTGGATGATGATGCAGTAAAGGGCACCATGCCATTTTTAGTTCAAATTCTGGAATATAAAAAGGCGGCTCTTTAATCACCAAATTCAAATCTTCTGCTTGCAAACGAGCAATACGAGTGGGCAGAGTAGCAATCAAATCCACATTGGATGCCAACAACGCAGGCATTTGATAATGTCGGGTAAATACACTAATTTTACGTTTTTGACCAATACGTTCTAATGCCTGATCAATCCAGCCCAAGCCACCAGATTTTTCAGGATTAACACCAAAACCAACGCCCATCCCTGTTTTGGACACCCAGATATGCTGCGCTTCCAGATAGCTTTTTAGACTTAAATGATCCACAGCTGGATGATTAGCACTGAGTAAACAGCTAAAGCTATCGCGCCAGACCAGTACCTGATGAAAGCTTTGCGGAATCTCATTAAAGCGATTAATGGCCAGATCAACCTTGCCTTGTTCCATATCCCGATAAGACACATCACTGGGCGTTAAAAAATCCAGTACTACGTTAGGCGCTTCGCTTCGCATCGCTTTGACCAACTTGGGTACCAGTGTGGCTTCCGCATAATCTGAGGTCATAATCCGGAAAACCCGGGAGCTGCTAAAGGGTCTAAACTCAGTGCGCGGTTCCAGAATCATCGACAAATCAGCCAGCGCATCACGAATGCGTGGCTGCAATTCGAGTGCCCGTTCAGTCGGAGTCATGCCTTCAGATGAGCGAATCAGGAGAGGGTCATTAAACAGGGTACGCAAGCGACGCAAAATGTTACTCATGGCAGGCTGAGTCACGCCCAATTGCTCAGCCGCGCGTGTTACATTTTTTTCCCTAAGTAAAACATCGAGATAGATTAACAAATTTAAATCGACGCGCTCAAGATTCATAAAATAAATACCGAAGATTAAAATGATAAATTAGCTAAATTATGGCATAAAAAGTAGACTCAGCCCATCAGTAAAGCACGCTATTTATCTGTTTTTTGAACAGGTGCTTTATTACTTCATCCATTCAAGACAGGACAATGTCATGACTACATACCAAACAGCGGTTGATGCAATCCGCGAATTAAAGGCAAAGTTCGGCAGCACATGGCGTGACATTAGCCCTGAAGATGCTGCACGCATGCAAATGCAAAACCGTTTCAAAACTGGTTTAGACATTGCCAAATATACTGCTGCCATCATGCGTGAAGACATGGCTGCCTATGATGCTGATTCTAGCAAATACACCCAGTCTCTAGGCTGCTGGCATGGTTTCATTGCGCAACAAAAAATGATCGCCAACAAAAAGTACTTCGGTACTACTGAGCGTCGTTATATCTACCTGTCTGGCTGGATGGTTGCTGCACTGCGTTCAGAATTTGGTCCATTGCCTGATCAATCCATGCACGAAAAAACTTCTGTGCCTGCGCTGATCGAAGAAATCTACACTTTCTTGCGTCAAGCTGATGCCAAAGAAATGAACGATTTGTTCCGTGCACTGAACAAAGCAAACGAAGCAGGCGATACTGCTAAAGCTGCTGAAATCACTGCTCAAATCGACGGTTTCCAGACTCATGTTGTGCCTATTATTGCGGACATCGATGCTGGTTTCGGTAACGAAGAAGCGACTTACCTGCTGGCCAAGAAAATGATCGAAGCCGGTGCTTGTGCACTGCAAATCGAAAACCAAGTTTCTGATGCTAAACAGTGTGGACACCAAGCTGGTAAAGTAACTGTTCCTCATGAAGACTTCATCGCCAAAATCCATGCACTGCGTTATGCATTCTTGGAAATGGGCGTAGAAGACGGCATCATCGTTGCGCGTACCGATTCTGAAGGCGCTGACCTGACCCAGAAAATCCCGGTTGTTAAAGAGCCTGGTGACATTGCTTCTCAGTATATTAGCTACTTGGACACCACTGAAATTGACATCGCTGATGCTGAAGAAGATGAAATCCTCATCAAGCGTGACGGCAAACTACAGCGTCCTAAGCGTTTGGCTTCTGGCCTGTACCAGTTCCGTGAAGGCACCCAGATTGATCGTGTAGTACTCGACTGCGTATCTAGCCTGCAAAACGGTGCTGACCTGCTGTGGATCGAAACTGCAACACCAAACGTTGCTGAAATCGCTCACATGGTTAACCGTGTTCGTGAAACCGTGCCAAATGCCAAGCTGGTTTATAACAACAGCCCATCATTCAACTGGACACTGAACTTCCGTCAGCAAGCCTATGATCGTTATGTTGCTGAAGGCAAAGACGTATCTGCGTATGACCGTGCTAAATTAATGAGTGCTGAATACGACAATACTGAATTAGCTGCTGATGCTGATGCCAAAATCCGTACCTTCCAAGCTGATGCTGCGCGTGAAGCTGGTGTATTCCATCACTTGATCACCCTGCCAACTTACCATACTGCTGCACTGTCTACCCATGAGCTTGCTCAAGGTTACTTCGGTGATCAAGGCATGCTGGCGTATGTTGCTGGTGTACAGCGTAAAGAAATCCGTGGTGGTATCGCTTGTGTTAAACACCAAGCAATGGCGGGTTCAGACATTGGTGATGATCACAAAGAAATCTTCGCTGGTGACAATGCACTGAAAGCTGGTGATGATGCGAAAAACACCATGAACCAGTTCGGTCATTAATACCTAAAACCTGTTTTTAAACTCTATATTGGTTAAAAACATGGTTTGAAAAAGCCCCCTGCGTCAGCAGGGGGCTTTTTAATTTTCTACTTTAAAAAGAGTCAATCACTAAAAAAACAGAAAGTAGAAAATCGGGTTTTAAATGATGGTCTGTATCTGTTTATCAGATCGCAATCCGTTAAACAGAACAATGTAAGAACTATAAAAACCAAAACTGATGCTATCGTACTAAAAATAAGCACTTGTCACATTTTAGTCATTTAAAGCCAAATTAGGCTTGCAAAAATATAACGATCCGCTATTATAGTCTTCCTCAGGACGACAAGCTTACTTCTAAAAACTGGATTAAAAAAGTTTTCAAAAATAAGTTGACAGTCCTGAAAAATAGCGTAAAATACGCGCTCTGATTTACGGTTACTGACGAAGTAGCTGTTATTCATTAAAAGAATGTAAAGAACAACTTGTGTGGATTTTTACTGGTTTTGACGATGATAAGATTATCATTGATTTGA
>SECL01000052.1 GCA_004173455.1 Moraxellaceae bacterium | reverse complement strand
GCGTCGCTGCATGGATCTGCACTAAGCGTTGTGGCGGCCGCAATAGATGCAGTACGTGCCTGCGCATAAGTTGCGCTTGATGTAAGCATGGTCTCCATTAAAAATGCAATGTCCTCAGAAAGATCAAAGCCCACACCATCTACCCGGTAAACATTATTGAGGTCATTTATCTCATCATCCGAATCGGCAAAATAATATTGGTTGGCGGTCATGCCCGCAGGCCTTGTTCCGTTTTTAGAGCCGGCTGTAAGAAGGAAAAACCATTTATTTAAAACGCCGCTGTTCGTGTGTACGCCACATTGGTCGTTTACCAGTGTAGGTGTACAGTTTGGATCCTGCCAGTTGGTACCTCCATAGGTATCAGGATTGCCTTGCTGCTTCGGATTATCCAGGCGGCGTAGCGGCGCATCGTACGAAGCACCAATTTGTTCGCCAATATAAAATGGCCGGTAGGCCGTGGAAGGAACTGTACTGCCGGAACGTGTCATAGCGAAATGTTCAATACAGGCAGCCCAGATATCACTTAGCGCTTCGTTCATGGCACCCGACTCACTTTGGTATAAGAGATCAGAGGTAAACGAACAAACACCGTGACCAATTTCATGACCACAAACATCCAGCGCAGTCAGGGCATGAAAGCCACCGGCCGTTGGTCCCGACCCGTCACCGTAAGTCATTACGCTGCCATCCCAAAACGCATTGTCGTAAGCAGGGCCATAGTGAATGAAACTTTTGATTTTTGCATTATTCCCATCAAAGCTTAAACGGTTGTGCTTTGCCAGCCAGTAATCGTACACCACGCTAGCACCCCAATGGGCATCAAAAGCAATGTCGTCGTTTTCAGCTTCTGCAGCGCCATCAATTGCCGGAGAACGGCGGTGTTCAGCAGCCGTCCAGTTATTGTCAACATCGGTGAAGCTCTTTGCCTGTGCTGTTAAGCCAGGTACTGAAATAGGCAAGCCTCCGATATTATTCAAATCGTAGGTTTCGATTCCACCACCTTTCGAATCATCTATCAACACATAGGTTGATGAACCAGGAAGGTATAATGGCTCCGACGTTGGGTGGCTGCTAATTAATGGCAGCCCTGAGTTTGGATCATTTCCACTGACTTGTTTTGTTTTGATTAGCTGCGTGCCGGCATATCGGGTTGCTACCGTTGCATTCACGGATGTAACTGACTGCTTCTTTGCCGGGTCGTCGGCATGCTTAATGATCTTATCCAGCAGCAACAGTTTTCCATTATGCGCATCAATGTAAACCCATGAACGGCTCAGGGGTTCTGCCGCATACATATTGAAGCGATAAGCAAGTTTCGCTTCGGCAATGCCGCCTTTTGTATAGTCCTGCACAATCACCAATTCACGTTTCGGCAAATACTCGTCCCGCTTTTTTTGCAGAGCTGCTTTGGCTAAAGGGTCCGTTGTTTTTGTTATCGCTTCTTCAACCGCTTCCCAGGCATACTTCTGTGCCTTTACAACAGATTTTGCATAAGTCAGGGCTTGGGCTGAACTAAGCGTAGGCTGAACGGAAATGCCTGCGGGGATGTTTAGCCAATCAGTTGTAAAAAAGCTGATTTTGCCATCTTTTACCAGGGCTTTTACTGCCGCATGATCGACCTGAACACCTTTGAAAAATTGCTGGTATTGAATCACCTCAATACCATTTTGATTGTAAAGGCTTTTCCCTGGTATCAGGTAATCTATTCCCGCACGAATTCCTAAAGCCTGCGTAAGAAAAACCGGGGCGTCGGCTTTCGTGATGGAGCCGCCCTCTCGTTTACATGAAATAAATGCGGGTGTTTGTCTGCTTGTAGAAATTTCGACAGTTGCTACTTTGGGATTGGATAAAATCTGCCTTTGCAAATTGTCTAATTCCTGGGGTGTTCGCTGTGCGTGTACAGTAGTAAGGAAT
>SECL01000051.1 GCA_004173455.1 Moraxellaceae bacterium | reverse complement strand
CGTCGCTCGCCCTCTCGCTCTTCCTCCTCGTATTCCTCTCGCTCATCGCGTTCGTCCTATTCGCGCTCCTCTTCTAGGTCGCGGTCTGTGTCAGGAGGGGGCAAGAGACGTCGCTCCCCCTCCCCTCGCTCTCGTTCCCCCGCCAGCTCAGTCTCGCGTGCTCGTTCGTCCTCATCTGACAGGTCCACGGATAACAAGAGGACGCGAAGAAGTTCGCCTGAAAGGATTTAAATGTAGGATGTAGAGATGAGAAGGAATTATGGAGGACAAGCATAGGGGATAGTATGTATACTGTTAGTTAACTCTAATTGTATCTGCTTCATGTTTTTCTCTTTTTTATTTTATATTGCACCACACGACATGACACGAAGATCCCACAAAATAAAAATGGTTCTTCAGATGCGCGCGAGCTTGTTGGAGATCTTCATGAGTTGGTCAACCATGGCGTCTGTCTGTAAGTCTGAAAGGGCTTCGCTGTTGATAATCGCGTTGCGCACAATGATCGTTTCTAGCGCGCCCCCCATGCTGCGGAACCACACTGCTCCGTTCATGCCAACGGCTATTTCGTATGAGAAATACCTGCCCAGAGCGTTCAGGACAGCGCAGTCTGGACGCAGTAGCCGACGAGCCATGGGCAAAGGGAGATGTACGACCAAGCCATTGGGTAGATGACCATAGATCTACAGAGTATAATAATACAATAGCAAAAGAGGATCTCATATTGAGTTTAATAAGTCACTTACTGTTTCTCCACTGCTCCAATCCTTCTTGACCCCAGATGATGATATACAAGTCAACTCGGTATCGATATCTTTTCCAGCTGTCTGCACTCTGGCATAAACTACATCCCCCTTCTTTAACTCTGGCCGATTTCTCTTAGTTGCTCCTTCAAAAGCTAATCTACTGATTATGCTGTTACAGCCAGTGAAAATGTTGACGACATAGAAGTCACCACCTTTATCTTCGATAACACCCACAACCTGATCATTCTGTTTTGGAATATACCGTCTTCTACAAGTATCGATCCAGTATGATGCTGGCACTCGATAGCTGAACTGTCCAGCTTGCGTTGCAATTACACTATTATGCCTATCCAAAAGGCCATGACCAATTTTCATTATGTTGATGGTTTCTTTATGCCGATCACTGAAGCTTGATATATTATCACCAGGCAAAACTATTTGTGGCGTATATAGTGTATCTACATTGACGGCAACTGTTTCCAAAAATTGCTCTGCAACAGACTCATTGACATCCATTTTCGTGGTAGAAGAATAGATTCCTCCAAATTACCCAGCAGCCACAGAATTACTATGAATAACAAAAGAACTATCTATCGTACTGCTGTTCGATGCCAGCCTTCCGCAGATGTACAATTGGCTGTATGTACTATACGACGAACTCAAGCAAAGCTACTACTCTCTGTCAACCGTACTACCCACAGTCAATGCCGATCATCACAACCACCAGCTGAGCGATTTAGAGTTTGTACAGTGCAGCAACGAGTTATAAATCGAGTTTTGCGAGTTTGCGATACTGTCTAAAATTTTGGGTTCGGGACGCTGGGGCAAAATTTAGCTGAAGTTGCTTCAGAAATTACTTCATTGCTTCGGCTATTCCTCCAAGTTGTTATTATTGACTCTTTATTCAACAGAAAACAGCCTACTCGGATTGTCTCCACAGAACTCATCCAACCATTTTTCCCGATTTACAGCCAGGAGCCTAGAGTAGTAAAAGGGACAACTGAGAGACATACAAGCACCCTGTAGCAGTCAGCCAAGCAGCTCTCCGAGTGCTCGGCCAAGTCGAGGTTATTTGAGGAGTCTGGATCTGGACAGCGCAGCGGAGTACTGGTATGGCGTGTTCTACAGTGGCAGTGCCTGCAGCAGTGATATCGTGTCTGTGTTCGGTCGGCGGACTAACACATGTCTATATGATGGCGATGCGAGCACAGATAGCAATTCTGTGTATTCGAAGTACACATGTTCTGGTGGCCAGGTAACGATTCGTCAGTATAGCGACTCCGCTTGTGGCATCAGTGACTTGCTTGCGAGTCGCAGTCTGAATCTGGGTGTGTCTGAAATCGAAGTAGTGGATTCGAGCACGACGTACAATGTGGTGTTCCATTGTCTGAGCGGTCTGGAAAGTGTACCGTTGCCATTGGACGAGACGTATGCGATGTTTGTGGAGCGTGAGGATGGGTGTAATGGCCGCGTGACGTACTTTGATGCCGTGCAGGAGAGCGTGTGTCTGCAGTATGAAGATGCCAGTTCTGAGGAGCTGACGCTACCTTATTTGTCTGTGTACTCTGGAGTGGCCTGCGAGGTGAACGATCTGGATACGACGTACACGATCGATGGTCGGTGTCATGCGATGCCCAGTCCATATGGCACATATCATCAGTGGGCGTTGTTCGAAGGTAGCTCGACGGTGTTGAGTGAGGCGAGCGTGTGTACTCCAAGTAGTCAGCCGTCGAGTCAGCCTTCGTCAGTGCCTTCTGGACAGCCAAGCAGTCAGCCAAGCAGCTCTCCGAGTGCTCGGCCAAGTCGAGGTTATTTGAGGAGTCTGGATCTGGACAGCGCAGCGGAGTACTGGTATGGCGTGTTCTACAGTGGCAGTGCCTGCAG
>SECL01000032.1 GCA_004173455.1 Moraxellaceae bacterium | reverse complement strand
GCCAGCACCGCCCTGACCACCAAAACCGCCGCCTTGACCACCAAAGCCACCGCCCTGACCACTAAAACCAGCACCCGGAGCACCCGGAGCGCCTACTGGTGCGCCAGCAGGACGCGGGTTACGAGCAGGTACAACGGTAGAAATCGCATGTTTATAAACCATTTGGCTTACTGTGTTTTTTAATAAAACAACGTATTGATCAAAAGATTCAATCTGGCCTTGTAATTTGATTCCATTTACCAAAAAAATAGAAACCGGAATGCGTTCTTTACGAAGAGAGTTTAAAAACGGATCCTGCAATGTTTGACCTTTAGACATCGTTATTACTCCAAAAAAATTACCAGCGCAAAAAAACTGCCTTTCGTATCAATTAAAAATTATAAAAAGACAGGCGGCAAATTTTGCGTCATCTATACTTCATACGCAAGTCTAGTATGCCTTCATTCACTGTGTTGTATATATTAAAAACGTGCAACTCACGTAACGAACGTAGCCATGTATATTGACGTTTGGCTAATTGTCGTGTTGCAAATAATGCTTTTTCCTTCATTTGCTGAAGTTCTGACTCAGTTTGGCCTCCGTGCTCTAAAAACTCCCATGCCTGACGATACCCTACGGCACGCATGGATGGCAAATTTTCATGTAATTGATATTTTTCACGTAAGTGCCTTAATTCATCTAAAAAACCGATTTTCCACATGGATTCAAGGCGCTGTGCAATATTCTGATGCAATAATGCACGCTCGGGCATAATTGCATGTAAATCAAAAGCGTACTTTGGATTTAGCTGTTTTTCCTGTTCATCATGCAAGTCGCTGATTGCTCGACCTGTAATCCGGTATACCTCTAAGGCACGCAGCACGCGTTGTCGGTCAGAAGGTTTGAAACGCATAGCAGCACGTGGATCTACACGCTGTAATTCATCATGAATGGATTGCCAGCCGTGCTGTTCAGCCTGCTGTTCAATTTCTAAACGCAGATCTGGATCAGCCGCAGGCAAATTATCCGCCATGCCCATGATAAGGCTACGGAAATACAACATAGTACCACCCACCAGTAACGGAACTTTGCCATTAGCATGTATCTTGTCGATGACGCAGCTTACATCTTTTACAAACTGGGCAGCAGAATAAGTCTCAGTCGGATCAATAATATCAATCAGATGATGTGGATATTGCTTAAGCTCAGTCGTTGTGGGTTTGGCAGTTCCAATATTCATATCACGGTATACCAGCGCCGAATCTACTGAGACCAGTTCAAAGTTACCCGTTTCATAGAGCTCACACGCTAATGCGGTTTTGCCACTGGCTGTGGGGCCCATCAGACATAAAACATGGGGTTTTTCGGGCGGTGAAGACGTGACTACCAAGTTCATACTATTCTCCACGCGCAAACAATTTATCGAGCTGGGTTAAAGGGAAAGCTCGCCATGTTGGGCGACCATGATTACACTGACTGGCAAATTCGGTTTGTTCCATTTGGCGCAATAAAGCATTCATCTCGGAAAGACTCAACTGACGATGGGCACGCACTGCACCATGACAAGCCATACCTGCCAAAATCCTGTCGCGCGCAGCGCTTAAATCTGCTTGCTGTGTCGTATGCAAATCAGATAAAAGCTGGCTGATGAGCTTTGAAAAATTAGCACGCGCCAGTAAAGCAGGAACAGCGCGTACCACCACACTGGTTTCACCATAGCGATCAACTTCCAACCCCAGATCATGCAAAGTTGCTTGCAATTCCTCTATTCGGCTGGCTTGCAAATGGTTTAATTCAACCACTTGAGGCACCAGCAAATGCTGGGTTTGCCAGTTTTGTGCGTTATCCCAAGCTTTTTTCAGCTGTTCTAGCAAAATTCGTTCATGCGCTGCATGCATGTCGACAATAATCAGGCCATCGGTATTTTGTGCCAGAATATAAATACCGTGTAATTGCGCAATAGCGAGGCCGAGCGGATACTCATCAATAACGGCGTGGCTAGATATCAATGACGAATCTAGCTCCTGACGCGCAGGTAACAAATAACTGGCCAGTCCTGCCTGTACTGAACTATTGTTTGGCATCGAACTGGAACCAGTTGATGACACGGGCTGACCGGAATATTTTCCAGCTTCATGGGCTAGTTTTAGTAGCGCATTGGTGGTTTTTAAATGATCATCTATGCCCATACTCAAGGGCTGACTGGCTGCGTTATATTGCGGTACGTTTTGTTGCGATGCAGTTTGATGCAATGGAAGGGGATTTTGCTGCATTGCCTGATATGGTTGTACAGGCTCTTGCCCCGCAGAATGGCGTTGTGAGGGATGCAGGGCATCGGCCAGTTCAGCCGGAGCGGTTTTAAACTGGGCGAGGACTTGCCGTGCATGATGTCGCACAAATTCATGCACTTCGCGTTGTGCTAAAAAACGCACTTCATGCTTGGTGGGATGTACATTGACATCCACTTGCTCCGGCTCAATCTCCAGAAACAACAGATACGCTGGATGCTGGTGCCCATGCAGGATACCTTCATAGGCCATACGCAAGGCATGACTCACGGTTTTGTCTTTCACCATGCGGCCATTGATAAACAGGTATTGTAAGTCTGCCTGCCCGCGCGCTTCGCTGGGATGACCCAGCCAGCCCGATAGCTGCATATAAATACTGGAACAATCCAGCCAGTGCGCAGTCTCGGCAAAGCGCGCACCCAAAATACGCCGTACCCGCTGGGCACGTAGTTCGCCACTATCAGCCAAGGGCAAATCCAGCCTGATCTGGCCATTATGGATGAGTGAAAAAGCCACATTAAAATGACTTAAGGCCACCCGCCGGATAATTTCCTCAATATGACCAAACTCAGTATTGACCGATTTTAAAAATTTACGGCGCGCAGGCACGTTAAAAAACAAATCACGTACCTGAATCCGTGTGCCTTTCTGATGGGCGACAGCGGCAATGGCATGTGCATCTTCCTGCTCACTATAAGCACTGCCATTGATAGTAACTTCATAGCCAATGCCTTCATCCGACTGACTACTGCTTAAAGTCAGGCGTGATACCGCTGCAATGGAAGCTAGGGCTTCTCCGCGAAAACCCAGTGTGGCAATCGTGCATAAATCCTCAGCACTACTAATTTTACTGGTGGCATGACGCAAGATGGCCAAGGGCAAATCATCAGCATGAATTCCATTGCCATTGTCCAGTATTTCAATGAGGGTGCTTCCACCCTGCTCAATATGAATATCAATACGCGATGCCCCAGCGTCCAGCGCATTTTCAATCAGCTCCTTGACCACCGAAGCCGGGCGCTCAATCACCTCGCCCGCAGCAATCTGGTTGGCAAGTGCCGCACTTAAAGGCTGGATACGGCGCAACGGTTTTAATCCACCAGAATCAACCAAAATGCTCATGCACGCTGCCCTCCAATGCTGTCCATGACTGATTGAGTGTTACAGCTGCACTTATAGTCAAATGACGGGTAAGCTGGTCTTCATCCAGTATAAGTTCAAGTTGATAATCTGCTTGAGGAATAACAGGCTGTCCTTTTTGCGGCCATTCAATCAGCAGTAATGGCTGATGCTTGTCTTGATCAACGCCTTGCGCTGTATTCAGATAATCCCGAATACCCATTAACTCTAGCTCATAGGCATCCTGCAATCGGTATAGGTCAAAATGATACACAGACTGACCAGCAATACTATACGGTTCAACCAAAGTATACGTTGGGCTTTTTACATTGCCCTCATGCCTCAGCGCCTGTAACCATGCGCGGGTTAATGTGGTTTTGCCAGCACCCAGATCACCTACCAGATAAACTACGCCATGCTGAATATGCTGTGCCAATAGGCCAGCCAGTTGTTGTGTGGCAAGCTCATCAGACAATGTGAGTGAAATGGTTTGTGCCATAGCAGATATTTTTCCAGCCCAAAATAAACCTGATTATAATAACACTGAAGCTGAATTTTTTAGGCCTTAATCTGTTTTCAGCTATAATCCATTTTTAAATTTGATCTTTAATTCAATGAACGCATGGTTATGGCTGATTATTGCCGGCTTGTTTGAAATTCAATGGGCCGTCACCCTGAAATATACTGAAGGATTTACCCGTTTATGGCCCTCGGTATTTTGTATTGCCGGGATGATTGTTTCAGTCTATGGCCTTGCTGTCGCGCAAAAAACCTTGCCGCTGGGCACCAGCTATGCGGTCTGGGTCGGCATCGGTATTCTGGGCGCTACAATTTTTGGGATGTTCATGTTTGATGAACCCAAAACATTAATCCGTATCGCCTGTATCATGCTCATTCTAGCCGGTATTATTGGCTTAAAAATGACCTCGTCATCCTGAAAAAATGATCATTGTGACAAAAATATTGATCTATATTTTGCTAATTAACACACTATCAAACTGGACTGATCATTATTCTCATGATTCCCTTGTTTAAACCACCCATGATTGATGGCGTCAGTCCCAGTTGCGTATTTTTGCCTGTTTTAGAGAATCAGCCAAATTTCGCTGACTTTCAAGGCTGCACTACTATTATGGATTTTTTAATTCAAAAATTTCCACAAATTGCGCCCGATGTATGGATTAATCGCGTTCAGACCCAAAAGATTTATCAGGATTCTGGTGAACTGGTCAATATAAATAGCGCGTATACGCCCAACCGTAAAATTTATTATTATCGCGAATTGCCGACTGAGCAGATTATTCCGTTTCAAGAACAGATTATTTTTCATAATGAACACTTGCTGGTGGTCGATAAACCGCATTTTTTGCCAGTGACACCAACCGGCCGTTTTGTTAAACAAAGCTTGCTGGTACGCCTAAAACAGCGTTTGAATTGCGAGGATATTGCACCCATCCATCGTCTGGATCGGGAAACGGCTGGTGTTATGCTGTTTTCACTACAACCCCACACCCGCCATCTTTATCAGGCTTTATTTCAGCAGCGCCAAGTGACTAAACAGTATCAGGCCATTGCAGCGTATCGGGATGATCTGGAATTTCCACTCAACTATCAAAGCCACATGGTCAAAGGACAGCCTTTTTTTACTATGCAGGAAGTTGAAGGCTTGGCCAATAGCTTTACCCAGATTGAATTGGTAGAAGTAAAATATTCTTTGGGGCAAACTTTGGCACGTTATCAACTGTATCCCTTAACTGGTAAACAACACCAATTACGCGTCCATATGTCTGCGCTAGGCATTCCAATTTTAAACGATCCCTTTTATCCATCTGTGCAATTTAAACAAGATCAGGATTATACAGCGCCCTTACAATTACTGGCGCAACGCATTGATTTCATTGATCCCATTACGCAGCAACCTGTAGCGTATGTCTCACAGCAAGAATTGAGCTTGTAATGACGATGTAATGACAAACAGGCTATAATCGCTTATAATCAGCCGCTGAATTTCTAGGTTATTGGCTTGAGTATTTGCTCGCAATGACTTGTAATTCAATTATTATAAATCGTTATTGATTGAAAAGAGGTTGCTCATGCGTCGCACGGAAGTTTATCAGGTTCGACTGGATGTTCACGAAAAAAAGCAGGCCTTTGCAGTATTTAAACAGCTTGGCATTAGCCCTGCTCAAGCCATCCGCCTATTTTTCCGTCAGGTGGTGGTCACCCGTTCTATTCCATTTGCGATTGAGCAAGGCCAGCATGAGCCAATAGAAACACCCAAGAAAGCCACTAAAAAATTGGTTGAAGCAAGTGAGCTGAGTCATTTATCGGATCAGGATGTCTTTGATCAACTCAATGAACTACTACAGGATAACAGTAATTTACAGGACGATGGCAAAACAGCAGATGAAGACAATTTGCCTAATAGTCACCCAGCAGACAAAGCGCTATAAGACAAGAAAATCATAAAAAAGTCCAAAGAAAAAAATTAGGAAACCGATCAGATGGCTGCATCAGTAGCCGTTTTGTAGACGGTAATTTATAAACTCAAGGCAGCGATGAAATTATTATACTGCCCTTACTGGCTAATCAAAGGCTGAACTATTCGTCTGCCGATTCAGCGGCTTTAACCCGAATACCATAACCATGCACGCGCAATGTGTTTAGCGCCTTAATGGCTTTGACAGCCTCACGACCATTTTCCATTTCGACAAAACCAAAACCTTTTGATTTGCCAGTTTTGCTATCCAGCACCAGCGTACAGCTTTTAATTTTGCCAAATGGCTTAAATAATGCTTCTAGCTCAGCTTGAGTCACACTACGCGCCAGATTGCGAATTAATACTTTCATTTTACGGATCAACTTTTAATAGATAAAAAAACAGGCAGACAGGTGAATTAAGTCTATCATTTGCCAATGATCTATTAGACCATAAAATGCTGGCCTACCTTAAAATATTTTCATTGAAACCCATTGCCTCAAGGTTTTGTAAGTTCAGGTTTTACAGGCTCGGGTTTTGCAAAATAAAACAATTTTCTGGGCTTCACGTTTCGTCATTTGATAGATGATAGCGTTTTCATTGTTTAGATTTACGCGCTTATGAAACATCATTTTTTAGGCCATACTGACATTCAGGTTCCCGAAATTTGCCTTGGCACCATGACCTTTGGCCAGCAAAACACGCAGGAACAAGCCTTTGAACAACTGGATTATGCGCTGGAACGCGGTGTTAATTTCTGGGATACCGCCGAGCTATATGCCGTACCGCCAACGCCACAGACTTACGGCTCTACTGAAACCATTTTAGGCAACTGGTTTGCCAAAACCGGCAAACGCAATCAGGTAACGCTGGCTTCCAAGATTGCCGGGCCAAGTCAGGTGGGCGGCCATATCCGTAATGGCCATACCCGCTTTAACAAGAAAGATATTTCCAGTGCGCTGGATCATTCATTAAAACGCCTGCAAACCGATTATCTGGATTTATATCAATTGCACTGGCCAGAACGCCCGACCAACTGCTTTTCCCATTTGGGTTATACCGCGCAAATGATTGCCGATACCCCAGCCGATTTAACACCACTGGCTGAGACGCTGATTGCCTTAAATGATGAAATCAAGGCGGGACGTATTCGGGCGATTGGTTTATCCAATGAAACGCCTTGGGGCACCATGAAATTCTTGCAGCTGGCCGATGAACTGGGCTTACAGCGTGTCGTAAGTGTGCAAAACCCCTATGGCCTGCTCAACCGCACCTATGAAATTGGCTTGGCCGAAATTGCCCATTTTGAAAAAGTCGGTTGTCTGGCATATTCACCGCTGGGTTTTGGCGTCCTGTCCGGCAAATACCTGAATGGCCAGAAACCGGAAAATGCCCGCATTACCCTGTTTCCGCGTTTTTCGCGCTATACCAATGCGCAAGCAGTCTGGGCCACTGAGCAATATGCCAAGATTGCGGCTGAGCATGATTTATCGCTGGCGCAACTGTCCTTGGCTTTTGTACGGCAGCAGTTCTTTGTCACCAGCACTATTATTGGCGCCACCTCCATGCAACAACTACAGGAAAATATTGACTCTGTTGATGTAATACTGAGTGATGAAATCATGCAGCAAATTGAAGCGGTGCATGTGCAACAACCCAATCCATCGCCTTAGTTTTAATATCTGAGGTGTTTAAACAGGCAAGGTTAATGTAAAACCTTTGGCACAATAAAATCAAACAAGCTGCCTTGCCTGATTTATCTGCTCATCATTGAGGTAAATCCACTCATCTTCTTCCAAATCATCCGGCAATTTAAACTGGCCAATTTGCTCACGGTGTAAGGCATCGACATGATTGCCTACGGCAGCAATCATCCGTTTCACCTGATGATACAACCCTTGATGAATAGTCAACACAAGCTGATTTTCACTCAATTGAAGGCAGTCATCCGCTTTATAAATGCCTTGCTCATTGCGCAACACTACCCCTTGCTTGAGTTGCTCAATCTGTTCATCGCTAATTGGCCGGTTGGTCGTGACGAGATAACGCTTGGCCACATGCTTTTTAGGATGGGTTAATGCCTGTAAAAAAGCACCGTCATCGGTCAAAATTAATAGGCCAGTTGTGTCCTGATCCAGCCGTCCAACACACTGTATGCTACGCTCAATGAGTTGTGCTGGTAACAAACTAAAAACACTGGAATGATGCTGTGGCTGATGCGAGCATTCATAACCTTGTGGTTTATTCAGCGCCAGATAGACTTTTTCGCGGTACTGCCAGCTTTTGCCAGCAACCGTAAACTCAAGCGGTTGCTCATCAGAACGCTGTATTTCAAAATTCGCTTTGGGATTGCTGCAAACTTCACCATGAATAGTGACATTGCCATTTTCAATTAATTGCCGGCCATCTTTCCGATTTGATTCAGCGTGCCTGTAATGGTGAGGAAATTATTATCGCCAAAAATAATCAGCCGCTGGTTGAGCTGGTAATACATCAGCCCAAAAGTCAGATTAAATTTGGTTTGCTGGAAAATGATACAGCAACACAGGATCTACTCAAAATTATGGATATTGATGTGGCAGATGATTTTTATAATAACGACATTTTTCCTGATACTAAATGAATATTCTCATTGATACGCATATTTTTTTGTGGTTGCTTAAAACACCAAAACAGCTTTCAAAACAACAAGTAGAAACTTTTAAAAATCCACAGAATCAGTTTTATTTGAGCAGTATTAGTATTGCTGAAATCATGATTAAACTTTCTATTGGCAAACTGGTGGTAGACTTTGATCCGATTCAAGCAGCGATAGATAGTGGCCTTAAACTCTTGCCCTATCAGGCTATTGATGCGGTTGCGCTTGCAAATTTACCGTTTCATCATAAAGACCCATTTGATCGTATGCTGATTGCACAAGCCAAAACCCAAAATATGCAAATGATGAGTAGTGATACAGTTTTTGGATTATATGGAAAGGTGATTGATTAGTTATCGAATAAAATTAACATTTTATTTTAGATATTTAATAAATTAAGTTTTTGAAGCAATTTGGTTTAATCTTTTTTTCATATATCTTACTCGATTAGCTATCCTCACTTCCCATTCTTGGACTTTATACCTAAGAGGCTCAGGATATTTCAGTCTTGCGATGAGCATATACACTTCTAAGCAATTAAAGTTTAAGACTTCTTTTTTCTTTCTAGATAAAAAACAATTTATTCCCTCTAGTCCAGAACCATAAAAAGCTATTGTTAAATACGTTTGACTAATTTTTTGCACAGAATAGGTTTCTCTGACTAATACAGCTAATAACTGTTCTCTAAATTTACGCCAAAACGTTCTTTCATATCGAGAGATTACCGCTCTAATAAACTGTTGCTCAATAGTACTCGCTCCTTCATATTCGTTTTTATAAACTCTAACGAAAACTGCCCTCATCATAGCAATGTGATCTATACCAAAATGGAAAGTGGATCTATGATCTTCAGCTATAATTAAAGCTTGTATAAAACTCTCGGGGATATCCTTGCGCCTACTCTCCACTGAAATAGCAACTTTTTGGAAATCACTTCTAAAATTATCTAAATTGAAATAATAGTAAATCTTACCTACGGCAAAAAAAGGTATAGTCAAAAAAAGGTAAAAACTTCTCTTAAATATATAAATCATAGTTCTTCGATCAGCGGATTTTTTTCCGAAAATGGCTGCTTGCTTAATCGTACATAGCCTTTCTGGTTAGATACCATAGAATAGAAAAGTCCTTTATTCTCAATTGTATATTCGCCAAAAATACAGTATTTTTTCCTTATCTTGAAACGAGAGTAAATTGTTGACTTTCTACGTTCACCCACTTCAACAGCATGAAGAATCAAGACATCAGGACTAAAATAGTTCTTTATTATACACCCTGTAATTTCTGCTACCGCTCTATGTTTTCCTATATACTCGATAACATGAGAGCTGTGAGTTGTTCTTTTACCATATGATGAATCCTCATAAGTTTTTTCAGCCATACCTTCTACTATGTTCCCTGCTACTCTTAAAAAAACCTGATGATGGAGTATCATATTTATGTAAGGATTATAAGAGCTGTCTTCAGTTACTGACTCTAGATACCATTTGCCGGATAAATCTGGATAACCAAAATATTTTTCTCTTATTAAGAAGAAAAGTAAGGCAATTATAATCGCTGCTATAACAGCTTCAAGAATAGAATGGCCAGTAAAGCCTTTCAAGAAAAAATCTTTAATAGAAATAAAATTATCCATTGGTTATATTTTCCATTAAAAAACCCCACTCATTTGAGCAGGGTTTTTTATTTAAATCAAGTAGCTAGATTGATCAAGTCAACTGAGCAGCACTGATTTTCTTGGTATCAACCTTGCCCGCTTCGGCAGTGTATTCACCCATACGGTCAAAGTTCATGTAGCGATAGATTTCGCCAGCCATGCTATCAAGGTTCTGGGCATAACCCATATATTCAGCAACAGTTGGCAGACGACCCATGACCGCAGCAACAGACGCCAGCTCAGCAGAAGCCAAGTAAACATTGGCACCTTGACCTAAACGGTTCGGGAAGTTACGCGTAGAAGTCGATACACACGTGGTGTTTGGCGCTACACGGGCTTGGTTACCCATACATAGCGAGCAACCTGGCATTTCTGTACGCGCACCAGCACGGCCATAAATGTTGTAGTAGCCTTCTTCCATCAACTGATGTTCGTCCATACGGGTTGGCGGTGCAATCCAAAGACGAGTTGATAAAGAACCACCTTCCACTTTCTCTAGTAATTTACCAGCAGCGCGGAAGTGACCGATGTTGGTCATGCACGAACCAATGAATACTTCATCAATTTGGGCACCAGCAACGTCAGACAATAGCTTGGCATCATCTGGATCGTTCGGGCAGCACAGCACTGGCTCAGTGATGGTGCTCAGATCAATTTCATAGACCTTGGCATATTCAGCATCGGCGTCCGCTTTGATCAGGCTTGGGTTATCCAGCCATTTCTGCATATTTTCAACACGGCGTGCCATGGTACGGGCATCACCATAACCTTCAGCAATCATCCACTTTAGCATGGTCATGTTGGAGGTCAGGTATTCCGCCACTGCCTTTTCAGACAAAGTGATTGAACAGCCTGCCGCAGAACGCTCGGCAGAAGCATCAGACAATTCGAATGCCTGTTCAACCGTCAGGTCGCCTTCGTATTCGCTCAGGTCAATCTCAAGGATACGACCGTTGAAAATGTTCTTCTTGCCTTTTTTCTCTACGGTTAAATCACCCGCTTGAATGGCAACGTAAGGAATGGCATGCACCAGATCACGCAGAGTGATACCAGGCTGCATTTTGCCCTTGAACTTCACCAGTACAGATTCAGGCATATCCAGTGGCATTACGCCAGTTGCAGCAGCAAACGCAACCAGACCAGAACCCGCCGGGAAAGAAATACCAATTGGGAAACGGGTGTGCGAGTCACCACCAGTACCTACGGTATCAGGCAACAGCATACGGTTTAACCAAGAGTGAATAATGCCGTCACCTGGGCGCAAGCTTACACCACCACGGTTCATAATGAAGTCAGGCAATGTGTGATGGGTTACTACATCAACTGGCTTTGGATATGCAGCGGTATGGCAGAAAGACTGCATCACCAGATCAGCAGAGAAACCTAAACAAGCCAAGTCTTTCAGTTCATCACGGGTCATTGGACCAGTGGTATCCTGAGAGCCAACCGTGGTCATTTTAGGTTCGCAGTAAGTACCCGGACGAATGCCAGTACCTTCTGGCAAGCCACAAGCGCGACCTACCATTTTCTGTGCTTGGGTATAGCCCTTGCCAGTATCAGCCGGTTGTACCGGAGTACGGAACAATGTAGATGGCTCAAGACCCAATGCTTCGCGTGCTTTGGTGGTTAAGCCACGACCAATGATCAGGTTAATACGACCACCAGCACGAACTTCGTCTAGCAATACAGGCGTTTTCAGATGAGATTCAGCAATTTGCTGCCCATCTTTAAAGGCTGTCACAGTGGCAGTTTGCTTGTCGATTTTCAGGGTAACTTCGTCACCCATATTCATGTTATTAACATCAATTTCAATCGGTAACGCGCCAGCATCTTCCATGGTATTGAAGAAAATTGGCGCAATTTTGGCACCCAGACACACACCGCCATCTTTCTTGTTCGGAATGTGCGGAATGTCATCACCAAAGAACCACAGTACCGAGTTGGTTGCAGACTTACGGCTAGAACCGGTACCCACAACGTCACCGACATAAGCAACGGTATTGCCTTTAGCAATCAGTTCCTTGATCTGGCTCATTGGGCCAACTTCACCCGGCTTTTCAGGATTGATACCATCACGCTCGTTTTTCAGCATCGCATTGGCATGCAATGGAATATCTGGACGTGACCAAGCATCCTGTGCAGGAGACAAATCATCAGTGTTGGTTTCGCCAGTCACTTTGAAAACAGTAACCTTGATTTCGTCGCTAACATCAGGACGGCTGGTAAACCATTCGGCATCAGCCCATGACTTTAATACGGCCTGTGCATGCGCATTGCCAGCAGTGGCTTTATCAGCAACATCATGGAACGCATCAAATACCAGCAGAGTTTTCTTCAGCGCTTCCGCAGCATCAGTCGCCAGCTCAGCGTCATCCAGCAAGTCAACCAGTGGTGCAACGTTATAGCCGCCCAGCATGGTGCCTAGCAGGTAAACAGCGCGCTTCTTGGTGACTAATGGTGAAGTCGCCTGACCTTTTGCAACAGCAGCTAGAAAAGCAGCTTTAACATAAGCGGCTTGATCGACACCAGCAGGTACACGATTTTCTAGCAGGTTAACTAAAAACTCTTCTTCATGTGCTGGCGGGCTTTTTAATAATTCAACCAGTTGAGCAGTTTGAGTTTCGTCCAGCGGTTTTGGCGGGACACCCAGTGCAGCACGCTCAGCAACGTGTTGGCGGTAGGCTTCTAGCACGGTTTATTCCTCTTGTGGATGTTATTGCGTGCAACCCTAAACATCCTCGTTTAGTACACGCAATGATGGATAGGTCGATTTTACTCAATTTCAGGCCAAAAGTTAATGTAACAATGGCAAATGCTACAAATGCCCATTATTTTTTAAATAAATGACCAAGTTATCGACTCATTAGCCCATATGTTAGCCCTGATTATAGTAATTTTAAAACGATGGTTTTTATCAGTCCAGCTATATACGATTGAACTGCTTAACGCTCATCAATGTGTTACCGAGCTATCGCTTAAAAACCCTTGAATCCTTATTAAGAATCCACTTTTCAACATATTTTATTCAAACTTTGAGCAATGTCTTTTTAATTCTACATTTTGATGCAATATAGCCGCGTACAGGCATTGCCAGCACCGGTGCATTTTCCTAGACTGCCTGTTGCCTATGCTATCCAATAGCATGGCTATCACCACCCACAAACCAAGGAACACCGCTCAGGTTAAATATGAAAAATTTTTATATACTTCCTCTGGCAGGCGCGATTGCTGCACTTACCGCCTGTACTCCTGCGCCCGTAAAACAAGAAATTATTCCATTACCGCCAGTGCCAGTTGCTCAACCCGTTGTACTACGTAAAGTTGACCCAGAAACCTCTGCACCGCATTACCATTTGAATCCAAAAAATTATGAACAGCCTCTTAACCCAATTATTGTGCAAGAAATCCGTGAAGCGTTAACACCAAAAATTATTAATCCGGCAACCGGTGAAGTGGTGACTCGCTTGCCATTACTAGTACCTGTTGATCCCATCACAGCTTCGCAAAATACCGCTACTGCTACTACAAATGGCAATGCTAGCAACGTAGCGAGTGCGCCTACTGCAACCGACTTAAATGCTGCTGACCCTTTACAAGTAACGCCAGCACCAAATCAGGCCACTTCTGCCAATACTGCAACAGACCCTACAACAGCAGCAATGACAACTGATAGTACTGGCGCTCCAGTTGCTGCAGCGCAAGACACACAAGCCGCGTTATTAAAAATTGATTCTTCTTTAATACTCAATGATCAAGCTGTGGCTAACATTGCAGCCAGCCAAAACCAGACAGCGCCTGTTATCAATGCAGCAGTGACTACGCCAGCGGTTGCTATCAGTACAGCAAATATAGATACCAACTCTACAGCAGCTCTAGACAGTGACATTTTAGACAATAAAGCTTCAGACAGTAACTCTGCTGCGCCTGCTGCCAATCCAGTTGTAATACCAGCGACAGTAGCCAATGCACCTGCAAAAATCCTGATTCCAATTCATCAGCAGCAAATGGTTAAAACCGTAGGGACGCCTGCACCTAGCAATGAAATGCTGGATGTGACTGAAATTGACAAAGATATTACGCTGCTAGAAGGCAAGGCACGCCACTATCCAACATACTTTAAAGACAAACTTGAACGCTGGAAGGCTGAAAAACAAATTAAGGCACTGACCAAGCGACTGGATCTAATGGCGGTTGACCCTCGTGCTTCCTATGAATTGCTGCTGCGTGCCATGAAATCGCATGTACTGGCTCGCAATATGGATGCTGGCCCGGATTCTGCTTTTAAGTCTGCGGTGTACTTCCAGCGCTTGCTAAAACTCAAACCTGCTGATCCAGAAACCAGTTTCTGGTACGGGTTTTCGCTCGGTGAAGGCGGTGGCTTTAGGGAATCCATCCCGCATCTGGATATTGCTGTAAAAGCGGATTACCAAGAAGCTTATCTGGCATTGGCGCACAGCTACCTGCAAATGGAAGACAAGAAAAATGCCTTAACCGTTTTAAATAACTACAAAATCAAATATCCAGATGACACTCCACAAACCGATCAACTGATTGCTGAAATTCAGGCTGGCAAACGCTATTCGATCTGGCAATAAACTGGCATCAGTTTGACCAAAAAATAGGGCTTAAATGCCCTATTTTTTATTCCCCATAATGCTTTATCGCGTGGCCGCTGAAATATCGGCAAGATGAACCTGACCGGTTTTACGCATATACAGGCATAGTTTTTCCTGAGTTGCCGTGGCTTTTGGCGCTGAGCCAGCCAACGGTTTTAAATGGCCACGTACCGTAATGGCGGTATAGCCAACCATATCATCAAACAGTATGGGTTTACTGGAAACCACTGCATTCATTAGGCCACTGGCCGCCGTACACTTCTGAGTCACCTTACGATCATGATCTGCCCATGCTTCATCTGATGAAGCAAAAACAGGTAGAGCTATAACGGTAAACAAGCCTGTTATAGCCATTTTTTGAATAAGTGATAATGGATTAAAATCCATGATAATGCTCCTTAATACCGAATAAAGATAAGTATGCGGGATTAACAGCTCAGCATTATTAAGACAATGTATAAATTAGAACCCTAAAACGTAGTCGGCTGTAAGCCTGATATTAACCTTTAATCCAAAAAGCACACCAATTCTATTTTAGAGCTAGAAATAGTTAACTTAACGGAACCACTCGCATCACTTCCTCTAAAGTAGTAGTACCTTGTGCAACTCGTTTTGCCCCTGCCAAGCGTAGTGGTTGCAGACCTTCCTGATAAGCCTGTTTTTTAATTTGATTGAGATTTGCACCATCACCCACCAAACGTTTCATCTCAGCACTTAAAATGAGTATTTCATACAATCCCATCCGCCCTTTATAGCCTGTACCACGGCACTGCTCACAGCCAACTGCTTTATAGATTTGCGCAGGCGGACTACTTGTCCATGGGTTCACTAGCTGGCTCCAGCTTTCTGGGTCAATGGATGTTGCTTCTTTACAGTGTTCGCAAAGGGTACGAATCAGCCGTTGTGCCATAACACCCAAAATAGTGGCTGCGGTTAAAAACGGTTGTATCCCTAAATCATGCAAGCGTGTCAGACTTGATGGCGCATCATTGGTATGCAAGGTGGACAATACCAAATGCCCGGTTAATGCCGCTTGTATCGCCATATCTGCTGTATCTTGATCGCGTACCTCACCAATCATAATAATGTCAGGATCTTGGCGCATCAGGGCGCGCACGCCTTCCGCAAATCCTAGCTCAATTCCCTGCTGTACCTGCATCTGGTTAAAACTGGGTTCGATCATTTCAATCGGGTCTTCAATGGTACAGACATTGACTTCATCGGTGGCCAGTTGCTTGAGCGTGGAATACAGCGTGGTGGTTTTACCCGAACCCGTTGGCCCGGTGACCAGAATAATGCCATTGGGATGTGCGGCCATTTGTTTCCACTTGGCAAGATCCTCACCTGTTAAACCAAGCTGCTCAAAAGTACGTACCAGCACTTCAGGATCAAAAATCCGCATGACCATTTTTTCGCCAAATGCCGTGGGCAAGGTAGACAAACGCAGTTCAGTTTCAATACCTTTGGGCGTTCGGGTTTTGAGGCGGCCATCTTGCGGTTTGCGGCGCTCGGCTACGTTTAAGCGACCTAAAATTTTGATGCGTGATACCACGGCAGTCAGAATCGGTGCAGGCATGTCATACACGGTATGCAACACGCCATCAATGCGAAAACGTACCCGACCGCCCTGTCTGCGTGGTTCCAAATGGATATCACTGGCACGCTGGTCAAACGCATATTGCAGCAACCAGTCGACAATTCGCACGATATGCTGGTCATTGGCATCCGGGTTTTGCATATCGCCCAGTTGCAATAAGGCTTCAACACCTTTAGCCGTTGCCTCACTGCCACCAGTGCCTTTAGCGCCTGCAATCGCACGGGTGACCTGATAAAACTCTACCAGATAACGGGTTAATTGCTCAGGATTGAGCATGACCCGCACAATCTGGCGCGGACGGACAGTGTGTGACAGGTTTTCCAGCCAGTCGTCATAAAAGGGCTGGTCACTACCAATGGTAATGGTTTCGCTATCTATCGCAACGGCCAGAATCCGGTGCCGCTCGGCATATTCAAACGACATGATGGCCGTGACTGCTGGCACATTCACTTTTAATGGATCAATACGAAAAAATGGCACTTCGGCTTTATCTGCCAGCCATTGTGACAAAAGCGGCAGTGTGAGTTTTTGCTGCGTAGTGATATCAGTTAAATCAAAGCTGGCAATGAATTGCAGCGGATGCCATTGTAGTTGGTCTTTTCTTCTAGGCGTGGTGGCAATCAGGTTGACATCGCGCTGGGAAATTTTGCCATCTTTAAGCAATGCATCCAAACACCATCTGACATCGACCTGAAACGAAAAATGATGTTTTTTATTCAAAATGCTCTCCTTGGCAGTAACTGTCCATACTTGAATTTTAAGCCTAGATTTTATCGTTTAGTTTATCGTGTAATTGATCGTTTAGTTTTAGCTTAACGATCAATTTTGGTAAGTGACTCAACAAAAACCTGCTGTGCTACTATTTTAAAAGTAATATTCACCTGCCCATAACGCATGCCATACACCCGATTTGCATCATCCTGATAAGCCGGACGCGGATCAAGCGCAAGTAATTCATTAATTAGACATTGCTGTTCAGTATCAAACAATTGTTGTTCAATTAAAACTTGCGCTTGCTCACTGGCCAGTATTGTCCATTCAACGCTCAACAACTTCGGCGCGGCTTGCGCAAAACCGCTTATTGCCTCAGGAATCGCATCCGAATAGGCAATATACGGCTTAATATCGACAATCGGCGTGCCATTCAATAAATCTGCGCCACGAATCAACAGTTTGGCCTTACCGTTTTGGCGAATCACCTTGACCAGCTCGACCACTGATAAACCCAATTCACTCGGTCGATACATACTCCGGCTGGCAAAAACACCCAGCTTTTGATTGCCCCCTAAACGTGGCGGCCTTATTTGTGTACGAAATTTTTTGAGGCTTTGTGAATTTGCTTTATTTTGGTGAAAACTCCAGATCAACCACAAATGACTAAAATCATCCAGCCCTTCAAACGCCAGCGCATCATCATAGGGCGCATTAAATTCAACAATTGCAGGCACTTGTACCAGATTCGGCTGGCGTGGAATCCCAAATTTTTCATGAAAAGGTGAATGCACAATACCAATAACAGGTACTGTTAAATCCGACTTCATCACTTTTCCTTATAAATAACATTGGATTAATTCAGTTTATAGACAATTGCTTTGCGTTAGAATAGCACTCTGTTTTTAATTATATCGATGAGAGCTTCATGGCCGCTTTTAATGTTGAGAAAATTACTCACGTTCACCACTGGAATGACACCTTATTTAGCTTTAAAACCACTCGTGATGTGGCATTACGCTTTAAAAATGGTCAGTTCGTGATGATTGGTCTGGAAGTGAACGGCAAGCCTCTAATGCGTGCCTACTCGATTGCCAGTGCAAACTATGAAGAAGAACTGGAATTTTATTCCATTAAAGTTCAAAACGGCCCATTGACCTCTATTTTGCAAAAAGTACAGGTTGGCGATGAAATCCTCATTAGTAAAAAACCAACCGGCACCCTGGTGCATGATGATCTGCTACCCGGCAAAAATCTGTACTTTCTGTCCAGCGGTACAGGACTTGCGCCATTTCTGGCACTAATTCGTGATCCAGAAACTTATGAAAAATATGAAAAAATTATTTTAGTACATGGTACACGTTATGTGAGCGAACTGGCTTATCAGGATTTGATTGAAAATGAGCTGCCAAACCATGAGTTTTTTGCAGAGCTGGGTATTAAAGACAAATTGATTTACTACCCCACCGTCACGCGTGAAGAGTTTCATACACAAGGTCGTGTGACTACTGCGATTGAAACCGGTCAACTGTTTGAGAAAATTGGCCTGCCGCGCTTTAATCCGGAAACTGACCGCGCCATGCTGTGTGGTAGCCCTGCGTTCTTAAAAGATGTGTGTGCATTGCTGGACGCGCATGGCATGAAAGAATCACCACGTATGGGTGTGATGGGTGATTATGTGATTGAGCGCGCGTTTGTTGAAAAATAAGCATCTGTCATAGAGAAAATTAAGCCGACTCATGACTTGAGCTCGGCTTAATCGATTTGAATATGTAAAGTAATAATTATTGTTGATCAAGCTCACGCAACTCAAGTGCTCGTGCCGAGTTTAGATTCATTGGGCAAAAGTCGTACATAGGCGAGCCAACATACGCACCCGCTAAACTACAATGGCCATCACGATATTCAATCCATGCTTTTTGTGATGACTCCAGTTTTTGAGCATCGTGTGGGTACTTTAATAATCGATGATAAATTGATTTATAATGTGCTGTGATTTCCTGCTTTGCTTTTGTTGAAACGGCATTAGAACAAACAGAAACGACCATATTGTTCATTGTTCCTGCTTTATTTGTGCATTTGCTGTACATGGCATCATAATCTGGTGGCTCCACTGGTTGAGCATGTGCAACCATCGACATTGAAATCACGACCACCTCTAAAAGCAACAATAGTGTGTGCTTAAACCCGCTCATTTTCATAAAAAACTTCCTATAAAAAAGCTGTCCTATTTTCTATGACAGCCTTTTTCATTTGTTGGTTTTGTCCATTGAGTCGACCGCCCAGTACATCATCCAGACCATTGCCATTAGCACTGTGATTGGTTGAGCCTGAATTTTGCCCGAGTGCATTGACCAACATGCCTTGAATTAAATTGCTTAAGTTACTCATAGTTTGTCTTATTTATCCGACTGTGTGCTTAATCATGTGGGAATCCGATAAAACAGGACAAGGGAATCGCTGTTTCAATGTGCAGTGAAAAGGTTAATTAAAAAAATTCAAATAAACGCTCAAATAACAACTGAGCAAATCTAAGCATACAATCCTGATTCATTTTCTCGTTTAATCTTAAGGCAGTAAATCGCTTAGCGCCCAGTTGCTCTCAAAATTAATATGCAAGCCAACTGGCATAAAGGAATAACAATGAAAAAAATTGAAGTTTATCCTGCACCTGCCGGTGGTTGGGCATCCTTACGGGGTACAGCACTCACTCTTTTGCGCAAAGATACCTTGGTAAAAGGTGGCAGCACCATGCTTCGGGTCAATCAACCACAAGGCGGCATTAAATGTCCTAGCTGTGCTTGGCCAGATGCCTCACATACCAAACCCATTGATTTTTGTGAAAGCGGTACCAAAGCAGTGGCGTTTGAATCTACAGCTAAACGAGTAACTCCCGATTTTTTTGCTCAACACACAGTTAGTGAGCTAAAAAACTGGTCTGACTATGAACTCGATCAGTTGGGTCGCTTAATCCACCCTTTGAAATATGATGCTGCCAGCGATAAATACGTGGCCATAGAATGGCAACAGGCTTTTGAGGAGATTGGCACGTTTTTACGCCAGCACACCACACCGGAGCGAGCTGTATTTTATACCTCGGGCAAAGTCGGCAATGAGCCAGCCTATTGTTATCAGCTCATGGTGCGTGAGTATGGCAGCAATAATTTGCCTGATTGCTCCAATATGTGCCATGAACCAACCAGCGTGGCCTTAGCAGAGCAAATTGGGATTGGTAAAGCCACCGTAATTCGCAGCGATTTTGCCGAATGCGACTTGATCTTATCCATGGGGCATAACCCAGGTACTAACCATCCACGCTCGCTGATTGCATTGCGCGAAGCGCGTAAAAATGGCGCAACTATTGTTGCCATCAATCCCATGCGTGAAAAATCACTCATGCGTTATCGTCATCCGCAAAGCCCTGTTGAAATGCTGACGGGGAGTTCAACAGAGCTAGCTAGTGATCATTATGTTCAAGTTAAAGTGGGGGGTGATAGTGCGTTTTTAACGGGTGTGATTAAAGCATTTTTGGAAAATGGCACACCAGATCATGATTTTATTCAACAGCACACCTCTGGATTTTATGTCTTTAAAGAATTTATTGTGCAGCAGGACTGGATCGCAATAGAACATGCTTCTGGTGTTAGCCAGCAGCAAATGCAGGAAGTAGCGCGCCTGTACGACCACAGCAAAAATACCATTTGCATGTGGGGCATGGGCATTACCCAGCATGAAACCAGTCTGGATAATATTCATCTCATTGTGAATTTGCTGCTATTAAAAGGCAATATTGGCCGTGTGGGCAGTGGCTTATGTCCTGTGCGCGGCCATTCCAACGTGCAAGGCAACCGTACTGTCGGTATTCACGAAAAGCCCGATCAAGCCATGATGGATCGGATTGAAAAATACTTTGGCTTTAATCCACCTCGGAAAGATGGCTTGGATGTGTTGGCAACCTTGCAGGCGATGCAACATGGTAAAGTGGATTTTTTTATGGGATTGGCTGGAAATTTTGCCAAGGCCACACCTGACACGGCAACCACCTTACAAAACTTAGAAAACCTCAAAATGAGCGTGATGGTATCTATTAGCCTCAATCGCTCCCATCTGCATCATGGCAAGCAAGCCTATATATTACCAGCGATTGCTCGTACTGAAGGTGACCATCAGGACAGCGGTTTTCAGGGAATTACCATTGAAGACTCGATGTGCAATATTACCTTGTCAACGGGTAAAAATCCGCCAGCGTCCAATCAATTACGCTCAGAAATGGCCATTATTGCGGGTATTGCCAAGTCGACGTTGTCCAACAGTCGGATTTCATGGGATAAATTTTTAGGCAACTATGATTATATTCGGGATGCTATAGCAGAAACTGTAGAAGGATTTACAGACTTTAATGCGCGAGTGCGTGAGCCGCGTGGCTTTTATCTGGGTAATAGCGCACGGGAACGCAACTGGAAAACCAAAACCCAAAAAGCCCAGTTTATAGCACCGCAACTGCCCTTTGTGCCTGAGTTACTACAGCAAGCCGATATTTTCAGGCTAACCACTGTTCGCGCGCATGGCCAGTTTAATACCACCATTTACGACCTTAACGATCGTTATCGAGGGGTTTATGGCGAACGTGATGTGTTATTTATGCATCCCGACCAGATCACTGCAAAAGGCTGGCAAGTCGGACAACGTGTGGACGTTACTGCAATTTATGACAACCAGACGCGCAGTTTAAATCACTTAAAACTGATGCCTTTTGATTTGCCGATGGATTGTGTGGCAGCTTACTATCCTGAAGCCAATGATCTGGTGCCACTGCAACATCATGCACCGCGCGCCAATACACCTGCGTATAAATCCATTCCAGTGCGCATACAGGCTAGTGTATGAATGCCTTGTTCAAAAAAACCGCCTCAGTCCATATGGCGCCAGAAAATATTTTGACGCACGGCACGGTTCAGGCTCGAAAGCAGAGCGATCAAACCGAGCAAAATGTATTATTAAATGTGGCAGAAGAAGTTCCCGTCGCCTTAGTCTATAACGGAATTTCTCACGTGGTATTGATGGCAACGCCACAGCATTTGATAGAACTGGCATATGGTTTTTCATTGTCTGAAAGCATTATTGAACGCGCCAGCCAGATTTATGAGGTAGATATTGAATCGCATGTTGATGGCATGACGGTGCATATCGAACTAGCTACTGCTTGTTTTGCAAAACTAAAACAACGTCGTCGTCAAATGAATGGCCGTACTGGGTGCGGTTTGTGCGGGATTGAATCACTTAATCAAATCAAACTAGTGTTGCCAATGGCTCATCATTCTATTTCAATGACTGCTGAACAACTTGCACAAGGCTTTATACGTCTAACTGACCAGCAACCAATCAACCAGCTTACAGGCGGCTGTCATGCGGCTGCACTGTGGCAACCTGATGACGATGTGTTGCACGTATTTGAGGATGTCGGCCGTCACAATGCGTTAGATAAACTGATTGGCTGGCGTTTGCTCAACAATAATCCACAAGGCGCGCTGCTGCTGACTTCCCGGCTGTCTTACGAACTGATTCAAAAAGCAGCCTATGCCCAGCTTCCTTTAATTGCTGCAATTTCAGCACCAACCGGTATGGCTGTGCGACTGGCACAGCAAGCAGGAATCCAATTGGCGGTGTTTGTACGTGAAGGCCGTGTGACTTGGATTTAACAATAATTTATACGAAATAATTCTATTAACAATTTAAATAACATAAAGTATTTTAATTTGTAGCATGAATTGCATTCACTATTTTAATGTTAGAATGAATTAATTTTACTTTAGGGTTTCTTATGAAAGACATAAAAATTCTTTATAGAAAGGAAAAGTTTTACATAATGACGTTGGTAATTAGTGCCGTTTGTGGTCCTATGTTATTTGGCATTTTAATAATCAAACCTTCCTTATTAATGCGCTTTGATTTCTGGCTATCTAAAACAATGCTGTCAGTTCTCATTCCACTATTTATCTACCTAAGCTATTTATTATTAAAATTTAAACAACAGCGTTTATATTCACCTGAGTTTTACCGATTTAAGTTAGATGCAACAGGAATTTACTGTCAGGATTTTATTTCTATTTTCAGCTTAAAGACCAAAACTCAATTTTTCTCTTGGGAAGCTATTAAGGATATTTATGAAGATTTTTATCGAAAAAGAGAACGTGGTCTAAGAGTTATTCTCAAAAATGGTGAAAACCATATTTTTGGTTATGGTTCTATAGAATCTTTTAATGATCTAATATTATATCCAATTATTAATTCGCTTAAAAATATGTCTCAAGAGCAGCGACAAGAATTTCTTAATACCTCACCTAAAATTGCATTTATTAAATTATGCTAGAACTTCGTCATCTCAAAACTCTGCAAGCCCTGCGTGAACATGGTTCGCTGGTTGGCGCTGCTCAACATATTCACGTCACGCCATCTGCCCTGTCGCATCAGTTGCGCGAACTGGAACAATGGCTCGATCTTAGCCTGCTCAGCCGCAAAAGTCGTCCCTTACAGTTTTCACCTGCGGGTTTGCGCCTGCTGCAACTGGCCGATCAGGTCTTGCCATTGGTTAATAATACCCGCACTGAGCTGTCACGAATGGCGCACGGCCAGACCGGACGATTGCTGCTGGCTTCAGAATGCCATAGCTGTTTTGACTGGCTTATGCCGGTGCTTAATCAGTATCGGCAGGACTTCCCTGATGTTGATCTGGATTTCGCCAACGGCTTTGAACCTGAGCCACATCAGCAGCTTCAGCAAGGCGATATTGATATTTTAATCACTGCCGATGAATTGCAGCTCAATGGATTGGCTTACCAGCCGGTTTTTGATTATGAATCCAGACTGGTGCTGGCACCCACGCATCCGTTATTGCAACAGCAGGAAATCACCGCTCAGGACATTGCCGCGCAGACATTAATTGCCTATCCGGTCGAACCTAGCCGTCTGGATATTATTGCCGGGTTTTTAAGCCTGCATCAGTTGCAGCCCAGTCATATCCGCACCACTGAACTGACACCAATGTTAATCCAGCTCGTTGCTAGCGGTCGTGGTATTGCGGCTTTGCCCGACTGGGTGGTCAAAGACTATGAACAAAAAGGCTGGGTGGTGAGTCGCCGCTTTCCATTTGCTGAAAAAACGATAGCTAATAAAGGTTTGCGTCGTACTTTATATGCCGCTTATCGCCAACAAGATATAAAACAGGCCTTTATGGAAGGATTTTTAAATCAACTCAAGGTTTTTTCGCGACAACGTGCCTAAATGATAATAATTTGCTTTTCTTGAGGAAATTGTCTGACAATCCATTCACTCAGTGGTGTTTTATGCCATTGACCGTGTTATTTTAGTCTGGCTATGTTCTGCAAGCTGAAAATAGAAATGGATAACACATGACCCTACCAATTGCCCGCCCAGATAATGGTATTCCAGGCGTATACGGTTTACTGCTCTTGGAGGTCGTTTCACGCTTTGGAATTAGCGAACATACCCTTTTCTCACCGTTTAACCTGACCAGCGAACAACTGGCAGAACCCAGTTTCAGGATAGCCTTGCCACTGGCCAATGAGTTGTTTAAGCATGCCATTGAGCTGACCGGTGAAAACAGTCTGGGTTACCATCTTGGCACCCAGATGCGCATTTCGATTCATGGCTTTATTGGTTATGCCATTATGAGTGCATCCAATGTCACCGAAGCCCTAATGCTGGCATCACGTTTTATTCATATTCGGGTGCCTTTTATTCATTTGCATGTGTCGACCATGCAGCCCAAGGCACGCCTGCAACTCACCTGCGATGAACTCAATCTCGAACCGCTTCGCCAAGAAGTGCTGATTGCATTGACCGTTGGTATTTTAACCATGGGCAAGGCGCTTACCGGCAAAGACATTTATGCAGACATTGAATGTGATTTTCCTGAACCCAGGGATTTTGAAAAATATCAAAAACTGATCAGCGCCAACATCAAATTTAACCAGCCGCATCTGGTCGCCTATTTTGACAAAAGCTACCTGAGTCTGCCGCTGATCAATGCCGATCCCATCGCCAGCCAGATTGCCATTAACCAGTGTGAGGCCGAGCTGTCTGCACTCGGTGAACGCAAGCGCATAGCCATGAAAGTGCGGGATTTGCTGACACAGTGCAATGATCGCTACCCCACTATTGAAACCATTGCCGATATGCTGCACATGTCGGATCGCACCCTTAAGCGCCAACTGGCTGCTGAGGGAACCTCCTATTCCAACGTAGTGGATGAAGTACGCTATCGACATGCAGTCTCACTGCTGTCACGTTCAGATTATAGTCTGGAGCAGATCTCTGATGAGCTGGGCTACTCCGATGTGGGCAATTTTACCCGCGCGTTTAAACGCTGGACGGGTCGCACACCCGGCAACTGGCGTAAAGACCCCTATCTGTAAAATCCTGTGGACAAAACCAAGGGATAAAAGCGTTTATTACTGAATTTTCAAAATAATTCAAAACACTGGGACTACAATTTGTAGAAAACAAACGCTACACTTGCGCCAGACTTTGAAGTCCACCGTTTGGGGACAAATACATTTGATGGAGTTTTAAACCATGAATCATCCTAGCGAGCTGAAATACGCAGGCACTCATGAATGGGCCAGACAGGAAGATGATCTGATTGTGACGGGAATTTCAGACCATGCTCAGGACTCTCTGGGTGATCTGGTTTATGTGGAAATTCCCGAAGTGGGTAGCACCGTCACGGCAGGCGAACCAACTGGCGTGGTTGAATCGGTAAAAACAGCTTCTGATATTCATGCGCCCGTTTCCGGTGTGGTGGTTGAGATCAATCCGGTATTGGAAGACGATCCAGAAGTTATCAACACTGATCCGTATGGCAAAGGCTGGATTTATAAAATTCGTCCCGATAATCCCCGTGAACTCGACGCGCTATTGTCATCTGATGACTATGTCGCCAGCCTGGATTAATGCAATCCAGTGATGCATGGCTCAAAGCACACGTTTTGCTAAAGCCATAGCAACAACAAAGCGGTTTGGCGTTCGCTTCAATAAAATCCCTTCCTGTAAGGGATTTTATGTTTATGATCACTCCAATTGCAGCATTTTCCAAAAGGGTCTGATCTTTATACAACGATTTACATAAAAATCAGTCATCTGAAATGACGATAAAAAATTTAAGCGAATTTGCACAGTCCGCTTTTCATTTCTCTAAAAATCCATTAAAACCTATAACAATGATTAAACCGCAAGCGCCATTAATCATCTATTAACGATACGTTCAGGAAAATAACCATGCAAACCGTTGCTCATATCTTAAACAATAAAGCCAGTCAGGATATTTACACCATTGCGCCAGATGCTACGGTACTCGAAGCCCTGACCCTGATGGCCGACAAAGGAATTGGCGCCTTGGTCGTCACGCAAGGCACCAAAGTAGTGGGCATTATTAGTGAGCGCGATTATGCCCGCAAAGTTGCCTTAATGGAGCGTTCTTCCTACAGCACAACAGTTGCAGATATTATGACGCATGCCGTGCTGACAGTGACTCCGAAACACAGTACCAAACATTGCATGAAACTGATGACTGACAAGCATTTACGTCACTTACCAGTAGTGGACGATGATCAGTTAACCGGACTGGTATCAATTGGCGATCTGGTTAAAAATGTCATGGCTGAACAGCAAAGCCTGATTGACCAGCTACAAAACTACATTAGCGGCTAACTTAATTGCAGTGCGCCTGAATGTTATGACCTGCTGAAAATATCCTGCGTTAAAAAGCGATTGTAACCCTACAGGCTGCCGACCCATATGATGCCTGCAAGTCAATTGCTGACCTTTTGACAGCAATAGTGTCACTAATCGGTTCAAGAGCCGTTATACTGTAAGGCTTAATGTATTTTGTCTGGATTAACCCATGAGTTTACCGCGCTTACGCATCAAAAAACGTGAACAACAACGCTTGCGTGATGGCCATTTGTGGGTATATTCCAATGAAGTAGAAACGCAAGTCACCCCCTTAAAAGCCATATCTGGCCATCTGGTGCATCTGGAAGACCATCGCGGCCAGTTTATTGCCACCGCCAGCTTCAATGCCCAGTCGCTGATTTGCGCACGGGTTCTCAGTCCTGAAGAAATTACCATGCTGGATCAGGATTTTTTTCAACAAAAAATTCAGGCGGCACTAGCATTGCGTGAAGCCATTTTTGGGCAGCCCTATTATCGTCTTGTTTTTGGTGAAGGTGATTTTCTGCCCGGTGTGGTGATTGACCGTTTTAATGACATTCTGGTGGTGCAAATCAGCACGCAAGCCATTGAGCAAGCCAAACCTGAGCTAGTACGCGCGTTACAGGAAATTTTTGGTCAAGACATTAAAATCCTGTTTAAAAATGATGGCAAAGGCCGCCATATCGAGCAACTCCCTGAATATACCGAACATGTGGGTGCAGCATTTGATGAGATTGAACTGGTTGAAAACGGCGTACAGTTTAAAGCGGCAGTGGATGGACAGAAAACTGGCTGGTTTTTTGATCACCGTGATGGCCGCCAATGGCTTAATACCTGTGTTAAAGGCAAGTCGGTACTGGATGTATTTAGCTATATTGGGGGCTGGGGCATTCAGGCGGCAAAACATGGCGCCTCACAGGTGACTTGTGTAGATGCCTCACAAAAAGCCATTGACCAGATTGCAGTGAATACGCAGCTAAATCAATTAACCAATGTACAGACCATTTGTGCCGATGCCTTTGACTACCTTAAAACCGAGCTAAAAGCGCAAGACAGCACCACGTATGATGTCATTGTACTTGACCCGCCTGCCCTTATTCAAAAACGCCGCGACTTTGAACAAGGTCGTCAGGCTTATTTTGTGCTGAATGAAAATGCCCTAAAACGACTCAATGATGGTGGCATTTTTATTTCTGCCTCATGTTCCTTGCACATGACCAGCGATGAGCTACTCAAAATTGTGCAACAAGTGGCTAGACGACAAAACAAGCAGGTTCAACTGATTCATCAGGCGCGTCCTGCGGCAGATCACCCACGCTTGCTATCCATGCCGGAAGCGGATTACTTAAAATGCTTTATGTTTAAGGTGACGTCACTTTAATACTGTTTGTTGGCCAATATTTATTTTTCTGATCAGGCAAGCGTTAGACTTCTTCCATGAGTCATTACCTTGCTTTCGATAAATTCAGGTTACGCTCACTTAATACTTATTTTTAAAACTTTTGGGGAATATTTATGCGCTGGTTACAGGTTCGTACTACGCTTGCCAAGGATCAGGTTCAACTGGCAGAAACACTGCTGGAGTCTTTAGGCGCAGTCAGTATCATTCTGGATGATGCGCAGGATCAGGCATTGCTTGAGCCACTACCGGGCGAGATGCCACTTTGGGATCAGGTGATTGTCACTGGCCTGTTTTATGAAGATGCAGATATTGCACAACTGGAAGGTTTTTTATCAACCCAGTTATCGGGTGCTAGTGTTCAGCATGATTTTCTGGAAGAACAGGTGTGGGAACGCGCGTGGATGGATCATTACGAACCCATTCAATGCGGTGATCGCTTGTGGATTGTGCCTGAATGGCTTACCCCGCCTGACACAAATGCTATTAACCTGATGCTGGATCCGGGTCTAGCTTTTGGCACTGGCAATCACGCCAGTACCTTTTTGTGCCTGCAATGGCTGGATAAGCAAGACTTAACAGACAAGATTGTGATTGATTATGGCTGTGGCTCTGGGATTTTAGGCATTGCTGCTTTGCTATTGGGCGCAAAGCAGGTATACGCCGTTGACCTTGATCCGCAGGCAGTATTGTCCACCCAGCAAAATGCGGCACTCAACAACGTTGAGGACAAAATCTGGACAGGATTGCCTGAAGAATTTGAGCAACAGTTCCCAAATTTACAGGCGGATGTGATTGTAGCCAATATTCTGGCCAGTCCCTTAATGCATCTGGCGGAGACCTTTGCAGAACTTGCCAAACCGCAAGCCTTAATTGCCATGGCTGGTATTATCACCGATCAGGTAGAAGACCTCAGACAAAGCTATGCAAAGTGGTTTAATTTGCATACACTTGAACATAGAGAAGAAAACTGGTGCCGTCTATCGGGAGAAAGATTGGCATCTGTATAACTGATAATTTTAATGACAAACATGGAGTTGGGTATAAATGACAGTCACCCAGACACGCTGTCCTTTTTGCCATAGTGCATTTTACATTACTGCCCTGCAATTAAATGCATACCGCGGGCAAGCACGCTGTGGTCAGTGCCATCAGATTTTTGATGCCAAGACCAACATGGCTATATCCAGCAACTTCCAAGAAAATGAGGTTGAAACGGCAAGCGAAGCGGCTGAACCTGTCTCCGTTGCGGCGCCTGCTACTCCACCTGAAATCAGCGAAACTCCTACCGAATCCCCGGTTGAACAGAAGCAACTGGAACCAACACAACCACGCATTCGTGCTGCCCATCATGTGAGCTATGCGGTGCCAACCCGACCAGCACATACAGGCCGCATTGGTGATATAAAATCAGCTACTTCAGCTGCAGTTACGACTGCTTCCAGTTCCAAAGAGCCAATATTTGCTGACGGTGCCCAGTTTGATGACCAATCTGCTGCTGCGCTTGATAAGCACGTTGAGCAAAGAATTTCAGCTGAAAGCAATCTTCCTGAGCCAATAAGTAATTTGCCGCCACCTCATTCGACAATAATTGACTCTCCAATAGAGCCACTATCAAAGCCAATAGTAATACCAACAGCAGTGCCTCCATCAAAATCACTACCAGTATCTGAGATGGCGCAACCTAAAACAAACGCTGTCGATGAAGAACAACTGCTGTTTTCAGATGATGCCGGCCTGTTTGATGATGATGAGCCTGCAGTACCTGACACCAAGCAGTCTTCACCTTTATTAGGAGATAGCTTCCACCAGAATTTCCTCGATGATACTTTTGAAGAAATTGATGTATTAAAACAGCAGGAATTAAGTGAGGTCGAAAAGCTACATGCTGGCGCAGATGACAGCTGGATCAATGACTTACTCAAAGAAGAAAAAAAGCCGGTTGTCAATATAGAGCCAGACTTAAAACCAATTGTGGTAACTCCTGCACCAACCACTTACACGCCGCTGCCAGATAGCATGTTACAGCGTCCGCCAGTTGATCACGATGAAGACCTGTTAAGCTTTTTAAACCGTACTGGCGCTGTCATCATGCCCAGTGCCGCCGCCAGACCCAACTCCAGCACCAGTAATACCACTGCCCCTAGACCAGCCAGTCACCGTATTTTAAAGCCCACAACGGTACGGTATAACCCTTTTTACTTTATTGGTTGGGGTTTAATGTCGTTGCTGATGCTGGGCTTACTCATTGGTCAGTATATTTATTTCAACTTTGAACATCTGGCGATGGAGCCTAAGACCTCAGCCTATATTTCCAGATTGTGCAATATTACGGGTTGCCAGATTCCGTATATGAATGAAGATGAACTGCACATCAAAAAAGTCAAACTAGTGGCCAATAATCGTTTGGGTAAAACCACCTTTCAAGCGCAGCTTAGTAATAGTGCCCGTTTAAGTCAGCCGTTTCCTGCCTTACGCCTAAGCTTGAAACGCGATGGCAAAACCGTGGCCAGCCAAATTATTCAGCCACGTCAGTATTTGCCTGATAATTTAAAAACCCTCACACGATTGGCCACCAAAACGCCATATCCGGTAGAATTCACCATTAAGACTCATCGGGCTGATATTCAAAGCTTTAGTCTTGAACCACAATATCATTGATGCTAAGGCTTGATTATCAAGGCATCAGCCCGCTAGCACTGCCATAATTTAACGGTAAAAATCAAGCGATTTATTTTGGATAAAAAACGCGCAAGGGCTGCCGTAAGCTTTGACATGGTGTTATCATAGCGCCGCACTGTGGCAGTGCTCTCTCGCAAATAGCGTATTGTGTTTTGCAAACTTTTAAGCGTTTAGTTTAACGTATTTTCCTGCTTAGCTTTAAGCGGGCAATACTACGTTTTTTTGTTGTTTTCAACTGATTAACATTTAATCAACTCAATGCTGAGTTTGAGGCTTGTTTTTCATTGTTCATGACATAAAAATATCAACCTTGCTTTTAAATGTTTGGCGAAAGCTAACGCGTAAATTGTGTTAAAGCATTTTCACGCTGATGAATTTTTAATCTGCACAGTTTTACTGTTGCATCATGTGGTTTCGTTTTTGGATTTTTAACCATGAATAGCAAGTCCCCTATTTTTACTGCTCAGTCTGATGTGGCATTACGTATCCATGTTGATCGTGCAGTACGTCATTATTTTGCACAATTGCAAGGTGAACAGCCTTCTCAAGTGTACGACATGGTCTTGGCTGAAATGGAAAAACCGCTTCTTTCTGTCGTACTGGAATACACACGTGGGAATCAAACTCGCGCTGCTGAAATTCTAGGCCTGAACCGTGGTACTTTGCGTAAAAAGCTTAAAACTCATGGTTTAATGAGCGAATAAGTCCTGATACACAAAGTGCCTGTGATTATTTCACAGGCACTTTTCTTTAGGCCTTGCTTTTAACAGGTGGTATTTATTAGCCTTTTTCAAGTGATCGCTTTTAAATGACTGCTTTGAAGTATTTCTCTTTCACCTTTTAAACTTTGATGAAATATGACTGTCTTACGCGCTTTAATTTCTGTATCCGATAAAACCGGTATTGTTGAATTTGCTAAAAGTCTGAATGACCTTGGCATTGAGTTGCTGTCTACGGGTGGCACTTATAAACTATTAAAGGAAAATAATATTCCTGTGGTTGAGGTTTCTGAACACACAGGTTTCCCCGAAATGATGGATGGTCGGGTTAAAACCCTACACCCCAAAATTCATGGGGGTATTTTAGCGCGTCGGGGGCTGGATGAAGCCGTCATGCAGGAACATGGCATTGCCGCCATTGATCTGGTCGTAGTCAATCTATATCCGTTTGCACAGACTGTCGCAAAACCGGGCTGTTCTCTTGAAGATGCCATTGAAAATATTGATATTGGCGGTCCAACCATGGTGCGCGCAGCCGCGAAAAACCATGCTTCTGTAGGCATTGTGGTCAATAGCGCCGATTACGCCACTGTGATCAATGAATTACAAGACAGCAAAACCCTGTCGCACGCTACCCGTTTTGACCTCGCAGTAAAAGCCTTTGAACATACTGCCCAGTATGACGGCATGATTGCCCAGTATTTAGGCGCACGGGTGAACAAGCAGGACAATGAACCGGCAGACCGCTTTGCCCGCACCTTTAATCTGCAACTGGTCAAAGCACAAGACCTGCGTTATGGTGAAAATCCACATCAAAGCGCTGCTTTTTATGTAGAAAGCACAGCAAGCGAAGCATCTGTATCTACTGCCAAGCAACTGCAAGGCAAAGCACTATCTTATAATAATATTGCCGATACTGACACCGCTTTAGAATGTGTTAAATCTTTTGCCAAGCCAGCCTGTGTGATTGTTAAACATGCCAATCCTTGTGGTGTGGCCGTATCCTTAGATGGCATTGCAGCAGCCTATGATTTGGCTTATGCCACAGATCCAGAATCGGCTTTTGGTGGCATTATTGCCTTTAACCGTCCTTTGGATAAGGCAACCGCTAAAGCCATTATTGACCGTCAGTTTGTTGAAGTGATTATTGCACCCAGTATTGAAGATGGTGTGTTAGACATTACTGCGGCCAAGCAAAATGTACGTGTGATGGTTTGTGGTGAACTACCTGCACTCGATGCACGCACTAGCCAGCTTGATTTCAAACGTGTCACTGGCGGGTTATTGGTTCAAGATCAAGACTTAGCAATTATTTCTGAGACTGATTTAAAAGTAGTGACCAAACGTGCGCCTAGCGAATCTGAAATTCATGATTTGATTTTTGCATGGAAAGTGGCTAAGTATGTAAAATCCAATGCCATTGTATATGCCAAAGATCGTCAAACCATTGGTGTGGGCGCTGGCCAAATGAGCCGTGTTAACTCTGCCCGTATTGCTGCGATCAAAGCTGAACATGCGGGTTTAAGTGTACAAGGCGCAGTAATGGCATCTGATGCTTTCTTCCCGTTCCGTGATGGGATTGATAATGCAGCAGCCGTTGGTATTTCCTGCATTATTCAGCCGGGTGGTTCAATGCGCGATTCCGAGACCATTGCAGCCGCAGACGAGCATGGCATTGCCATGGTATTTACTGGCGTTCGTCATTTCCGTCATTAATTGATTGTTAATCAACTTTGACATCCCCTTGCGCTGCTATAACCGCAGCTCACCCACCTTTTCAAAGGGAGATTTGCCACGGATTCTAGAACTTTACTAAATTCGTGGTAAGTCTCTCAGTTTAAGGAAAGTCTAGCCTTGCTACGACAGGAAGGGATTTGAAGTTAAGGATAAGTAAAATGAATATTCTGATTTTAGGTGGTGGTGGCCGTGAGCATGCTTTGGCATGGAAATGCGCGCAGGATTCACGTGTTGACACTATTTTTGTGGCACCGGGTAATGCAGGCACCACATTTGAAGATAAATGTAAAAATGTGGCTTTAGATATTCTGGATAATTCTGCTATCGTTGAGTTTGCCAACGTCAACGCCATTGATCTGATTATTGTGGGACCAGAAGCGCCCTTGGTAAATGGTGTAGTCGATGCTTGCCGTGCAGCCAACTTAAAAATCTGGGGGCCAACCCAATATGCTGCGCAATTAGAAGGTTCCAAAGCCTTTGCCAAGCATTTTTTAAAGCGTCATCACATTCCAACAGCGTTTTATGATGTGTTTACCGATGTAAAAGCTGCCAAAGCGTATGTCAAACAACATGGCGCGCCGATTGTGATTAAAGCTGACGGTCTGGCTGCCGGTAAAGGCGTGATTGTGGCCATGACTAACGATGAGGCCTTTGAAGCCATTGACGATATGCTATCAGGCAACAAATTTGGTGATGCAGGCTCGCGTGTGGTGGTTGAGCAGTTCCTTGATGGCGAAGAAGCCAGCTTTATCTGCATGATTGATGGCAATAATATTTTGCCGATGGCCACCAGTCAGGATCACAAACGCATTTTTGAACAGGATCAAGGTCCAAATACGGGTGGTATGGGTGCCTACTCGCCTGCACCTGTCGTTACGCCTGATGTGTTTGAACGGGTAATGACTGACATCATGCGCCCAACCGTTGATGGCATGGCTGCGGATGGTCATGTCTATACTGGCTTTTTATATGCCGGCTTAATGATTGATGCGCAAGGCCAGCCCCGTGTGATTGAGTTTAACTGCCGCTTTGGTGACCCCGAAACCCAGCCGATTATGATGCGTTTGCAATCATCCTTGGTGGAACTGGTTGAAGCTGGTATTGCATGCAACCTGCCCAAGGATGCCCAATGGGATGAACGTCCTGCCCTTGGAATTGTGTTGGCGGCCAAAGGCTATCCCGGTGATATTCAAACCAGCGATGTGATTGCCGGCTTGGATAAATCCCCTGAAGATACCAAGATATTCCATGCAGGCACGCGCTTAAGCGAAGATGGCCATGTGTTGACCAGCGGTGGTCGTGTATTGTGTGTGACTGCTCTGGGTGATAATGTACTTGAAGCACAGGTGGCAGCCTTAGAAGTATGCGGTCAGGTGACATTTGATGGCATGCAGTATCGCAGTGATATTGGTTATCGCGCCATTGAGCGTGAGCAAAATATAAAGTCGTAGACTGCAAAATTAGCTTTCAACTTTTGTTACAATACCAAGACCGCTTTTGACCTGAGATGTTAAAGGCGGTTTCTTTTTGCCGCGCTGTTATTGCAAAAAATGGTTAAATCAATTACTTGAACACACCAAAGCGCCTTAACAGACACTGATTTGTTACTGAAAGTTAAGGCTTCTTTCACTACAATAACAAGTCGAAAATGAGCATAACATCCCATTTTAGTTTGAGGATAACGCAAATATGTCTGATCGTTCAGATAAACTTGACCAGCTTAAAACGTCCGCATTTGATCGCCGCTTTTCAATTGCAAAAGCCTCGTTTGTCGCTGGAACCCGCTGGGCGACTGCCAATGCGAGCAGCATGTTTGCCAATGAAGACACTAAAAATAAAAAACGCAAGCAAGCCATGAGCGAACAGGCCAACTATCTGGTACAGGAAATTGGCAAGCTCAAAGGGTCAATTGTAAAAATTGGTCAGATGATGGCGCTGTACGGCGAGCATTTTTTGCCCCCTGAAATCACAGAAGCCTTGCATACCCTCAATAATAATACAGTTGCTTTGTCTTGGCCTGCGATCAAAACCCAATTGCGCAATGAATTAGGCAGTAAACTGGACGACCTAACCATTGATCATGAACCTTTGGGAACAGCTTCACTGGCTCAGGTACACCGTGCAGTACGTAAGTCTGATGGTCTTGAAATTGTATTAAAAATTCAGTATCCCGGCGTGGCTGAAGCCATTGATTCAGATATGAGCCTGTTTCGTAATATGCTCAAACTCACTCGGATGGTGCCGCAAACCCGCGAGTTTGATGAGTGGTTTGAAGAAGTGCGTGAGATGATGCACCGTGAAGTTAACTATCACATGGAAGCCGATGCCACGCGGCGTTTTTATGATCGTCTAAAAGATGATGGCCGCTATATTGTCCCGCAAATTATTAATGAATACTGTACCAACCGCGTGCTGTGCATGACCTTTGAACGAGGTGTGCCGGTGAACAGTCCGGTGATGCTGTCCCTGCCGCAAGCGCGCCGTGACAAGCTGGGTAAAGCGTCGCTGGAAGTGACCATTCGTGAGATCTTTGAATGGGGCGAAATGCAAACTGACCCCAACTTTGGCAACTATCTAGTGCGTCTGGGCAATGGTAGGGATATTGAAGACAAGATCGTGTTGCTAGATTTTGGCGCTATTCGCCAGTTTGACCAGAATTTATTAAATGTGGCTCGTGGCCTAATTATCGCAGGTTATCAGCATGACTTGAATAAAATGGTTGATGCCATGCAGGGCTATAACTTTTTTGACCAAATGCCTGCCAATGTCAAACCCGGTATGGCCAAAGTATTCCTGTTGGCCACTGAAAGTTTTAGCTCAGTGCAAAATAATCCTGACCTGCCGCCGGATATTATGGATGCTGATGGCAAATATGACTGGCGCAAGAGTCAACTGCATGCACGCGTGATCAAGCAGGCGGGTGAATCCATGGCGTCGCGCTACTTTAGTGTACCACCTAAGGAATTTATGTTTATTAGTCGCAAGTTTATTGGTGCCTATACCTTTATGACGGTGATTGATGCCCACACTAATATGCGCAAAATGCTGGAAGCACATTTGTAGTTGCGCTAAAGCACTATTCGTAAAAAACCGCAGATTGACTGCGGTTTTTTATGATTTACGCTTTGTTTCAAATTATCTCTTTAAAAACTTACACCTTGGCCATCAAACGCTTGATTGGATTCAGGCGCGGCAATTTTTTCTCACTGGTGTAGCGAGATGGATCAAAACTACGGGTTTTTAACCAGTACATAAAGGTAAAGCTGGGCCATAATGTAGTATTGCGTCCGGTGTCATCCAGATACCAGCTATTACAGCCAGATTTCCACACCGATTTATCACTTTGTTTTTGCATGTCGCGCACAAAGCCATCTTCGGCTTCCTGTTTGACTTCCAGCGTATTCAATTTGTGCTTTTTCATGTACTTTAAAGCTTGCGCAATATAGCTGGCCTGTGATTCAATCATAAAAATAATCGAATTATGCCCAAGTCCAGTGTTTGGTCCTAGCAGGAAAAAAGCATTGGGAAAATCATAGCTGCTAATACCCAAGTACGCGTGCATGCCATTTTTCCAATGGGTTTGAATGCTCTTGCCATGCTTGCCGGTAATGTCAAACTGGTTGGCCTGATTGGTCACATCAAAGCCAGTACAATAGATAATTACATCGACCGGATACTCCTGACCATTGGCCATCACGCTGTTTTCAGTGATTTCAGTCACGCCGCCACCGACCAGATGCACATTATCCTGATTAAAAGCAGGATAATAGCTATTGGACAGCAGCACACGTTTACAGCCCATGGTATAAGTGGGTGTCAATGCTTCACGGGTTTTTTCATTCTTAATTCTTTGCAGGTTTTTGTAGGCCAGTTTTTGGCCATATTTCATAATGCGTGGGTCAATCACAAAACCGGCGGCACTGGCTTCTAAAATCCAGTAAATCTTGTTGCGATACCATTTGCGCGCCAGCAGGCTTTTGTCATATTTGTCCTTGGTTTCTTCCTTAAAAGCAAAATCTGCCTTAGGCAATACCCAAGCTGGCGTACGCTGGAATACATGCAGCTCGCTGGCCACTTTGGCCATTTCTGGTACCACCTGAATCGCACTCGCCCCTGTTCCAATCACTGCAATGCGCTTACCCTTTAAATCCACCGAATGATCCCACTTGGCCGAGTGCATGGTCACGCCCTTAAAGTCATGCAGGCCTTTAATATTCGGATAAGACGGAATATGCAATGCACCGCGCGCAGACACGACAGTACGCGCACGGAATTGCTGGCCATCAGCGGCATCGACCTGCCATGTGCCGTTGTCGTCATGGTAATGCGCGCCAGTGACCTCAATATTGAAGCGAATATGCGGATATAACTGGTATTTTTGCGCTACATTCTTGGTGTAATCAAAAATTTCGGGCTGTGCAGCAAACGACCGTGACCAGCGGTTTGGCTCAAAGGAGTAGCAATACATGTGGGAAGGCACGTCACAGGCAGCACCCGGATACACATTATCCCGCCATGTACCCCCGACATCACCGCCTTTTTCCAGCATGATAAAATCAACCCCTGCCTTTTGCAGGGCGATGGCCATGGCCATACCACTAAAACCGGCACCGATGATAAGCACAGACGCATCAAGTCCGGTGGCAGAATTGGCTAAAACTGGGGTTGCAGGCTGACTCATGTAAACATCCTTTTTGCTTTCAATCGCGGGGTAAATTTTATAAATGACAATTCATATTGTCAAAAACAGTTTAAATACACAAGTAGCCAGTGTTCGCTTTTCTGATAATACTGTCAACACACCAGTCATTTATAAATTCTCCACGTCACATTTACGTCACTTAAGTCAATTTCCAGTCAATAAAAACACATAAATTTTTATTTTTATTTTTATTTTTCAAGAATATATTCAATAGATAAATTGCTTAAAAAGACAGTGATTAAATATTGATACCAGTCAGTTCAGCAATGGGGGTTTGGGATTTTTTGTGTCAGGATTTTAACCATCCTACAGGTACGAAGGAATATCTGCCGCATGACTACCAATAACACTATGAACAAGGCACAAGGCTTTGGTCTGAACCTACTCACCCGATTTGCTGCTAGCGACCTTATTGACCATTTAAAAATGCGCAAGCTGCTGGAAAAAACCCTGTATCACGGCAGTAAATCCGGTTTTAAATTACTAGAAAGTACCGCACGTCAGTTTAAGCCAGCGTCTGGTACTGGCCAACAGCGTCTGCCAGCAACCTCCAAAAATTTGTTTGACCTCAGCCTCACCGATGAACAGCAAATGATGCGTGATACGGTGCAGCGTTTTGCCAGTGAGGTAATTCGTCCTATTGCGCACAGTGCCGATGATCAAGCAAGTTTTCCGGCTGAAATAGCCGCACAGACACAAGAACTGGGCTTACTGTTTTATGCCCTGCCCGAAAGTTATGGGGGCGTTGCCAATGAGCAGTCGGTGGTGAGCAATGTATTAATTGCTGAAGATTTGGGTCATGGTGATTTTAGTCTGGCTGCCAGTATCCTAACCCCACTAAGTGCTGCCAATGCGATCACACGTTGGGGCACAACAGAAATGCAGGAAAAATACCTGCCTGCCTTTGCTGAAGAAACGCCGCTACTGGCTACTTTTGCCATTTTAGAAGCAACGCCTGCCTTTAACCCCAACGTGCTTAAGACCCAAGCACGCCAGACTGATCAGGGTTATTTGATTACCGGTGAAAAAACGCTGGTCGTGCTGGGAGAACAGGCTGATGTGTTTTTAGTGGCGGCTATGCTCAACAGCAAGCCCAATATTTTTGTAGTAGAAAAGCACGATACCATTGGCATCCGCCAGAATCCGGCTATGGGTCTTAAAGCCTGCCAAACAGTAACCCTGCAATTTGGCAATACCCCTGCCGCCCTACTCACCGATGATGATTTTGACTATCAAGCATTTCTGGATCTGGGTGCTTTAAGCTGGTGTGCGCTGGCAGTCGGCACCTGTGAAGCAGTTAAAGAATACTGCATTACCTATGCCAATGAGCGCGTTGCTTTTGGTGAGCCGATTTCTCACCGCCAAAGTGTGGCATTTATGATTGCAGACATGGCCATTGAAATTGATGCCATGCGTATGCTGGTGTGGAATGCAGCCAGCCTTGCCGAAGCTGGCAAACCCTTTCACCGTGAAGCCTATCTGGCACGTCTGCTGTGCAAAGAAAAATCCATGAAAATTGGCAATGATGGTGTCCAGATCATTGGTGGTCATGGTTTTACCAAAGAGCATCCGGTGGAACGCTGGTATCGTGATTTGCGAGCCACCGCCATTATGCATTCTGGCTTGCACGCTTAAATAAGGACAAAATGATGAACTTACAAAATCCCAAAAAATTCAAGATGATGGTGGATCAGGCGCATGAAGTGGCGCTGAACGTACTGCGGCCGATCTCGCGCAAGTATGACAAAGCTGAGCACGCCTATCCTAAAGAGCTGGATATGCTGGCTTCCCTGCTCGATGGCATGAATGACAGTGGCGGCTCGGAAACCGGTGCCGCTACAGCAGGCAAACGCGGTGAAACCGAACAGCAAGGCATTCGTAATGGCTCCAATATGTCTACCGCACTGGGCATTATTGAAATGTGTTACGGCGACACTGGTTTGTTGCTGAGCATGCCACGGCAAGGTTTGGGTAACTCGGCCATTGCAGCAGTTGCCAATGATGAACAACTGGAATGTTTTAAAGGCAAGTGGGCTGCCATGGCCATTACAGAACCAGGTTGTGGTTCAGACTCGGCAGCCATTCGCACTACGGCTGTGAAAGATGGCGACGACTATATTATTAATGGTGAAAAAATTTATGTGACCAGTGGTGAACGGGCTGACTGCGTGGTGGTCTGGGCCACGCTCGATAAAAAACTGGGGCGTGCCGCGATCAAATCCTTTGTGGTAGAAAAAGGCACACCGGGCATGTCGGTAGAACGGCTGGAACACAAGCTCGGTATTAAGGCTTCCGATACGGCAGCGATTAACTTTATTGACTGCCGCGTACCGGCTGCAAACCTGCTGGGCAATGCAGAAATTGATGTGGCCAAGGGTTTTGCTGGGGTGATGGAAACCTTTGACAACACCCGTCCACTGGTTGCTGCCATGGCCGTCGGTTGTGCCAAAGCCTCACTGGAGCGCATCAAGGAAATTTTTGCCGAGCAGCTTGATCCAAATTACACCACGCCTGTGCTAAACACCAGCAACATCGCTGCGACAATTTATCGACTGGAAGCAGAATGGGAAGCGGCCCGCTTATTGACGCTCAAGGCCTGCTGGATGGCCGATAACAAAATGCCCAACTCCAAGGAAGCCTCCATTGCCAAAGCCAAAGCTGGCCGGATTGGTAGTGAAATTACCTTAAAATGTGTCGAGCTAGCGGCCAGTGTCGGTTATGGCGAAGATGAATTGCTGGAAAAATGGGCGCGTGACTCGAAGATTTTGGATATTTTTGAAGGCACTCAGCAAATCCAGCAACTGATTATTGCCCGTCGTGAACTGGGTAAATCATCCAGTGAATTAAAATAAGCTTTTTTTACATAATGCGGTACGTTCAGTTGCCGCATTATGTTATTTATGGGCTGCTAAAAATTCCACAATATCGCGAAATACCTGATGATGGTCGGCTTCCTGCATCAGCATATGTCCTGAATTAGGATAGGTCTTTATTTCACGGCTGCTTGAACTCACCTGCTGGTAAATCAGTGCTGCACTATTCTGATAGCACAAATCATCCAGCTCACCTTGTAAGATTTGCACCGGGCAGTCAACCTTGGCCAGATTTTGTCCGGTGGTTTCGGTAAAATCACTTAAACCTTGTAAGATTGAAAAATCTGAACTTGCAAACTCACTTACTTCTTGCTCAATTTGTGCCGCTGATTTTTGCTCAAATTTTTTGTATTCGCGGGCATAATTGATTAAGCGTTGTTTTAAATTATCAACTGGTCTTTTTTCTATGGGTGAACATAACGTTGTTACCCCGGCCAACTGATATTGTTGTGCCAGACGTAAGGCAAACACACTGCCCATCGAATGACCTATAATACTAATGCTTTGATAACCATGACTTTTTAAAAATTCAAAAGCGTTTAATGCATCTTGCCACCAAATGTTCACGCCCGTTTTCATCAATGTTTCTGCACCCAGTCCATGTCCGCTATAAATTGGCGAATAACACGCACAGCCCTGATTTTTTAAAAAATTGGTCAACTTTTTTAAATCCAGCGGTGAGCCGGTAAATCCATGCAATAGCAATACAGCATGTGAACTTTCAGGTACAGCGGCAGGATAAAAGGCAGGTTTGGGGCGTGCAATTTTAAACATTCGGGCATCGTGACATCAAAAGATACTTTTAGTGTATCAACCCATCTGTTTAACTCAATAATGGTCTGGTTAATAGATGATTTTTTACTGAACAATCTGGTAAAACATTGTTGATTCGGCAGGTGGGCAATTTGGCCATAATTCTGACAAAGGTTTTACTGCATCAAAAGGCAGCGGCAGGCGTGAAGCCACGGGCTGTAAAGCATTTAACGCAGCACCATAAGCCACAATATCCATGTCCAGCGCAATATGATGGGATGGACGAATACGGCCAGCCTGCTGTTCCAGCTGTTTTAAAATATTATTGAGCTGATTAAAATCAAGGCTGGTATCCAAGAGGGCAGCAAAGTTGTAGTAGTCAGCGCCTTTGCCTTGCCGACAAGGGATCTGATAAATCCTTGAAAACCGGCACTCACCCAAATGCTCAAGCTGCTGCATGGCATAGCGTGTCCAGTGTTCGCGGTTTTGGTTACTGCTAATGGCGAGTGCGTAAAGCGTCACGATTGCGCTCAATGATAATGCCAACGGCAGTGGTATTGGTAATGGCAGTAGGCTTACGTACCGTTACTTTAATCTGTTGCACCGCCAGATAATGCTCAAGAATGTATTGGGCAATCAGTTCAGCCAGCCGTTCGATCAATTGAGCTTGGGTGTCAATGATGAGCTGGCTGATTTCATCACATACCGCTTTATAATTAATGGCATCCTGAATGTCATCAGTTTGTGCAGCACGGCGAATATCACAACCGAGTTCCAAGTCAATCACCACAGGCTGGCGTATCTGGCGCTCCCAGTCAAAAACACCAATGACGGCATCGACCTGCAAACCTTCAATAATGACTTTATCCACGTAATCCCATTTGGTGTGACCTGTAAGCAATGGCTATTCTACTTTAATTTCAATAAAAACAGGCAACATCATCGTTAAGGGAAACGACTTATTTGCCTGTATTTTTTAATATAAACTATGAGATATTCAAGACCAAGGCTATATATCTCTTTGCCTATAGCCAATTAGTGAATGAGTTTGGACGTTGGCTCAGATTCCTGTAGCAATTGCAGGCGCGAATCACTAAACACATCCATATACGGCGTTAGCACTCGCATAAAACGGTCAAAATACAGCATTTGCTTCATCAGCAAGGCAAAATCACGAGGGAAATGAATGCCATGCCGCTCACCCACACCCACCATATCTAGCATGATGGCATTTAGATCAGCCACATCGCCAGACATTACTTTTTGTGGATCAGCCAGCAACACGCCAGAAAACAGTTTTTCCATATCCTGTGCCAGACGCTCCACATCAACCTTGGTGTGGGTCATGCCCATATTGACCATATTTTTGGCCATTTCCAGATAATTGGTGTGCTGCAAGGCATCCATAAAACCAATGGTTGCGCCCCACACTTCTGGCTTTAACTGCCCGACAATACCAAAATCAATAAACCCAATCCGGCCATCTTTAAGTAGTAATAAATTGCCTGCATGCAAATCCGCATGGAAACTTTTACACATCATCAGGCTGGCAAACCAGGTATTCATGGCACTAATCAGCACCTGCGCCGGGTCTTTGGCGTATTGTTTAACTACTTCCAGATCGGTAAGCGGCAAGCCATATAAACGCTGCATAGTCAACACACGACGGGTTGATGCCTGATGGTAAACCTTGGGCGCAATGGCTTGCGTGTTTTGGGTGGCATCCAGAAATTGCTGGAAGTCATCAATATTTTGCGCTTCTGCCACAAAATCCACTTCCTTGACCATTCGGCTACGGATTTCATCAACAATTTCGGACAGCGAAGCAAATTTGACCTTGGGCACTACCTTTTCAAACAGTTTAGTCACGCCATAGACGACATTGAGGTCAGTATGCAAAATAGTTTGTACACCGGGTTTTTGCACCTTGATCACTACATCTTCACCAGTGACCAGTGTGGCGGCATGCACCTGTGCAATGGACGCTGATGCCAATGGTGTCTGTTCAATATGCTGGAAAATGCTCTCAAGCGGTGTATCGCCAAATTCTTCTTTTAGGGTTTGTTCAATGTAGCTAAATGGCAAAGACGGCGTTTGGTCCAGACAACGCTGGAACTCCTCAACGTATTCGCGTGGAAACAGTGATGGCGAGCTGGCAATAAACTGTCCCAGCTTGATATAGGTAGCCCCCAGTTGCTCAAAAGTTTCACGCAGCAATTGTGGCGTTGGTGCGGCATTGGTTGCATGGCGTATACCAGCACGCAGTACCACCCCTGCTGTTTCGCCAAGACGGGCGACTGAACGCAAGCTATTGAGTATCTGTTTTTTAGCTGTAGGTTTTTTAATCATGGAAAATCCTTCAATTTCAGGCAGAACACTAATGATTTTTGCCATCATGAGAAATAATAATTTGAGTATAAATTATCGGTTGTTATCTTGCTGTAATTTATCTTACTCGCATTTTTGCTACTTGAGGCTGACCTTATCGCCCAAATGACTGCAAATTGCGCAATTGCTGTCTTTGGCAAATTTCAGTACACGCTGCTGCATAGTGATGCCATTCCACAGTAATAGGCGATTGGCCAGCGGTGTCTGATTTAAACCTAAAAACAATAAAGCATGATGCGCCTGCAAGCTGGCAATTACTGCCGTGGTTGACGCCAGCACGCCTGATTCAGCACATTGACGGGTATCATCGTCTAACCCATTGCCAAACAAGCAACGATAGCAGCCCTGCGCTGGCTGAAAAAAGGCAATTTGCCCTTCCAGCCCAATAGCCGCCGCTGACAATAACGGCACTTTGGCTTGCACACACGCCTGATTGATTAGGTCGCGTGTGGCAAAATTATCCGAGCCGTCCAGTACCAGATCAATATCAGCCAGCAATGCAGGCAGGTTGGCTAAATTAACTTTTAGATCTACTGCTTCAAGCGTTGTCCACGGATTAATTTTTTGCAGTTCGCGTACTGCAACCTCAACTTTGGGCAGGCCAACATCGCTGGACTGAAACAAGAATTGCCGTTGTAAGTTGCTTTCCTCAATGCTGTCAAAATCAACCAATCGCAAAAAGCCAAGCCCGGCACGCACCAGAATTTGCGCCGCAGGGTTACCTAGGCCACCAGCACCAATCATTAAGACACGACTATTGGCCAGTTTGAGCTGTGCATCCATGTCCCATTCAGGCAGTAGGATTTGGCGGCTATAGCGCAGAAGTTCGGGGTCGGAGAGTTGGGTTTTGGTCATTAGAAACTTATTAATAATTGATTGTAGGTTTTCACAAAATACTTATAAAGCCTAAAGAATCCCGATCCATGAGAACTGTTCATTAGTGTAACTTCCAGCCCCCTCTAAGGGAGGCATGGTCTGTAGAAGATTACGTAATTTTTCTAATAGGATGTGTTCATTCACTTTAATAGCACCTAGTAAGATATATTTATACTATATTAGATCTCTTGCATAAATCATTTTTTGACCAGCTCGATATTATAAATAGCAGCAATCAAATTAAAGCGTAATCCCATGCGTTTACGTCGATTGCGGTAGCGCTCTGCAAGAATTTTA
>SECL01000050.1 GCA_004173455.1 Moraxellaceae bacterium | reverse complement strand
TTCTTAAAGATGAGAAGCACTGCTTCGCAAGGTTTAGATTCAATTATGGGTCGCCTAAAGAGCAATTAAAAACATTGCTCATTTGGACGAAAATCTAACCTGTGCTACTACAGCCCCTTATTAAAATACAAGGTCTGTACTTTAAGCGTTCGTTCATTCACCTGAAACGAGCCATAATCCAGTAATTGAGGAAATTCCTGTCCGTTACATTCATCATAACCTTGTGACAGTACTTTCGTTGGCTTACCCAGTTGCTGATGCACCATAGCCAGTGAATTTAAATTCTTAAATGCTTTGCCGTTAATTACCGGATAAATGCCTTTGGCGGCGATGAGCTGCTCAATCACAGCCGGGTCTTTTTTATGCTGCTGGCCTGATGCTGCCCCTGACACTCCCGAAGCAAGCAATAAGGCCAACGGAAGTGCGACACCAACTCGCAGCATTTTTACTATTGTTTTGATGTGATTCATAGATAGATTAATTAATTATATGGGTTGATTAGGCGGCTTAGTCAGTTACTTTAAAGCTGTCCATTCAATAGCAATGCTGCCTTTATCACTGGATAACGTCCATTCGCCATCCATAATATTGAGTTGCAACTGCATGGTACGCTCGCACAAATCCTGAATGGCCTGAGTGGTTGCAAGTGACAATTGCCAGATACTGACATTATTCAGGTTTTTAATTTTACTATTGCGGTTTAGCCATTCATCCACTTGCGTGCCATAGGTAATTACGGCTACTTCAGGACAGCGCGCACTGGCTTTTTTGACTTTAGTTTCGTCCGGTAACCCTACTTCAATCCATTTATCCAATTGACCGGTCAGGTCTTTTTGCCACAGTGCCGGTTCGTCGGTTTCAAACAAATCCTTGGTAAAGGTCAGTTGCTCATCGGCAAAACGGGCAAAAGCCAGAATGCGTACCATCAGCCGCTCGATGGTTTCAGACGGATGCTGCGCCAGTGTAAGCTGATGATCGGCATAGTAGTGGCGATCCATATCAGCAATTTGCAGGTCAGCTTTATAAATAGTTGCTTTAAGAGCCATGTGAAGAAATCATGTGTTGCCAAAAATTGCTGGCAAGCATAGCGGATCAGCCATCAATAAGCAGGATTTAACAAAAAAATAATTTCTTAATTTGCCAAGTTTGAAGTCGTGACAAGCAGTCTGCAAGGGGCGCAATAACAAGGTGAAATCATTAGGCTATGCGTTCAATGAACGTTGTAGCGCATTGGCTGCTGGTAATGCGCTAGGATGCGGCATCAGCCAAATGGTTTATCCTTGAGTCTCCATGACGGTTTCCCCAAACTGCGCGGCTCGTAACCACGCCAATTCAAAACTGGCTATGGCCAGCGAATAAATACGCTGCTCAAACAATTGCCATGTTTTTTGTAGGTGTTCTGGTGCCACGCTCAGTCCTGCTCGCTCGTGACAAGCGGGATTACGCTGGCAAATCCGTAAGGCATGATAAATCTTGCGGCCTGCCGAGGCATTGTCCAGTAAACGCACCTGTTGTGAGCGCAGGAACGCATCAAGCGCCGCTTCATCCTTGATGTGTACCAATGGCAATAATATCTGGTCAAGCTGAATATCCAGTCGCTGCCAGATCAATCGTTGCTCATCGAGAGAATAACGGTTCCAGTGAATCACCTCATGGCTAAAACGACGGCAGCCACGGCAGACACTGTCACCGAATACAGTGGAGCATTTTCCGGCACAAGGCGTTAAGGCAGTAGTCATCAAATTTCCCGTATAACATCTGAGAGGGTTACAGCCAACTGTACTCTATCCAGCAGTATTACAATCAGTTGAGCAACCCTATTAAACGATTAAAGCCAACTATTAAATGATCAATAAAAACACAATATCTAGTAGGTTATTAAATAGGAAAATCTATATATAGACAATATACGTTTTTTATTGTTCAGGTTAACTGCTGAAAATTTTGGTTATTTTATGGGGCTGTAGTAGCACAGGTTAGATTTTCGTCCAAATGAGCAATGTTTTTAATTGCTCTTTAGGCGACCCATAATTGAATCTAAACCTTGCGAAGCAGTGCTTCTCATCTTTAAGA
>SECL01000031.1 GCA_004173455.1 Moraxellaceae bacterium | reverse complement strand
TTCTTAAAGATGAGAAGCACTGCTTCGCAAGGTTTAGATTCAATTATGGGTCGCCTAAAGAGCAATTAAAAACATTGCTCATTTGGACGAAAATCTAACCTGTGCTACTACAGCCCCATTAATTATATCTTTTAAGACAAAACAATTCTTGGCTTCTCCTTAGAAATATCGACATTTTAGCTTATAAAACCCAAACCAGTTCGCACTTTAATCCGTATTTTTTATGGCTTACTTTTGCTGTCAGTGAAGTCCTGCTTATGGATACACAGGACTGATTAACCCTGACTACTTAATGCAAACTGGTGGTAAAACTATCTGCCTGTTGGCCAGGTTTGAGCATTGATTACGCCTGAACAAGCCATAAGGTAATGAGTGCAGTGACAATAATACTGATCAGATTGCTAAGCCAGAATGCGCGCATGCTTACGTTACGGCGCTTGAGCTGCTGCGCGGGTTTGGCGGAGAGGTCAAGCGCGGTTTCATCAACCTGTTGCAGCATGTCTACCAGTTCTGCCGTCATGTCGGGGCTAAACCGGTAAGGATCAAATTTGGCCAGCTGATGATTTTTTAAAAAACTACGCACTTCCCGGTCGATGGTGGCATATTTCATTTCCCAAGATGAAAAACGGCGTTGTTCAATGGGTTGCAAGGACAAGATTTTTAGATCGTGGTGACGAGGGTCTTTTTGCAACTTTGCATATAAGCTATCAATGTCGTCCTGTTTGCCCTCAAGGCACTGAAAAAAACAACCATGACCATAATACAGGGCGCCGACCAGATTGTTTTTTTGGTTTTCACGGCGTGCGGTGGTCAGAATATCAAGAATTTCCTGATCCATGCTGTCACCGGCCTGAAACGGTTTAAAGGTGGCTTTACTGGCATAGACCATGCGGCTATCGGAATTGGACATCGTGTGTACTCAGCGTGGGAGGATAAAAAACAGTATTTTTCGGATGCTGAATATTATAAAAATTTACTAAATTTGCATGAGGTATTTTGTAGTTTTTCTAATTTTAATCCGGTCATTCACTGCTGCGTTGTACGGGACTTTTGCAGTGATGCAGCTCTCTATAGAAACGCGTGGTTTTAATCTTGTGGTTTTAACCTTGTTGTTCTAATTATGTGGTTGTGTCATGCCACTCCCAGCATGGCCTGAATCATAGGCCAGCCGGGTTGGTCTAACTTATTGCTCGTTGGGCAGTTCTTCCGACCTGCTAAATGGAGAAATTTTTACTTTTTCAATCTTACGACCGTCCAGTGACATCACTTCAAACACCAAACCATCGCTCATGACTTTTTCGCCCTGTTCTGGCAAATGCCCCAAGTGCAGCAGCAAATAACCTGCCAGCGTGGAGTATTGCTCGGCATCATCGACCAGATCAATTTCGGTCAATAACGACACACGGCGAATATCGCTAGAACCTTCTACCAGCCATGACCCGTCTTCCAACTGCACTTCACAGTCGTCGTCGTCATGCTCATCCGGGAATTCACCAGCAATGGCTTCCAGAATATCAATCGGCGTAGCAATTCCTTCAATAGAGCCATATTCATTGAGAATAATGGCCATTTGCAGCGGTGCTTGCCGTAATTGCTCCATCAGGCTCAAGACCTTGATGTTTTCGTGCACCACCAAGGGCTGGCGCAACGCCTGCTGAATATCCAGCTGTCCGGTTTCCAGATAGTTGTTGATCAGGTTGTGGTTAAGGGCAATGCCTTCAAGGTTGTCCAGATTGCCGCGAGCCAGAAGTAAGCGTGAGTGATTCATGGCGCGGATTTGCTGGCGAATGGATTCCTCGTCTTCATCCAGATCGACCCATTCAATATCGGGACGTGGGGTCATGATCGATTTGACCGGACGCTCAGCAAGGCTAAGTACACCGTGAATCATGCCTTTTTCTTCCGGACTAAACACTTCATTGGCCTGTGATTCTTTGGCTAGCAGGTCAGCCGTTTCGCCCAGCTCTACCGGCTCGACATCGGCACGGCGGCCACCCAGTAGGCGCAATACCGCATCGGCGGTTCGTTCGCGCAAATCACTGGTGGTAATCCGGCGTTCGCGGTTACGACGTGCAGTCTGGTTAAAGGCTTCAATAATGACCGAGAAGCCAATCGCGGCATACAGATAGCCTTTGGGAATATGAAAGCCAAAGCCTTCAACAATGAGCGAAAAGCCAATCATCATCAAAAAGCCCAGACACAAGATCACCACGGTGGGATGTTTGGCGACAAAGCCCATTAAAGGTTTGGAGGCCAGCATCATGATGCCAATAGCAATGGTGACCGCAATCATCATGATGGATAAATGCTGCACCATGCCCACAGCCGTAATCACGCTATCCAGCGAGAACACCGCATCCAGCACCACAATCTGTGCAATGACCACCCAAAACGCGGCATGAACCACATTGCCTTCTTTGGGCGCCTGATGTCCTTCCAGCCGTTCGTGCAGCTCCATGGTGCCCTTAAACAACAGGAATACCCCACCAAACATCAGGATTAGGTCACGACCGGAAAAATCATATCCCGCGACATTGAATAAGGGTTCGGTGAGGGTCACAATCCAGGCAATGGAAGCCAGCAACACAAAGCGCATCAGCAGCGCCAAGCCAAGACCAATCAGACGCGCCTTGTTGCGTTGTTCTGGGGGTAATTTTTCGGCCAGAATGGCAATAAATACAAGGTTATCAATACCCAGTACAATTTCCAGTATCACCAGCGTGGCAAGACCCAGCCAAGCGGACGGGTCAGAAATCCATTCAAACATCATGCGGTAGCCTCCTGAATGTTAGACGCAGTAGCTATCTTGTTATGGCGCAAATCAACGCACTTGTTGTAAGCAATTGCGGACTTGACGTCTTGCAGCATGGTGCCACAGGCTCGGCAAGCCGTAAGAAAAGACAAGTCATCAGGACTATAGGGTGCTAAAGGACAACAACCACTACTCATAAGAAAAAATTTCTAACCAAAAGTGATAGCAGTATAAGGCAGGATTTGTGCCAGCTTCATTAAGTTTTTTCCGACAGGTTTCATTAAATTATGTTACTAATCATGTGACTTGCTCTATGGCCGCCTGATAAAATTTTGCGAATTAAGTTGATGCTAAGAATCAAAATGGATTTTTAGATGACTTACTGTGATGACTTAATGTGCTCCACATGGCTTAATTTGAATGATTTTTTGCACGACTGAGTATGCCTGAATGTCAGGCCAGCAATGGACTTGCGCTGTATTTTAAGGCACTGTGGCAGGCTGTTGTAAATGACCACCCTGACAACTGGACTGATGATTCAACATGACGAAAACTGTTGCCGTAATTGGAAGTGGCATGGCCGGTCTAGCGGCTGCCCGCCTGATGAAAGACGCTGGCTTTGAGGTGACTATTTATGAAGCCCTAAGCGGCCGTGGCATGGATAGTCATACGGTCATGCTGGATGGCGGTATTGTGGATGCGCCACTACGGGTCATGAATCCATCATTGTGGTGCAACACGCTGGCACTGGCCAGTCACGTGCAAGTGCCTGTGTTCCGGGTCAATACCTTTATGTCCTGCAACTGGCTGGATGGCCAAGCGGAACATTTACCACGTCTTACTCCATGGTTTAAAAGCCAGCGCACCCGTCTGGGTAATGTGCCCACTGCGGCCAGTTTGCGCTTTATTAACCGCGACACTCTCAAACTGGTCAAGGGGCTGTTTCAGCTAAAAAAAGCCCTCAGGCAGTTTAAACACAGTCCGCATCAGGACATGAGTCTGGCCGAATTTGCCAATTTGCACAATTTTGATCCTTTATTCTGGTATGGCACGGTGCTGCCGGTGGTCAATACTATTTGCACCTGTGAACCGCAGCATATTGCACGCTGGCCGGCCAAGCCCTTGCTGTTATTTCTGGAAAAACTGCTGGATGGCGAACCGTTGTTGCGCATGCAGGGCGGTACACCGGCACTGGTCGATGCGCTGATTCAAAACATCCCTGTGATCAGTGGTGCCAAAGTGCAACAGGTACAGCAGCAAGGTGAGCAGGTATTGGTGCGCAATGCACGCGGTGAACAGGGTCTGTATGACTATGTGATTGTGGCCACGCCCACCACCCAGCTGGACTTTGTCGATAAGCAGCAGTTTGTCCGTGAGCTGATGATTTTAAAGCAATTTCAGTTTGATCAGGGCGAGCTGGTGATTCACCGTGACACCCGCTTTATGCCAGTGCAGCAAAAAGACTGGACCGTGCTGAACTACAGCATGAACCGCCAGTTTAACCAGCAAATGTTTAGCATCTGGATTAATGCCATAGAACCCACGCTGGTCGGCAAGCCGCCAGTATTTCAAACCTGGAATCCGGTATTTGAGCCAAAGCCTGAGCTGGTGATTGCACGGGTTAAACTTACCCGTGCCATTGTCGACCAGCACACGGTCAAACTGGTACACCAGCTCCAGCAGTTGCAACAGCAGCCCAACCAGCGGGTGTTTTTTTGTGGCTCATGGTCGTGTGATGGCCTGCCGATTCTGGAATCGGCCGTCACTTCTGCCATGTGGGTGGCACAGCGATTGGGTGTTCAAGCGGCTTTTGCCGGTAAAGCGCCGCTCATGGTTTCTGCGCATGGTCTAGCCGGATAAAGGCGATTGATGATGCGTATCTGGTTTGGCCTTAAGCGGCGGCAATTCCTGCAAAAAATATTGCCCAAGCCCGCAAAGCATCATTTTGCCATTGCCAGCACGCTGCTGGGCGATCCCAACCTGCTGGCATGGAGCAATCTGGGATTTTGGCAAAATACGGGGGATGACCAAAACATCCGTGATTATCAAGTCGCTTGTGCGCAACTGGCCAAACAGATCGGACTGGCAGCGAACTTGCAACCTCATGACCATGTGCTGGATCTGGGCTGTGGTCAGGGCGCGAGTCTAAAATATTGGACAAAACAGTTTGGCATTCAGCACCTGAGCGCCTTTGAAATTCAGCCCGCTTGCATCGCCCGTATTCAAGCGGCCAACTTGCCCCAGCTTAATGGCATTTATCAAGCCGCTTTTGACCAGTTGCCTTTGCCAAATGATAATCTTGAACACGCCTTTGACGCAGTGCTGTGTGTCGATGCGGCCTATCATGCCCGGCTGGCCGATTTTCTGGCGGTCAACAGCGCGGCGCTCAAACCCCAAGGACGCATAGCCTTTACTACCTTAAGCAAAAGTAAGCGCTGGCCATTGGCATCACTGTTGAATAAAACCCTCACACTAAAGCTGCTTAATATGGCTTATGTGCCGGCACAAAACCTGCTGCATCATGAGGAAATCATGACCACCTTGCAGCATGCGGAGTTTACCGATATTCGGCTACAAGTGCTCGATCAACAGGTCTTGGCGGGGTTTGCCAATTACATTCAGCAACTTGCGCCACCCAAAACGTTAATGCTGGCCGCAAAAACCGACTGGCTAAAAATTAAAATGACTGCGCGATTGTGTAGTTTTCTGGCCAAGCATGGGCTGATTCACTATGTGCTGGTGAGTGCCCGCCGGATTTAATTGAATGGGTTTAGGCCATACCAGCCTGTCAGTTTATAACGCTGATGTGACCGCTGATGTATCTATGTACGAAAGGTAGCAATACAATAAATAAAACTCTGCAAAAATGCTTCAAAACTGTGCATTGCCACACTGCAATGCAGCGATATAAAGTCGTATGATTAAACCATCTCTACGCCATGTCCGCTTTGGACAGGCATTAATCCTGACAGGACACCACAGGACATCAAGGATTTTCCAATAATCGTACCTGAAACACTGCGCCTGTCATAAAATCCAATGGATAAATATAACGATGAATCACGCCGCTAATTCTTACTCAGCCAACACAAGCGCCGAGCCTTATTCAGCCACAGCATCTGGATCAACGGGTCTGTTGCAGGGCACTTCTACTGAAAAGCCCGATCATACAGCAAACATTAAAACCACTATGCCACTGGTGGCGCTGTATTGTGGTTCACGTGCTGGCAATAAGCCAGTGTATCGTGAGCAGGCTATTTTACTGGCGCAGCAACTGGCACAAAACCATCTGGGCGTGGTGTATGGCGGTGCCAGTATTGGCCTGATGGGGCAGGTTGCCGATACCGTGCTGGAACAGGGTGCGGAAGTGGTTGGAGTGATTCCGGCGTTTTTGCTGCAAAACGAAATTGCACATGCTGGCTTAACCGAGCTGTATGTGGTGGATACCATGCATGAGCGCAAAGCCATGATGGCAGAACGCGCCTGTGCCTTTGTCGCACTGCCGGGTGGTCTTGGCACGTTTGAGGAAATTCTGGAAATTGCCACTTGGGGGCAATTGGCACAGCACAGTAAGCCGATTGTGCTGTTTAATGTCGAAAACTACTATCAGGGGCTGATTGACCAACTGGCGCATGCGGTGGCAGAAGGATTTTTAACACCGGAACATTGCGCCAAAGTGGTGGTGTGCAATAACGTGTCAGACGTCATGCAAGCGATTCAGCGAGCCACGCAACAGCCCGGCACTGTGCATACCGAGCATGTGTAACTGGTGTACAAGCATAGTTATGGCTGAACACTTTAGATTTTATTGGCTTTAAGCGCAAAACGATTTGCCATACCGCCATACGCCCAACTGGTCATGGCATAGCTAATCAATAACAGCACCATAAGGATCACCAGCATGGTCAGTAGAAAAACCCCTGAGCGCAATGTTTGTATAAAGGCCATATTGTCACCAGCCCATGTCATCAATGCCAACGCAACCAGCGTTAACAGCAGTGAACTGCCCCAGCTAATGGCTAGCGAGCCCCAGACCAGTCGCTTTTTTTCAGCTGGATTAGGTGCTCTGCGCTGATCTTTGACAAAGATCTGACCGGTGCTGATAGCTGCCACAAATGCCGTTAAAAACGACAGGCTGCTGCCAAAATCAATAAAAAAGCTGACAGCAAATAAGATCACATTGAACAAAATATAAAGGCCAAAATAAGCCCAGTAGTATTTTTTTAAACTCAAGTGGTATGTTCCTTTTATAGAAGTCTGGCAAAAATAGGGTTAATGCGTATCCAGAATATCAGCAAACCGTGCCTGAACGACATCGGCTAAGTCCTGTGGTTTTAGACCAATATCCAGCCCGCGCCGTCCACCGCTTACATACAGCAGGGGCAGGTGCTGCGCTGAGGCATCAATAATAGTGCTCAGTCGCTTTTTCTGGCCAACCGGGCTGATGCCGCCCACCAGATAGCCCGTAATACGCTCCGCGTCTTTCAGATCGGCCATGTGCAGTTTTTTGCAACCCAGTGCCTGTGCGGCTTTTTTTAAACTTAAAGTATGGCTGACCGGCAAAATAGCCACATAAAACTGCTTATCATCGGTGACCAGCAAGGTTTTAAAAACCTGCGCCAACGGCAGATTCAGTTTTTGCGCCGCTTCCAGCCCAAAGTTGCTACAGGCCGGATCATGTGCGTATTCATGCAGGCTATAGCTAATTTTCTGCTGGTTGAGCAAACGGCAAGCCGGGGTCATATACGCTCTCGGGTCAACACTAAACTGGCCTCATTATACTGTGGTTTTGCAGCAGACCACATGGACAGCGCTTTGGCTAAAACCCAGCGCAAGCAAAACGTATCATCATACAACAGCTTGTTACAGGCCATGCCAGTACTAGCTATTACACTATGCCTAGCGGCGATGCGACATCGCTACCCATGCTGTTATTGTTCTACCATCTGCTTTTGGCTGAGCTGGCTTTGCTCAGCCCGTTATCTGCGAGGTCGTCTGTGGCTCATCCTACTTCCAATCCAGCTTCTCAGCAGTCTGCAGTGCGCTCAATCGGGCAACCAGCAAAGCCTCCAGTCAAAGTCGATCCTGATTATAAAACCCTATTGTGGCTGGTGGCACTGGGCTTTTTTATGCAGTCGCTGGATTCCACGATTGTAAATACTGCCCTGCCCAGCATTGCGCACAATCTGGGGGAAAGCCCACTGCAAATGCAATCGGTGGTAGTGGCTTATGTGCTGTCGGTTGCTGCGGTTATTCCGGCCAGTGGCTGGATTGCCGACCGCATTGGGATTCGCTATGCCTTTTTACTGGCCATCATTATTTTTGCGACTGCCTCGCTGTGCTGCGCACTGTCGCAAACCCTGAATCAGCTCATTGCAGCGCGGGTGTTGCAGGGCGTGGGCGGTGCCATGCTGCTGCCGGTCGGCCGATTGGCGATTTTACGCATTGTGCCACGACCGCAGTTTCTGGCCGCCATGAGTTTTATTACCATTCCCGGCTTGATTGGCCCGCTGGTTGGCCCGGCCTTGGGCGGCTGGCTGGTGGAAGTGGCCACGTGGCACTGGATTTTTTTAATTAACCTGCCCATTGGGATTATTGGCGCACTACTTACCCTGCGGGTGATGCCGATTTTAAAAAATCCCGCTGTGCCCAGTTTTGATTTAAGTGGCTATGTGCTACTGCTGGTGGGCATGGTGTGCCTGTCACTGGCAATGGATGGCCTGTCCGATCACAGCATGGTGGCAGTGATGCTGATCTTGCTGATCATGGGCATTGCCGCAGTGGTGGGTTATGGCTTTCATGCGCATCGGCACAGCAATGCCCTGTTCCGCGCGGATTTGTTTCAAAACCGCACCTTTAGCATTGGGGTTTTTGGCAACCTGTTTGCACGGCTGGGTGGCGGCTGCATTGCCTTTTTAATGCCCCTGATGCTGCAACTGGCACTGGGCTATAGTCCGGTGGAAGCCGGCCTGATGATGATGCCGCTGATTTTGGGCGCCATGACCATTAAACGCACCATTACCCCACTGATCCAGCGATTTGGCTACCGCCGCGTGCTGGTGAGCAACACCTTGCTGGTGGGGCTTGGGATTGCCAGTTTTGCCCTTGTATCCAATGACATGCCACTGTGGCTTAAAATGATTCATTTCTTTGTGTTTGGCATGGTCAATTCCGTGCAGTTTACCGCCATGAATACCTTAACCCTCAAAGACCTTGAACCGCGTTATGCCAGTAGTGGCAACAGCTTCTTGTCGATGGTGATGATGCTGTCCATGAGTCTGGGCGTGGCAGCAGCAGCGGCCATATTGTCCGGCTTTACCACGCATTACCAGACTGCGCATCATCCGGCACAGGTATTAAGTGCCTTTCATGCCACCTTTATTTGCATGGGTGTCATGACCATGGCCGCCACCTGGATTTTCTGGCAGCTAGAGCCGGAAGACAAGCAATGCAAACGGCAGGAACAGGCCGAAGTGGGACTGCCTGAATCCTCATAAACCCTCAGCAGGATTTCTACCGGCTTAACGCAGCGCGCCAATATAGTGATGGGGCACTTCTTGTTGTGCAAATTTGTCTTCAATTTCAGCAGCCAACCTGCTGCCTAAAGTAGTGCCATCCTGTTCCATAGTGCCACTCACCTGCTCATGTAATACAGGAATATCACAAACAACAGCTGGAAAAAATTGTTCAATGCGACGGATTAAACCCGCCATGTCAGCATCCGCATTAACACGTGCCAGCCGCAGAATTTCCTGTGCATAATCCTGATTCTGGGTCATATAAACACTGTCAATCACGCGACCCTGCTGGCGACGCAAACGCACATACAACTGACTGGCCAGTGAAAAAAATTCTCCATTTACATAGTCATTTTGCCCCAAACTGGTTTTCATTCCACTGTCTCCTCAAGCATGACTGGCATTAAAAGGCTTACCGGATGGTAAACACCGGGAATACCTTTTTCATTGTTGAACTCACAGCGTAAGAAGCAATAACCAAGCCAAGCTTAAGCAGGATTTTGTGATCTGGTTTTCATTAAGTATTTTAGACGTTTATTCATAAGTATTTTTTTATTCATCACATGACCAACAAATCTTAAATTTTTAATGTAAATGACAGAAAATTATCGCCTCACAGACACGCCCTTTTGTGAAAAACATTTTGTCAAAATCATTGCAAAATGCGCTTATTTATTCTGGGTGGTTTGGGTCATTTGCTGAAAATTTTCTTTAAGTTTGACATAGCGCGGATGCAGCTTGGCTTCATCCCATTTGGCCTTAAAAATCCGTGCGGCCGCCGCTTTAACCGGGTCTTCCGGTGTACGCGGCAATTCATCACGGCCATGCGCACCACTTAAGCCTTTTTTATCATCCGGCACCGCGCCATCGTACTTTTTGCCGCCCTTGTGATTGGCATAGCGCCGGGCGCGGGTATAGCCCATTTGCAAAAACTTGCGTGCCATGTCTGCCCCGACAAAATCATCCTTGTCCAGATAGTTTAAAAACAGCTCAAAAATTTTCTCACTGCTATCCCGTGCCTTGTCTTCATCCGCAAAGCGCCAATACGGCAAAATTTCCGACTTGTAGGGTTCCACCAATAACACGCCCTGTTCACCACGCCCTACCCGGTACAGCTCGGGATGCTGGCGAAAATCAATTTTTTTAAAGTCCAGACTATAATCAAAGCTGGTGGAACTTACCCGTGAGGCACGATGTGGCACCGCAGCTTGGGATGATGGCTGGGTCACAGGCATGGGCTGTTCGGACGGATTTGAGTCATGTTCTTGTGTGGTAGTAACGACAGCAGACATAGCGGATTTCCGGCTCTGGCACGACAGGATGCCTTTGAGTTTAAACCTTTAGCGGTTTTGACTATGCAGCTTAATTTCTGTGCTTGTGTGTTGAAATCTTCATGATTTGGCTGCTTTATGGCAAATCTGTAAGGTGAATGCACTTTGGTTAACGGGTCTGCTACAAAGTCTTACACCGCCAAAATTCTCGCCCCCGTATAACTGTCATCTGGCTGGTGATGACACCGGCAACGACTCAATCCGTCACAACCGAGCAGCACATGCCCCAGCAGATATTTGGTGATTGTCATGGCACAGCGCAAGCAGATGCCAGCTATTGCCACAAACTGCATAAGCTGCTGGAACACTGCATGCAGCAAATTGTGATTATTCATCAGCAACTTAATGCCCTATCGCCAACCGATCAGCACTTTGACCAAGAGAGTGACCAGCTACATGACCGCTTAAATGCGCTACAGGAACGGCGGCGCTTTTACCAGACTCAATTAATCAATTTGCCGGGTGCTACTGCGCCATCGCAACAACCCCTGAAGCAATCGATTCTTTTTTAAAGGCCTTGTTTTAATAGCTGGGTTTTTGATGAGCTTAGTTTGATGAAGGCATAAATAACGTGAATGCTTGTCATGAGAGCGTCATCTGGTTTTGCTAAAAATAAGCTTCAAAAAAACCTTTAATTCCTTAAGAGGTAAATCATGAGCATTGACGTAACCCGCCAACTGGCCAAAGTTGAAAATCCCGAAGTCTATCAGCAACGACTGCACAAGTTGCAAGTCCGCTGTGTACAGGAAATTCGTTTATTAAACAAAAAACTGAATGAATTTCATCAGCAGGCATGTCGCCACACTCTGCAACAGCGTATTCAAGAATTGCAGCAACGCCAACGGTTTTATCAGACACAATTGGCTGGGCTTGAGCAGTGTGCGTTAGGCTAACTGCTTAGTCTTTTTTCATTTAAAAAATAAAAACTATGCAAACTTTCATCATCATTTAGCCCATCATAAAATTTATTACCAACACATCAATCAATTTACATTCGATCTTTTTCAAAATTCTGACTTCATTTTCTTAGTTCTTATTGTCATCACTTCACTTGATGACCTGTTATTAGTTCAATAATTTTAAAAAGTTCCTCCGTTTTTAGCTGATTATTTGCCCAACTTGTAGAATCTAAAATGCAAAAAGGACTCCACTGAGTCCTTTTGACGTTTGCGCTAAAAATCAACGCGCCCGTTGCTTGTTTCTGACCGGACGATTTTTATTATCCTGATCCCGATCTTTCTGCTCGCGTGGTGGCAGACCAGTATGCTGGGTCAGAATCTGGCCTTTTTGTGGTCGCTTGGGCTGACTCGACGCATTGCTACTCGATGCATTGCTACGCGGCTGTGAACCACTACGCTTTTGCGAATCACCGGCCACGCTGGAGTTTTTCTTGCGCGCTGAGCTGTACTCGCCATCAACGCCTTGGGGCTGATAGGTGGGAATCAGGTGCTGCTTGCTGTTACCAATCAAGTCACTACGCCCCATACTCTTTAGCGCCTCACGCAACAGCGGCCAGTTGTTGGGATCGTGGTAACGCAAAAATGCCTTATGCAAGCGGCGGCGTTTTTCACCTTTGACAATATCCACGGTTTCACTGTGTCGTGACACTTTGCGCAGCGGGTTCTTAAGCGTGTGATACATGGTGGTGGCGGTGGCCATGGGGCTAGGATAAAAGGTCTGTACCTGATCGGCACGGAAACCATTTTTCTTAAGCCAGATGGCAAGGTTCATCATGTCCACATCGGTAGTGCCCGGATGCGCTGCAATAAAATACGGAATCAGGTATTGTTCCTTGCCGGCTTCCTTGCTAAAGCGGTCAAACATTTGCTTAAAGCGGTCATAGGTGCCAATGCCCGGTTTCATCATCTTGGACAGGGCATTTTGTTCGGTATGTTCCGGCGCAATCTTGAGATAACCGCCCACATGATGGGTCACCAGTTCGCGCACGTATTCCGGGTTGAGCACGGCCAGATCGTAACGCAAACCGGAGCCAATCAGGATTTTCTTGATGCCCTTAATTTCACGCGCCTTGCGATACAATTGCGTTAATGGCGCATGGTCGGTATGCAGGTTTTCGCACACGCCCGGATACACGCAAGACGGCTTGCGGCAGTTTTTTTCAATTTGCGGGTCTTTGCAGGCCAGCCGGTACATGTTGGCCGTTGGCCCGCCTAAGTCGGAAATAATCCCGGTAAACTGCGGCGCGGTGTCACGGATTTTTTCCACTTCACGCAAGATGGATTCTTCCGAACGGTTCTGGATAATACGGCCTTCGTGCTCGGTAATGGAGCAAAAGGTACAACCACCAAAACAGCCACGCATGATATTGACCGAAAACTTGATCATGTCAAAGGCGGGAATGCGCGCATCACCATAAGCCGGATGCGGTAAACGGGCATACGGCAGGTCGAACACGTAATCCATTTCTTCGGTGGTGAGCGGAATCGGTGGCGGGTTAATCCACACATCACGCTCGCCATGCCGCTGTACCAAGGCACGCGCATTGCCAGGGTTGGTTTCCAGATGCAAAATGCGGTTGGCATGTGCATACAATACCGGATCATTGGCCACCTGTTCAAAATCCGGCAGGCGAATCACCGACAGCTCACGCGGCGGTAGTTTGTGTTTAATGGCTTTGCTGGGCGCTGCTTTAAGTTGCACGATTTGGGTGTCAGCATCGAGCTGGCTGCCTTCGCGGATAATGGGATTAGCCACCGGCTCTTTGGTAAAACCCTGATACTGACTGACCGAGTCCTTCTTTTTCTCGATCTCGCAGCCCTCCAGATCATCCGTCATCACATACGGATTAATAATTGGATCAACCCGGCCAATACTGTCGACATCGTTGCTGGCAATTTCAATAAAGCCTTGTTTGGCCTGTTTGCTGTTTTTATTGAGAATAAACGCCGTACCGCGCACATCGGTAATGTCCTTGATGTTCTCGCCTTTGGCCAAGCGGTGCATCACTTCCACAATCGAACGCTCGCCATTGCCGTACATCAACAAGTCTGCCTTGGCATCCATTAATATCGAGCGGCGCACCTTGTCCGACCAGTAGTCATAATGCGCAATGCGGCGCAGGCTGCCTTCAATCCCGCCCAGTAGCACCGGCACATCCGGGTAGGCTTCGCGGCAACGCTGTGAATAAACAATTGCGGCACGATCCGGGCGCTTATTGGCCACGTTGCCCGGTGAATAGGCATCATCCGAACGGATTTTGCGGTCAGCGGTGTAGCGGTTAATCATGGAATCCATGTTGCCTGCCGTGACACCATAGGCATACACCGGTTTGCCCAGTGCCTTAAACGCCTCTGCCGATGACCAGTCCGGCTGGGCAATAATGCCAACCCGAAAACCCTGTGCTTCCAGCGTACGCCCAATAATGCCCGAGCAAAACGAGGGATGATCCACGTAGGCATCGCCACAAATCATAATAAAGTCGCATGCATCCCAGCCCAGCAGATCCATCTCCGCGCGGGACATGGGCAAAAACGGGGCTGGCTCAAAACATGATGCCCAATGCTTGTTGTAATCAAACAACCGGGTTGGGGAATCAATATCTTTATAAGCGGTAGACATGCTGGCAACTCTTTGAATGGCAAACGGACTGGCAAAACGAAATAGACAGGCTGAACAGGCAGATGCTACTACGGCAGATCATGTTCAGACAGGAAAAATACAGCAGATGTGAGTACTGTTCATTTTAGCATGAATTTTATTTGCGATTGAGGGTTGTACAATTTTTATTCTATGAAAAGCAGTATATCGGCGAAAGTTGAGCACTTCACCTTAACCTCCTCACCTGACAGCCGCCTAACTTGCGACAACGGTTTGGCCAAATCGTCTGGCACAACACGCAGGGTGCGCTTAGGTTTTTAAGGCAATCCATGGCGGTACTTCTTGGCGGCTTTTGTTCAGAGCTTTTGTTTAGGATTTTGTATGCCAATACGCCAAGATTTTACGTTTAAGGCAAATATTTTGTTACTTTTAGGCGTATGATAAAAGCCTGCTTCCATCCGCCTGATACTGCTTGCGCAAGCGGTTTATCTGGCCATCGCTTTTGAGGGCTTTTGACTGACTTATGAAAATTTTTCCTTCATCCGAGTACAGTCAAATTATTCGCTATACCTTGTACTGGCTGGCCGCTTCACTGGCAATCGGGCTGGTTTCGGGTGGGGCATCCACGCTGGTTTATATCTGTTTTGATCTGGCTACTGACGTGCGCTCTGGTCATCAGTGGTTTATCTTTTTATTGCCGCTGATTGGTCTGGCCATGGGCTATCTGTTTTATAAGCTGGGCACGCCGATTGAAAAGGGCACGCATTTGCTGATTGATGAGATTCATCAGCCACGGGCGTTTATTCCCAAGCGCATGAGCCCGCTAGTGTTTTTAAGCACCATTGTGACACAGTTGTTTGGTGGTTCAGCCGGACGTGAAGCCCCTGCAGTACAACTCTCCGGGGCATTGTCCGATCATCTGGCACAAATCTTCCGGGTGCATTCAGACAATCGTAAAATATTTTTGATTGCCAGTATTGGTTCGGGGTTTGCGTCGATTTTTGGCACACCGCTGGCTGGGGCATTTTTCGGACTGGAAATCACTGCGCTGGGCAGTTTGCGCTATTCGGCAGTCTTTCCGTGTTTTTTGTCCGCCATTGTGGCTGCCGAAGTGCCCAAATGGGTACACATTGTCCATCCGCATGAATATTATAAAATTGCCCAGATTCCAGCACTGGGCGTCAATTCAGTACTGAGTGTGATGCTGGCCGGAATTTGTTTTGGGCTGGCGGCACGGCTGTTTATTTTTTCCATTCATGCAGTAAGTGCGGTGTTCAAGCGATATATCCGCTATATGCCGTTTCGTCCCATGCTGGGTGGCCTGCTGATTATGCTGCTCACCCTGCTGGTCAGTAATACCGACTACAACGGGCTGGGCGTGCGTACTATTGTGTCCTCGTTTTATATCCAGCAGCCGGTGTATGATTTTCTGTACAAAACGGTATTTACCGCCTTAACGCTGGGTTCAGGCTTTAAGGGCGGCGAAATTACCCCGCTGTTCTTTGTGGGCACGACTTTGGGCAATGCACTGGGTTTGATTTTACCGGTGTCATTTTCACTACTGGCCGGGCTTGGGCTGGTGGGCATTTTTTCAGGTGCCAGTAAAGCACCGCTGACCTCAATTGTGCTGGCGATTGAGCTGTTTGGCTCATCCATTGCCACCTATGCCATTATTGCCTGCCTGTTTGCCTATTTGTTTTCTGGCAATTGCGGCCTGTATCGCATTCAGCGGCCTAACTATTACAACAAAGATCAATCGGGTGAATAAACCGATCCGGTGCCACAGCCAAACTGCCAGCACCGGATCACTCACTCCACTATCCCTGCCATCAGGCATACACCACTTCAGCAATCGCCAGCTTGTCTGCATCTTGCGCAAACTGCGCCTGATGGGTTTTGCGGATCATATCGACGGCTTTTTCGGCAATCATAATGGTGGGCGCATTGGTATTGCCATTCACCACATTGGGCATGACCGAGGCATCCACCACGCGCAAGCCATCAATGCCATAAACCTTGAGTTCAGGATCAACCACTGCCATGCCATCAATGCCCATCTTGCAGCTACCAACCGGGTGATATACGGTGTCAACCCGCTGGCGCAACAACTCGCGGATGTCATCATCGGTTTTGACGTGACCTGAGAAAATATCCTGCTTGATAATCGGGGCAAAAGCCGGGGCATCCATCAGTTTTTTGGTGACCTTAAAGCCATCGACCATATCCTGCATGTCCTGCTCGTCTTCTAAAAACTTAAAGTCAATCAGGATCGGGTCATCAATCGTTGGCCCACTGATTTGCACCGAACCGCGGCTGCGTGGATTGAGCAAACAGACATGACAGGAAATGCCATGACCGCCATGCATGGTGCGCGCATGGTTATCCACCAGCGCCACCACAAAATGCAATTGCAGGTTGGGCTTGTCCAGCTCGGGACGGGTTTTTAAAAAGCCGCCACATTCGGCAAAATTGGTGGTGATCAGGCCGCGACGATTGCTGCGGTACAAGCGCAACTGTTTCATCAGGTCAAAAGTACCCGCCGGAGACAGGCCAAACGTGCCGCCAATCAGTTTGACTTTGTAGCCAAAAATAAAGTCAGGATGATCATGCAGATTTTTGCCCACACCCGGCAAATCTTTGTTCACCTTGATACCATGCTGTTCCAGCTCGGCACGTGCGCCAATGCCGGACAGCATCAGGATTTGCGGCGACTGGAAAGCACCTGCCGACAGCAAGACTTCACAACGCGCCTGTACTGTATACAGTTTTTTCTGCTGGCGATATTCAACGCCTGTGGCGCGGTTGTTTTCAATTAAAATGCGGGTGACGGAAGCCTGCGTAATTACATGCAGGTTGGGGCGCTGCCCTAGATGCGGCAGCAGATAAGCCCGCGCAGCACTCCAGCGTTCGCCATTTTTCTGGGTGACCTGATACACGCCCAAGCCTTCCTGCGTGGCGCCATTAAAGTCATCATTCAGGGGATAGCCGGCTTGCTGCGCAGCTTCTAAATAGGTTTGCTGCAAGGGATTATCGGTTTGCAGGTCGCTGACATTGAGTGGCCCATGCTGACCATGGTATTCATTGTCAATGCGCTCGTTGTGCTCGGATTTTTTAAAGTACGGCAGCACTTCATCATATGACCAGCCCGGATTGCCCAGTGCCGCCCATTGGTCGTAGTCATCGCGGTGACCCCGCACATACACCATGGCATTAATGGCCGAGCTGCCGCCTAATCCCTTGCCACGCGGCTGGTAGCCTTTGCGCCCATTTAAGCCAGGCTGGGCAATGGTTTCAAACGCCCAGTTGTTGAGGCGGGTGGGAATGCTCAGCACTGCTGCGGCAGGCGTATTGACCATCCAGTTGTTGCCATTGCCACCGGCTTCCAGCAGGCACACCGACACATTAGGGTCTTCTGACAGGCGGCCAGCCAGCACGCAACCTGCTGAACCACCACCAATAATGACAAAATCATAGGCCGACTGAGTCATGTTGCTTCCTTGGCTTATTATTAGAAGATTTATTATGCTACTTTTTTAGAGTAAATACTTTAATTTTTATGATTGAATAAAACTTTGTATAAACTGTTGAATAAATTTTGAGTAAAAAATTGGCATAAAAAAAGCCGCATCCATCGACACGGCTTTTTCACACTTTACTGAATGTTATTTCAGATAATAAGTTTAAAATATCTTTCGCCCATCTGCCTTTATTCTCACCGCTTTACTTCTTCTGAGATTGAATGAACGTACTTCATCACTCGCTCGTTATTATCAATAAATTTTTCAATAATCTCTGGGTGATCTAAGATATCATCACCACGCTGGATGACCTGCACAAAATCCTCTACAAACTGGTTATCATATTTGCCTGCTGATATCGGATCCTTGGCAAGAAGTTTTGATAAATATACCTTATAGCCAATACTAAAATCATTACCTAGAAATGTTTCCACTTCTACAAAGCTATACATCCAGTCAGCAGGTTGATTAAAATTCTTAGGTTTATAGCTAATAATCAAGTCATGCTTTTTATTTGAGAAATTACCTACAGACAAATAATACGTGTCAACACTTCTGTGTAACTCCATATTATTCTTTTTACCTAAAAAAGTTCCCCATTTAACTTTAGAATTCCTATCGTAATCACTGATTTTATGAGCATTATTTTTATAACTTCCATGATAATTATCGACGCCGTCTATCCACAAGAAAGCTGGATTTTTATAGCTTGCAGGTATGCAATTATATTGATCCGTGGTATTGCCTGAAAAAGTGTACAAGGGATATTGTAAAAATTGCCAGCCAAAAAACGCTTTTTTATTTAAAAATGGAATTTTAGAATGTCTTGTATTTACAGCGACTTGCCTCGAATTTGGATCTCTAAAATAACAACCTAGCAGACGCAACCTTAACAATTTATTATTAGATACAACATTCATCTCCTGTATTTCCCGCTGTGCTTTTATCTCGATGGCATCTGGATATTGTTTCTTTCTTGTTCCTGTTAGGTCACTTATCATCCAGTTCAGTACAAAAATCCAGAAAATACTACCAATCACTATAATAAAAAAATTAGTCAATCGAGACATATTCATCATCTAGTCTCACAATTTCTTAGCACTAAAATAAAAAAGCCGCGTCAACTGACACGGCTTTTAGGAGTCTGAATGTTATTTCAGATAATAGGTTGCCAATGGTGGGAAGCCGTTAAACTCAACCGAAGAATACGAGTTGGTATATGCACCCGTAGTCAGCCAGTACAAGCGATCACCTACTGCCAGATTCAGTGGCAGCTGGTAATGCGAGTTTTCATACATGATATCGGCAGAGTCACAGGTTGGGCCAGCCAGCACCACGGTGCCTTCCTGAACACGCTCATCCATTTTCGGGGTATAAATCGGATACTTGATCGCTTCGCCCAGAGTTTCAATTAACCCTTGGAACAAACCAACATCCAGATACACCCAGCGATTTAAGTCGGTGCGTGATTTGCGCGAAATCAGCACCACTTCGGACACCAGCACGCCGGATTCACCCACTAGCGAACGACCCGGCTCCAAAATGATTTCTGGCAGGTCATCGCCATGGTCATCATGCAAATAGCGCAGGATTTCTTCGGCATAAATCTGGATCGGGTTGACCTCGGAAATATAGTTGGCCGGAAAACCGCCGCCCATATTAATCATCTTGAGGCTTACGTCTTCTTCAAACTTCATCCAGTCAAACATGTATTTGACTTTGGATAAGGCCGCATCCCATACCGCGATGTCTTTTTGCTGGCTGCCCACATGGAATGAAATGCCATAAGGCACTAAACCTAGGTTTTTGGCCTGTACCAGCAGGTCAATCGCCATGTCCGGGTGACAGCCAAACTTGCGCGACAATGGCCACTCCGCTGTTTCGCCACCTTCGACCAGAATGCGCACAAAAATCTTGGAACCGGGTGCCTGTTCCGCAATATTTTGCAGGTCGGCCTTGGAATCGGTGGCAAACAAACGCACGCCCTTGTCATAGGCATATTTGATGTGTGCGGCTTTCTTGATGGTATTGCCATAAGAAATACGATCTGGCTCTACATTACATTCCAGCACACGGTTCAGTTCAAAAATGGATGCAATATCAAAATTTGAACCCAGTTCACGCAGCAGGTTGACCACGGGAGCGCCCGGATTGGCTTTCAGTGCATAAAATACTTTAGCAATCGGAAAGCAGGTGGTGAGCTCTTGGTATTTTTGGCGAATAACTTCCAGGTCCACCACCAGGAATGGGGTCTCTTTGTCTTTAGAGAATTCCTGAATTTTGTCCCATTCTTCGGGTGAACAGTAGTTTTCAAGGCGCATGGGCATTTAACTCGGCGATTAGAAAAACAAAAAGTAGCCAATGGTTAGGCCGCGAAGAGGTTTTTACTATGTAGCGTTTACTCAAAAGGTTCAAGTAAAACAACATAGTATTAACGAATCATTTCACTATCTTAACATGCTGCCTGAATTTGCGCAGAACACAGCCTGTAAAACGCGGATTTTGCCTGTATTTATGCGGCGTTACAAGAGCTTTAGCCTGCAATTTTCAGGCATTTTTTATTGTGGTTTCCGATCAGTTTTTGCAGGTAAAAAATGGTGCATTCCCTGCACCGTTTTCGTGGTTTCCAACCGCGTTTGAATGGCTTCTGCTACAAGGCAAAACAAACCACTGATAGAGCCACTAGGCCTCAATCAATAACGGCCATTGCAGCCTATACTCAGTAAACGACATTAATATTTAATCGTGAGCTTAGCCCAGAAATTTCTGCCCATTTCATGGATGATTTCATTGGATGCATAACCAAAGGCTGAATTGCCCGCACGATTTAAGTGCTCGCTGTAGGCTTTATCCAGCACGTTGTCGATCCCAATACTCAGGTTCAGCATGGGATTAAACTGATAGGCTGCATTGACGGACAGCACCCCAAATCCGCTACTTTTGCCAAGGTCATAGCCGACAATGTTGCCTTGATTGAGCGCCACCCGATCCTGCCGGTCTACCAGACGCAGCAAGCTGCCCACGCTCAACCGATCCTGCTGGTAGGTTAGGCCAATGCGGGCATCCAGTGGCGCAATCTGCGGTAATGGCAGGCTGTCACTGTCGTTGCGACCCCAGCCATACGCGACGTTTAGGTCAGCCGTCAGATTGTCATTAATCTTATAGGCTGTGCCGGCTTCTGCACCGGCAATGGTGGCATCAATGTTTTTGGCACCGGCGCTGTTTCCGGTATGCCCTTCATGATGGTGATAGCTAATCAGGATAAAATTATTAATCCGACCCGCATAGGCGGAAATCCAGCTCGACCATGGCCCTGCCTTATGGCTTAAGCCCAGATCCAGCTGGGTGGTTTGTTCCGGCTTAACCGCCAAAAAGGCGCTGCTGCTGCCACTATGCACCGGGGTAAACAGCTCCCAGTAGTCCGGCATGCGCTCGACATGCCCCACGCCCACGTAGCCATTCAGGTGTTGTGCTGGCCAGCTATTTTCCAGCCGGATAAAGCCGCTGGGCAGGGTTTCAGTGCGGGTCTTGCCATACGGCGTGGGATAGGCTTCCGTGGCAGCATCATGCGCCAGATATTTGACTTCATGCTGGTCGATGCGCAGGCCGGTGGTGATCTTGCGGGTGTCGCTTAACGGTTTGCTCAGCTCGGCAAACACACCGCTTTGTTCAAACTCGGCATCCTTATCCCACGGCATATCGTTATAAGTATATTGTCCGCCCATGCGCCCCTTGTGTTCACTATGGCTGGCATCCAGCCCGGTGACCAGCGTGTAATCCAGCCAATTAAGGGTAGCGGCCAGACGGCCACTGATGGTTTTACGCGCCAGTTGCATGGCCATAGCTGAGTCCATACTGCCCATGCTCATGCCATTCGAGCTGTCCATATCATCCATACCACTCATGCCATCCATTGCACCTGAACCATGCGCATGCTCGCCCCCCATATCCATCGGGCTGGGACTGCGCAAGGTAAAATTGTCCATGATGTGGTCGGCATTGTTGTAGTTGAGCTGCCCTTCGAGTTTTTGTAGCCACGGTGACAGGTTTTTTTGCTCAAAGCGCAGGCCCACACTTTCACGCAAAAACTGGCTGCCATCCATGCTGCGACCGGCATAGCGCGCTTCGCCATCGCCCTTGCCCGCGCTCAGCTCAAGCCAGCGATCATCGGTGGGCGTATAGGTGGCGGTGATGTCGGCGTTCCACTTGCGCCATTTGGCAGGCACTCGCTTGCCATTGCCATCCTTGTAGTCATCGGATTCCGAGGTATTGGCATTGAGGCGAATGGAACCCTGCTGGTTACCCAAGATGGTTTCAATATCATTGTCAAACCGCTGGTTGGATGCGGCCATGACACTGGCCTGCCCCGTAATGGTGTCCTGCTCAAAACGCGTCGGCGTACGGGCAAAGCTCACGGTAGCGGCAGATGCAGCGCCAAACAAGACCGTTTGTGGGCCCTTAACCACGGTAATTTCATCAAAGTTTTGCGGGGCAATATACGAGGTTGGCGCGTCCATCCGGTTGGGACAGGCACCCAGCATTTCACTGCCATTGGTTAAAATTCTCAAGCGCGAACCAAACATACCGCGAAACACCGCATCGCCATTGGTGCCGCCATTGCGAATCGCATTAAAGCCGGCAATGTGCTTGAGATAATCCGCGCCATCGGTGGCTGGCACCGGCTGGATCGGCTGTTTGGGATTGGCCTGAATCAGGTAGGCCTGCGTGTTTTGCGGATTGCTGGCCGTGACCACAATAGGCGTCAGCTCGCAGTTTTGTCCGGTTTGCAGGATTTGGCTATTTTGGCAGTCTGCAATTGGACTGACAATGGCAGTGGCAGCGGTGGCGCGATTGCTGGCTGGCTCCCCTGATTCTGATTGTGCTTGATCAGCGGCTGCGGCTGCTACTGGCAAGGTTTCGGCATGGGCTATGTTGGCCTGAAAACCAGTATAAAAAATACAGGCAATTGATAATGCCATGCTTGAGCGCTGTAAAACTGGCTTATTTAAAAAAGGAGGGCTTACAGCAAGGTTATTAGACATAGATATACTGCGACCGGGCTTGCTAAAATGATTCATCATTAATCCAGAAAATATAAACCAGTATGTTTGTATAATAAAATTTTGAATAAAAAAACCTGACCTTTTATATAAACAATAAAAAGCAGCTTAATTAAATAAAATATGACTTAAAACAGTTAGGCAATATAATCCGCAGGTGGCGCGCGGCTTTGTGGTTTTATATAATCAGGGGTTAAGGCAGGTACAGCAAAGTAGCTAAAGCGCGGTAAAGTGACATATACCGTTAAGGCAATAGGTGACCAGAGCGGCTGAGGATTCGGCGGTGGAATGGCATGGCCGTACAGCGTACAAAAACCACAGGACAAATGGCTAAAGTGATGGTCTACGCTGTGAGCTGGCAGTACAGGATCAATTGCTGCATGCGGCATGCTATGGTCGTTAGCCATAAGTGCTGGCGCGGGCTGAATAGCCGCCTGCTCATGCGAGGACTGGTGTTGTTGATGCTGTGAATTGGCTTGAATATGATGGGCTTGAGAATGAATAGCCTGTACCGGCTGAGTAGGGCTAAATGCATCAATAATGGTTTGACAAACACCAAAACCAGGCATGCTATGACCTGGTAAAAATGGCTGGACAAAAACCACCATCTGCATACACCAGGCCATTAAACCCAGTATCAAGCCGACCCGCTGTCGCTGCACGACCATCTCATCATTTATCAAGTATGCCTAGTTTAACGCCAAAAAATAATTTGTCTATTTTTAATCAGCCTTATTTCAGCGTATTTAAAACTGATCCGCTTTTATTTATGCCAGCTGAGCCTACTTATTCATTCGATATTCAATAAAATCAGATTTTAAAAAACAAAAGATAACAGCCCATGTTTAATAAAACAGTTAAATAGTGATACAAAGTCTGATAAGTTATTTGGGTTTGAAGTATTGATTGAAATACAAGTGACTTGGCTTTTATTTCAATCTGTATTAATGGCTTACAGCTTATCTATTTTAGCCTTTACCTTTTTATCTTTTGTAGGCGGAAACAGCATGACTTTAGGTCTAACGGCGCTTGAACTGGCGCGGATACAGTTTGCCTTTACCGTATCCTTTCATATTATTTTTCCAGCCATTTCCATTGGTTTGGCCAGTTTTCTGGCAGTGCTGGAAGCCTCGTGGCTCAGAACCAAAAATCCGGTGTACCGCGACCTGTATTTTTTCTGGATCAAGATTTTTGCCGTGGCATTTGGTATGGGCGTGGTGTCCGGCGTGGTGATGAGCTACCAGTTTGGCACCAACTGGAGTGAGTTTTCACGCATTGCCGGCGGGGTGACTGGCCCGCTGCTGGCCTATGAAGTGCTAACGGCCTTTTTTCTGGAAGCCGGTTTTCTGGGTATTATGCTGTTTGGCTGGAACAAGGTCGGGCCAAAGCTGCACTTTTTTGCCACGCTGATGGTGGCAGTGGGCACCTGTATTTCCACGTTCTGGATTTTGTCCAGTAATAGCTGGATGCAAACCCCGCAAGGTTTTGCCTTTGAAGCCGGTCGCATTGTGCCGGTGGACTGGTGGGCGATTGTGTTTAATCCGTCTTTTCCATACCGGCTGGCGCACATGGTGGTGGCTGCCTTTTTGGTCGCCGCACTGCTGGTGGCGGGTGCAGGCGCGTGGCATTTGCTTAAAGGCCGCCGCGACGACCTGATTAAAAAAACCTTTTCCATGGCGTTGTGGCTGATTGCGGCACTTGCCCCTTTGCAGGCTTTTATTGGTGATATGCATGGCCTCAATACCCTCAAGCACCAGCCGGCCAAGCTGGCAGCCATTGAAGGCCACTGGGAAACCAACAAGAATGAACCGATGGAACTGCTGTTGTTTGGCATTCCTGACATGCAAGCCGAACAAACCAAATATGCAGTGGGTGTGCCTTATCTGGGCAGTTTGCTTTTGGCACACTCGCTCACTGGTGAGATCAAGGGTCTTAAGGAATTTGCGCCGGAAGATCGACCCAACAGCCTGATTGTGTTCTGGAGTTTCCGGATCATGGTGGGCGTTGGCCTGCTGATGATTTTGTTAGGTATGATCAGCCTGTATTTGCGTTATAAAAATCGCCTGTATGATAGCAAGAATTTTCACCGCTTTGCCTTAATCATGGGCGGCAGTGGGTTTGTCAGCTTGCTCACAGGCTGGATTACCACCGAAGTCGGTCGCCAGCCGTGGGTAGTGTATGGCGTACTGCGTACCAAGGATGCCCTGTCGCCGGTGAGTGCCGAACAGGTTGGCCTAACCCTGATTATTTTTGTGGTGGTGTATTGCGTGGTGTTTGGGGTAGGGATTTATTACATGCTCAAGCTCATTAATCAGGGGCCACAACCGCTGGCACAGGATCATCAAAGCGGTGGCCCCGGTCACTTCAAAACGCCCATGCGTCCGGTGTCTGCTGCCGATGATGCCCCGGTTGATAACCGTGAACCACCGGCCAATCAGTCTGCCTCAAATCAGCCGGTCACAGACCGCGATCCCCGTACCTTACCAAGTGATGAGGAATAACAATCATGCTGGATTTATCATTAATTTGGGCCGGGATTATTGCCTTTGGCGTGCTGATGTATGTGGTGATGGATGGTTTTGATTTAGGCATTGGCATTTTGTTTCCGTTTTTTCCCAAACAGCCGGAACGTGATGTGATGATGAACAGCGTGGCGCCGGTCTGGGATGGCAATGAAACCTGGATGGTGCTGGGTGGTGCCGGACTGTTTGCTGCGTTTCCACTGGTGTATTCAGCGGTGCTGTCAGCCTTGTACCTGCCGATTATCCTGATGGTGGTGGCGCTAATTTTTCGCGGTGTGGCCTTTGAAATCCGCTTTAAGGCCAATCGCACCAAACACTTGTGGGATATGGCTTTTATTGGTGGCTCCATTGCCACTGCCCTGCTGCAAGGCATTATTCTGGGTGCGTATATTCAGGGCATTACCATAGTTGACCAGCGGTTTGCCGGTGGTGCGTTTGACTGGCTCACCCCGTTTTCATTGTTTACCGGCCTTGGCGTGCTGGTGGCCTATGCGGCACTGGGCTGTGGCTGGCTGATTTTAAAAACCAGTCAGGATCTGCAACAGGAGATGTACCGCCTGATGCCCAAGCTGGGACTGGGGCTGCTGGTAATTTTTGGCATGGTGAGTGTGTGGACACCCTTGCACAATGCGGCCATTGCCGAACGCTGGTTTAGTCTGCCGCAGTTTTTTTACTTCCTGCCGGTGCCTGTCCTGATCCTGTGGAGTACCTATGCGATCTGGCGCGCCTGTCAAAAGCAGCAACAGGCCAGACCGTTTATGTATGCGCTGATTATGTTTTTCATTGCCTTTAGCGGATTTATTATTAGTCTGTGGCCGATGATTATTCCGCCCAATATTAGCATTTGGGATGCCGCCGCACCGCGTAGCAGTCAGGCTTTTACACTGGTAGGAACTGCAATTCTGGTTCCCATTATTCTGGCCTATACCGCGCTGTCGTATTGGGTATTTCGCGGCAAAATCCATGTGGGCAGTGAAGGTTATCATTGACCTGACCAAATAAGGAATACACCATGAATCCAGCCAAACAACATGAAAAACTGCCTGACAAACCACCAAGCCGGGCGCGTCAGCTATTATGGTTTGTAGGGCTTTGGGTACTGGGTGTGCTGGCCATGGGCGCGATTGCCGGTGCATTCCGCTTTTTTGCCCAGTTTGCCTATCAGTAAATTCATGAAGTAGGCTACTGATTAAAAGTAGCTTGTTTTTTCTTTAGAAGGGGTAAGAATATGAAAATTTTAACTTTAATTTTACTGATAACATTTGGAATTAGTAGCATAGCCGTTGCTAAAGAAACGTTAATTCCCAGAAGTGTATCAGGCGATAAAGGTCAATATTATTTAATCGAATTCAAAAAAAGAGGCAAGATAATTACGGCCATTCATAAACGAGTCGGAGTATATGCTACTGATTATACCCGTACAGAAACAAATTGTGGCACCATGCAAATGCGAGAATTAGGCACTGGCGAAGGCTCTATTTCAAACATTAAAATACAACCTACAAAATGGTTTGATTTAGTTCAAGGCTCCAGTAAAAGCGATCTTGCAAACTATCTCTGTAAAAAATAGAACATAAATTTTCTGAATCAATTGCACAATATATCTATTTTAGAATCAATAAATTCCTATAATCTTTATCACTAAGCAAAACTCAAGGACAAAAAAATGGCGCTGGAAAAACTGCCGCGTAATAAAAGCAATGACTACACCCATGACATGGCGGCTGCCCGCCGTACTGTGGTGGAAACCAATAGCGGCCATTCGCTGCATCACACCGGTCAGTATTCTATTCCACCCGAAGCCCTGCCCGGCAATATTGAAGGCTTTAGCGGCATTGTACAGGTGCCCATGGGTTTTGCCGGGCCATTGCTGGTACATGGCGAACATGCACAAGGTGAGTTTTATGTGCCCATGGCCACCACCGAAGGCACACTGGTGGCCAGCTTTAGTCGGGGTATGAGCATGACCCGCGCGGCTGGCGGGATTATCAGCACCGTAGTTGATGATGCCATGCAGCGCGCGCCAGTGTTTGTGTTTAACGATGCCCGTGCCGCCCGCGATTTTGGCCAGTGGGTCACCCAGCATTTTGACCAGATCAAGGCTGCGGCCGAAACCACCACCAATAGCGGCAAGCTGCGTGATATTGAACAATATGCCGCCAGCAAAATGCGCTGGTTACGTTTTAACATGACCACGGGTGATGCTGCCGGGCAAAATATGGTGTCCAAAGCCACCCATGCCGCCTGTCAGTGGATTTTGGCGCAACAACCACCGGGCTTGGAGCATTTTACGCTGGCTGCCAACTTTGATACCGACAAGAAACATTCTGCCGTGAATAACCTGCATAGCCGTGGCAAGCGCGTGGTGGCGGAAATTACCATTCCTGCCGAACTATTTCAGCCGATTATGCATTGTGAGGCAAAAGACCTCATGTACCAGCGTGGTCTGTCCAATCTGGGTGGGTTTATCAGTGGTTCGGTCAGCAATGGTGCGCATTTTGCCAACGGGATTGCAGCCATCTTTTTGGCGTGTGGGCAGGATATTGCCAATATTGCCGAATCCAGTGCCGGTTTTGTCTATACCGAACTGAAAGACAATGGCGATTATTATATGTCAGTCACCATTCCGTCCCTGATTGTCGCCACTTATGGCGGCGGCACGGGTTTACCTACCCAGCGCGAATGCTTACAGGCCATGGATTGCTATGGTGCAGGTAAGGCTTATAAGCTGGCTGAAATTATTGCTGCCACGGTTTTATGCGGGGAGCTGTCATTATCATCGGCGATTGTGTCGAATGAATGGGTATCTAGCCATGATGCGTATGGGCGGAATCGGAAGTAGATATTGAATTAAGCTGCCTATGCGGCAGTAAACCCCCAACTTTAAAAGCTTTATTGTCAAATTTTTTTCTAAGCTGTCTATGCGGCAGTAAACACCATCCAGCTTGGTGCCACCATGGATAATCTTTTCTAAGCTGCCTATGCGGCAGTAAACAAGTAAGGCCGGTCTGGTTGTTGTTCAGTTCTTTTCTAAGCTGCCTATGCGGCAGTAAACGCCAGTGCGTCGCAAACATGGGCGACCTATGCTTTCTAAGCTGCCTATGCGGCAGTAAACCGCTGTGACCACTTCTTGCAAACCGTGCGGACTTTCTAAGCTGCCTATGCGGCAGTAAACTGTAACTTTAAAGCATAAACTAAAGACATAACAAAAGCTTAGAAGTTAAAGTAGCAAAATACCAATGGTTTTTGCTACTTACTTAAGTTCATGATTTTATTTAACTATTAAATAGCTCTAAAAATATTGAGTCTACCTTTCATATAAGATAGCTTGATTGGCCGGTAACACCAGCCTAAAACCTTGCTTATCAGCAAATCAGCACTTTTTCAAATGGTCAGATAACAGCTGCCCTAACCTCTTAATCGAAAGTTCAATTTCTTCGACCTTTAGCGCACCATAATTTAAACGTATGCAATGACCAAATTGCTGGCTAGCTGAAAACATTGGCCCCGGCGCAATACTAATTCCCGCTGCCAGAGTCTGCTGAAACACAGTTAAGCTATTGATAACCGAGTTTAAGGTGAGCCATAAAAAATAACCGCCATCCGGTGCAGAAATTTGCGTATCAGCCGGAAAATGACGCTGAATCGCCTGAACCATGGCCTGATACTGCTGCTGCAAATGCAAGCGTAATTTGCGCAAATGGCGATCATAGCCGCCGTGCTGTAAATAATCGGCCAGTGCAGCCTGCGCGGGAATAGACGGTGAAATGGTGGTCATCAGTTTTAGGCGCTGTACCTGCTGGCTAAATCGCCCGGCACTTACCCAGCCGATCCGGTAACCCGGTGCCAGACATTTGGAAAAAGACGAACAATGCATCACCCAGCCCTCACGGTCAAAAGCCTTGGCCGGTTTGGGCGGTTGCGAGCCAAAATACAGCTCGTGATACACATCATCTTCAATAAGCGGAATCTGATGTTGAGTCAGCAGTTCCACCAGTTGTTGTTTGCTGGCATCGCTCAGGCTGGCTCCTGTCGGGTTTTGAAAACTGCTCATCAGCCAGCAGGCCTTCACCGAATATTGCGCCAAGGCCTGTTGTAGCAGTTCAATATCCATGCCTTGCGCCCCTACCGGAATTTCCACAGCTTTAAGCTGCAAGCGTTCCAGCACCTGCAAACTGGCATAAAACGCCGGGGATTGTATGGCCACATAATCGCCGGGTTTGGTCACCGCCTGCAAACATAAATTCAGGGCTTCCATGGCACCGGTGGTCATCATCACCTCATCGGGTGATAACCGCACATCGGACAATGCATAACGCTGTGCAATTTGCCGCCGCAGTTCCAGCACGCCTAGCGGCATGTCCGTGACCAAGGTTTCCGGCTGTACAAAGCGCAAGGCATGCGCGGCCGATTTGGCCAGCCGTTGTACCGGAAACAACGCCGGGTCTGGAAATGCCGAACCCAGTGGCACAATACGGCGGTCACGCACCGATTCCAGCAGGGAAAACACCAGAACACTGACCTGTACCATGGTGGGGGCATTGACAAAAATCGAAGCGTTGTCTGGCGATGTGCTGGTTGTATCCAGCGTTGCAATTGCAGCTTTGGGCTGCGCCAGCACATAATAACCAGACTTTGCCCGCGCCTGAATCAGCCCACGGCTTTCCAGCAGCGAATAGGCCTTGAACACCGTTGCCGGACTTACCTGCCATGAGGCACAGGCATTGCGAATGGAGGGTGCCCGCTCACCAGCCTGAAGTACGCCACTATGGATGAGTGCGGCAATGTCATCCGCCAGTTTTTCATAGCGTTTCTTTTTCATAGTGTTTCTTTTTCATAGCATTGCTTCTGATGGCGGTGAAGGGATAAGCCAGCCCGTGTTATAGCTGCAAGCACTATAGCATTGTTAGGACAAGCAACTATATGGCAGCACTTAATAGGTGCTTAATTAATTGATTTAACACTGATTGCAACATGCTTTAAGCTGATGAAAATCGCTTGCAGGTGATTTTATTTTAGTTATCAAAATGAAATTTTAGCCATTAAAAAACGCTGCCCTATAAAATATAAAGCAGCGTTTAAGTTAAGGGCAGATTTAAACCCAAACGAGTTTAACGGCGCACTTTGACTTTTTCTTTTTCACGCACTCGTTCGGCCTTAGCCAGTTTTTCACGGATGCGCTGGCGTTTTAATGGCGACAGGTAATCCACAAACAGTTTGCCATCCAGATGATCCATTTCATGCTGGATACACACTGCCAGCAGGCCATCAGCTTCCAGCGTAAACGGCTTGCCGTCCAGATCCAGCGCCTCGATTTTAACCTGTGCCGCACGCTCCACCTTGTCAAAAATTAGCGGCACCGACAGGCAGCCTTCTTCATAAGGCTGGGTATCTTGGGTCAGCGGGGTAATTTTGGGATTGATAAACACCATGGGCTGGTTTTTTTCTTCCGACAGGTCCATCACAATCAATTCAATGTGACGATCGACCTGTGAAGCCGCCAGTCCAATACCCGGCGCGGCATACATGGTTTCCAGCATGTCAGCGGCCAGCGTACGGATCTGATCGTCCACCACCTCAACCGGCTTGGCCTTGGTGCGTAAACGCGGATCCGGGAAATTTAAAATTGGTAAAAGTGCCATGCAGTACTCATTCTCAGGTTAAAGCGGCTGGACTTCGCTTCAAGAAACGCTTATTGTAAACCTGTCACGGGGGGAGCGTTTCGTTGGGCTATGCCAGCAGTATTATAGTATAGCGCAAAGTATATCGCTCAGTATTAGGGATTATCATAATGAGAACAGTATTGTTCATGAATATGGCCTCTAACAAGCACATGAAAACATCACAAAAACCGGCTGCAAGTCAGCGTAAAATTGGCAAAACCTCAAGTAAATTACTGGCGCTTTCCTTAGCCCTTGGCGTTGCCTTTGCCATTCCGAATTTTGCTTTGGCGGATTCACCCAACCATACACCGCCGGGTCTGCGTGTTGATGCCCCCAGTGTTTATGTCGTCAAAAAAGGCGATACGCTGTGGGATATTGCCGGCCGTTACTTAAGCAAGCCATGGCGCTGGCCAGAAATCTGGGCAGTCAACCGCCATGTTAAAAATCCGCACTGGATTTATCCGGGTGACCGCCTGCTGATCTGCCTGATCAATGGCCGTACAGTGGTTGGCCGTGATGAAGGTGATGGCTGTGCCGGAATCGAGCGCCGCATGAGTGATAATGGTCTGCCAGTGGTCAAATTGACACCGCAGGTTCGCGTTCAGTCACTGGATCTGGCGATTCCTATTATTTCCCTGTCCAGTATCCAGCATTGGCTCAAGCACAGTCGGGTGGTCAATGTCGAAGAAATAGAGGGCACGCCATATATTCTGGGCAACCGTGACAACCGCGTGATTGCAGCGGCTGGCCAGTCGGTCTACGTGCGCGGTCAGGGTCTAGTGATTGGCCAGCAATACGGCGTCTATCGCGAAGGCACCGATTACGTGGTTACCCGCAATAACAAAGTGGTTGAAAATCTGGGACGCGAACTGTCTCAGGTGGCATCCGGCACGATTACTGCCATTAATGGCGATATTGCCACTATCGAACTGACTCGCAGTTTTGATGGTGAAGTGCGTAAGGGTGATCGCGTCATGCTGGAAGACACCACGCCACTACCCAATATGTTTTATCCTATCCAGCCGGATCAGGTTGCCAGCGGTGGCCGCATTATCCGTATTCTGGATTCAATCAATTCAGCGGCCAAAAACAGCGTAGTGGCGTTTGATCGTGGTACGGCCGATGGTGCTGCCCCGGGTCAGGTCTTTGCGATCTATAAACAAGGTGAAATCACCACTGACCCCAAAACGGGCGAAAAAATTCAGCTGCCGAGTGAACGCACGGGCATGGCCATGATTTTCCGTGCCTTTAATCGGGTGAGCTATGCCATTGTGCTGGAAAGTGATCTGCCACTTAAAGTGAACGATGAAATCCGTTCGCCACTGGGTGATTTAAGCGACCAACTGCAATAACGGATTGCAGTAATGGCAATTTGCTGGTCGCAGCGGCTGGTTGATGAACTGGCTCTATGGTTTGTCGTGCAGCACTCTGTGAGCGCCTTTTCGGCGCTCATGCTGCATTTTGGCAGTGCCGATCAGGCTTTACGTGCGTCCACCACTACGTGGCAGTCCTTGAGGCTGCATCATGCCCATCCCAAAAAACTACAGGAATGGCAGCAAAATCCGGACTTTGCCGCCCAGTTTGAACAGGCCATCCGAAGCCTGAACCATGCGCAGGACCATGTTCTTGCGCTGAATGACCTGCACTATCCCAGACAACTTAAACAAATAGCCGATCCGCCACCTTTTTTGTTTGTGCGGGGTAATCTGGATACCTTAAGCCAGCCGCAAATTGCTATTGTCGGTAGCCGCAAGCCCAGCCAAACTGGCCAGCAGATTGCAGCACAGTTTGCACAGGCTTTGGCGCAGCAAGGCTTTGTACTCACCAGTGGTTTGGCACATGGCATTGATGCCAGTGCGCATCAGGGTGCATTACAGGCAGGACAAGGCCAGACCATTGCGGTCATGGGTACCGGCACAAACCTGTGTTATCCCAGCGCCAATCAGGCACTGTACTGGCAAATCATTGAATCTGGCGGGTCAGTTATTTCAGAGTTTATGCCCAATACGCCAGCACGCGAATATCATTTTCCCCGTCGTAACCGCATTGTGAGTGGGTTATCGCTGGGCGTTCTGGTGGTCGAAGCAGCCATTAAAAGTGGCTCACTGATTACCGCACAAACGGCACTGGAACAAAACCGCCAAGTCTTTGCCATTCCCGGCCATATTTATAATGAACAAAGTCGGGGTTGCCATCAATTGATTCGTGATGGTGCCATGCTGGTGGATGACCCTCAACAGATTGTGGATGAACTGGACTTACCACGGCGCTGGCAGGCGCAGGAACAACAGCCTGCCCTAAACCCTATAGATACGCAGGACAATAACCGGATTGTGTTTTCTGAGCGCAGTGAATCCGCCATTGCTTCAACATCCGTTCCGGTTTCCAATCCAAAGCCCGCTCGCCCTATTGCGGCTATCGCAGAAATTCCCGCACACTTACAACCGGTGTATCAGGCGCTGGACTGGGTTGGTTTGAGTCTGGATGCGCTGGTGGATAGCGCCAACATTGATGTGGCGACCCTGACCAGTCATTTGATGGAAATGGAACTGCTGGGTTTTGCGGTGCAACAAGGCGGTTTATATCAACGTTGCCGTCAGTAGATTTTGACTTAAATTTTAAGTATGACATCACGATATTTACAGGTTCATTATGCGGCTTGATCTTTTACAGGCGATTCAAACGCTTCAATCTGGACAGGTATTGGCCTATCCCACCGAAGCAGTTTGGGGGCTGGGCTGTGATCCCTATAATCAGCAGGCTTTTGAGCAGATTTTAAACCTGAAAAATCGTCCTATCGAAAAAGGTGTGATTTTAATTGCGGCCAGTCTGGCGCAAGTTCAGCCATTCCTCGAAGGTTTGAGTCACGCGCAGATTACCCAGATGCAGCAATCTTGGAATATTACTGAACAACAGCGTGCCACCACATGGCTGGTACCCTTAACGAAAGCCGTGCCTGCATGGATTAGCGGCCAACATGACCGGGTGGCGATACGCGTCACCACGCATCCACTGGTACGCCAGCTTTGTAATGGTTTTGGCGGGGCGATTGTGTCCACCAGTGCCAATCCGGCAGGCTTGCAACCCGCCAGAACCAGCAGCGATATTCAGCATTATTTTGGTGAGCAACTGCCTATTCTGGATGGGCCACTAGGGCAAAGTAGCGCGCCCAGCAAAATCAGGGATATTGTGAGCGGGCAAGTACTGCGGGACTAAATCAAACTCTGTACACAACCGCTCATCCAGCCTGAAAAATTGGCCAAATGAACGGATGAAAAATGTGGATGGTGTAGTTACTTACCACTGAAATCCCACAGAAACTGCGGTACTCACATCATGATCAGTATTGGTCGAAAAACCACCTTTTAAGACATATTTATTGTCTGAGGTGATGCCAGACACTCCCACGGCAATGGCTTGTTCCCCATTGTGCGTGGCTGTACCAATGGACAGCATATTTTTGCCCACACCCGTTGGTTGCGGCAAATTACCAATTGCCAAGGCGCTGGCAACCCCAGCATTGGCTGATTTATCCAGACGAGAAAAGCTTTTTTCCAAATCTGCAACTTTGCTATCGGTATATTTTTGCGCAGAGGCCAGCGTTTCGGCACCCATCTGCATTGCATGTTCTCTGGCCTGTACCAGTGTCGTCGCATCGCCAGCATCAGCATGGGCGTTAGCAGACGTTAATGTCGCTGTGTTGCCATCTTTCATTTGTTTTACATTGACGGCATCAGTATCGGCTGTTCCTGCCCTGACATTGATAATCTGGCGTTCTTTGCCTGTCGCACCCACCGAAACGCTATTGTCCCGATCAGAGGTAGAATCATTGCCTAAAACAACTGCATTTTTAGCCGTGGTAGTGACGTTATTACCCAGTACAAAAGTGTTGTCGCCACTGATCGTGTTGTCATTACCCACGCTATAGCTACTGTTGCCGGTCACGATACTTGGATCACCTATGGCACCAGAATGATCGCCTGATACCTGATTACCCGTGCCAATACTAATGGATTGATTGCCATTGGCCTGTGCCCCCTGACCAATGGCAATGGAAGATTTACCGCCGGCTTTGGCACGCTGGCTGTCATCAATATCGGCTTCCCCCTGTGCATCAAAATAGGGGTTGTCCATATCAGCCACTTTTTGATCAATATAGGTTCTGGTTTCATTGATAACGTGCTGGTCACCTGTATCTGCAATAGAGCGGACAGCATCTTCACTTAAACCAGCTGCTTTAAGTGAATCCAGCCAATCCTGTTCATTGCCTTTAAAGCCTTTTTCAACCGCAAGACCAAAGGCATCTTTGCCGTCCTTACCATTAACACCATCGAGGCCATTTTTACCATCAAGACCAGCAATGCCCTGATCCCCTTTGTCGCCTTTTGCACCCTGAATACCCTGCGCACCTGTAGCGCCAGTGTCTCCTTTATCGCCCTTAGCACCAGTTAAACCGATATCACCTTTGTCGCCTTTCGCGCCAGCTTTTCCATCCTGACCATCCTGACCATCTTTACCATTAAGGCCATCTTTACCATTTAAACCATCAAGTCCGTTTAAGCCATCCTGACCGTTTAGGCCATCTTTGCCTGCTGCTCCGGTATCACCTTTAGCGCCAGTCAGACCGATATCACCCTTTAAGCCCTTATCACCTTTGTCGCCTTGAATGCCTTGTGCGCCTGTGTCGCCCTTTAAACCCTGCTCACCTTGATCGCCCTTGAGTCCCTGTGCGCCTGTGTCGCCCTTAGCGCCTGTTAGACCAGTATCACCTTTGACACCTTTTAATGATGCAATCCATTCTGATTCTGTACCAACGCTTGCATCCAGACCTTTTGCAATTTCATACGCACTTTTACCATCTGCGCCTACACCAGCCGGCAAGCCATCTATTTGGGTTTGCAGGTTATCCAATTTGAGATTCACCGCACCCAGCGCAGCACCTACATTGCTATAATTTTTGTTTTGAATGCTATAAGTGGGCGCTGTAAATACCCCACCTGAAAAATTTGCACCGCCACCTAAGGCAGTGGCCAAAGGATAAAGCTGGGACACATTCACTGCATCGGTATTGGCCGTCCCCGCGGTTAATCCTGTAATTTTATTATTCGCAACAATAACATTCCCTGCTTTAAAACTGGCTGCTGTTACCTGCCCTGCAAATACTGGTGCAGCGGCAATATTGGTTTTATAAGTATTAGAAGCTGCATCATACGCTACTGTTGTATTGGTACCATCAGCCAGAGTTAAGGTATCGCCCAGTACTAAAGTATCAACTGCCCCATTATTGGCTTTGACTTTTAGACCCTTGTTTACCTTGGTATCAACTAGGTCTAACTGACCTTTATTGACTGCATCGGTTGCTTGAGTTCCAGCTGCCACAAAAGTAATCTGGTTTTCTGCCCCTGCTTTACCTACGGAAATACTATTGGCTCGATCTGTTTCGGCGTGATATCCGATAGCAGTTGCGTTATTATGGGTTGCTTTACTCTCAAAACCAAAAGCACTACTAGAGTTACCCGATACAACATTGCCATAACCAATTGCACTACTGTATTTGCCTGATGCAATATTATAAGCACCTATTGCATTAGCCCCTTCATTTGATGCCGTATTAGAAACACCAACTGCATTACTCCACTCACCCGATGCAGTATTTATATACCCTACTGCACTGGCAGCAATAGCCAGTGATTTATTAGCACGGCCAAATGCAATTGAATCTATTTTTGTGGCTTGATTGCCAACACCTATTGCAATACTTGTAGCATTCTCTGCTGTATTGTTATTTCCTATAGCAGTACTATCACTACCTGAGGCAGCATTATTGGTGCCACATGCAAATGCGTTTTTTAACCCTACTGCTGTACTGCCACCATCCCCTCCACTGCCATCAACATCACACACCGTCCCTGCCCAGGCACTACCCATCACACCACTTAAAGCGGCCACCAAAGCAGAATATTTAAAAAGACGCATCACTGGCGTAGCAACCACGCCTTGCGCATTTGTCTTACGACCAGAGCCGCTACTCATGCCACTTTTTGCCAGCTCAGAAGCCACCACCATTTGCCCTAGTGATGCATTCCATACTTTTTTAAAAATATGATTCATTGTATGACTCCGTCAATTTTAAAATCCTGCGTTACTGATCAAGCGGCGTAACACGCCATAACAGTGCATTTTTACATTGCAACGAAAAGAAATTTTTCGTGCAGTGAATTATGTGCATAAAATGAAGACAGGGTCATGCATTTTTTGACCTAAAAACAACTCATTGAGCTTTTATCAGCCTATTTTATTATTTAAAAACCCACAATTTGATCAATACACAGGCAACTTTTTGACCGGATATTTTTGCACGATTGAATCGCGGGTGAGAAAAATTTGTTATGCTGACAGCTCTTTTTTTACAACTTAAATGCCTGTGACCGACCATCGCTCAGCGCCTAGCGCCGTTCTCTCGCCCAACTCCGGTTTGCGTGAAAAATTCTGGAAGCATTATTCGCTGGAGCAGTTAACTGCGGCCGAGTGGGAAGCATTGTGTGACGGCTGTGGGCTGTGTTGTCTGGTCAAGCTGGAAGATGAAGACAGCGGACAGGTGGTGTATACCAAAGTGGCCTGCCAGTTGCTGGATACCCAAACCGCGCAGTGCAGTGACTATGCCAACCGCAAGCAGTTTGTGCCGGATTGCCTGCAACTCACGCCCAAACTGGTTCCGCAGTTACACTGGTTGCCTAAAAGTTGTGGCTATAAGCGCGTGCAACTGGGGCTGGATTTGCCGGACTGGCATCCGCTGATCACTGGCAAGCGCCAATCGGATATTCCCGCCAAGAAGTCTGCGGCTGGGCGCTGTATTTCTGAAAAGGACATTGATCCGAATGATATTGAGGAATATGTGGTGAAGTGGGTGCGCTAGATTTTTGCAGACTGATAAAAAACAATAATTTTCTTAAGGATAAGAGGATGTCAGACAATCAGCTGGCTTATCACTATGGCTACCTGACTATTACAGGCGAAGGTGATGCGTCACAACTCATAGAGCAATATCAATTACCGCGTGCAGAAGGATGGAATGCCGGGGAAATTGCCGAAGACCGCTACCTGTTTGAGCATATGTGTATCCGGATTAATCTGGGCTTGCTGGAACTAGATACGGCTGAATTCTGGTGGTCATCCCTAAAGCATCTCACGGTATCGCTCACTAATATACCTGATACCCTACAGCGTACCTTGCATGTGGTGACACATGGTGCAAACTACCAGAATGCAGGCTTTTATCTAAATCGTGACCATATCCGGATTTTAGCGCGTTTAAACACAGCATTTCATTTGCACGGTTATCGGGATGCAGACGATGGGCATGATTTTCCCTACACCAAGATATCGGCACCTACTTTACTCCCGCAGCAAACAGGTGAATAGGCCAGTTTTTACATTAGCTCTGCCTTATACAGCAGTGATCAACTACAAGCCCTGATTAACCTGCCGAGTGAAAAACAATATAACAAAGGGGACACCAGACGCTATCATCCTGTAAGCCAGCAGCCGATCTATCAAACCATCAGTAGAATTGAAATTAAATCTGGTATGCCAGCAACTGCCTGCATTGTTGAGCATGTAGAAGCCTTATTAGATCTATTAGAAAGCCGACAGGCACAACTTTGGCAAATGGCGCAGGATTATCATATTGAATTTGGAATCAGTGCTAATGGCTATGTTGCCAATCCCCATCACCGACATTTTTCAGCAAGGCTCATGACACGTCTGGCCACGCTGGGTACTGATCTGGATATTGATTTTTATTTTAACGATTTATTTTAATAATAGATCTCTTGCATAAATCAAAAGATGATCAATGTATTGATCATCTTTTGAGCTAAAAATTGTATGACTTTCAACTATAATAACAGCATGAAATATACCGATATCAAATCA
>SECL01000030.1 GCA_004173455.1 Moraxellaceae bacterium | reverse complement strand
GTAATGATTTGATATCGGTATATTTCATGCTGTCATTATAGATGAAAGCAATCCAATTTTTAGCTCAAAAGATGATCAATACATTGATCATCTTTTGATTTATGCAAGAGATCTATTAAAGTTTTCTTTTATATAAAGTATGCTTGTTGGTATGTTGTAGTAGTCAATAAAAACCACTATAACCTTGAAAAAGATTTAAAGACAAGTACATCAAAATACTCTCCATCTGTCCACTATTTCAGTGAAACACTTCAATAAAATACTGTCCCCCCTAAACCAACTCCACTACTAACCCAAAATCTTTAGCCTTCTTGGCAAACTTGGCATCAAAAGTCACAAATGCCTGATAATCCTGTGAGCGCACCGCATGCAAACTATCGGCAAAATCCAGCCCTTGTTCATAATAATTCAAAGCTTATAAAACAACCTCATAATCTTCCACTTTACTATGTTCAAATTCCCCTCACTTTCAGCTATTTATCAATTTTTTTTACTTCTATGTTTTTTATTTTTTGTTTTAACTAACCCAATTCTCTAACCTCAAACCCTCTACTCTGCAAAACTCCTGCGTATTATTACTCACTAAAATTAAATCACTGGCTCTAGCATGCGCAGCGATCCACAAATCATTAGCACCAATAATTTGTCCTTGCCGTGCAAGCATATGTCTAATTTGACCATAGTGTTCTGCCGCATCATTACTCAGCGGTAAAACTGGAATTAAGCGCACTAATTCTTCCAATTCCTGTAGAACTTTTTGAGTGTGTTGGCTTTTATGGGCACCGTACTGTAACTCGCCCCAAGTAATTTGCGAAATCACTGCATCACCAACGCTTAAAGTTTTAAATTTTTCTAATACCTCCAATGGCTTGTTTTTCTTAATATAAATGCAAATATTGGTGTCTAGCATATAAGTTGGCATTATAGGTCTTCACGCTCTTGCAAGGGTAAATCTTCACGCCCATCAGCAAAAAAGTCATTAGGCAAATCAGCTAGAATATTAAATGCTTGGGCTAAATCACTCGCAGGTTTTCTTAATACTAATTCATCGCCACGCTGAAAAATCTCCAATTCATCGACATCTACCCGAAAGGCTTTGGGTAAACGCACGGCTTGGCTATTACCCGATTTAAAAACACGTGCAATATGGTTCATGTCTTGCCCCCAGTTTGTACATACATAAAGTATATACTATAGTCATTCAAATATAAATCAACTCAGTGTAGGCCTGTGTCAGTAAGTTTAGCTTTTACAATAAGCCATTCAACTTAGAACTGACTCGTTTAAAGTGAGTTTATACAGTCTTAAGCAGATAACACGACAATGAGAGCACTTCTGATGAATCCTTTACGCATCGACATCTGGTCAGACGTGGTCTGCCCGTTTTGTTACATCGGTAAAAAACGCCTAGAGAACGTCGCGCGTGAAGCAGGTATTGAGATCGACGTGCATTGGCATAGCTATGAACTAGACTCTAATGCGCCTGCCAGCCATGACAGCTCCAATACCGAACGTCTGGCCAAGAAATACAGTAAAAGTGTGGTAGAGATGGAACAAATGCAACGGCAAATGGCCGAGATGGCAACGGCTGAGGGGATTGATTTTCAATGGCAAAAAGCACAATCGGGCAATTCGTTTAATGCGCACCGTATTATTCATCTGGCACAAAGCTACGGGCTTGCCGATACTGCCGAGGAGGCATTTTTCTATGCCTACATGACCGAAGGCTTGGCGATTGGCAAGCGCGAGGTGGTCGAACAAGTCGCGGCTAGAATTGGCTTAAATCCTGATGAAGTCAAAGCCGTGCTGGATTCTGATCGTTTTGAACAGGAAGTGCGTATGGATGAGCACATTGCGCGTGAACAACTGGACATTAGTGGTGTGCCGTTTTTTGTGTTTAATCAAAAAATTGGCTTATCGGGCGCACAGCCGCCAGAGGTGTTTTTGCAAGCCATGCAACAAGCCTTAACCGCTGAGGATAAGCCGCGTAATGAATTGTAGTGGCTGTCCTTGTCTATTGAGATGAAATAGTTACGTTTAGTGAGCATGACTTATGCCGTTCTTTTTGTAGTGTTATAAATCCATTAATGCATGGCCAGCATAAGCTGCCCAAGTGCAGTAAGGGCTTGCTGTATAACATTAAAAAACAGGATTGGTTAAATGACACTGGAAACGATTTTGGCTCATTTTGAGCAGAACCAAGCACATTTAAGTTTTCCAGAGCGACTTCACACTGCAATTCAGCAATTGGTTCAATTAACGCCCGAGATTCCCCACCCTGCACATGGCCGCACTTATCAGCGTTGGCAAATACTGGCACAAGTGGCTGCCACTGATTTAAATTTGGTCAAATGGTTTGAATCGCATCTGGATGCGCTGAGTATTTTGCAGGAGTTGGGTCAGCCTGTATCTGATGCTGACGCGGCAACCAGATTATGGGCGGTGTGGGCCGCAGAAGGCAGTCAAAAACCTATTTGCTTTGATGATGGCTTGATCAGTGGTGAGAAAACATGGTGCTCGGCAGCAAGCTTAGTGGGTTATGGCTTAATGACCTATCGTAATGCACAGCAGCAATCACAGCTATTACTGGTCGATATGCAACAAGCCAATATCGACATTGATACAACGGATTGGCAAGCGGTGGGCATGCAGCACACGCAAACGGCAAAAATCACTTTTGAAAACGTGGTGGCTAATAAAATTGCCAATCCAGATGATTACCTAAGCCGTGCTGGATTTTGGCATGGCGCGGCAGGCGTTGCTGCCTGCTGGTATGGTGCCGCAGTGCGACTGGCGGCGTTTTTGCAGCAGGCTTGTGATCGGCAGGACAATCACTATCGCCTGATGTATCTGGGGCAGGTAAACACTCAACTGGCTACGGTTAAGCATTCCTTTCAACAACTGGCTCAGCAGATTGATGCAGTACCCAGCCAAAGTCATGAATTAGCGGTGCGTATATTACGTGCCAACGTTGAACAGGCTGCTTTGCAGGTACTGGATCAGGTGGGTAAAGCACTGGGCGCACGGCCATTTTGTGACAATGAAATTTTTGCCCGTCTGGCAGCAGATTTGCCAGTATTTTTACGCCAAAGCCATGCCGCCCATGATTTGGAACACATTGGAAAACTGTCTGTACAGGAGCACGTCACATGGATGTTATAACGACTGATGCACTCGTTGGCACTACTTTGAATAATGACATTCTGGTTGATGAACGCGTACAAGACCGGGTGATTTATGGCGCTGGCACGTCCAAGCAAACATGGCTGAATTGGCCAGGTTTGCATCAGCTCAGTAATTTAGAGCTGGCGCAGCATTTTCACGCCAATCAGCGCGTGGTGATTATTGCCCCGCACCCAGATGATGAGATTTTGGGTTGCGCTGGTCTGATGCAGCAATTGCATGAACTCAAGCGCGACATGCTTTTAATGGCGGTGACCAATGGCACGCAAAGCCATCCAGAATCCAGTATTTATTCGCCCGTGCAATTAAACCATATTCGGCCGCAAGAAAGCTTGCAGGCTTTGAAAGTGCTGGGTGTGCAGGCCACTGTACAGCGCATTGCACTGGATATTGAGGATGGTACGATTAGCCTTGCGCAAGATAAACTTTATCAATTGTTGGGTAAGCACGTGCAACCCAATGATATTTTAGTATGTACTTTTGCCAAAGATGGCCACCCCGACCACGAAGCCACAGGCAATACGGTGCAGCGTTTTGCCAATGACCAGCAGCTTGCCTGCTATCAGGTGTTGATTTGGGCATGGCATTGGGCAAGTCCCAATGATGGGCGTATTCCATGGCAGCAAGCCTTAAAACTTGAATTAACTGCCGAACAGCTTGCTTTAAAAAAACAGGCGATTGATTGTTTTAAAAGTCAGATTGAAACAGATAGCTCCACCCAGCAGCAGCCTATTTTACCCAGCACGGCCATTGAACGCATTTTAATGCCCTATGAGGTGTATCTTCATGGCTGAAAATTTGATCCTGACGAAAGACTTAATCGAAAGCATAAACCCCAATATCAAGTCACCTGCACAGCCTAGCGCATCTGAAAACATTTTGCCTACACAGGATTATTTTGATCAGTTATATGCCCATAATGATGACCCGTGGGATTATGAAAATCGCTGGTATGAACAACGCAAACGGCAGATTTGTTTGTCGTTATTGCCGCTCAAGCACTATAGCTCAATACTGGAAGTGGGTTGCTCCAATGGGGTGTTTAGTCAGGATTTGGCTGCACGCTGTCAGAAACTGCTGTGTATTGATGGCAATGCTACCGCTGTGCATTTAGCGCAAAATCGGTTGCGCAATATGCCCCATGTTGACGTATTGCAGCGGCAAATTCCTCAGCAGTGGCCGCATGAGCAGTTTGATTTAATTGTAATCAGTGAAATTGCTTATTATTTGACTCAAAAACAGCTATTGGAACTTACCATACTGGCAACCCAAAGCCTGACCGCGCAAGGCATGCTGTTATGCTGTCACTGGCGTTATCCGATTGAAGGGTTTGAACTCACAGGAACACAGGTGCATGAAGTTTTGCAACAGCATTTGTCTTTAGACCATTATTTAACCGTCAATGATCCTGATTTTGTGGTAGATATCTGGACTAAAAATCCTATCACCGTGGCGCAGCAAGAAGGCTTGGTATGAAAGCCGAAATTCGATCGATAGGCATTGTGATTCCAGCGCACAATGAGCAGGATCATTTATTGGCGTGTCTCACTGCCCTTGAACATGCCATTGCTGCCATTAAACATTTGCCAGTTATTGTGCGTGTATTGGTGGTGCTGGATCGCTGTACCGATGATTCTTTGGCCATTACGCAGCACTTTTACACCGATTATTTGCAGCGCGCGCAGGTACAGGTGGATGTGCAATGGAAATACGTAGAATGTGACTATCAATGCGTAGGGCAAGCGCGGGCTTTGGGTGTGCAACAGGTCATTGATTTGGGGGCAAGCTGGGTTGCCTGTAGCGATGCTGATTCACGGGTGCATTCGGACTGGTTATTACAACAACTCAACCAGCAACCTGCCGATGCGATTTGTGGCGTGGTGGAAGTGGATAGCTGGCAGCATTTATCCCTTGAGACGCAACAGCGCTACGTGCAGCATTATCAGGATCGCCATAATCATCAGCATATTCATGGTGCTAACTTAAGCTTTAGTGCGGCGGCTTACCACCTTGCTGGCGGATTTTTGCCACTTAATTGCCATGAAGATGTGAGCCTGATTGAACAAATGCGCGAGCAAGGGCTTAACATTGTGTGGAGCAATCAGGTGCGTGTGACCACAAGCAGCCGTTTGCTTGCCCGCGCACCCGAAGGATTTGCTGCGTTTTTAAATCACTTGGAACATACGCTGGCAGCCCCTTAGGGCTTTCAATGGCTATAGTTTGGTTTTATCCATTAGCTTTCATCTATCAGTTTTCATGATTAATGTTCATCAATTTTTACCGTTACGGTGCGACCGGCCACCAGCATACTGGCATCAGGAATACTGTCTATCGTCACACGTACCGGCACTCGCTGCGCCAGCCTGACCCAGTTAAAGGTGGGATTGATATTGGCCAACATGCTACTACTGGAAGTACGCTCGCGGTCTTCAATCCCCGCCGCAATACCCTGCACATGGCCTTTGAGTGTGCGATTGTCGCCAATGAGCTGGATACTCACCGCATCGCCAATATGAATGCGTGACAGTTTGGTTTCCTCAAAATAACCCACCACATAAAACTGCTGGGGATCGAGTAACGCGGCAATGGCCTGCCCTGCACTAATATAATTGCCGGCTTTTAAATCAAAATTGGATAGGTTGCCATCACTGGGCGCCTTGACCTGTGTGCGGGATAGATTTAAGCGCGCCAGATCCAGTGCTGCTTGGGCGCTTGCCACATCAGCCACTAGTCCCTGCTTGCTGGTACTCACCGAACTTAAGTTTTGTCGCTCGACTTCACTATTGGCTTGTGCTTTGGCCAGATTGGCCTGTGCTTCGAGTCGCGCCGCACGGTAACGATCCTGTTCCTGCTTTGACACGGCATTGGCGCTTTCCAGTTGTTCAATCCGTGCCAGATCACGCCGCGCGCGCTCGGCTTCGGCTTGTGCTGCCTGCACTCCTGCCTGAGCCTGATTGATGGTGGCTTCTGCACTCAAGCGTTGCTGCTGGGAGTTGGCCAGATTAGCCTGCGCTTTGGCCAGATTGGCTTTGGCTTGTGCCACAGCAATTTCAAAACGTGCCGGATCAATGCTAAACAACACCTGATCTTTTTTGACAAACTGGTTGTCCTGCACCTGCACTTCTTTTACCAAGCCGGACACATCGGTGGAAATGCGCATCACATCGCCGCGAATCCGGCCGTCACGCGTCCACGGTGCTTGCGTATAATAACGCCATAGCGACAGCACCACGACAATCGCTGCAATGGCAAGAATTGCAAAAACGATCATCCGTATAACCTGTTGAGACTTGAGATTCAGTGTAGTGTTCATGACGCCTCTTGATCTAAAACCCATTAAACGATATATAGCCGTTATTCATTGATGTTGATGAAACTGCTAAGCACAAACGACCAAAGCTAAAAAAAATGGCCAATCCATACGACAAGCCCCAGCACAATAATATACAGGCATAGGTTTAAAATCGTGGGCAGCGCCAGCCAGCGACTCAATTGCCATTTTTCCAGTAGCCGAATCAGACCGCTATACAGCACATAGGCCAGCAGTGCCTGTATCAAAATCAGGGGAATATAAATCCCGTAAAAATTAACCTCGCCAGCCATATGTTTCTCCTAAAGCCGGAATCGGTTGATCGGGAACCACATAATGCTCGGCCTGCTGGAACAGACTACGGCGTACCCCAGTCAACGCCACCAAGAGCTGATCACGCAGCATACTGCTTGGCTGCAACAACATCTGAGAAATCAACTGGTCAATCTGCTCAAGCACCTGTTGCGTATCAAATGCCTGATTGCTGAGCCGCGCGTCGTACCAGTTCCACAGCTGTTGCAGCAATTGCGCTACCTGATCATGAAACGGTTCGGGCAACTGATCCACGGTGCGTTTGAGCCGGATAATATTGGTTGCGCCAGCCAGCTCCCTCAGGGATTGGCTAATATCGGACTGTATGCTGGGCGCACGCAGAACTCGTGGTGCCATCAGGCCAATCCGATCCAGTAAACGACGCATATAATATGCCCACGGATGCAGTACCGGTTTTTCTATAATTTGCTGCACATCACGCCATTGCGATTGCAACAAGCGCTGCACACTCAGCTCTGGTGTGGTACTGCGGATCAGCGCCAAGGTAAAACTGGGAATCAAAATCCCAATCACAATCGCCAGACTATTATCCACATAAGCGCCAAACACGGGCTGGTTTAAGTTATGAATATTTAAGCCCATGGCAGTATTAATTAAAATCGGTAGTGCAAAACCAGTGAGTGCCGGATAAGGTAACATACTGGTAAAAATCAGGAAAAATGGCAATAACACCAGCATCAGGGTGAAAAAATCATGCACTACCGGAAAAATGGCAAACTGATAAATAAATACCACTAGTGCCGAATAAATACTGGCCAGCCGAAATGATGCCAGCGCCGGAATGGGATTATCCAAGAATGTTAAAATACAGGCACACACCGCGGTGATTTGTGCGGCCATAAAACCATATTGCCAGCCACTCATGTGCCATAAAAAACACACCAGCCCAATTGCCAGAAACGCCGACAAGGCACCGCGCCGTGCCACGTCATAATCCCGGTGCAAGCCACGATGCAAACCGGGCTGCAACTGCGGGTCAGATACCTCCCGCTGGCCAATAAAATCCGGTAGACGCTGACCGGTTTTAATACACTGCCAGATCAGCCGCAAGGTTTGAAAATGCTGAATAAAAAAGATAAATGCTTCGCGCGCACTCATGATGACCAGCTTTTCGCGGGCATCAGCCAAAACCAGCATTTGCTCAAATTTATGCAAAATGGAAGGCGGAATAAATTGCAGTTCAGACTGATTTTGTGGCGGCGTACCGGTCATAAACTGTTCGCTTTGCTGTTGCACCTGCATGAGCAAATTATCAAAGTGGCTGGACGACTCTTTAAGGCTATACACCCGATCAGCCAGTGACAGCAATGCAGGCACCAGCAGCACCATTTGATGTTGTAGCGCCTGTACTGCGCGGGTCTGGCGACGTAATACGCTGTTTTCATAGGATAAATGTACTGCCAGCGCGTGAACCTCGGTACTATCTGCCGCAAAACGCTGCGCCTCGCTAACGATGGTTTCAGGACTACTTTTGCCGGCCAGACAATCCTTAAAGCTGCGTTCAATATCGCTAAACCACTGGTCAATGCGGCCGGATAGCACCCCGCCAATATTTAACGGAAAAAACACCCGCGAAATTACCGTGGCACATAAAATGCCCAGCGTGATTTCCTCAAAACGGGACAGCGAAATATCAAACAAATGGGTCGGGTCAGCCACGGCACTAAAGCCAATCAGCGCCGTGGTATAACCCGCCAGCATAAAAAAGTAACTACGCGGCGTACGATCCAGCAGCGATACATACAGACACAAACTCACCCAGAGCGCAATGATCAGGCTAAAGGGCAACGGACTATTAATAAAGGGTGGCAGTACCAGAATGGACAGGCAGGCGCCTGTTAGCGTACCCAACATGCGGTACACCGCCTTGGATGACAACACACCCGCCAGCGGATTGGCCACAATAAACACTGTACCCATCGCCCACATTGGATTTTGCAGGTTCAGCGAAATGGCAATAAACAACGCCAGCATGGCCGCCAGAAAAGTCTTGAGCGCGAAAACGAGATCGTTTTTGCCCGGCCTAAACGCCAGTAATGTCTGGAGTAACATGCGTGATGGCTCTATGATTAACGTGACAGTCAACCATTGAATTAAAACAGAATTGACAGGAACAACCAGAGAAGTTGTGTTAGAAAATTAAAACCTGACTACAGTTTTAATGGGCTTATTTTATTATTTTTTCTTAAAATTTGGTATATCAAATTAACTTTTACTAACAATAAGATCGAATATCAGACTGCTGCGACATAGACACAACAATTTTGCAGGCTTGTTAATTGTTATTTAACAAAAAAATAATAACAAAAAACTGCGCCCTGCCCTACTTTCCACGCATCAATTAAAAAGTTTTTTTCATAATGAAACGTTATTATTTTTGGGGTATCAGTGCAGTTGTGAGTCTGGGCGTTCTGGTTGGCCAACCAGCCCTAGCAGCCACGGCCTCAGCCCATCACAGCAAGAGCAGCACTGCTAAATTATCGGGTAAAAAAAGAGCGGTCAAAACCAGTCACCACCACCGAGCAGCGCCGCCGGTTATTGCGTCCCATTCTGAACTTTCTGTTGCTGAGCCTGTTTCGGATGCTGTGCCCGCAACTGACGCAGTCCCTATATTACCGAAAGCGGATTCAGAAAAAAAACCAGAATTTATCCTGAGTGCTATTCCTGAAGCGATTGATGCCATGCCGACTGTATTACCAGCAGAATCACAGGACACGATTGTTGCCTCGCAGCAAGAAACCAAGGATAAAACATGGGCAGATCAGCGCCACGAGCGATTTAAACAGTATTTGCAGCATCAGGCGCATCGGATGGATAACTGGTTTGGCGAACCTGATCCGGAAAAACCCGCCAAAGCCAGTATTCGAATATTGGCCGACACCACTTGGAATGAATACGACAACATCGAAATCAAGCCGCGGATTCGCGGTAAGGTCAAACTGCCTACCTTGGAAAAACGCTTTAGTCTGGTGTTTGGTGATGACAGTCTGGATGATGAATTACGTGGCAACGTGGCGATTACCAATCCTAACGCCTCAGTTGAACCCAAGAAAAAACTCGATCAGGATGCCACCAAACGGGAAAACAATTCGATTGCCTTGCGCTTTAGTGATTGGATGAAAACTGATTTGTTTGATACCGATTTTGATGTGGGTTTGCGTGATGGGGCATCCGATGTGTATGGCCGGGTGAAAATTTCGCGCAACTGGACGTTACAGGATGATTTCACCACCCGTGCAGAGCAGGTCTACCGCTATGGCTCAAGCAGCCAGAACTATGCGCGCACCAACCTTGAAATTCGCCATCATCGCCCGGATCAGCCGTTTATTGCCGATCAGGCCAGCATTACCTATGCCGATGAAGACAAGGACGTGGGTGTGCGCTGGGAAAACCGCCTGTTCCGCCAGCATACCTTTTTTCATGACAATACCTTTAGCTATGGCCTATATACCGGTGGCCATGCCAAGGACAAGGATTTTCAACTCAATGGCTACGGGCCATTTGTGTCATGGCGTCAGCCGTTTTTACGCGACTGGTTTTTTATCCAGAGCGATATCAATTACTACAACGACAAAGACCTAGACCGCGACCATTACCTGTCTACATTTTTGCGGTTTGAAGCCGTGTTTTAAAACACCTTGCCCACCTAATCTGCCCTACCAGCGGTAGGCCAATGTACCAATCACTGTACGCAGGTTCCCCAACTGGCAATTATTATAACTGCACTGCGAATAATAGGTCTTACCAGTCAGGTTGACCATATTTAGCGAGAGATTAAAGGGCTGTACCTCATAATTAATTAGCGCATCCAGCAAGGTCACATCTGGCGTGCTGTTTGCTCGGGCATCTTTCATGGATTCATTGGCCTGCTCACCAATATAACGCATCCCCAGCCCCAGTTTTAGCTGTCCATTACCCAATTGCCCTATTTGATAATCAGCCCACAATGATGCCTGCTGGCGTGGCACATTGGCCGTGCGCTGGTTGATCTCAGCAGCAATCAGGCTTTGTGTGGTTTTGGCATCAATATAACTGTAGGCGGCAATCAGGTTGACATCCGGCAAGGGACTAAATTTGGCTTCCAGCTCTGCCCCACGTGAACGTACCTCGCCAATTTGCCGCACAATTTGCGTTGCAGGATCGGTGCTTGACACATTGGTCTGGGTGAGCTGATACAGCGCAAAGCTATACAGGTTATTGCTGCCTAGCGGCTGATAACGCAAGCCTGCCTCATACTGTTCGCCTTCGGTAGGCTCAAGTTTGCGCTGTGCAGGACTACCATCGTCACCGGATACTGGTTCAAAGCTTTGCGAAAAGCTGATATAAGGCGCTACACCATTGTCCAGCAAATACACCAGTCCAGCCCGTCCTGTCAGGGCATCATCCTTGTCATCGGCGCTGCCCGTGGCCTTGCTGTCTACCCAGTCCTGCCGCAAACCTGTGAGGACAACCCAGTGATTATCCAGTTTTAACTGGTTTTGGGCATACACTCCCAGTGTTTTGGTTTGGTCAGTGCTGTAATCCGCCTGCGAGTTACTGTAGTCAATCATGCCACTGTATTGCGGATTAAAAATATCAATAGGCGTTAGTTTTAAGTCCCAGTTCGCAGGCATCGAACCATTTTCACGCAGCCAATCCACACCAGTAATCAGGGTGTTTTCAAAGCGTGCGCCACTGGTTTTCCATTCCAGAAAAGTGTCAGCCACCAGACGATGGACTTTATCAAAACGGTCATAGCCGCTTCGGGTGGCGCTGCGCTGATCGGTGGCATCCAGATTAATGGAGGAATAGCGCCAATGCACTTTGCTATAGCTGTAGCGCAGCTTGTGCTCCAGTTTGAGCTGGTCACTAAACTGGTGCTCGACTAGATAGCCAATGCTGCCTTTTTCATCATCGCCAGTGCTCCAGTCCGGTTCCCCCAGAAATGTACTTTTGCGCAATTGACCATTTTTATTGGGGAGTAAGGTGCCCTCTACTGGTAGTCCATTAATAAAGGTCAGCTTGTTTTCCTGATAATTGCCCAGCAGTGTCAGGCTAGTATTGTCATCTGGCGTCCAGTAAATGGCAGGTGCAAGGTAGTAGCGGTCATTGGCAGTATAATCAACAGGCGTATCACTTTGCCGGGCAACAGCGGTCAGGCGATATTTCAGCGTTTCGTCAGCATTGAGCGCATCGGATACATCTAGATCAAACTGGCGATGGTTGTCATTGCCCAGCTCAAGCTTGACTTCATGCAAAGGCTCATCGGTTGGGCGTTTGGAAATGGTATTGATTGCTCCACCCGGACTGAGCTTGCCGTACAACACCGATGCGGCGCCCTTTAAAAATTCAACCCGTTCCAGCCCATAGCTTTCCTGCCGGTTGCCCCAAGCGCCGCCATCATATAGTCCATCACGCAACATACCGCCATATTGGGTAAAACCGCGAATGGTAAAGGTTTCATTGGCTGGATTAAAACCGGTTGGATTAAACAGACCGGCACTATAGCCTAATGCCTCCACCACGGTACGCGCACCCGTGGCCTGAATCTGATCCTGCGTGACCACAGTCAAAGATTGTGGGGTTTCCAAAATAGGCGTATCTGTTTTGGTGCCCGTGGTACTGCGTTTGGCAATATACCCTTTTACTGGACCAGCCCCTTTTTCCACGTCACTGCTGGCGTTAATAGTAATGGTGGGCAAGGCTGTTTCATTGGAAGACTCTTGGTGATCAGCCGCATGTACGACTGAGAACAGGCCAGCATTGGCCATAATACAACTTATATATAGTCCCAACCGATGCAACTGTGGTGGTAATTTTTGCATGATAATTCCCCTAAACAATTATTTCTTTGTGTTGTTTTAAGCTTCATTAAAGCCATTTGATAAATATTATCATTATTTTATAAAAAAGATAATCATTATCATTTATTGGTTGAATTATTATTTTATCCCTATAAAAAAAGGGAGCACATGGCTCCCTTTTTAGGATGACAACTTTTACAACGGCACCATTAACCCAGCAGCAGGTTATTAATGCGCTTTAAATACGCGGCTGGATCTTCCGGCACACCACCTTCTGCCAGTAATGCTTGGTCAAAAATCACGTTGGCCAAGTCTTCGAATTGACCGGATGTTTCCAGACGCTTGACCAGCGGATGCTCTGGGTTAATTTCCAGAATAGGCTTGGATTCCGGCACAGGCTGACCCGCTTGTTTCAGCATACGCACCAATTGCGGCGACAAATCCTGATCGCCCACTACCAAGCAAGCAGGACTATCCACCAAGCGAGTGGTGACACGGACTTCCTTGGCTTTGTCTTTAAGGGTGTCGGTAAGTTTATCTAGCGTTGGCTTGAGAGATTCAGTGGCGGTATCTAACGCTTTTTTCTCCTCTTCATCTTGCAGATCACCCAAATCAACCGCCCCTTTGGCCACGCTTTGCAGTGGTGTGCCATCAAAGTCGGTCAGGAAGTTGAGCGCCCATTCATCCACGCGGTCGGTCATCAATAAAACCTGAATGCCTTTTTTCTTGAATAATTCAAGTTGTGGACTGTTTTTAGCGGCACTTAAACTTTCAGCGGCCAAGTAATAAATGGCTTTTTGACCATCTTGCATGCTGGCTTTGTAGTCGGCCAAAGACACGGTAGCCTCATCAGTGTTGGTCGACGCAAAGCGTAACAGCTTGGCAATACGGTCTTTATTGCCTGCATCTTCGCCCAAGCCTTCTTTAAGCACTGCACCAAATTCCTTATAGAAATTGGCAAATTTGTCCTGATCTGCTTGGTCTTCCGATTTGGCCAGAGTATCAAGTAAACCCAGTACACGGCGCGCATTGCCTTCACGGATGGTGCGCACATCACGGCTTTCCTGCAACAGCTCACGGCTCACATTAAGTGGCAAATCCGCGCTATCAATAATACCTTTGATGAAGCGCAAATACGATGGCATCAGGTTTTCAGCCTCATCCATAATAAACACGCGCTTCACATACAGCTTGATGCCCGACTTTTGCTCGCGGGTAAACAGGTCATGCGGTGCTTTGGCGGGAATGTACAGCAGTTGCGTGTATTCGGTGCTGCCTTCTACCCGATTATGACTCCACGCCAATGGTGCTTCAAAGTCATGGCTAAACTGTTTATAAAACTCAATGTACTGTTCATCGCTAATGTCTTTTTTATTGCGCGTCCACAGAGCAGATGCCGAGTTAATGGTTTCCCATTCATCGGTCATGACCATCTTGCCGCCAACATTTTCAGAATCTGCGTCCGAGCCTTCCTCAGCATCCTGCCAGACTTCCTTTCTCATCTGGATCGGCAAGCTGATGTGGTCAGAATACTTGTTGACGATCTGCTTGACTTTCCACGCTTCCAGATACTCAAGGGCATCATCGCGCAGATGCAGGATAATGTCAGTGCCACGGCTTGCTTTGCTGATTTGCTCAACGTCAAAGTCACCCGTGCCGCCACTAATCCAGCGTACGGCTTGGTCGGTTGGCTCACCCGCCTTGCGCGATTCTACGGTAATTTTATCGGCCACAATAAAGCCAGAATAAAAGCCAACCCCAAACTGGCCAATCAGTTGTGAATCTTCTTTTTGATTGCCGCTGAGCTTGGACATAAAGTCTTTGGTGCCAGATTTGGCAATCGTACCCAGATTATCAATGGCCTCAGCTTCGGTCAGGCCAATACCGTTATCGCTAATGGTGATGGTGTTTTGGTCTTTATCCAGACTAATGCGCACATGCAAATCCGGGTCATTTTCATACAGCGCGCCATTATTAATGCCTTCAAAGCGCAGCTTGTCGCAAGCATCCGAGGCGTTTGAAATCAGTTCACGCAGAAAAATTTCCGGATTGGAATACAGCGAATGCGTGACCAGATGCAAGAGCTGGGCGACTTCGGCCTGAAAGCTGTAGCTTTTGGCCTGCGCACCAGCCGGTTGGGCATTGCTGTGGTTTTCGGGCTGATTTTCTGTATGGTTTTCAGTGGATTCGGTCATTATACACTCCTGTTTTAACCCAAAATGGTCTGTCAAACGGAGTGGGGTCAACGGGGTTTTATTTCAAGCATAAAACAGCCTGATTGAATCATTTTTATGCAATGGTGCTCTTCGGGGTCAAGCTTTGAAGCAATGCCTGCGTGTGGACAACTCTTGTGAGTAACTTTGAAGTTATCCACAGTTTGGTTTATTTTTTAATCATTTATTTTAATGTATTAAAAAGGCCCGTGTGAAAACACCCGATCCTGTAGCATTTGATCCAGTTGTTTTTGCCGGTTTTGATAAGCATTAGCAATGCAGGCCACGTTATTGCCACAACCGTTCCGTTGCTTGAGCCAGATCACTTGCTCATCAATCAGGTGGTCACGGCCTCCCATCGGCACGGCATGACTAATAATATTAAAGGTAGTGGCCATTTTTACATCGCGGTCATTGAGGCCACGATTGGCACAAATGGTTTTTTCAGTGGCGAGCCGTGATTTGGTGCAGTCATAGCTGGCAGCCTTGGCTTGGGTAGCCAGTCCTGCCGCCACCGCCAATGTGACTATCAGATGGGTTGCCAGCAGCAAACGTGGTGAGTGCTTCATGCTAGACCTGCTTTAAAAAGAATTGATTTTTTAGTGTAGTGAGGGGTGATTAGGCATGACAGCAGCAGTTTGGCCACGGTATTGCAGTGTTTTGTAAGTCATCACGCAACCATGAACGCTATACCGAGATTTGGTCAGTAATTAACGTAATGTGTGTAGTCACTGCCCAGATAACTGGTTAGCCTTTTTAGGTTTAAAATTCTGACACGCAACAGTCCATTGACGGACTAATGCAGTGCACTGACCCGTTTTTTAGGATCTGGTTATGACTGATTTGCCCTATTCCGGTTTATCCGCTGTATTACAAAACCATTTAACGCCGTTGCAGACTTCATTTTTACGCTTAAGGCCCTGGCTGCCGCTGGTATTGCTGTGTCCTGCGTTCGCTGCTCTGGCCGCGCCGGTTGCAGACAATGAAGCCCATCCGGCTGCGACGAGCACTTTAGGTGCTGGTGCTGGCACTTCTGGTTCTTCGCTTGCTAACAGCTCGGCAAACAGTCCGGTTGCTGATCGTTCGGTCTTGCCCACGATTGTGGTCACCGCCACCCGCAGCGGACGTGATGCGTTTGAATTGCCTGCATCGGTCGACCGTATTGATGCCAGCACGATTGCCAGCGCAGGGCCACGCATTAATCTGTCTGAAGCCTTGGTGCGGGTGCCTGGCATTAGCGTGCTCAACCGGCAAAACTACGCGCAGGATTTGCAGATTTCCAGCCGTGGCTTTGGGGCGCGCTCGACCTTTGGCGTGCGTGGCGTGCGTTTATACACCGATGGTATTCCGGCCACCATGCCGGATGGTCAGGGGCAGGCTGCCAATTTTGACCTTGAAAGTGCCGAGCGGCTGGAAGTGTTGCGTGGGCCATTTTCCGCCCTGTATGGCAATGCCTCAGGGGGCGTGATTCAACTGTTTACCGAAGACCCACAGCCCGGCCAAAAGCTGGAAGCCGGAGTGAGTGCTGGCTCTGATGGCCTGCTGCGTGAAAGCCTCAAAAGCAGTGGCAAGTCGGGTGATATCAGTCATGTGCTGAGCCTGTCCAATACCGAACTGGATGGGTATCGCGAGCACAGTGCGGCCAAGCGTCAACTGCTCAATGCCAAGCTCAAGTATGACATTAATCCTGATTCCAGCATGATGCTGTTGCTCAATAGCCTGCACATGCCAGAAGCGCAAGATCCGCTCGGCTTAAGCCGAAGCGACGTGGATGCCAACCCAAAAGCGGTGGCACAACCGGCGCTGGACTACAATACGCGCAAGAACGTGGATCAAAACCAGCTCGGCGCAGTGTATAAAAGCCGACTGGGCCATGGTGATTTGCAAGTAACAGCGTATGCCGGAACCCGTGAAGTGCGGCAATTTCAATCCATTCCGGTGGCACCGCAAAACAATCCCAATCAGGGGGGCGGCGTGATTGACCTTGATCGTAACTATCAGGGTCTAGATTTACGCTACAGTATCGAACAAACCCTGATGAACCAGCCTTTGCGCCTGACTGCCGGACTGTCACTCGATCAAATGGAAGAAGACCGCAAGGGTTTTCAGAACTTCCAAACGAATAATGGCATCACCACGCTTGGGGTGCTGGGCGCGTTAAAACGCAATGAAACCAATACGGCCAGTAATATAGACCCATACCTGCAAGCCGAATGGGATATTGACCCGCAATGGATGCTGAGTGCGGGTTTGCGTAGTAGTCATGTGCGCTTTGAATCCAATGACCACTATATTATAAATGTCACAACAGCAGGCAACGGCAATCCCGACGATAGTGGCTCACGCCAGTTTTCTGATTTAACACCGGTATTTGGCGCGCTGTATCGTTATTCACCTGACCTGAACCTGTATGCCACCGCCGGGCAAAGCTTTGAAACTCCCACTTTAAATGAAGTGGCGTACCGCGATAATAGTGTGCAAACTGCTGGCCTGAATAACAATGTACAAGCCAGTAGCGGCTGGCATTATGAAACAGGGATCAAAGCTAGACTGGCTGATAATTTACGATTGAATGCGGCGCTGTTCCGTGCCGATGTTGACGATGAAATTGCCGTGCTCAGCAACAGTGCTGGCCGTTCGGTGTATCACAATGTGGGCAAAACCCGCAGACAAGGAGCTGAACTGGCGATTGAAAGCCAGCCGTTTGACAATGTGCGCCTTAATGCAGCCCTGACGTATTTGGATGCCAGCTACCGAGATCGCTTTAATTTGGGCTCGAGTGGTGATGTTGTTGCTGCGGGCAATCAGATTCCCGGTACCAGCAAAACCACAGCGTTTGCCGAGGCCGAATGGACAATCCAGCCCTATTTAAAAACCGCAGTGGAAGTCCGCCACAGTGGCAAAATTTATGTGGATGACCGCAACAGCGATGCTGCTGATGGCTATACCATTGCCAGCTTGCGTCTGGTCGCAGAACAACAGTTTGGCGCCTATACCCTGCAAGAGCTGGCACGGCTAGATAACCTGACCGACCATCACTATATTGGCTCGGTGATTGTTAATGAATCGAATGGCCGCTTTTTTGAACCTGCGCAAGGCCGCAACTGGCTGGTTGGAATCAAGCTCAATCGGCAGTTTTAGGGGCTGTTGATCCCACTGTCCGGCAAATCTTTTTGCTACAGATACATGGCAGCCAGCCAGCCAAATATCAGCAAGGGAATATTAAAATGCATAAAGGTCGGCACCACCGTATCCCAGATATGATCGTGCTGGCCATCAATCCCAAGCCCCGCTGTTGGCCCCAGAGTAGAATCGGATGCCGGAGAACCTGCATCGCCCAGTGCTGCGGCGGTGCCAATCAGCGCTACGGTAGCCAGTGGTGAGAAGCCAAACTGCACACACAGCGGCACATAGATCATCACCAGTACCGGCACACTGGAAAACGATGAGCCAATACCCAGCGTCACAAACAGACCCACCAGCAGCATCAGCAACGCGGCCAAGCCCTTACTGTTTCCAATCAGATATACCACGCCACCTACCAGCGAATCTACCTGTCCGGTCGCGGTCATGACCGAAGCAAAACCAGCAGCAGCAATCATGATAAAACCCACCAGTGCCATCATGCGCATACCCGCCACAAACACATCATCGGCTTCTTGCCATTTAAAAATTCCGGCAGCCGACAGCACGGCAAAACCCACCAGCCCGCCCAGAATCATCGAACCGGAATACAACTGAGCAATCAGGGTAAATAGAATGGCAAGGCTTGCCATGATGAGTGTCCGTGTTTTAATCACGGGCGCAGCTTGGGCTTCCTGCTCCAGTGCCTGCGCCATTTGCCCCAGGTTGGACGCACTGCTCACAGTTTGATACTGACGCGGCTTGCGATACGACACAAACACCGCCACCAGTGTTCCGAGCGCCATACCCGCCACCGGAATTGCCATTGCAGTAGGCATCATCCAGCGTTCAACCTGCAAGCCATAGCCCGCACCCACCTTGTTGATATTGCCCAGTAACAGCTCATTGAGGAAAATGGCACCAAATCCTACTGGCAGCAGCATGTAAGTACCGACCAGACCCAGTGTCAGCACACAAGCCGCAGCACGGCGGTCTAGCTTTAAATAATTGGTGACTTTCAGCAGTGGTGGCACCAGCACCGGAATAAATGCAATATGCACTGGGATCAGGTTTTGTGAAAACACCGCAGCGATCCACAAAATACCCAGCAGCAAATACTTGATAAATTTTTGCCGATGGACAGACGCTTCATGACCCAGCAAGCCCAGCAGCTTGTGCGCCAGCAAGTCCGGCAAACCAGAACGTGACAGCGCCAGTGCAAACGCGCCCAGCACCGCATAGGCCAGTGCCACCTGTGCCCCATCACCCAAGCCCTGATTAAAAGCTTCCACAGTGCCGGCCAACCCTAAGCCACCAGCCAGCCCTCCTACAACGGCAGCAATCACCACCGCCAGCACCACGGAGAAGCGCAATAGCGACAGCACAAACATCACGATAATGGCAAGGACAATGGCATTCATAAAACAGGCAACGCTAAAAAAAGACGCGCATCTTAGCAGAAAAACCATTTAATAGCGGCTAAAAATTAGCCGCTTTATTTAGCCACTTTATGTTGCGTTACTTGTCTTTATGCGAACGCACTGTCACTTTGAGGCCGGGCGGCTTATTGGCAATCCATGCGGCAAAACGGGCAATTTCCGGCTGGCGGCGCAAGTCCTCAACCGTATGATAGTTTTGCGCCAGCTCCTGATTGCTCAGTACCGCATGCACCTGCGAATGGCAGGCACGACACAAACAGGCAATTTCAGTTTTCATGGCGTGCTTGTCAAATTGCCGCTTGGTGCGCGCCTTGTTATGACGTGATTGTGGAATCAGGTGATGGCGGGTGAGCGGCAAATGCGTCCGCCCGCACAGCTCACAGGCAGCGGCACTGGCAGCTATTTCCTGCTCATGCATTCCTCGATCCATCCAGTATTTTCCTAAATCCTCTTGGCCTAAATCGTCTTGATCTGAATTACCGTCGCCCTGCTTAGGCAGGCAGTTTGGGATGCGCCAGTGCAAACTCGCGAATATAGCTTGCCACCACATCCGGCTTGCTTAAAATTGCCCAGTGATTGGCCTTGAGCCGTTGCATGGTCAGGTCACTCACCCACTCCGGCAGATATTGCATATAGGCTTCCGACACAAACGCATCTTTTTCCAGAATAATCACCTGCACCGGACAATGCGCAATGCGCTCGCGCGGCTGGCGTAAGCGCTCGATAAAATTGGCACGGTACAGGTTAATGCCATAAATTCCATCCGAGGTTTGGGTCGGATTTTCCGGCAGGCCCGGCGTGCGTTCCAGCTGATCCACCACCCGGTGCCATTTTTTGCCCAGATACAAACGCCAGCTCAAGGGCGCCAGCAAGGGCAAATGAAAACCGGCAATGTACCAAGATTTGCCCAGCTGCTTTAAGGTTTGCAGCGGCATGGTTTTAAACTGCTTGCGTAAAGTCAATGCCGCATGATCCAGCGACGGGCCGGACAGCGTGGTATACGACAAAATCCGTCCTTGTAAGGCCGGCGTAGTCACTGACTCCCAGCTTTGAATCGAACCCCAGTCGTGTGCCGCCAGATGAAACTGGCGATTGGGCAGCAAGGTATCGGCCACCGCTACCAGATCCTGCGCCAGCAGTTCAATGCGATAATCACTGGTCTGCTTGGGAATGCTGGACTTGCCTGCCCCGCGTACATCATAGGCAATCACATAAAACTGATCCGCCAGTTGCGTTGCAATAGATTCCCACACGGTATGACTGTCTGGATAACCATGAACCAGCACAAGTGGCGTGTTGTCCGGATTGCCCCAACTTGTGGCAAACAGGCGAATCCCATTTACTGCTTCAATCCAGTGGCGCTGAGATGACATAATGACCTCGAATTAAACGGTTAACCCAATAACTTTAGAATAAACAACGCTAGAATAAATAACTGCACTGTAAAACAAGCCTACCCTAGCAAAAAACAACTGCTTGATGTTGTCAAAACAGGCCAACTGTTGGGTTTAAATGCCATACGATTGCATAAAAAGCACAAGCACGACAATTGGGCTTTAAATATCTAACGCTGATTGCAGTGCAGAATTCCAGCAGTTATTGGCAAAAATAGGGTTTTGAACTGATTGATCGCGTTAGTCTGGATTTGCAGCATAAAGTCGCCAGTTTTGGACAAGATGCTTTTCTCATGCAGCAGGTTTTATAAGTTTAACCAGTGAGTTTCTTTTATCATTATGGTTTTATCAAGCTCAAGCAAAATGCTGAATCATAAAAAAAGCCTGTGCTAACTAATAGTCACAGGCTTTTTTTTTACGCTTTAGTGCAATATTGCTCTAAAGCGTATTACCAAATTAACGATGGTTTTGCTGGTATTCACTTGCAGCAGCACCGGCAGCACCACCCACCGCAGCACCTACAGCAGCACCGCTCGCACCACCATGACGCTCACCTACAATCGCGCCCACGGCACTACCAATCGCACCGGCCACGCTGGTTTGTGTGCTGGCACCGGTGGCATTGGTTCCCAGACCTGTACCGGCAGCAGCCCCTACGGCGCTACCAGTACGGCCACCGGCTTTTTGTCCTACCGCAGCACCAGCAGCACCAGCCGCAGCCGCAGCGGCAACCCGGTTTTGGCTTGGCGTGGCGCTTGCACAAGCACCGACCAACAGGGCACCAGCCAAAGTTGAACTTGCCAGCAATGCTTTGGTCATTTTGAAATGAGTACTCATATTTTGCTCCTGCGTGTTATTTGACACACGCCTATAAACTAAATTTTGTGTTGTCAGCGTAGGCTACTCCAAAGCTTTTTATTTTTAAGTGGTGCGTTATAGAGCAAATTTATAGAGTTTTGTATATTTGGTAAATGCATAATTTATCCATTATTTCAAAGGAATACTGTTCTTTCTAACTATGCTTGCTTTTATGATACTTACTTTTATCATAGTCACCATCACACAAAATACTCAGCCTGAATTTTTATGACCAGACAATTTGCCGTGGTGGGTAATCCCATTGAACATTCACGCTCGCCTGAGCTGCATCATGCTTTTGCCAAGGCTACAGGTATTGACCTGCACTACAGCAAGCGACTGGCGCCTCTGGATGGTTTCGCCAGTAATGTTCAGGAATTTTTTAGCCAAGGCGGCATTGGGCTTAATGTCACCGTGCCCTTTAAAGAGCAGGCTTATCAATTGTGTGATGTCCTCACGCCACGGGCGCAAGTCGCGCGTGCAGTCAATACGCTGTGGCAACAGGACGGTAAGCTACATGGCGACAACACCGATGGACAAGGTTTGGTTGATGCAATAAATGCATTAGGCTGGCCGCTGCAACAGGCAAAAATCCTGATTCTAGGCGCTGGGGGCGCAACACGTGGCGTGATACTTCCTTTGGCACAGGCGGGTGCTGGCCAGATTGTGATTGCCAACCGTACCCTCAGTCGCGCGCAACAGCTAATCGCTGACGTGCAGCCATTTATCAATACTGCTCACTTATCAGCCATTATACTGGATCATTTGTCAGGCCAGTTTGACCTGATCATTAATGCCACCTCGGCCAGCCTAAGTGGAGAGGCATTGCAACTGCCGCCAGCACTGCAATTTCAGTATGCCTATGAAATGGCCTATGGTAAGCCCTCCAGCTTTTTGGATCAGGCAACCGAGCGCGGCGTGCCTACTAGTGATGGCTTTAGCATGCTAGTCGGTCAGGCCATTGAAGCATTTGCCATCTGGAATGGGGTTAAACTGGCGCTGAGTGATTTTTTATCGCTAAAGTAATGCGTTTGAGCAGGTATAAATAACACTTAAAGCCACACTTTTAATTTTTTAAGGCGGATTTTTAGGAGTACAAAAATCCGCCTTTATTATAAAATTAATGGCTTGCTCAATAAGTTCATTCATCCATTACTCGTCATCACCAAAGCTTTTCAGCATGTCATCTGCGCCTAGTGATTTCTTGCTAAAAATACTCATCAAGCCACCAAACAACGTATCTTGCATATTGGCTTTGGCATCAATCCAATTGCTGGCATTGGGTTTGAAGGTCACTTCTGCGCGCCCGTAATTAGCAAAGTTAATATGATGGCTCAATTGCATATTCAACTGACCTTTGCTGCTGGGCTTAAATATCAAATCATACACGGCACTGGAATCCACTACCCGACCTTTGTTATCCAGCAAAATTACTTGTTTTAAGCGCGACACTGGATCTATTTTTTCCTCTACCATTTGCAAAATATGCTGGTAGGTTTCCGGATTTTGTGCCATCAACTGGCGGGCTGCCTCAGCACTGATCAATTCAACAGGTCGCTGGTTTTTTGCTGATTTATCCTCATTCTGCTTATCTTCACGCTGCTTGTCTTCAGCATTTTTACTTTTCACAATTTGCTTTAGACTATTCTGGTTTAGCGACAAAAACGTGGCTACATCGGCCATACGATGCGCCAAGGGTTGACTAAATTCCACCTTGCGCACGGCACCTTGCTGGCGTTCTTGTGCGCTTAAACCCACTTCCTGAAACTGCTGGGCTTTTGGCAACTGATAGCTGGCCTGCGTGATTTGTTTTAGCACTTCAAGTAATTGCTTCGCATCCACTTTATCCTTGTAAGCCGACAAATCAAAGCGGCTGTATTTGCCATCATTTTGCACCTGTACCAGCCATGGCGATAGTGCAGACAGGTCGGCATACAAATGGGCATGACGCAAATCCAGCACCAGCGGCACTTGCACATAACCTGCCATATTGCGTGCCTCGTAACGCATTTCCGGGCTTAGTGCAATTTGGCCATGGCGCAAGTCTACAGTGCCCTTATAGTTGAACTGATAGCGTTTGGCATAGGTGTACAACAGGTCATTAATTAGCTTGTCGGTTTTCATACTGCCCAAGTGGCCAAGCTTATTTTTACTGTTGCGCTGTTCGGGAGCCTCTGTTTCAGGATCATCTGTTGCAAAGTCATCTGTTGCATCATCGTATTCGCTGGCAGCCTGTTCGGCCTGTTGACGGATAGATTCTCGCTCATTGGCGCTTAAAGCATACGGATCTGCGCTGCTGTTAGCCCTAGCATCGGCTTCGGCATAAGCCTTAGCTTTAGCCTCGGCAGCCGCGCTTAACTCATCAATATAACGCTGAATGAGCTGCTGCTTTTGTTTAGCCTTTTTTTGTTGTTGCAGTTCAGCAGCAGCCTGTAATACTTTGGGATCACGATTAAAAGCAAGCTGGTTGATCTTAAACTGACCCTCGAACTGATAATTGGGCGTGCTATAAAGCTGCTGGTAGCCACCAATCACGGCTTGCTGTGGTGACAGGCTGGTTTTGGCCGGCAAACTGCTGCATCCTGTCATTAGCATTGACCCGCCAGTCATCATACCTGCCATGATCAAGCCAGTATTGCCAAATCCCCGAATGGTTTTGTTATTCATGTCATGCTCCAGTAGGTGGTTTCATTTATCATTGTCATCATGCTTAAATCAAAAACCTGATTAAAATTTGCAGCTTGCGAAATGATGAGCCTTAATATAGCCGACAAATTCCAGCAATCCGGCAAAAACTTGCGCTTGGCGTAAATAAATCTGATTTGCCCTAGTGACAGTAAGTTGCAGGTTAAATATCAATGCTTTTTCTTAATGCAACCTACATAATGCGTCATCTAGATTCGTCTTTTGATCATTTTTGTCAGGATTGACCCATGCCTACCTATAAAGCTCCCTTGCGTGATGTTCGTTTTTTAATGAATGACGTGCTGGATTATCCAGCCCATTTCAAGACGCTTTCCAATGGCGAGTTGGCCGATGCCGACACCATTGACATGATTCTGGATGGTGCTGCTGATCTGTGTGAAAACGTACTGGCGCCCTTGTACCAGTCTGGTGATGACGAAGGCTGTCATTTTGACAATGGCGTTGTCACCACGCCAAAAGGCTACAAAGAAGCCTATGATCAATACGTTCAGGGCGGCTGGCAAGGTCTGTCCTATCCTGAAGAATTTGGCGGTCAGGGTCTGCCCATGTCGCTCAACCTCATCAAATCCGAAATGATGGGAACCGCCAACTGGTCATTTACCATGTATCCGGGCTTGAGCGCAGGTTGCATGAACACCATTTTGCAGTTTGGTACAGACGAGCAAAAAAATACCTACATGCCAAACCTGACACTGGGCACTTGGAGCGGCACTATGTGTCTGACTGAGCCACAGTGCGGTACCGATCTGGGTCAGGTTAAAACTCGCGCCGAGCCTCAGGCTGATGGTACTTACAAGCTGTTTGGCACCAAGATCTTTATTTCTGCCGGTGAACATGACCTGACAGAAAACATTATCCATATCGTACTGGCACGTCTGCCCGATGCCCCTAAAGGTACACGGGGTATCTCGCTGTTTATCGTGCCCAAATTCTTTATCAACGATGATAGCTCTGTAGGCGAGCGCAATCCGGTATTCTGTGGCTCGATTGAACACAAAATGGGCATCAAGGCATCTGCCACCGCCGTACTGAACTTTGATGGTGCCACAGGTTATCTGATTGGCAAGGTCAATGAAGGCCTGCATGCCATGTTTACCTTCATGAACACTGCCCGTATTGGTACAGCGGTTGAAGGTGTTGCCCATGCCGAGCTGTCGTTCCAGGGTGCATTGCCGTATGCCAAGGATCGTATGTCCATGCGCGCCCTGTCTGGCAAGAAAGATCCAGAAAAAGTAGCTGATGCTATTATTCATCATGCGGACGTGCGCCGTATGTTATTAACCCAGAAAGCTGTCGCTGAAGGCGGTCGTGCCATGATTTATCATGCGGCACAGCTGGCAGACAAAATGACCGACAACCTGCTCAAAGGCGATCAGGCTGGCCATGACTACTGGGATGACAAATTGGGCTTCTTTACCCCAATTCTAAAAGGTTTCCTGACCGAGCTTGGCTTGGAATCCTCTAATCTGGGCATGCAGGTATTTGGTGGCCATGGTTACATCAAGGAATGGGGCATGGAACAAATTGCCCGTGATGCACGTATTTCCACTCTGTATGAAGGCACCACCGGAATTCAGGCGCTTGATTTGTTAGGCCGTAAAGTGCTGCTGTCTTCCAAAGGCAAAGTGGTACGTGATTACACCGGTGAAATCCTGAAATTCTGTAGCCGTCATGCCCGCAACAAGCAAATGCGTCGTTTTGTCTGGGATCTTACCAAGATTTGTGCCCAGTGGAACACCCTGACCATTCGCCTGATGCTGACTGCCCGTAAAGACCGCGACATCGTATCGTCTGCGTCTGTGGATTATCTGATGTACTCCGGTTATGCCATGATGGCTTATTTCTGGGCACAAATGGCTGCAGTTGCACTGGAAAAAATTGAAAATGGCGGTACTGAAGTGCCTGAGTTCTATCAGGCCAAAGTACAGGTTGCCGAGTTCTATTTTGACCGCCTGTTGCCACGTGCCTCTGGCCATGCCGAAGCGATGGTATCGCCATCACGCAGCCTGACTCAACTGGCGCCAGAACACTTCAGCTTTGACTACTAAGTTGCTATTGTAATTGTTGTAAACCTGCAAGAAAGGGCGCATTTCATCATGCGCCCTTTTTTATTATGCTCGAACTAGAAAACCTATGTTTAAAACAAACTCATGCTTAAAACAAACATGCCCGTAAAATAGCATTAGCCAGCGCGCTATTTTTAGCTATTAGCAGCTACCAATGAGTACTCACCCAACGCTTTAACTGGTTCAACCATCGCACTGGCATTGGGCTGGAACTGAAGCTGGTGATTGCCGGTTTTGCGAAAGCTCCAGATTTCATGACTGGGCAAAATCAGCAAAATAGTCTGACCATTGGCAGATACTGTCCATGCCGCTTTTTCCTTATCCAGCATGGCATTGACTTTGCCTTGCGCCACCAATGTGCGTACCGCCGAGCCATCAGGCAACAAGGTAAGCGTCATATCCAGCATGTCACTGTCACAGGAATTGGCTTGTAACGCACAAGGAACCTGACCGGAATAGCGCCCTGCAAACTCATTAACCAATGACTGCGAAGGGATAACTTTGGCCTGCGATTTTGTCGCCGTTAGTGCAACAGGCATGACATCCTGATTATTGATGTAACGATCCGCTGATGCAGCCTGAGTTAACGATAAAGCATTCACTTGTGCGCTTTGCATACTGGGTTGTTGCATGGCCACATCGTCAGCAGCCTCCTGCGACTGTGAGCGCAAATCTAGGCTGTTGCTACAACCGGACAGTAATAATGCCGCCACAAAGCTACCATATAATAAACGCGTGGCAGAACGGGGGGCTACATTTAATGTCAGCCGCGTTAACGTGCGTGCCTTGGCTGTTACCAGCGTCGTATTTATCATCTATCTTTATGACCTCGATCAATTGATAATGAGGGCACGACCGTATTGTTATTTTTATGAATGGGTCTTTAGCTCATCTGCTAGGAATGGGTTATCTTATAATTGATCAGGCTTCAAAATGAGCAGTGTTTAGTGTTCTCTTGTGTTTTTTCTTTGCAGTCGTTAGTCAATAAGTTAGTTTAGAAACACAACCTTACGCCAGTAACATGACCTGCATTTTTTGCCCATAGTTGTACAAAGCTGTCACATTTTTTTGCTTTTAAACAGGCAAACCGCCCTTATATATTAGTCACTGGACAGCCAATAATAGGCTTGAGTATCTAACGCCCACGCCTGTTACCACGTTGTACCAGTTTATATTTTTTTATATGTCTAAAAATCGCCTTGCGCAGGAGCATTGATACAATGAACAAGATTGGCCTGTACCGCTCACGCCGCCGCAACATGATTGCCGGGGTTATGGGAGGTATTGCTGAACGTTATGGCTGGAATGCAAATTTGCTGCGCCTGATTTTTGTCATTGTGTCCATTTGCAGTGCTGCATTTCCGGGAATTATTGTGTATTTGGTGTTGTGGTTACTGATGCCTAAAGCACCACGTCAGCAAGCTACAAATCAATCGCAGGATTTAAGAACCGTCAACTAAGTGATAGGTCTTAAATAGATTGGTTGAAACAAGTTAAATATACCAAAAAGCCTCTATCTCTATAGAGGCTTTTTACGCTGTTATGAGTGGTTTGTTAGGTCTGGATATGAAGCACTGGCAGCGTTTTGGGTTGAAATTTAGGTTAATGTTTTTTAATCAAAATCGCAATTAATCGCATTGATATCCAGCTTGATACGTGGTGAGTCCTGTTCATAGCGCGCTAGAATTTTTGCCTGCCGCGGACTTTTAAAATTGAGCGCTTTTAAGGCATCAATTTGATCCAGTGTGATACCAGTCGTCATGGCACAATAATTGGCCACCTGATTTTGTTTGGTCACTTTAAATAGTTGCGCATTACTGGAAAAATCAAGTTGCTTGATGCGCTGCTGTGCCCGATTGACCCGCAGTAATGCCTTTTTCTGCTGGGCAGAACTCGTATGCTGACTAATCCAGTTGAGGGGCGAAGATGAAGACTGTTCGGTAAAGTTGAGCGTTCTGGTACTGATGTGCTGACATCCGGCCAATAGTAAAATGCTAGTGGCCATAACAACGACTATAAAATTGCTGACTTTGGGTGTTTTCATATTTAAAAAATGGATCAGTGTTTGAGGTAGTTTAGGCGACTGGCCAAACTGCGACTATAGTGCCTTTGTAGATGATGATCATAAACTACTCTGGCCTACACTGCCTTGCGAAACCCTTACTTGCTTGCTGTCAAGTTTTTGGTGTAGAGCCGACTTTCCCTTTGTCTAAACTTGGCAAATTCCCTATACTAATCGCCTTTTCTACACTTAAAAACATGGATGCCCCATGCCTATTGAAAAAAGCAATGGTCAAAAAAGCAGTCGAGCCATTTCGCACATTGATACGTTTCAGGGCTTGATCTTGGCTCTACAAACCTACTGGGCTGAACAGGGTTGTGTGATCTTGCAACCTTACGATATGGAAATGGGTGCAGGCACCTTTCATACCGCGACCTTTTTGCGTGCGCTGGGGCCAGAAACCTGGAATGCCGCCTACGTGCAGCCCTCGCGCCGCCCCAAAGATGGCCGCTATGGCGAAAACCCCAATCGCCTACAACATTATTATCAGTTTCAGGTGGTGTTAAAGCCCAATCCGGCCAATATCCAGCAACTGTATCTGGATTCCCTAAAAGCCATTGGTATTGATACCCTCACCCACGATATTCGTTTCGTGGAAGACAACTGGGAATCGCCAACGCTGGGTGCGTGGGGACTGGGTTGGGAAGTCTGGCTGAATGGCATGGAAGTCACCCAGTTTACCTACTTCCAGCAGGTAGGCGGTGTTGAGTGCTATCCGGTCACCGGCGAAATTACCTATGGTTTGGAACGTCTGGCCATGTATTTGCAAGGCGTGGATTCGGTGTACGATCTGGTGTGGACCAAAGGCCAGTTTGGCACCGTGACCTATGGCGATGTGTTCCACCAGAACGAAGTGGAGCAATCGACCTATAACTTTGAACACGCCAATGTGCCCAAGCTGTTTGAGCTGTTTGATTTTTACGAAGAAGAATCCAACAAATTAATGGCGGCTGAATTACCGTTGCCTGCCTACGAGATGGTGGTCAAAGCCTCGCATACCTTTAACCTGCTAGATGCGCGTGGCGCCATTTCGGTGACTGAACGCCAGCGTTATATCCTGCGCGTGCGCGGCCTTGCGCGTGCCATTGCGCAAAGCTATGTCAAGGCGCGTGCCAAGCTGGGCTTCCCGATGGCCGCACCGCATTTGCGTGATGAAGTACTGGCACAAATGAAAGCCGCCGAAGATGCTGACGCCTTATCGAATAATGCCAAGCAGCAGCAAGAAAAACAGGGTGATCAATAATGTCTAAACATACCGTCTTATTTGAACTGGGCTGCGAAGAACTGCCGCCAAAAAGCCTAAAAACCCTGCGTGATGCCTTAAAAAGTGAAGTTGAAAAAGGTCTAAACAGTGCTGGCTTAAACTTTGGCAGCATTGATGCCTACGCTGCGCCACGTCGTTTAGCGTTAAAAATTACTGATCTTGATGCAGCCCAGCCGGATAGCCAAAAACGCTTTGATGGCCCGGCGGTACAGGCTGCTTATGATGCTGAGGGCAAACCGACCAAAGCCCTAGAAGGCTTCCTGCGGGGTCAGGGCATTAACGCCGATCAAGTGTCGCGCTTTAACGCGGGTAAAATGGAAAAAGTGTGTTACTACAAAGACATTAAAGGCCAAAGTCTTGATGCGTTGTTGCCAAATATTTTGCAAACCGCACTGGATAACTTGCCGATTGCCAAGCGCATGCGTTCTGCGGCCAGCCGGACTGAATTTGTGCGTCCGGTGCAGTGGGTGGTGTTGCTTAAAGATGATCAAATCATTGACGCCACCATCCAAGACTTTAAAGCAGGCAACCAGACTTTTGGTCATCGCTTCCATGCGCCGCAAGCCATTACGCTCAAGCATGCCAATGACTATCTGGAAAGCCTGCGCGCGGCTCACGTGGTTGCTGACTTTGACGCGCGGCAGGCGACCATTTCCGCTCAGGTGAAAAAGCTGGCTGATGACGTGAATGCCCAAGTCATTGTCCCGCCTGCCCTGCTGGATGAAGTCACAGGACTGGTCGAGTGGCCAGTGGCCTTGCGCGCCAGTTTTGAACAACGCTTTCTGGCCGTGCCGCAGGAAGCGCTGATTTCCACCATGCAGGACAACCAGAAGTACTTTTGTCTGGTGGATGAAGCGGGTAAGCTACAGCCGTATTTTATTACCGTATCCAATATTGATTCAAAAGAACCTAGTCAAATTATTGAAGGCAATGAAAAAGTCGTGCGTCCACGTTTGTCGGATGCTGAGTTTTTCTTCCTGCAAGACCAAAAGCAACCACTGGCCAGCCGTCAGCAAAAACTGGCCAATATGGTGTTTCAGGCGCAACTGGGCACGCTATGGGACAAGTCGGAGCGTATCGCCACGCTGGCCAGTGAAATTGCCAAGCTGACTGATGGTGATGAAGCAGCTGCCAAGCAAGCAGGCTTATTAGCCAAATGCGACCTGACCTCTGAACTGGTGGGTGAATTCCCGGAGCTACAGGGCATTGCCGGAACCTATTATGCCCGCCTTGAAGGTCAGCCGGATGAAGTGGCCAATGCCATTGCCGAGCAATATTTGCCGCGCTTTGCTGGTGACAGGCTGCCGCAAACGCGCACGGGTGTCGCACTGGCTCTGGCAGATCGTCTGGATACGCTAGTGGGTATTTTTGGTATTGGCCAAGCGCCAACCGGCAATAAAGACCCGTTTAGCTTGCGTCGTGCGGCGATTGGGATTTTGCGCCTGCTGATTGAAAACAAGCTGTCGCTGTCCTTAAGCCAACTGGTTGAACTGGCGGCACAAGGTTATGGCGACAAGTTAAACGACATGGCCAAGGCACAGGCTGATGCGCTGCAATTTGTGGAAGGCCGCTACCGTGCCATGTATGAAGATCAGGGCGTGAGCGTTGATGTGATTCAGGCGGTACAGGGATTAAACCCTGCGTCACCACTGGATTTTGATGATCGTATTAAAGCGGTGAGTCATTTTAAGACCCTGCCCGAAGCACAGGCGCTGGCTGCGGCCAACAAGCGTGTGGCCAATATTCTGGCCAAAGAAGGCAACGTCACGGGTGATGTGGATGCCCGCTTACTCAACGAGCAGGCGGAACAAGACCTGTATCAGGCACTGCAAGCCATTTCCCCCGTCGTTACGCCCCTGTTGCAGTCGCATGATTACACCCCTGCCCTGACTGAGCTTGCCAAACTACGTACGCCGATTGATGCATTTTTTGATAACGTGATGGTGATGGCCGATGATGCTGCGGTTAAGCAAAATCGCTTGCGCTTGCTGGCACAGTTGCGCGCGCTGTTTATTAGCGTGGCAGATGTGAGTGTGTTGCAGTAAGTTTTTTTAAAATACTGTCCTAAAGTATATTCAGGTGGGCACATTGTCCGCCTGAATACAGATTTCCAGAGCTTTAAACACGCTGCACGTTCCTCGTTGTCGCCCCATTAAACCACTCACAATGCTAATCGTCACATCAACCAGTCACGCTCGTTTCTGGATAATTTGCACAATTTGTCGTGCTAAAACGCGCTCATCACAATATCGCGTGCTTTTTGCAGCTCAACGGTTTTTTCATTGAGTAGCTGCTGTACCTCAATCGTCACGTTTTGATTTTTATCAGGATGATACTGTGCCATTTTCTGGCGAAATGCTTTTTTGATGTCTACCTCTGTAGCGGCTGGACTTAGCCCTAAAATGCCGTACGCCCATGCCACTTGATCCTGACTGCTCGGTTGACTGCGTGCATTGCGTTGATTGTGCGAATAGTGATCATGACTTGAATGGGTTTTTAAACTGTCAATCACTGCGCTATAGTCTTGGGTGGACAGGTTTAATTGTTGGCCTAATTTGCTTAAAACCCTATCCAAGCTGGCATCAGAAAAATCATCGTACAGTAGCCCGGTAGCACAGCTTACAAACACTTTATGCCGCAATGCATAATCGGGTTGCATGGCCAAAAACTGCCGAATGAGCGAATCACTGCTATACGATTTTTCTTTCATCACCTGTTGCAGCAATTGCAAATCTGCCGGGGTTTCACAGGCTTCTTCAAAAAGGCTTTTCACAAATTTAACCTTTTCAGAGCTCCATTGATTGTCTTTTTTTAAGCAAAAACAGCTGACCAAACCAATGATAGGCACCAGTAATTGAATGGTAATTTGTGGTTCTGAGGATTGATGGCTTCGGGTTTGATGAGGCTGAAATGTCTGGCGCTGACCCTGATCATTATCATCATCCTGTCTGGAAGCCATAGCCCCTTTAATCGCCACGCCCAGAAAAAAACCGACAATCCCGCCAATAGGCCCAAAAATTATTGTGCCTACCGCCACAGCAGCAATCACCATCCAGTATTGAATCACGATGCCTAAACATAGCAGGCCAAAGCCAATGGCCAAAACAACACCAATCACTGAAAGCAACTGAATTCCCTCAAATGGCTGCCAAACTTAGCATGTCCCACTATTAAAAAGCGCGGCACTGGCCACGCTTAAAGCATAAACACAACTTTAACAATCATCAGCAGATTTACAAATCAAAAATCTTGCCCGGATTCATAATGCCATTGGGGTCAAAGACTTTTTTCAGCTCACGTAAATAGCCGATTTCAACGGGATCGCGGGTGTAGGACAAATAGTCTTTTTTGGTCATGCCCACGCCATGCTCTGCCGAAATGGAACCGTTATATTTTTGCACGGTTTCAAACACTTGGGTGTTGACCTGTTTGCACTGATCAAAAAATTCATCTTTACTCAAATTGGCAGGTTTTAGGATATTTAAGTGCAAGTTGCCGTCACCAATATGCCCAAACCAGCAAATCTCAAAGTCAGGATAGCTGGCCGACACAATCGCGTTAATGTCCTTAATAAACGCTGGCACATGGGTAATGAGTACCGAAATGTCATTTTTATACGGGGTAAACGGTGCAATGGTTTCCGAAATATCTTCGCGTAAGCGCCACAAATTCGCGGCTTGGGTTTGGGTTTGGCTCATCACGCCATCCAGTACCCAGCCCTGCTCCATGCAATGCTCAAAAGTGCTCATGGCATCATCGACAATGGCGTCAAAGCGGCCTTCAAATTCCAGCAACACATAAAACGGACACTGGGTTTCAAACGGACGCGATACATGACCCGCATCCAGCACCTTTTGCATGGCCAATTCGCCAAAAAACTCAAAGGCGGTTAAATCAATACGCTGCTGGAACGCATGCAAAATCGGCATCACGGCATCAAAATCCGGCACACCCAGCACCAAGACTTTTAAATCCTGCGGCTGGCGGGTCAGTTTGATTTGTGCTTCGGTCACAATGCCCAGCGTGCCTTCTGCGCCAATAAATAGATGTTGCAGTGCATAGCCGGTGGCGTTTTTAATCATGCCTTTATTCAGGTGCAAAATGTCGCCTTTGCCGGTGACCACGGTTAAACCCAGCACCCACTCACGGGTCATGCCGTATTGAATCACCTTGATGCCGCCGGCATTGGTGCCAATGTTGCCGCCCAATTGACTAGAGCCAGCTGATGCAAAATCAACCGGATAATATAAGTCTTTGGATTCAGCAAATTGTTGCAGGCTTTCAGTCACAATCCCCGCTTGTACATGCACCATACGATCAGCCGGCAAAAACTCCAGCACCTTATTCATGCGGTCAAGGCTAATGACAATCTCGCCATTGGTCGCCACTGCACCTGCCGATAAGCCAGTACGGCCACCGCTTGGCGTGATGGCAATCTGATGCGCGTTCGCTAGCTTAACAATCGCCTGTACTTGTTCTGTACTGGCTGGAAATACGATCACGGACGGGTTAGGTTCAAAGTGTTTGGTCCAGTCCTTGCCCCACGTCATGCGGCTGTCATGGTCGGTTTTGACCCGGCTTTCGCCCACAATGGCAGATAATTGTTCCAGTACAACAGCAGATAAGGCAAGCGGCGCATTCATGGCAAACGACCCATAAGAAAAAAAGCAGAACTGTATGAAATATGGTAGCATATACGGCTTGATTTTTGGCCTTTACACTTTCTTGGTTTTGTGGAGCCGGCATGAGCCAACAACTTTCCCTGCAAAAAGATAAAATTCGTTTTCTGCTGCTTGAAGGCGTGCATCAGAACGCCCTTGATGTGCTGCATGCAGCGGGTTATACCAACATTGATTACCGCAAAACAGCACTGGATGAAGACGCTTTAATTGAAGCGATTCAGGATGCGCATTTTGTTGGCCTGCGTTCGCGCACGCAACTCACTGAAAAAGTCATTGCAGCCGCCAACAAGCTGACCGCTGTGGGCTGCTTTTGTATTGGAACCAATCAGGTGGATCTGGATGCGGCGCTGGTGCGTGGTATTCCGGTATTTAACGCCCCGTATTCCAACACGCGTTCGGTGGCTGAGCTGGTGCTGGCACAAACCATTTTGCTGTTGCGCGGTATTCCTGAAAAAAATGCCATGGTGCATCGTGGCGGCTGGTCAAAATCTGCTGAAGGCTCGTATGAAGCACGCGGCAAGACTTTAGGCATCGTCGGCTACGGTTCTATTGGTTCTCAGTTATCGGTATTGGCTGAATCCTTGGGTATGCGTGTCATTTATTTTGACACCGTGGCCAAATTACCCTTGGGTAATGCGCGTCAAGTAGCGAGCTTAAATGACTTATTGGCCGAAGCCGATGTGGTATCGCTGCATGTGCCTGATGTGCCATCTACCCGTAACTTTATGCGTGCTGAGCAATTTGCACAAATGAAACAAGGCGGTATTTTCATCAATGCAGCACGCGGTACTTGTGTGGATATTGATGCGCTGGCTGCGGCACTGGAATCCAAGCATTTGCATGGCGCTGCGGTAGACGTGTTCCCTAAAGAACCAAAAGCCAATGACGAAGAATTTGTATCGCCATTGCGTGGTTTTGACAATGTGATTTTAACCCCGCACATTGGTGGATCAACCCAGGAAGCGCAAGCCAATATTGGCCTTGAAGTGGCTGAAAAATTTGTAAGCTATTCTGATTCTGGCACAACCATTACCTCGGTGAATTTCCCTGAAGTCACCATGCCCCAGCAGGAAGGTACCCATCGCCTGCTGCACATTCACAAGAACGTGCCCGGCGTGTTGTCTGCGGTGAACCAGTTGTTTGCCAAGCAAAATATTAATATTGCCGCGCAAACATTAATGACCAAAGGCGATGTCGGCTATCTGGTGATGGACGTAGACGCCAGTGCCTCTGATGCTGCCCTAGAAGCCCTACAAGGCGTTGAAGGCACCATTCGCGTGCGTGTGCTGTACTGAGTTTAAGAGATAGCACTTAAAAAGATGTAGTTTAAAAAGATGTGAACAAAGCCCCGTCAGATGATGGGGCTTTTTGTTGGACTGTTTGTTAATGTGCGGCTTTTGTGGGTCTGGATGTTTTAGCGTGGGATCAAATCAAACACGATATGGCTAAAACGCTGGGCACGGGCAGGATCAGCCAAGAGCTGCATCATTTGCTCCCGATGCGCTTCATGACTCCCCAAAATGGCATCATCCATGGCACGAGGAAAATCACCCAGCATGGCCTGTTCACGGGTGTTGTTGGCCATTTGCGAGATCACGCTTTTATTTTCTGCCACTTTATCGGCAATGGTCTGGGCATAATTGAGCAGATCCTTGTCGGTCAGCTTATCGGTCACAAACACTTCATTTAACCGATGAATAATGCTGGATAAAAAATCTTCCTGTTTGTCCTTTGCCGTGGCACTACCCACATCGTTACTTGGCTCTAACTGATGCCCAGTGCTATTGGCCTGTAGCTCAATATCAATCTGGCGCAGTTTGGATAGCCGATAGTGACTCATTTCAATATTACTTAAGTCAATTTCATCATCCAAAATAATATGTTCACGCAGCATGGGTCGTAAGTTGCGCGCAAACAGGCTTAGTTTTTCAAGGTCTTGATCGTCATAGTCCACAATTTGCGACATAAACTCATAAAATCGCGTAAAAGTACCCAAATCCTTTTTAAAAATTTCTAGCGCATCTTTGGCTTTTTTGGCCTCGCTAAAATCTTTTTCGGCATTGCCAATCAGAACGGCATCTCCCGTTTGCTTGCAGCGTTCAAGCATGTCTTTGGTCTTGCTATAGGCCGTAATGGCGCTGTTATACCGCTGCTGCCAGCGCTCAATGGCAGGCTTGCAGATATTGGCCAGCACCGCATTGGATTTGTGTTTACTTAAGAATGCGCTGGCAAACTGCTCCACTTCCACCCACAAAAAAATACCGCTGCTTTTGAGTTTGTTATACAGCTCAAAGACAATATTAGGGTCAGTGACATCCGCCAGTTCAGCGGTTTGGTAATACGGCTGAAACGCGTCTAAAATATCCGCAGGTTCATTAAAAAAATCCAGTACAAAGGTGCCTGATTCTGCCTTGCCCGGATAGGTTCGGTTTAAACGCGATAAAGTTTGTACACACTCCACCCCACCCAGTTTTTTATCCACATACATGGCACACAACTTGGGCTGGTCAAAACCCGTTTGAAATTTGTTGGCCACCAGCATCACCTGATAGTCATCACTATCAAATGCCTTGCGCATTTCACGCCCTTTTAAATTCGGGTTCATATTCTGTTCGGTAAACTTTTGCCCGACTAATGTACTACTATTGGGATCAGCATCGCTAAACTCCACTTCCCCCGAAAAAGCCACCATCGCCTGAATCGACCGATAGCCTTGTTCAGCCACGTACCGATCAAATGCCAGTTTATAACGCACGGCTTCTTTACGGGAACTGGTCACGACCATGGCTTTGGCTTGACCGCCCAATAAGTCCATCACATTCTTTTTAAAATGCTCAACAATGACTTTTACTTTTTGCGAGATATTGTGGTCATGTAGGCGCACCCACTGATTAACCTTAATCTTGCCTTTTTTGGCATCCACTTCATGGTCTTTGGATGCCAGTTTTTGCGTGAGTTTATACACCACTTTATAGTTGGTGTAGTTCTTCAGCACATCAAGGATAAAGCCTTCTTCAATGGCTTGGCGCATGGAATACACATGATAGGCTTTTGGTTTATTGTCACTGGAGGGCGGCAATAACAGATCGGGCACACGGCCAAACAACTCTAAGGTTTTGGCTTTAGGGGTTGCGGTAAAGGCGTAATAACTCACATTCGGATTGGCACGACGTGCAGCCACCGTATCATTAAGCTGATCTTCGGTAGACGATACTTGATCTTCTTCCAGCTCTTTTTTCATCAACACTTCTTTTAGCTGCCGTGCCGTAGAGCCGCTTTGTGATGAATGCGCTTCATCGGCAATCACTGCATAACGGCGTTCTTTCAGTACAGTACTGTTTTCAATGGCTTTGAGCACAAAGGGAAAAGTCTGAATAGTCACAATAATAATCGGTTGGGATTTTTCCAGTGAGCTGGCCAGCTTTTCCGACTTGGAGCCATCGCCTTCTTTATTGTTAATGCGTCCGACCACGCCATCGGCATGTTCAAACTGATAAATGGTGTCTTGTAACTGCGCATCCAGAATAGTGCGATCCGTCACCACAATCACCGAATCAAACTGCTTGTTGCCCTGTGCATCGTGCAAGGTAGACAACTGATGCGCTGTCCATGCAATGGAGTTGGACTTGCCCGACCCTGCACTGTGCTGAATCAGGTACTTGTGCCCTGTGCCGTTTTGCTTGGCATCTTCAATGAGTTGATTGACCACATCCCACTGATGATAGCGCGGAAAAATCAGGCTTTCCTTTTTGTATTTACGCCCTGCGCCATCTTCTTTGTCTGCGATATTCAAATGCACAAAGCGACCCAGAATATTGAGCAAATGGTCAGGCGTTAGCACCTCATTCCACAAATAATCGATGGCATAGCGGCTAGAATCTTCGGGCACATCATTGCCTGCACCGCCGTCCGCTGTGCCTTTGTTAAACGGTAAAAAATAGGTGCTATCGCCTGCCAGTTGCGTGGTCATATACACCTCATACTGGCTGACAGCAAAATGTACCAAGGCACCGCGTTTAAAGGTCAGTAGCGGTTCAGGCTTGTTGGTGTGCGGGTCTTTGGGCAGGCGGGTTTTTTTATACTGGCTAATGGCATTGTGGACGGTTTGCTTAAATTCTGATTTTAATTCCAGTGTGCAAACAGGCAAACCATTGATAAACAAGACCAGATCAATGCGCCATTTTTTGGCTTGCGCCCCTGTACTGTCCAGTTCGGCTTTGCTGGCATATGGGCTATAGACCAGCTCTGGCACCACACGGCAAATGTTCTGCTCATAGCGTGCCAAGGTGTCGGCTCTGAATCAATCGGATAGTTTTGGCAAAACTTGTTCCATTCTTCCATTTGGGTGGTTTTGACAAACTGCAACACGTCCGCGCGATACAGGGCGTTTTCACGGTCATAGCCTTTGCCTGCGCCAAGTTGCCAGCCGTGGCGTTGCATCTGGGCAATGATGTCGTTTTGAAAGTTGCTTTCGCGGGTGGCGTCCATGTTGTTATGCTGTCCCAATCCTATAATAAAAAAATGAGTTTAAATGTTTTGTATTTGCCAAATTGGATAACTTTTCCAATTATCAGGAAAGCCCATCCATGCTTTAGAGATGTTACCGTGCGCCATTAACAAATCGACTAGACGCTTACGCCACGTATGTTGCGGTGCTATCTTATCCATGAAATAGAGTAGAAATACCAAACTATTATACAGTTTACGATCTGCCGAGGTAGTTGGATCAAAATTACACTGCTGCGTTAAGCCAAAAGGTTTATTTCGAGGCTTTGCAATAGTTTTGGTAAATTTACGGTTCCATAGTCTAGAGTGATGCGCACAGGTATTTCTTAAATAGACAAAGTGCTGTAATAACCCTTCAAACTGTTTTTCATCACAATCGAAATGTTGGGAAATCGCTGTACGGGTTTTCTTGGGTGCTAAAAGTTGATACCACTTGGAGAGTTGCCCAAAGCTCATGACTTCACAAGTTGCCCAAATTGGCGGTAATTCAGGTTCATCATAGGTGCGTTTATAGTGATCTATAAACACTTCATCCGCTCGCTTAATCTCATTATCTAAAGACACTACTAGTCTTTGCCATTGCAGTACAGGTTTAAAATACTGTCCTTCTAAATATGCATGACAGCCATGCTGATGTGCCAACTCATAGGCAAAGCGTGTGCGTACTGCGACTTCTAGGCGTTCTATGGCATCTAATATGAGTAAGCGTAATTCACGGTCAAAGATGTAAAGTTCCAAGACTTGTTCAAACTGGGTATTGGGTTTAAAGCAGTGCGTTGCATGACTTTCTTCAAAGGGCAACCAATATGCACCTAAGCGATAGTAATTGATTTGCTCTAGGTAAAATTGTGCCTGTTGCTCATTATGAAACTGCATACCACGGGATTTAAGCAGTTCAATTTGTTCAGCAAAAGTTTTGGCAGGTTTATTGAATGTTTTCATGCTATGCCCGTGTTGTTATATTTTAAGGGCTGTAGAAACAAGTAACCCGACAGTTTGAGGAGCAATTGCTTGCCTAGCCTTGTCGGGTGTTGTTGAACATATTGTGCAACTTTGTGCGCCTTTGTGCAATGGCTTTTTGGTTTCATTTGATAACAGATCTATGTAGAGTGAATGGGGAAACTCATGCGCTACACTCCATCTTAACCTCAGTGTTTTTATTTTGATTTTGCCAATCTCGAACATCAATTTTACCGGTCACGGCTGCGGAAATTAGGGCGGTGCGGCGTTCTTGCATTAATTGGATTGCTGATTGAGCCTTACTCATCAAGTATTCATTTTTTATCAGGTATTGCTCTAAATATTTTAAAATAGTGATTTGTTCTGATAAAGGTGGTAAGGCAAATTCAAAGTTATTCAAAAACTCTGACGGTACTCTTTTTAATCCACCTGCTCCTGTCATTGCACCTGTGCCCAATTCCATAAATTGATCTTCTTGCAAACGATAATATAAAAATTGAGTAGATCTCTTGCATAAATCATTTTTTGACCAGCTCGATATTATAAATAGCAGCAATCAAATTAAAGCGTAATCCCATGCGTTTACGTCGATTGCGGTAGCGCTCTGCAAGAATTTTA
>SECL01000029.1 GCA_004173455.1 Moraxellaceae bacterium | reverse complement strand
AAAATTCTTGCAGAGCGCTACCGCAATCGACGTAAACGCATGGGATTACGCTTTAATTTGATTGCTGCTATTTATAATATCGAGCTGGTCAAAAAATGATTTATGCAAGAGGTCTACTAAAAGGCAATCAAATACTAGAGACTAGAGCAGAGCTATACATTTAGCAATAAGTTGGTAGGCTGAACAGAGATCCATCTTATTGCGTTTGTAATATCTGTCTTGACTATTAAACCAAACTTTATCCACTAAAATTCATTCAAGAAAGACAGCTAAGTTTTAATTGACTGGCGTGGTCTTAATTGATTGGCGTGCCATCTTTAACTTCAACAAAAGTTTCAGCGCGTATTTCACGTAACCAGTTGTCAAGTTCCTGATCAAATTGCCGCTCTGCCAAAACCTGACGTGCTTTGCTGCGTCGTGATTGCTCTGTGATATCCTGTTGGCGTGTGTCTTCTACCTTTAAGATGTGCCAGCCATACTGAGTTTGAAAGGGTTTGCTGATTTGACCAACAGGTGTTTTTTGCATTACTTCTTCAAACTGGGGCACCATGCTGCCGGGGCTTACCCAACCAAGATCGCCACCGTTTGAAGCAGAACCCGGATCATTGGAAAACGTGCTGGCTAGATCAGCAAAGTTTTCAGTGTTGGCACGTTTGTACAGGCGGTTAATTTGTTGTTCAGCATCACTTGGGCTTAGCACTTCGCTAGGACGCAATAGAATATGGCGAACCTTGAATTGCTGGACAATGGTACGTGACCCATTTCCACGACGCTCAATAAGCTTTAGTACATGGAAGCCGTCTGCTGCACGAATAGGCATGGTGACTTGGTTTAAGTCAAGCGCACTGACCTTGGCGGCTAGTTCATCCGGCATGTCATCACTGTTACGCCAGCCCATATCTATACCTTCTACTGGATAAAGTGAGCTTTGATTGCGTTTCACTACTGCATCAATATCGGTACTGGTAAGCAGATCGGTGCGTAACTTATCGGCCAGATTTTCAGCCACTTGAACTTGTGCTGCTGTGGAGTTTTCAGGCAGTGCAACGCGTAAATGCGCCACATGCACTTCGCTGGTTAAGGCACTTTTACCTTGCGGTGAATTCAGAAAATTATCAATGTCCTGATCACTGACTTTGATGCGTGCGCTCACCTGTTGCTGACGCAAGCGATTGACGCTTAAGTCATCACTAATCTGGCGGCGCAGTGCGGCATAACTGCCGGGTGCCCGTGCATCCAGCTTGGTCTGGAAATCTGCAAGACTACGCGCGCCTTCCTGTTTGGCAATTTCTGCCACTGCGGCGTTTAGGGTGGCTTCATCAATCGTTACCCCTAGACGCTTTACACGCTCAAGCTGGGCGCGTTTTAAAATCACCTGCCGCAATACTTCAGCACGTAAAATATTATCTGGAGGCGTAGCCTGATTGCGCTGACTCAGTTGCTGCTTGGCCGCAGCCATAGAGCGATCTAGTTCACTTTCTAGAATGATGCTGTTATCCACGACTGCAACCACTTTATCAAGTGGCTCCTGAGCGGCATTAACCATGAACGATGACGCCAATAAAGCGGCCATTAGCGTCGTTTTAAGCATTTGACGCATTGAGTAAGAAGTCATTAGCGTTCGTTCCACAATGTTTCCACCTGTTGATAACCTAAAATCTTTTGTTGCAGTAAGTTGCCGAGATTACCCGAAAAACCCGCCAGTCCTTTTAGTTTAATTTCCATCATGATCGCACGCTTGGGCTTGATATCTTCCATCGTAGGATCATCCAGATCATTATAATAGTAGCGACCATATAATGAGGCTTGCCAGCAGCAGGCATCATAATTAAAGCCCAGCAACCATTCGCGTGCCAGATCATTCTTTATATCATATTGCATATAACCCATGGCACGCCATTGATCATGCAATGGTTGTACAAAGCCAGCCGTAACCTGCTGATAGGATTGCTGGTTTTGGGACTTAACCTGACGGCGGTAATAATACCCTGTGTTGTAAATGCTGCCATCATTGCCTGTGTAGTTGAGTTGTACATCATTCTGCGAATTGTCGCCATTGGCCAGCCACAAGGCATTGCCATTAATGGAAAAATTGCGGCTCAACTGGCTACCTATAGCAAGTGCAGGTCCCGAATTATGTTCGGTAGCCACCGGATCGTTTTCATCCAGACGTACTTTGCGGTCACGGAAATAATAGCTTTGACCAAGTCCTACCCGAAAGCGTTCCAGTCCAATATTGTCATAAGCGCGATAGGTAGCACCTAGTGAGGCAAAATTGTTGTCATCAAGGCGATCATGGCCATAAAAACGATAAGGGCTAAATAACTGGTCAAAGTTTAAGGATGCGGTGGTGGTATCAAAGTTGGGATAGTTGCTTTGCTGCTCATAAGGCGCATACGCATAAAAAAAGCGTGGTGTGATACTTTGTAAAAACCGTCCTTCGCGCTCAAGCACCATCGCAGAATCAAACGTAAATTGTGGCACTACAGCAGAGCGTTGATTGTCGTCATTGTTCGGGTTTAAACCTTGACTGGTGACACTGTCCTGATCATAAAAGGTATTGACGCTGCGAAGCGACAGCTCAGGTTTGGCATAGCCCCACTGGTTGCGCAAGTTATAGCCTGCTGCCAAACGGTTAAAAATACGCGTACCGCTGCTTTCTAGTGCCGAACCATCTTCAATGGATTTTTTAAAATAGGCGGTATCGTTTTGTGCTTCGTATTGTAGGCCAAAGGGTGAACCACCGCGATAATTGACCAGTAACTGGGGCAGGCGCGCGTAGGGTCTGTCTGCATCCAAAATGGACTTATCCACGGTCTGGAATGATTGCACGCGAAACAGGCCAGTCAATCCCGGAATACCATTTTCGTAATACACACTCCAGCTACGTTCCTGATTTAAAATATTTTGTGAGGATGGATCAGTGCCGAGGTCGGTATAATAATCCTTGTCAGACACATAATTGAGGTCAATAGCCGTGCGCCATGACGGATCAATTTGCCATGCGTGCTGATAACTGCCTTGCTTACGGTCTTCACCAAACAGATCATCGGACGGTAAATAGCCACCGCTTAATTTACCTGCACCATAATTTTCAGTCAGGTAGCGAAATTCACCTTCTAGCATGCCGCCACGCCGACTTAAATAGCCGGGTGCCAGCGTCAGGTCGTAATTGGGCGCCAGATTAAAGTAATAGGGCACACTCAGGCGCAGTCCACCATCATTGCTATAGCCGGTGGTGGGCACCAAAAATCCTGATGTTCGCCGTTCATCAATGGGAAAATTAAAGTAAGGGACTTTAAGAACCGGCACATCCTTAACGTACAAGGTAGTGTTGCGGGTAATCCCACGTCCCGTATTTTCATTAAGTTCTATTTGCTTGGCATGCAATTGCCATACTGGTTTGGTGCTGGGTTCACAGGTCGAATAAATGGCATTTTCAAAGCGGGTAATGCCGTTACCTTGACGATCAATCAGGGCGGCGTGACCATGCGCGCGTTGTGTTTCACTGATAAACAGGCTGTTACTGATTTGACCTGTTCCATTATTCAGGTTGTACGTGGCGCGATCGCTATTGCTCAGTAATCCAGCATCCATTAGCTGCACATTGCCCTGTGCTTTCGCAATAGTTTGGCTGGCATCCAGCTTGATTTTGTCGGCACGAACCGAGCGTCCGGGCTGGTCAATCAGCACATTACCACTTAGCTCAGAGCCGCTGTCAGGATCATAATAGCCATTGTCTGCGGTAATCACCGTTGTGGCTTGTTCAGGATTTACCGCTTTAGTGTTGATATCAATAGGCGTGACCCATGTACCATGACAGGTCGCCGAAATAGGACGCTGCTGATCAATGGGCAAACTGGCCATTTGTTCACGGTTTAAATAATACTGAGAAAAAAAAGCTTGAGCTTCGTCAGTCGCAGCAGGATTGTCCTGATTTTTAGTACCCTGCTGTTTAGATGCTGTATTTTGAAATTGAGCATTCTGTTGAGATATAGCCTTTTGAGGTGCTTGAGTTTTCTCGATAACGTTTTCTTCTGCGTGAGTGAACTGGCTATAAACCGGAGTCAGGGAGCAGACAAGCAGGGCAGCTGCCAGCGGATTAAGCTGGAACTGTTGAGAAAAGAAGCAATTGGGCATAGTTGTCAGCACAAAGCAAATAATAAATTCTTGCTGAATGATAGAGAATAACCTTTATCAATTCCAATAAAATATTGGTTTTAATTCTTTTGTACCCATTTGCCAATCCATTTTTTAACAGAACAAAAATGCCATAACCATCAACGATAAAATCGAATAGATGAGGGTCTCATTTTTCAGGACAGCGCAAAAATTGGTTGATGTACACATTTCAATCCAGCTAATTAAGAACTATTACTGTACTTATTAGCCATAAGCTGCGTTAACTTCAGGTTAAAAATCTGCATAAGCATTCACGCTTTCCACATGTTTGATACTAAGCCGCGGTTTTATGCAAGTAACTTATTTATAAGTATATATGCTTGGTGATTGGCGTGTAGTTTGCGTAGTTTTGCACTTTTATTTTTTAAAAATAGCTTAATATTAAATAGCATCTACTCACTTTTATAGGCTGGATTAGCACCAGCCGAATATAAATGAAGGAGTTTAATATGCTAAAGAAACCCCATGATTTTGTGAATCGGGAAGGCGAGAGAATTGAGCTATTGTGTGAAATGGATCACGCCAATGGCCAACTCACCTATAAAAAAGTTATCCTGCCCAGCGGCACAAAAATTCGCCCACAATTTTTGTGGGGTAACCAATATATTTTTATTACATATAAGGAGGATAGTTGGTATTTGTTTCATTAAATGCCCGCTGTCTTTTTGACTGAGTTATTTGATAGAAAATTTTAAATCTTTAAATTAATTTAATTTTTATAGAAAATCTTAATTATAGAAATCTCATGGTATTGTTTGTTCCTAGGCTTTGAAAGCTGTTGTATTTTTCAATCTCATGGATTGATGGCTTTTCTCATTTAATTTATCCATATCTAGACTTTGTATGCTTTATACTGCATGGGCTGTGGCTTCCCATAGTTGCACGAATGATGATGCTGAGTAGCCTATGATGTTAAGTACAACAATGCCTAAGCCCGTTAATATTGCTATTAAACTAATCTGGCTTTCCTTGATTATTAGTATGCTGCTCAGCGTTGCCCAACGCGTTATGGGTGACATTCCCCTCAATGATCTGATCACTGCTTTACTCATTAATGTGCTGATGTGCCTCATTCCTTATAAACTGGCGCAGCAAAGCAATGTGGCGCGGGTGGTATTTGCAGCATTGTTTGTTATATCGATCTTATTTTTACTGGCGGTTGGCAGTGATATTCAAGTGACATTGCTGGATCAGGTTGATTTGCTGATTAATATTCCCTTAAACATTTATTCAATTTATTTTTTATTTTTTAATGAATCTGCCCAGCAGTGGTTTGCTAAATCGCAATAAGATGATATTAAGCCGATGCTTAGTGGTTTGGCATCAGTAGACAATTGCAACACTAGAGAAAAATAATTCAAGCCGCTAAACTCAACGCACTATTTTATTGACCTGCTTTTACTGGATTGTTTCTATGGGCCTGCCGCGTGAACAAGCATTGACTAACTGGGTACAACAACAATTAGATGATACTGAATTAACCATTCATCCCTTGTCGGGTGATGCCAGTTTTCGGCGTTACGCCCGCATTCACAGCAAAGCAAAAACTTATATGCTGATGGACGCGCCACCTGACAAAGAAGATAGCCAGCCTTTTGTGGCTATTGACCAGTGGCTTGATAGTCATGGGGTGCGGGTGCCGCATATTGTTGCCAAAGATTTGGCACAGGGTTTTATTTTGCTGGAAGATTTTGGCGATATCTTGTTGGCGCAGGTATTAACTGATGACACGGTAGATCAGTATTATCAGCAGGCCATGGATCAGTTATTGCAGTTGCAGCACTTGCCTATCAATGATCCTGCCCAGCCATTGCCTGCTTATGATGTTGATAAGCTAACGCAGGAGATGTCACTATTTGACCAATGGTTTGTTGAAAAATACCTGAATATTGAGCTAACGCTGGCTGAGCAGCAGTTAATTAAACACACCTATGATTTGCTGGCCAATACTGCGGTGATTCAGCCGCAAGTGGTTGTGCATCGGGATTACCACAGCCGTAATTTGATGGTGCTAAACACTGGCTCTAATACTAATACGCATGAACTGGGTGTAATTGATTTTCAGGATGCCGTGGTGGGTGCTTACACGTATGATCTGATTTCCATTTTGCGTGATGCCTATGTACAGTGGCCAGCCCAGCGCGTCCAAACGTGGATGCAGTATTTCTGGCAGCATTTGCCAGCTCACCAGACTAACGATAAAACCTTGACTGATTTTGCGCGCGAGTTTGATTTTATGGCGGCCCAGCGTCATTTAAAAGTGCTCGGTATTTTTATTCGTCTCAATCTGCGGGATGGTAAAACAGGTTATATGAAAGATTTGCCACTGGTATTTCATTATTTATTGCAGGAAATTAAACATTATCCCGAGCTAAAGGCGTTTGATGCCTTTTTACAGCAGCGCGTTCTACCAGTTTTCTTGCAAAAACAGCCAGAAAGCCAAGCCGTGATTGAGGATATGTTGTGATGACAATAACCAGAAAAGCCATGATTCTAGCGGCTGGTTTGGGCACCCGCATGCGACCGCTGACATTGGAAACCCCAAAGCCGCTGTTGGGTGTTGCTGATAAACCGTTAATTGTCTGGCATATTGAGGCGCTTAAAAAAGCTGGAATTACCGAAATTGTCATCAATTGCGCGTGGCTGGCCGATAAACTCATGAGCATTCTGGGTGATGGCAGCCAGTTTGGTGTGAGTATTCAGTGGTCTGTCGAGGCTGAAGCCCTAGAAACTGCGGGGGGCATTATTCAGGCACTTCCCATGTTATGCAGTGGCCATCACCAGAATGAACCCTTTGTACTGGTCAATGGTGATGTGTGGACCCGTTTTGATTATTCCCAGCTCAGCACGCATCGCTTAGGTCAGGACTTGGCGCATGTAATGTTGGTTGATAACCCCGCGCAACATCCAGCCGGTGATTTTATATTGTCCAATGGTCGGGTTTATACCGATTCATTGCTGGATTTGCCTGCTATAGAACATGCTCAGGCACAGAAGCTGACATTTTCGGGCTTAAGTGTGTTGTCGCCAAGGCTTTTTGATGGTTTGCCTGAAGGAAAGCGTCCGCTGGCACCATTGTTGCGTGAGGCCATGCAGCAAGGCTTAGTGAGTGGGGCAAAGCTGAACGCTGCTTGGGTAGATGTTGGCACGCCTGAACGGTTAAAGACACTGGATCAGCAAATCCGTCAGCAGCGGATTTAATGCATTGAAAAAGGCAGAAAGTTGCGCGTTTTGCTTAAAAACTGCCTGAAAAGTACTGGAACGGCTCTGGTTTTTGTGCGGCAAACTCACCGCTGGATCAATAAATTGATATGATGCAGCTGTTTATCAATAACTCGAAGTGAGCCCTGTAATGCATCCCTTGTTTCGCAACTTGCAGACTGGTGTTGAGGCGTTAAAACTGGATTTTTCAGAGACTACCCTAAACCGGCTATTACAGTATCAGGATCAACTGGTACTGTGGAACAAGGCATTTAACCTGACTGCTATTCGTGATCCCAAGGAAATGCTGGTTAAGCATTTGCTGGACAGCCTGAGCATTATTCCGCATTTACCCAAAGGTCGTTTGCTGGATATTGGCACGGGTGGCGGTATGCCCGGTTTTATCATTGCGCTGGTTGAGCCAGAACGTGAATGTGTCCTGCTGGACAGTAATGGCAAGAAAATCCGGTTCTTGCGGCAGATTGGTGCTGACATGAAAGTGTCCAATGCCAAGCCAGTGCAAACCCGGGTGGAAGACACGGCTATTTTTGAGCAACTGGGTCAGTTTGATGTAGTCACCAGTCGCGCTTTTGCCGCGCTTAATGATTTTGTGACATTGGGTCAGCCATTTTTGGCCAAAAATGGCCACTTTGCCGCCATGAAAGGCGTGATTCCTGAGCAGGAACTGCAAGCTTTGTCACAGTATAAACAGGATATTATTGCCTTACAGGTGCCAAACCTGAATGAGCAGCGGCACCTTATTTTATTATCCTGATTTCATTGATTTAATTTTGCCAATTTTATTCTGATATCATGATTATTCTTCTGGGGATATGTATTCAGGCATACAAATGACAGGCAAAAAATGCTTTAATAGGCCGTTTTGAATGCCTGACGACTGCGAATAGTATTGACTACTATTGGCCAAACAGACAGCCTGCATTTACATGATTTGCGCATTTACATAGAGCTCTTATGACCGAAATTTTAGCCATAGCCAATCAAAAAGGCGGCGTTGGAAAAACCACGACCGCTGTTAATCTGGCAGCCTCGCTGGCTGTACTAAAAAAACGGGTACTGCTGATAGACCTTGATCCACAAGGCAATGCCACGATGGGTTCGGGTGTGCAAAAAAATGAGCTAAATTTCAGTGCAACCGATGTGATCCTGGAAGATGCTCCCATTGAAGCGGCCATTTTAACCACCAAAACCGGTTATAAACTGATGGGTGCCAATCGTGAGCTGGCGGGTGTTGAACTCAATCTGGCGGACAAAAACCGGCGTGAATATATCTTAAAAGATGCCATTAACCGCATTGCTGATGCGTATGACTATATCCTGATTGATTGTGCGCCCAGCCTCAACCTGATTACGGTCAATGCGTTGTGTGCTGCTGATGGCGTGATTATTCCGATGCAGTGTGAATATTATGCACTGGAAGGTCTGGCTGATTTATCCAACACCATTGAACGGATTAACCATTCCTTAAATCCTCAGTTACAGATTCGGGGGGTATTGCGCACTTTATTTGATCCGCGCAGTACCTTAACCAATGATGTCTCAAATGAGTTGATCAGTCATTTTGGTGACAAGGTATTTGAAACCGTCATTCCACGCAATGTACGTCTGGCCGAAGCACCGGCACATGGTATGCCAATCCTGTTTTATGAAAAAAGCTCCAAAGGTGCAATCGCTTATTTAAACCTTGCTGCCGAATTGGTCAAACAGGGTAAGAAATACAAAAAAGCACAAGGAAAAACGGCATGACCAAAAAGCGCGGATTGGCTCAGGGTCGTGGACTGGATGCCTTGTTAGGTTCGGTCAGGCAAGTTAAGCAGGATATTGAAGACACGGCCACAGGACTTAATAGTGAACAAGGCCAGTTGCAGCATATTGATGTTGAACAATTGCAGCGCGGGGTCTATCAGCCACGGCGTGAAATGGCCAATGAGCAACTCACTGAGCTGAGTGATTCCATTAAAAAGCATGGCATCATGCAGCCTATCGTGGTGCGGCGGCTGGGTGAGCATGCCAAGGTGCCATTTGAGATTATTGCGGGTGAGCGACGCTGGCGAGCCGCAAAACTGGCTGGCCTCAAGCATATTCCTGCCTTAATACGTGATATTCCAGATGAGCTGGCCATTGCGTTGGCATTGATTGAAAATATCCAGCGTGAAGACCTCAATCCCATGGAACAGGCAATGGCGCTGCAACGCTTCCATGATGAATTTGGCCTGAGTCATCAGGAAATTGCTGATACGGTTGGCAAAGCGCGTACTACAGTGAGTAATTTATTGCGCCTGATCAGCTTGCATGATGATGTCAAAACCATGCTGGATCATGGTGATATTGATATGGGACATGCGCGTGCTTTGCTTTCGCTTAAAAGTAAAGACCAGATTGTGGTGGCCAGAACCATTGTTGAAAAAGTACTATCAGTGCGTCAAACCGAACAGCTGATCCGTGATTTGCTCAATCCGCCGGTTGCCAAACCAAAAGCCCGTGCTTCATCAGATATTGAGCAGTTAACCCGTCGTTTATCAGAACGATTTGGTACCAGTGTTGAGATTGACCACAATAACAAGGGCAAGGGAAAACTAGTGGTGCGTTATCATAGTCTGGATGAGCTTGAGGGTATTTTGGCTGTGATTGATCCGCAGTAAATATAGTACGCCAGATATTAAAACCTAAAGCATCAAATTTTAAATCACAAAGCAGGGTCAGTTTTTTGCCGTGTTGAGTATCGGTCTTAAAGGGATTTTTCAGGAGCAGTATCGTCATGTGGGAACTGGTAAAGGCAGGTGGGTTGTTAATGTTGCCGCTGGTAATTTGTTCAATTGCCATGTGCGCCATTATTATTGAGCGTGCTATCCGTCTGCGCATGCAAAATATTGCGCCAGCCGGCCTGACCCAAAAGATCAGCAAGCAATTGCGTGGTGGTTCTTTAAGCACGAAGGAAGTTTTGCAGCTCAAGCAGCACAGTATTTTAGGTGATATGTTGGCCACAGGGATTGAAAGCCAGCCGCATGGTTTTAATTTTACTGAAAACCAGATGCAAACCCGTGCCAACGAACTGGTACATATTCTAGAAAGAAACCTGAATTTTCTGGGTACTATTGGCGCCATTGCCCCATTGCTGGGTTTACTCGGTACCGTCATTGGGATTATTGAGTCGTTTATGGCGGTTAATGCTGGCGGTGTGACTGATCCGGCTATGCTGGCCGCCGGAATTTCGCAGGCATTGATTACCACAGCTGCCGGAATGGTGGTTGCGATTCCAGCCTTAATTGCCTATCGTTATTTTCAGCGCAAAATTATTGATATTTCCATGCAACTGGAAACCCAAGGCAATCAGCTCATTAATATATTGTTTTATAGTGATGTAAAACCATCGCATTTAAGTGTCAACGACAACCTACAGCATCCGGATCAAGGGCTTCATTATGAGGCTTCGTAAACCCAGAATTGAGCCAATTGAGATTAATCTTACACCAATGATTGATTGCTTGTTGTTTTTGCTAGTGTTTTTGCTGGTTTCAACCACGTTTAATCAATATAGCCGGCTGAATCTGGTGTTGCCAGAAGCATCTGGAGTACCGCCGGATCGTCGCCAGCAAAAACTGGAGGTAGTGGTCAAACCCAATGGTGAATATCTGGTCAATGGTTTAAGTTTAAGCAGTAATAATGAGGCGGAATTAATGGCCGCGATCAAGCAAGCTGCCGGAAGCGCCCGTAACCTACCATTTACCATTGCTGCTGATGGTAAGGCCAGCCATCAATCGGTAGTGCAGGTCATGGATGTAGCCGGAAAACTGGGCTTTGTTAATTTGAATATCAGCACACGCGTGCCAAGTCGAGGTCAACCTTAGTGAATCAGCCGCAAGCCAGCAAGACACAGGACTTTAAAATTTATTTAAGGTTATTGTCCTATCTCAAAGGTTACTGGTGGGCGGGTGTACTGGTATTTATAGGTTTTGCTATCAATGCAGCCACTGAGGTGTCGGTGGCCAAATTGATCAAGTTTATCATTGATGCCATTAATAATAATGACTACTCGGCGCGCAACCTGTTTCCTTTTCTGGTGGTACTGCTGATTTTTGTGCGCGGCATTGGTTCGGTGATGGGGAGTTATTTCCTCGCATATATTTCACGTGGACTGGTATTTAACCTGCGCAAGGAAGTGTTTAACAAGTTTCTGCAATTGCCGCCCAGCTATTATATTGAAAATTCAACTGGGCATATTACTTCAAAGATCCTATATAACGTGGAGCAGGTGACCGCTGCTTCCACCGAAGCGACCCAGACAATTGTCCGTGATGGGCTGGTAGTCATGGGGCTGCTGGGCTATTTGTTTTATACCAACTGGCGACTATCACTGTCCTTGTTAATTGTAGGGCCGGTCATTGGTTTTCTGGTGCGTAAGGCCAGCAAACGCATGCGTAAGCTTTCCAGTGAAATGCAGGCGACCATGGGTGATGTCAACCATGTGGTGCAAGAAGCCATTAATGGTTATAGCGTGGTCAAAAGCTATGGTGGACAGGAGTTTGAGAGCCGGCGTTTTGAGCGATTTTCGCTGTTAAACCTGAAGCGTGGTTTAAAACTGGTAATTACTGCCAGTATTAGTACGCCCATTATTCAGGTATTTATGGCGGTTGCACTGGCGATTGTGATCTGGATTGCTTTACGTCCCGAAATACTGGGCGATACCACGGCTGGGGAATTTGTGGCTTATCTTACAGCCGCTGGATTACTGAGCAAACCCATTCGTTCACTCACCGATGTCAATGAAAAAATCCAGCGAGGTCTAGCGGCAGCACATTCTATTTTTGACATTATCGACATGCCATCAGAGCAGGATAGTGGCACCCAATCACCGGTATTAACTGGCAAAATTAGTTTTGAGCATGTAGGTCTACGTTATAGTCAGGATGCCAGTTGTATAATGGCTATTCAGGATTTTAACCTGAAAATTAATGCTGGCGAAACAGTGGCGCTGGTAGGGCGATCTGGTGCAGGTAAAACATCGCTGGTGAGTTTGTTGCAGCGTTTTCAACCTATGACCACAGGTAACATCACGCTGGATGATATTGCGCTTGAAGATATTAAGCTGTCTATATTGCGCAGTCAGGTTTCAACCGTGAGCCAGCAGGTCATTTTGTTTGACCGCACTGTTCGTGAAAATATTGCCTATGGCCAACTGACCAGCAAGTCTGATGAAGAAGTTGTGGCAGCGGCTAAGGCAGCTTATGCGCATGACTTTATTATGGCGTTACCCGAGGGCTATGACACTATTTTAGGGTCGCAAGGCAATAGTTTGTCCGGTGGTCAGCGCCAACGCCTGTCTATTGCAAGGGCATTACTGAAAGATGCGCCCATTTTGATACTGGATGAGGCTACCAGCGCGCTCGACAATGAATCAGAACACTATATTCAGGCTGCATTACAAAATGCGATGAAATGCCGTACCACCATTGTAATTGCGCATCGTCTGTCTACCATTGAACAAGCAGATCGTATTGTGGTGATGGACAAGGGTAGAATTATCGAAGTGGGCAAACATGCCGAATTGCTGGCCAAAAATGGCTTATATGCCCAAATGTATCAGCGTGACTTTAATACGGACTTTGATACCCATTACGATACAGGCTTTAATACGGATGTCGACGTCAGCCCAGTGATTCAACCTGAATCGCATGTTGATGGCAATGATAACACTGATGACAGCACCACAATGTGTGTAAAACCCAATGTATAAAGCCCAGGCCATGATGATTTTGAATGGTGGATTTTGCCATGCAACTTGAACAGCATTTTACCCAAGCATGGGCGAAACAATCAGGCTGGCTAAATCTGCTGCGACCACTCTCTGGCCTATATGGACTGATCATTCAGTGTCGTCGTTATTTGTATGCACAGGACATTTTAAAGTCCTATCGTGCGCCAGTTCCGGTCATGATTATTGGCAATATTACGGTGGGCGGCAGTGGCAAAACACCGTTAATTATTGAACTGGTGAATTTTTTGCAATACTTTGGCCTGAATGTGGCAGTGATTAGTCGTGGCTACGGGGGACAAGGGCCGTTTCCACGGCTTGTTGATGATGATGATACACCGGACAGCGTCGGAGATGAACCACTGTTGATTGTGCAGCAAACTGGTGTATTAATGGCCGTTGGCCCCAATCGGCAGCAGGCTATTGAGCTAATTTTACAGGATACCAAACCTGACCTGATTTTAAGTGATGATGGCTTACAGCATCTGGCTTTGCAACGTGATCTGGAGTGGATCGTGCTGGATGTTGACCGTGGCCTTGGTAATCAGCAATTACTGCCCGCCGGTTTTTTGCGTGAACCAGTGAATCGTCTGGATAGCGCCACCGTGATTGAACATGGTAAGTCAGGCAGTAGTGATCTCACCATGCAGCTTGAATCGAACGCATTACAGCCGTTGATAGCGCAGTCTAATTCTAAGTTCAACACTAAGCCGCCGTCCCCATCCGCAGGTATACAAGTACACGCGGTAGCAGGCATTGGTAGGCCACAGCGTTTTTTTCAGAGTTTAAAAGAGTTAGGCTTTGAATTAATTGAGCATATTTTTCCAGATCATTATGATTATCTTCCATCGGATCTGGAGTTTGAAGACGACCTGCCAATTATTACCACGGCTAAGGATGCAGTAAAGATTCAGCAATTTGCTGATATGCTGGCTGAAAAAAGTGTATGGGTTTTGCCAGTGCAAGCCCAGCTTTCAACAGGCTGTTATGAGTTACTGCTGCAACAACTAAAAGATTTGAATATTGCTATCCCTCAGTGAGTAAATGGCTGATCACCGGTAATGCTGGCTAGTAGAATTAGCGCATGGCCTCGTTGAAATATTTTAATACACTAAACAAATAACCAATCCATGAGTGAGAAACCTGCATGAAGCATCTTGTCATTCCGGCTCGTTTTGCCAGTTCACGTCTGCCCGGTAAACCCTTGCTGGAAATTCATGGCCGCCCGATGATTTTGTGGGTGGTTGATCAGGCACGTAAGGTTGAGAGTTTTGATGATATCTGTGTGGCTACCGATGATGAACGTATTGCACAGGTTTGCCAGCAGGCGGGTGTAAGCGTAGTGATGACCAGTGCCGCGCATCCTTCTGGTACAGACCGGTTAAGTGAAGTGGCACGTATCCGAGCCTGGCATCGTGATGATATCGTGGTGAATGTACAGGGCGATGAACCACTTCTGCCTGCACGACTGGTACAACAAGTGGCGAATTTACTGGAAAGCAAACCAGATTGTGACATGGCTACCTTGTGTGAACCGATCCATACTGTAGAAGAATTTACCCGCTCCAGTATCGTTAAAGTAGTCACTACTGGCCAAAACCAAGCCTTGTATTTTAGCCGTGCCCCAGTGCCATGGGATCGTGATGCATTTGCTGATGGAATTCATACTGTTCCCGCGCAGGCCATGCGTCATTTGGGTTTATATGCTTACCGGGTGGCGTTATTACAGGACTTTGTCAGCTGGCCAATGGGTCAACTGGAACAACTGGAAAGCCTTGAACAACTGCGTGTACTGGAAAATGGCCGCCGGATTGCGATTGCTACAGCAGAAGTTTCGCTGCCAGCAGGGGTGGATACGCCTGAAGATCTGGCACGCTTGCAGGCACTGGATATTTCAGCGTTTGCCTAATCCATCTATTATTTATCAGTTATATTAGTTGTTATTGATGGCTAAAAATACGCAGGCTGTTTCAACCCGTATGTCTATACCTGAATCATCCCGCAAGGTGCAGCATTACTTTGCGCCACTTTTGCCTTGGCAGCAGGAGCCTTGGCAACGGCTGGTATTACGCTTTCCCAAAATACCGCATGCCATTTTGCTCAGTGGCATGCCGGGCACTGGTAAGCGGAAGTTTGCAGATCAGTTGGCTGCATGGCTGTTGTGCCTAAACCGCAGTTCAACTGATAATCATCAGCAAGCCTGTGGTGAGTGTGCCAGTTGCCAGTGGTTAAAAGCCGATACCCATCCTAGCCTGTTGCGCATTTCGCCTGAAGTGGACAACAAAGGTAAAACCAGCCAGTTTATCAAGATCGACCAGATTCGTGAGCTAATGCCATTTGTACAGCAAACCGGCAAGGGATGGCGCGTTATTATTGTTGAACCTGCTGAAAGCCTGAATATTGCAGCGGCCAACGCCTTGCTCAAAACACTGGAAGAACCCGGCGAGCAAGTGACTTTAATTTTGGTGAGCGACCAGACGTTACAACTGCCTGCCACTATTCGCAGTCGCTTGCAGCAATATCGGGTGGGTGAGGTAAGCAGACAGCAAGCCTTGGATTATCTTGATCGCCAAGATCGCTTTAGTGCAGCGCAAAGCCAGCTTTTGTTAAATATCAGTAGTGGCGCGCCCATTGCAGCCTTGGATCTGGCAGAAAAACCTGAGTTTCTGGCGCGGCAAGATTGGCTTAATGATTGGCAACAACTACTGCAACAACGTTTATCGCCAGTTAGCCTGTCCAGTCAGTGGCAAAAACGCCTCACTCTGACCGCATGGTTAAACCTGCTGCAATGGATGATTCGTGATGCGATTGCCACGCATCTGGATCAGCCAGTACGCCAGACTGATTTAAACTTTGCACCAGTTATACAAAGCATCAGTATTGAGCAATTATTTAACTTGCAACAACAAATTTTAAGCGCAATTCATGGACAAACCCAAAATATTCAATCCAGTTTGGTATATGATACCTTAATGATGCAACTCATGAACTTACATGATTGATGCACTAATCTTATGCATGAGTGGTCTAAACATTTTCAAAAGGAGTGATAATGCAACCACCACGTCCAGGCGGGATTATTAATTTTCCAATCCGCGAAATTTCCAATTTACAGTCGTGTTATATGCCTTTTGTGTTAGGCGGCGGGCTTTTTATTCCCAGTAACCGACCTGTCGCACTGGGTGATGATGTTTTCATTGTTACCAGTTTGCCTGAATCTTCCGAACGTATTCCATTAACTGGAAAGGTTATCTGGCTGTCGCATCGTGCTTCTGGTACTCGTCCGGCTGGATTTGCAATTCAGTTGCTGGGTGAAGAAGGCATCAAATTTAAAAATGCAGCAGAAAAACTATTGGCTGGCAAGCTCAGTTCGGCTAACCCGACATTTACCTTATAATCCTTAAGCTGATCATGCAGGTTTGACCCGTTGGTTGCTCAACACTCATGTTATTTAATCTCAAATTACGGAAAATATCACGTTGTATATTGATTCACACTGTCATCTTAACCGTCTGGATTTAAGTCGCTATGAGGGCGATCTCAACCATGCCTTACAAGCAGCCCGCGATGCTGGCGTGAGTCGTTTTCTGGCGGTTGCAGTAGATCTTGACGACTGTCCGGTGCTGGCCAAGATTGCCAGTGCGCATTCAGATGTAGGTTATAGCGTGGGTGTGCATCCCTGTGAAGATCCAGCCATGATGTCACGCGCAACCGTGGCGCATTTGTGTGAACTGGCGCAGGATTCCAAAGTCTGGGCTATTGGTGAAACTGGTCTGGATTTTTATCATAGTACCGAACATGTGGTTGCCCAAAAAGACTGTTTTGCCCGACATATCGAAGTGGGCAAGCAAGTCGGTAAACCAGTGATCGTACATACTCGCAGTGCCAAGCACGAAACCATTGATGTGATGCGTGCCGAGCAGGCCAGTCACGGTATTTTGCATTGTTTTACCGAAGACTGGGATACCGCAAAAGCAGCGCTGGATTTAGGCTATTATATTTCTTTTTCAGGCATCATCAGTTTTAAAAATGCACAATCTCTCCGCGATGTTGCAAAACAAGTACCGATGGATCGTGTGTTAATCGAAACAGATAGCCCGTATCTTGCGCCCATGCCTTATCGAAGCAAGCCCAATGAGCCACTCTATCTGCCTTTAGTGGCGCAGGCACTTGCCGATGTTTATGGGATTAGTCAGCAACAACTGGGACAAATCACCAGCCAAAATTTTGAACAGTTGCTAGCCAGACACGCTAATACTGACATCAATACCGCCACTCAGCAGAAGATTTAAGGAGCCGATACAATGGACCGGCAAGCACAGTTTCGCGCCCGTGAAGCACTGATTTTTGATGTTGCTGAGCGATTGTTACTGGAAAGTGGCGAAATGGGCATGACGCTGGATGCACTGGCATTAGAGCTTGATCTGGCCAAAGGTACGCTATATAAGCATTTTCAAAGCAAGGATGAGTTGTACCTGTTGCTTATTATTCGTAATGAACAGGCTTTGCTGGACATGGTGCGCGACAATCAGGGTGATTTTCAGGCGCGGCTGGTGTTTTATATGCTGCATCATTTGCATCATCCAGAGCGTACAGTCCTGTTTCACCAGATTGAAGAGCGCTTGTCTGCTGGGGCACAAGGATTGGGTATTTTGTTCAATCAGCTGTATCGTATTCGTAAGCAGCGTCTGCGCCTGATTATTGGTATCACTGACAATTATTTGAAGGGTATCAGCAGTACTATGCCAGTTCGTGATTATCTGGCCGCCATTTGGTCGATGACACAGGGCGCAGCATCCATGCTCAATTCCAGTTTTTACCAGCGTTATCTGGGATCACGTGATACATTTCGGGTTGCAGTTATCGACCAAATGCTGGCCATGCCGCAACAGTTTAAACAGGTCAAATCCAGTTAACGATTGTATTTAAAGATGAATCTAAACTCGCCATTGATGACGGTTTAGGCTTAATCATCCGCTTGTTCAGCAAATATGTTAAATGAGTTAATGCTGTTATTCGGTACAAGACTATCCAGTTCAAATTCATCCTGCACCATAAAGCCTGTAAATTACAAAATTTTGAGTGTCACAATCTATGCATGTCAAGCCCATCACCATGAAGCATCATCAGAAGCAACAGGGTTTTACCCTGATTGAGCTGATGCTGGTGATTGTGATTATGAGCATTTTTGCAGGACTCGTGGTGGTTTCTATTAGTGGGGTTGAACAGCGCAAGCTTATGCAGCAGCGTGACCAGTTGATTAATGATCTTAATATTGTAAGGTTGGAATCCGCAGATCAGGCACGTGTTTTTGCCCTGATTACTACCTCAGCAAGCGCTACTGATCCTGCCGGCTACTTTTTTGCAGAGTATCAGTTGCCACAAACAGATCCGCAGACTGGGCAGGCAATGCTTACTTCGGAAAAAAAGCCACTTTGGCAGCCGGTAGATGCCTTTAAAGCCCGGAGCTTGAGTGAAAATGCGGTGTTGCAGATTAGAAGCATGGATAATTCACCACAGCAGCTCAATGGTCCTGAAGGCTTGCTCGACCAAAAGTCTCCAGACCTCATCTGGTTTGGCAATGGTGAAGTCAAACCAGCGCGCCTACAACTGATTTTTGATAACCAGCCGGTAGGTAATCCGATCTATGTCAATAGTGCTGGTATGGTGTCAGATACTGAGCAGGGCAGTTAAGGCGCATGAAATACGTGCTTATTTCCAAAAATTTTTTAAGACAGCCCTTTGCTATATGTATTCGTCATAGGGCAGGTGGATTTACCTTGCTGGAGGTGATGGTGGCGCTGGCTATTTTTGCAGTTGCTGCCATTGCTGTCACCAAGATTGGTATGAACTACACGCAAAGTATTGGCCAGATGAATGACCGGACATTTGCTCATTTTGTGGCCATGAATGAACTGGCTGAACTGGAAATCAATGGAGCATGGCCAGAAGGCACGGGTGAGAAAACAGTCGATGAACAAGGTCAGCGCTGGCTGGTATCGCATCAAGTGTATAACACCCTCAGTGACAATGTGCGCCGCATTGAAATTCGGGTGGCGCCAGTGGGTGATGAAGGCCAAAAACCTGCATCAGTGACCAGTATTGTGGCGTTTTTGCAGCGTCCAGTGGCGTACAGCCAAAACTAAAAATGCCAATTTTTGAAAATAGCTTATCAAGCTTATGACGATCAACAGTTTATGAAATCAGATCTGCCGTGTTTCACATCGTTTAGTCAGGATTATCGTCAGTTGCGTTCTCACCGATTACAACAGCCGCACAGGTCGAGTTTGGGTTTTACCCTGATTGAGGTACTGGTGGCACTGGCCATTTTTGCCATACTGGCGCTGGCAGGCTGGAAAGTATTTGATGCATTGATTAAAGTCCGCGAGCGTAATGAGATTTATACCCAGCGATTGTCGGCTTTGCAAAGCAGCTATACCTTGATGCTGCGTGATTTTAGTCAATTGGTGGCGCGGCCAGCCAGACAATCTGCTGCCACTGAACCCGCCCTGGTTATTGCAGCCAACAAAATTACTTTTACCCGAATGGGTGCATTTGATCCAACCCAGCGCAGTAATAGTACGCTTGAGCGGGTCACCTACGAATATAGTGCCAGTCAGCAGCAGCTCATCCGTACCAGCTATCGTAATCCTGATCAGGCACGTCCCCAAACGCCACCGACTAGCATTTTACTGAAAGATATTACGGATTTTAATGTACAGGCTTTAGAACCAGCCGCTGCCGATTTCTGGCCACCGGTCAACAATCTGGCTGAAACAGAGGACAGTAAAAAACCACAGGGTGATACGCGTTTGCCGCAGGGAATACAGATTCAGTTTTCGATCAAAGATCGGCCAATTGTGTGGCGCTTTAGTCTGGTCAAAAAGCTACCAGAACCTGTAGCATCGACTGTGAATCAGGACAATAATAAGCAAAATAACCCGGAAAATAAGCAACAAGATAACAGCATTAAAAATGGCATCACAACCAACACTAACTAAGGATCGGAATTAACGTGAATAACCAGCGTGGTGTTGCCTTACTAACCATCCTGTTTATGGTGGTCATTGCCAGTATTATGGCAATGGGTATCTTAAACCAGCAGCAGCGCATGCTGCGTGAAGGCAGTATCTTATTAAGGCAGGATCAAGCATGGATTTATGCCAAATCTGGCGAATATTTTTTATCCGAGCTTTTGGTGAATGATGCCAAAAATAGCAAAAATAATGACAACCTGAGCGAACAATGGGCACAGCCATTACCGCCTTTTCCGGTTGAAGATGGCATGGTCACTGGCCGTCTGCTGGATCAATCCTCACGCTTCAACCTCAACAACCTCTACCATGATGGCGCGCCAGACAAGGAAGCATTTGAGCTGTTTGGTCGTTTGCTCAAGCGAGCAGGCCTGCCTTCAGAACTGGCAGAAAGCGTGCTCGACTGGCAAGATCCGGATGATGCTGTAACAGGCTCTATGGGAGCGGAAGATAGTTTTTATCTGGGACAGCAACCGGGTTATGTAGCAGCCAATCGTCCTTTTATGCAGGTTGAAGAATTACGGCAGGTACGCGGTTTTGACCAGCGTAGCTATAATTTAATTGCACCTTATGTTACGGCGGTTCCCTATTTTAGTCCGATCAATGTCAACACCGCATCTGCCATGTTACTCAGTGCGATCAGTGATGATTTGCAGCTTAATCAGGTGCAAGCGTGGGTGGATCAGCGCGATCAGGGCATGAAATATCTGGATCAGGTTGGCACACTATGGACACAACCTGCTTTTACTCTAGAAAAAAAACCATCTGACATTGATCGCCTGCTGGCCATACAAAGTGAGTTTTTTCAGGCGCAAATTATTGTGAACTTATCAGGGCGTAAGCGCTATCTTACCAGCAACCTATACCGTCAAGGTGAGCAGGTGATGGCTTATCAACGCCACCAAATGCCCATTGCAGCGTTGGCCAGTAGTAGTCAAAATGCCTTGCAACTTTTGCAACAGGTCATGTCCCAGTAACTTCATGCTCAAACTTTTGCGCTTAACCAATTAAATCCTGCTACAAACCCCACATGAATCCCTGAGCATAAGCTGCAAAATTCACTTATAATCATCAAGTTTTTTGCAAGGTGACCCACAGGATTAACAACGATGCTTATCCGCAAACTTTTTAAGTTTGAAAATGCTCATATCGTGCGCAACTGTACATCAGATCGTTGCCGCCGTTCCATTCATGGTCATAGCTATCAGATTGAACTCATCTTATCAGCAAACCGACTAGATCACGGGCAAATGGTTTATGATTTTGGTTTGCTCAAAGGCGTGATCAAGGATCTCATTGACAGTTTTGACCATGCAATCTGTTTCTGGAATCAGGATGATGCAGGATATATTGACGCCTGCAAAACCTATAGTGCGCGCTGGATTAGTTTGCCTGTATCACCGTCGGCAGAGCAGTTTTCCCGTGTTTTCTTTTTTCTGGCTGACCAAGTACTTCAGCAAACGACCACCCAAAATGGTGAAGGCGATGTGCAGGTTCATTCTGTGATTGTGCATGAAACAGCCACGGGTTATGCCCAGTGTTTCCGAGAGGATATTGAAAATGTACAAATGGGTGCATTAAGTCTTGAGAAAATTGAATTTTCTGAGCAGGTACAACTGGAGTGGGCTGATCCACAGATGTATGAGCAACTCAAACAAGGTATTAGTTTTTTAAATCCAGAAGTGATAGCGCAGGTTAGTGTAAAGGCTTAATTCAATTGAGTTAGCCCTTTTATAATTCAAATTTTTCATTCAACAACATTTATTAAGACTATTTTTCTTTTGGGCAAAATGTAACGGGACAGCTCTTAAGCTAACTTTATCTATTTCATAAAATACTAATATAATATCCTAGTGTAAATTTTAATGTATTTATTAGATTCATGAAAGCATCCATATACGCAAAGCCATACAAGATTATTAAATTTTCTATCCATATCAATTTAGTGTTTATTAATTAAACAAAAAATAACATTAGAAAGGTTTTTTCAATGACTTTAGGCCTATTAAGCTGGGTTTGCCGTTATAATTACAATGGCTAAATAAGCGCTGCATTTAATTTATAGAATCATTGAAGTGAAAGGGAGAGAGCAGTGAATCAGGAAGCGACAATACTGGATCGGGTCAAGCTTGACTCCAGCTGGAAGCAGCCGCTCACTGATATTTTGCTAAGTGATACCATGAATCAGCTACGTGACTTTTTATCGCTGCAAAAGCAGGAAAAACACGTTGTCTATCCGCCAAGCTCACTTATTTTTAATGCACTAAATACCACACCACTTGATGACGTTAAAGTCGTGATCCTCGGACAGGATCCATATCATGGCCCAAATCAGGCGAATGGCCTGTCTTTTTCTGTGCAGCGTGGTATTCCATTACCGCCTTCTTTAAAAAATATCTATCGTGAACTTTATACAGATTTAGGCATACCGCCAGCCAGCCATGGCGACTTGACTGGCTGGGCAGCTCAGGGTGTATTACTGCTGAATAGTGTGCTGACTGTCAATGCAGGAGCAGCAGCTTCCCATCAAAACAAGGGCTGGGAAGATTTTACTGATCATGTTATAGATGTAATTAATCAGAAAACCGAGCATACGGTATTTATTTTGTGGGGTGCTTATGCACAGCGCAAAGGTAAGCGCATTGATAGCAGCAAGCATTTAATTTTAAAGGCAGCCCACCCATCGCCACTGTCTGCTAATCGCGGTGGCTTTTTTGGCTGCCATGTATTTTCAAAGACAAACCAGTATTTAATCCAGCATGGAAAAGCACCGATACAATGGCAATTGGACGAATGAGTAATCAACACATGACAAACCTGACTGAGCATCCAGACTTAATTGTAGAACGTATTGGCAATGGCTGGACGCTGGTACGCCTCAATCGCCCAAAATCCTTGCATGCACTGGATGAGGCGTTGGCTAAAGCACTATTGGATGTGTTTGAAACTTTAAAAGCAGATGACCAAACCACTGCGATCTGGTTGGACAGTACGACACCAAAAGCATTTTGTGCGGGGGGCGATGTACGCAAGTTGCGTCAGCTTATTATCAATGATGAGGTTACAGCAGCACATGGCTTTTTTAAGGAAGAGTATGCGCTGGATTTGGCTTTGCATCAGTATCCCAAACCAGTCGTCGTGTGGGGTGAGGGGTATGTCATGGGCGGTGGTATGGGGCTGTTTATGGCTGCGCCGTTCAGGTTGGTTACGCCATATTCAAGATTAGCTATGCCGGAAATCAATATTGGCTTGTATCCCGATGTAGGCGCTACGCGCTTTTTGGCAGAACGCGGTGCCATTGGCCTGTTTCTAGGTCTGACGGGTTCTATCATGAGTGCTTCAGGTGCTTACACGATTGGCTGGGCAACCCATATTAGTGGTGATACGCGTGAAGAAGTACTGGTGCGCCTCATCCAGATTGATTGGGATGCCTATCCAGCCGGTTCTTTCCGTGCCATTGATGACACATTGGATGCCTTGCATCGTCCCTTATCTGCTGGGCCATTGCAAGATTCACTTGATGTGATCCATAGCGTGTGCCGTGGACAGAATTTTATGCAGGATTATCAGGCCATTACTAGCTTGATGGAAGCCCGTAGTGACTGGTTACGGCAAGCTGGTGAAAATCTAGCCAAAGGTTCACCTTCTACTGCTGCGCTGACTTGGTTATTGTGGCAATGGGGCAAAACTGCACCCGCATGGTCACGTGTGTTTGAGCTGGAAAAAACTTTGGCAGAATGGAAAACATTGCATCCAGACTTTAATGAAGGGGTACGTGCCCGTTTAGTGGATAAAGACTTATCACCGTCGTGGCAGGCCAAATCATTTAATAGCTTAAAAGAAGCACTGGGCACTATTCCTGCCGCTGATGATAAAGACTGGATGGAAATCCTGCACAAGTTTGATGTGGTGTGATGCTCATGCAATTTGACTGATTTTTTCAAGAGTATTGTTTGGTCAAGCTGTTTAATAAAGTTATTGAGAGAAGCTGTTAAATGAAATGGTTTACTGTAATTGCTGTCTTCTATAGATTTAATGAATAGTACTTTAGCGGATCAGCATGTGCACTGGATGCAGCACGCGTTGCACTTGGCAGCGCAGGCAGCAAGCTGTGGCGAAGTGCCTGTGGGTGCAATACTAGTGCATGATCAACAGATTATCGGTTCGGGTTTTAATCAACCGATTGGCTCACATGATCCTACCGCGCATGCTGAAATCTGCGCTATCCGAAATGCTTGTCAGCAATTGCAAAATTATCGCCTGCCTGTCAATACCACTTTGTATGTCACGCTGGAACCTTGTACCCAATGTGTGGGTGCACTGGTTCATGCCAGAGTGCAACATGTGGTCTTTGCGGCATCAGAGCCACGTGCTGGTTCACTGGTGAGTGCGCGCCAGTTGATGCAAAGTGGTTTTTACAATCATTTTTTTAGCTTTGAAGGCGGTGTGTTGGCTGAGCAATCCCAAAAAATATTAAAACAATTTTTTGCTGCACGTCGTCAAAAGTGAGTTTTTGAACAAACAGCTGATTGTTAACAATTATTGAAAATATCAGCAGAATAAAAAAATTATGATAGGCTAGGGCAATTTTTTTACGAAAGACAAAGGTTATGGCAAAAATTACCGTTCAACAAAAATTTAAACAATCGCCTAAACAGGTTTTTGAGGCATTTTCAAAGCATAGCATCTATAACGATGCTTTTTGGCCGGTTCAGGTGGAACGCATTCGGGATTCTGCCGATCCACAAAATCCGGATGGTCTGGGTTCGGTGCGCCAAATGGGTTTTGGCTCGATTAAACCTGTCAAAGAGCAAATCATTACACTTGAGCCCAATCAGTTAATTGAATATAAGCTGATTAGTAATCCATTGATCAAGCATCATGTGGGTTGCCTCAAGTTTACCGCAATTGATAGTGGTACTTTACTAACCTATGAAATTGAACTAACCGCTAAACTGCCACTTATGTCCTTACCAATTCTGGCTGGTTTAAAAGTCGCTATTGGTGTTGGTCTTGCAAAAATTGCCCGCCAGCTATAAAGCATTGATGAGCCAAAGCCCACTTTAAGTTATAAGGCAACTATTGCATGTCTGTTTTTGTGATTACAATTGATGGGCCAAGTGGCTCAGGTAAGGGAACACTTGCCAGCAAATTAGCACAACACTATGACTTTCATTTTCTGGATTCAGGCGCTTTGTATCGGTTGCTAGGTTTAGCGGCTAGTCAGGCTAAACTATTGCAGGAGCCATTAAATTTGCCTGCATTAGAGCAATTAGCCACTTCACTGGATATTGATTTTAAAATTCAGGACAGTCAAAGTACGCAAATTTTGCTGAATGGTGAGAATGTTACTGACCAGATTCGTACTGAACAAGTAGGAAGTATGGCATCTAAAGTTGCAGTTATTCCAAGCCTACGTGACGCATTATTCAAGCGCCAGCGTGACTTTGCCAGAGCACCGGGATTGGTGGCTGATGGCCGCGATATGGGAACAGTCGTATTTCCAGAAGCACCCGCCAAGATTTATTTAACGGCTAGTGCAGAAGCAAGGGCAGCCCGTCGTGTAAAGCAGTTGCAGGGTATGGGCGTTGATGCTAAAATTGATGCCATTTTAGCTGACTTGCAGGCGCGCGATAAGCGTGACATGGAGCGAACGATTGCACCGTTAAAGCCGGCGCAGGATGCTTTGATTATTGATAGCTCAGTTTTATCCATTGATCAAGTGCTTAAAACACTGATTGATTATATTGACAGCAAACTCTAATCCACAAGCTGATAGTTCGTCCCGATCTTCTAAGTAGATCAGCTTCAACCGTTTTTGTAACATATTTTTTATGATAGCCGCAATGATTGATCAGATTCAGGGTCATTACAGGTTATCTCACTTAATCCCGTACCTGACTGATCCAGGACGGCTTCACTAACCAACAAGGTATACCATGACGGAATCTTTTGCCGCCTTATTTGAAGAAAGCCAATTAAATCTTGACGTCGAAAAAGGCGCAGTGATCCAAGGCACCGTAGTAAACATCGACAGCGACTGGGTAACAGTTGATACCGGTCTTAAGTCTGAAGGTGTAGTGCCGCGTTCAGAGTTTTTAAACGACAACCGTGAGCTGGAAGTTGCTGTTGGCGACACTGTTGACGTAGTGGTTGAAGCGTTAGACAACGGTATGGGTCAAACTGTACTGTCTCGCGAAAAAGCCAAGCGTGCTGAAACGTGGACTAAACTTGAGAAAATCTTCGAAGATGGCGAAATCGTTACCGGCGTTATTTCTGGTAAAGTTAAAGGCGGTTTCACTGTAGATATCGGTCCAGTTCGTGCGTTCCTGCCAGGTTCTTTGGTAGACACTCGTCCTATCCGTGATACGACTCATCTTGAAGGCAAAGACCTCGAGTTTAAAGTCATTAAACTTGATGCCAAGCGCAACAACGTTGTGGTAAGCCGTCGTGCGGTGATGGAAGCCGAAAGCTCTGCAGAGCGTGAAGCACTGCTGGGTCAATTGGAAGAAGGTCAGGTTGTTACTGGCGTGATCAAAAACCTGACAGATTACGGTGCATTCGTTGATCTGGGCGGTATTGATGGCCTGTTGCATATCACTGACATGGCTTGGAAACGCATCAAGCATCCGTCTGAAGTGGTAGAAGTTGGTCAGGAAGTTACTGTTAAAGTACTGAAATTTGACCGTGAGCGTAACCGCGTATCTTTAGGCCTGAAACAGTTGGGTTCTGATCCTTGGTTAGAAATCATGAGCCGTTATCCTAAAGGTTCTATCGTTAAGGCTCGCGTAACCAACCTGACAGACTATGGCTGCTTTGCAGAAATCGCTGAAGGCGTTGAAGGTCTGGTTCACGTGTCCGAAATGGATCATACCAACAAAAACATTCATCCATCCAAAGTCGTTCAAATTGGTGATGAAGTTGATGTGATGGTTCTGGAAGTGGACGAAGAGCGTCGTCGTATTTCCTTGGGTATTAAACAAACTCGTGCTAATCCATGGGAAGAGTTTGCCAAAAACCATGAAAAAGGCGAAAAAGTGTCTGGTACTATCAAGTCAATCACTGACTTTGGTATCTTCATTGGTCTGCCTGGCGGTATCGATGGTCTGGTTCACCTGTCTGACATTTCTTGGAACGAAGCTGGCGAAGAAGCTATTCGTCGCTACAAGAAAGGCGACACTGTTGAAGCCGTTATTCTGTCTGTTGATGCAGAAGGTAACCGTATCAGCCTTGGCGTGAAACAACTGAACAATGATCCATTCAATGACTATCTGTCCAAGAATGAGCGCGGTGCTTTGGTTAAAGGTACGATTACTGAAGTTGATGCCCGCGGTGCTACCGTGAAGCTGGCTGATGATATCGAAGCGACCCTGAAAGCTTCTGAAATCAATCGTGACCGTGTTGAAGATGCTACCAAGCATTTGAGTGTTGGTCAGGAAATTGAAGCCAAGATTATCAACGTTGACCGCAAATCTCGTTCCATTAATCTGTCTATCAAGGCAAAAGATGAAGCAGAAGAGCGTGAAGCCATCAATAATCTGCGCACTACTACACCAGCTGCTACCAATCAAGACGCTGGTCCTAAGACTCTAGGTGACCTGATTAAGGCCGCCCAGAACAAGTAAGCGAAATTTAACGCTTACTTTTAATAAAAAGTTGCATTCGGTAGCACAGTGATAAAACTCGTGCTACCGAACTATTATAAAAAGCTGTTATGATTAACTATCTGAATTTCTAAGAGATTAATCATGACAATTAATGCATTAAATAAATCTGACCTCATAGAACGGATTGCTGTTAAGCAAACCAATATTTCCGAAGTGGTGGTTGAAGAAGCCATTAAAACAATGCTAGACCAAATGATTGGTACACTAGCAACCAATAATCGGATTGAAATTCGTGGTTTTGGCAGTTTTGCCCTACATCATCGTGAACCACGTGTTGGTCGTAATCCCAAGACTGGTGACTCTGTGAAAGTAGCTGCTAAAGCTGTTCCTCATTTTAAGCCTGGTAAAGCACTGCGTGATGCAGTAAATGATGCGCTAAATTCCAAATAATCATAATTTTCTGTGGAGAATGCAATGCGCTATGTTCTAATAGTATTACTTATCGTTATTTTTGGCTATGCGCTTGCATTGGTTTTGCAGAATAGCACTGAACTTCCTGTTGACTTATTGTTTACCCAAGTTCCAGCGATGCGAGCCGGATTATTACTGTTGCTTACCTTGGTGCTTGGCATTGTTATAGGTCTACTGCTGGGAGTTATCGTGTTTAAGGTGTTTCAGCGTAACTGGGAAGTGCAGCGCTTAAATCGTGAAATTGATATTCTAAGGCAGCAGCAAATTCAAGCTGCCAGTGCAGCTGCAGTAGCAGCACAACAAGAAAAATCGGTAGTCGATGTGACTCCCGTTCAACACAAAAGCCCATTATAATGGGGGTTTTATTGCCTAATATTTGGATGCGATTTTGAGTATTATTGTTGCCCTTGATGTCAATAATCAACGTGATGCCTTAACACTGGCAGATCAGATGGATCCTAAACGATGCCGACTTAAAGTAGGGAAGGAATTGTTTACCCGTCTTGGTCCCCAAATTATTCAGCAATTACATCAACGTCAATTTGAAGTATTTCTTGATCTAAAATTTCACGATATCCCGAATACAACTGCTCAAGCTGTTTTGGCAGCCGCTGATTTAGGCATCTGGATGGTTAATGTGCATGCCAGTGGTGGCCGCGAAATGATGGAAACTTGCGTGTCACGACTTAAACAAGGAAGTTATAAAACCCATTTGATGGCAGTGACTGTGTTAACGTCCATGAGTGATGCTGATCTTGCAGAAGTAGGAGTTCAAATTACTGCTGCTGAGCAAGTGGTTAGATTAGCAGCATTGGCTCAATCCTGTGGTTTGGATGGCGTCGTGTGTTCAGCGCAAGAAGCAAAGCTATTAAGAGCACAGTTAGGTTCAGAGTTTTTATTAGTGACGCCAGGGATTCGTCCTATAGATAGTGCAACAGATGATCAAAAACGCATTGTCACACCGCAACAGGCAATTTCTGATGGGGTGGATTATATGGTCATCGGTCGACCTATTACCAAATCTGATAATCCTCAACAAAAACTGATTGAAATTTATCATTCAATTCAATAATTTTTGCTAAAAAAATCCGCTGTATCTTTTGAATAGCGGATTAAACAACTACCATAATATCCTAGTGTAATTTAATTAATCCACCAAAATATAATTACACACATTCTTATTAAATCAATACTCACCACATCAAATCATCAGGAATAACATACGCAGCATAGGGATCATCTTTATCTAATTGTTGCTCATCTTTTATATTAGCAATAACAATAAAACCAGCTTGTTTCTCATCAATACGATCGGCTAAGGGACGTGGTAGTAGGGCATAACTATCTCCCAATCGGCCAATCGCAATATGACCTGCTACAATCTGATCGTAAAGTTTTTGTGTGATATAAATTTTCTTAACCTTTGATTGATCAATAAATTGATAGCTAATATCACCGGAAGTATCTTTTAATTGATGCTGCTTGATCATTTGTATAATGTTAGCTTTTAACGTCTTTTCTTCGAGTAAGCGTTGTTTTTTCTGATTTAATTGCTGATCTTTTTCAAGCTTTTTCGCTTGAGCGTCAGCTAGAGCCTGTTTTACTTCTGCATCTGTTTGCGCACCAGTACGTTTAGCATGCTGATTTTGCTTATTAATTTGCTGCGCCTTTTTGTTATCAACTAGACCTGCTTTCAAAAGCTGTGCCTGCAACGCATTTTTAGCCATAATAAAATTACCTTCATCACAAAAAATCAGAAGATATAGTAGCAAAAATTTGGCAGATGCTTACTATCTCTATGAGGCCTTGATGGGTTTATATGAGTTTTAAAATAGAAAAACCTATGTTAATAAAGTTGTTTAGTGAAAATAAAGCAAAAAGCTATTTTTGCATCGTTAATAAGCAAACCTAATAGCCATTGCAAAAATGAGGAATGAGGAAAACTTTAATATGGCTTAGATCTTCTACATTAAGCATTAACTTAAATTAGGTCGTATAATGTATATTATGTTAAATAAAATATATTGCAATACAGCTTGAGTATTCTCTATCTCTCGCATTAAGAAGTAATTTGAACAATTATTACAAATCCTGTGCTTTGATAAAGCCATTGTTCAAATTACGTAGTGCGCTAAAATAACTTGAATGAATTGTTGAAAATAAAAAGCTGCTTAAGCAATTGCTTTGATCTTCTGGGGCTGGAACTAACTTAATTAGCCCAACCCACTTTAGATTTTTATTAAGCTGCCATTTTGCGGCACGCTTGCGCACACTGTTGGCAAGCTTGAGTGCAGATCTGGCAATGTTCATGCTGATGTTGACTACATTCTACATAGCAGCGTTCACATGCGCTGGCACATAGCGCGCAAAGATCAGGTCTTAGTGCAGATTGGTGCTGGTCAAATGCCGCGCATAGTTTGCATAGCTCACTACATTCCAAGCAGTTTTGAATACATTGCCGCATCATTTGAACGTCTTCTTTTAGACAAGTATAAGCACAGGTCGTACACGCGGTAGAACATTCAATGCAAGCTTTTGCACAGTCGGATAAGTTGGTCATCATTTGCACAATTTTTCTCCAAAGCAGAATATGAATGGTTAACTTTGTCTGTATAAGTGCATTAATCCTATTGCTGTTATTATCTTGAGTTAGCTATAAATTTACACTATGATAAAATTCTAGTTATTTAATGGCAAGTACGTCATGAGACCAGAACGTTTAACCCATGCAGAACAGCAAAGCCTAGTTCGGTTAGAAATTTCAAAATGGTTTGATAGTTATCACAATGAATTAATGCAACTGCGTAATCGTGCAGAAACACAAACTATTCCTTTTGAATTGCATAGCTTTGTTAAAAGCCAAGGAGAACGTTTTGGTAAAAATGCAGCACTTTTAGCAGGTAAACCACGCCTAAAATGTCTGGTATTATTGACACCGTATCATCTGGATGACATTAAACGACTGATTGAAGATTATAATCAGCAGGCACAAGCAATTGTAACGCGTTTTGAGCTTAAAAAATTTCCTAAATTATTGGAAACGCCATTAATTATTGAAGATGTGATTGCTGTGAATTTTACCAAAAATCCAGCGATTTCCATTCTTACTATTGAGCCGGATGAAGTGATCGAGTGGTTTGAGCATCAATTAGAAATGCTTCAAAGCAATGGATCTAATCTACTTGAAAATCAGAAAATACTCTATGAAATTCATCAGTTAAATAAAAGCATTGAACAAATTAAAAAATTTAAAAATGAAAATGAAAATGAAAATGAAAATGAAAATGATGGTACACAAGTCCTCAAGCGATTTTATCAATCTGGATTTTCTTATCGGGCTACATTACGCTTTGCCAATCATTCCAAGCAAGTCATGAGCCTCAATGAATTCCTTTTTATTGTGGGACACGAAGACCGGTTACCCCGCTTTGGTGATAGCACACAACTCCCCTATCCTCGTAAAAAACGTGCCGATACCATTTTAAAAAGTGATCGTCATGTGGTGGCGGAAACAGGAAATGAATTTCATTATTATTTTAGTGAAACAAAAAAACATTCTATTGAGTAAAAGAAGCCATCCTAAGGATGGCTTCTTAACCAGTTAATCATTACTTACTGGTATTTTCAGTAGAATGATCCTTAATCTTGGCTTTGGATTTTAGGTACTGAACATAATCAGCCAGTTCCTGCTGACCTCGTAAATTAGCCATTGTGGTGGTTAATTGCTGACGTTGTTCAGGATTAACAGTGGCTGGATCACCGGCAGTTACCTTAGACACAGCAACTATAATCAGATTATCACCCTGCATATAATAACCGGCTGACCAGTGGTCATCTGTTGGCTTGACAACAGTAAAGACTGCACGTTCAAGTGCCAGTGGTGCACCACTCATCCGAGTAATTTCACCCAGATCTTGTAAGTGGATATTATTTTCCTGCTGTACCTGTGCTGGCGTTTTGGTTTTCAATGCAGCAATGATTGCTTTAGCTTTAGCTTCTGCCTTTGTGTGCTGTGCTTGATCCTGCAAAATCTGCTTAATTTGTGGTGTTGCCTCAGCAAGTGTTTGCAGACGTTCTGCATGATAGTTATTTACTTTAACCCAGATAGTCTTGCCCGGTACAATTTCAATCCCTGTCGAAATCTTACGGTCTCCGTGAATTACATCATCATTGAACAGAGCGGCCTTAACGGCTGCACTATTTAAAGGTTCAACTGAATTTTTCTGGGTCACATTTTTTGCAGAATTAATCACAAGTTTTTGTGCTTTGGCTAAATCTTGCAAGCTATCAGTGTCTACTGCCATATCGTTTAAGCTATTGACAGTTTCACCATACAGTTCATCGAGTTTGCTTTGCTGTGCCTGAGCATTTAATTGCGGACGCACTGATTCCAGACTTGCAACGCTATCTTTTTTGATTTCGCTAACTTTAATGAGATGATAACCAGCATCGGAACGTACAGGAGTAGATACCTGATTCACAGGTAAACTAAATGCCGTATCATCAAATGCGCCCGGAAAAGTGCCCTTGCTCAAAAAGCCCAGATCACCTTTATTTGCAGCAGAACCGGGATCTTGTGATACCTCACTAGCTACCTTACCAAAATCTTCACCAGCTTTAAGACGTGCAGCAATTTTTTCAATTTGCTGTTTGGCAGCAGCATCAGAAGTCTTGTCGTTGACCTCAATCAGGATATGCTGAACATGACGCTCTTCAGCACCTGCACTTTTGGTTTGCATGGCTTTGTACTGCGCCTGAATGTCTGCTTCTGTCACCTGAACTTGTGGTGCCAAATTATTACTATCCAGTATGACATAACTGACATCAACACTTTCTGGCAAGCTAAGCTGTGCTTTGTTTTTTGTATAATAATCAGAAATTTGTTTAGGCGTGATTTGCGCATCAGTAGTAAAGCTGCTTAATGGCAGACTGGCAACATGCACATTTCTTTTTTCTGTTTGCATAACTGTTAGGCGGTCGATATCAACTTTACTGGACAGACCAGTATCATTAATGCCACCTGCCAGTTGCTGAATTGCCACCTGTTCACGCACATCATTTAATAGCTGCGCTAGCGAAGTGCCAGAGTTTTTCAGGTAAGTTTGAAATAATGCATCAGAGTATTTGCCATTTTCTTGGAAACTAGGTTCCTGACGAATTAGTTGGCCAATTTGCTGGTCACTCAGTTCAAAACCCAGTTTCTGAGCCTGATCAAGCAATAAAGCACGATAAATCAGATTATTTGTCACTGATTTTTTGATGACAGCTTGATTAAGCAGGCTTTCATCACCTTTGACCTGTTCTAGCAACTGCTTGCGCTGATTTTCAATGGCAGTATTCAGGGCGGTCTGGCTAATTTTTGCCTTATTGACTTGAATAGCGGCACTATCATTGCCACTTCTGCTGAAATAGCCTTCAATACCTACTAGCGCAAAAGGAATTAAAAAAATGACCAGTAAAACTTTGCCTAGCCAGCCTTTGATTAAACGACGAAACGCTTCCATAAACCCTACCAAAAAAACGATGCGCAAGCATGTTAGCTTATATTATTCAAGATACAAGTAATTTGCGCTTTAAGCGCTGATCCGTAAAAACTATTTTAACGCATTGAATAAATGAAAAACGCGCCAGATAAGGCGCGTTAATACCAGAGCACTGCTTAGGAAACAGCGTCTTTTAACCCTTTACCTGCTTTAAAGCCAGGTACTTTGGTTGCGGCAATTTTGATGGTTTCACCTGTTTTTGGATTGCGGCCAGAACGTGCAGCACGTTCTTTAACGCTGAAAGTCCCAAAACCAACCAACGTTACAGTTTCGCCAGCTTTCAGGGCATCGCTAATAGCACCAATTGTTGCATCCAATGCCTGACCAGCCTGAGCTTTTGATAAACCCCCTTGGGTAGCAATGGCATCAATTAATTCTGCTTTATTCATGAAGTCAACTTCCTCTGAATCACTTTGTTAAAAAAATCACTAATCACTATCTCGACTTATAGGACTTTATATCAATGCCTTGAGGACAAGGCAAGCACATCCAGACCATTAAGATCAAAAATGGCCGCCTTTTTTAAGTTTTTTCATCGAAAAAATTATGTTTTTGAGTGGTTGTACAAAATTTGCACTATTTTTTGGCGCGTAGTTTTTTTACTTCATCAGTCAAATCATCAATTTTTTGTTCCAGTCGCTCAATCACATCAACCAGTTGCGCCACTTCTTTATGAGAGGCAAAACCAATACGTGATACGGTAGAACTTACCCGATCATCCAGTGCTCGCTCTACTCTTTCCTTAGTATCGCTCACACGGCCGGTAACCCGATCTTTTACTTCACCCACCACCCCAACCGTACTATCGGCAATATCGCTGGTTTTAGATTCAAGCTCCTCTCCTACCTTTACCAGTGAATCAAACAGTCTAGTACCTTCATCTTCAGCACGAGAAAATGCACCAAGACCCGCTAGCCAGATTTGTTTAGTGTACTTGCGAAAATCCAGTCCATTTTTTTTACGATTAGGGATCTCAGCAGAAGTCTGATTTTTATCGTCGAGGGCGTTGGTTGTATTTTTTGACTCGTCTGCTTGTGAATCCACTTCGTTTATTTTGGCATTGGTCATAAATTTCTCCATAAAGTAATGACTAGAATTTCGGCAAATTAACACCGAACATCAACAGTAAATTACCTTGAATATATCATAGCGAACATTTCACTCTTAAATTTTTGTCTAACAAACTATTGACTTTGTGGCGAAAGTCGACAAGATAGAACCTAGTCATTTATACCTCTATGTAGTTAGTTAACCTTTTGCTTGCCAAGGAAAAATGTTGTATGCCTTCACAACAGGCGCCACAAGAGCGGAACCTTTTTCAGTCGTTTTTACTTATTCTTATTGAGACTCTGCTTACTTTCCTGCTCAAGCATGACCGTATGTCACGTCATCATGCCCAGCATTTAATTCAGCAACGTGCCCTGATTTGTGTCAAAACCCATCTGCCTAGCGATACATTTTATGTCACCTTTGCACCGCAAGGCGTGCTGTTCGACTTTGAAATGGCTGAAAATACCAAAATTGATGCCACCGTTACTGCATCTACCCTCACTTTACTCCGTGCTTTTTTTACTGCTAAACCGATAGCATTTGAAAAGATCAGTATTAAGGGTGAACAGCAATTGTCTACGGAACTTCGTCATCTAATGGAGTACTTTAATTTACCGCAAATTGCTTCAGACTGGCGGCACTGGTTTAGCTTTGAAACCAATGATGTCACGCCAGTTTCTCAGCGTATGAAACCCTTATTACGCCGGATTGATGAGCAACGCCTACAATTAAGCAATATGTCCATTGCCACCAAGCAGCAGGCTTATGAACTTAAAATAATGAAAAAACGCTACCAGATGCTTTTAGTGGCGCTGGGAAGTGTAATTATATTATTACTGGCAGGTTTACTTTATACGTGGTGGTACTTTAATTAATGCGCTAAATTTTTAAAATTTTAATGCTATTTTATATTTCCAGAATTGATATTAACTATTGAAAAATTATTAAGAAATTAAACTTGACTAAATTAGTCGGAATTCATTAAAATCAATGCATCACTTTTTTTGCGTTCATCGGATTATGCGCCTGACCACTCGCGGTCGCTATGCCGTGACTGCCCTGCTTGACCTCGCACTCCAGCCAGCTGACCAGACTATTACGCTTGCCGAAATTGCTGCAAGGCAATCCATTTCGGTGGCATATCTTGAGCAACTGTTTGCCAAACTCAAACGTCAGGGACTGGTTTCCAGTGTTCGCGGTGCCAATGGGGGCTATCGGCTGGCACGCTCTGCTCATGATATTGCAGTACTCGAGATTATCGAGGCTGTGAATGAGTCGGTTGATGCCACACGTTGCGACCATAAAAGCAACTGCCAAAATGGCGCGATGTGCCTCACCCATGACCTTTGGCAGGACTTATCCAGTCACATTGAACATTATCTTGCAGGCATTACTCTTGCTAGTCTTGTCGAACGCAAGAATGTTCAGGCCGTTGTGTTGCGCCAGAACGCCTCTCCGATTGATCCTTCACGTTTAACGCTTGCAGGTAACCTGTTATGAAACGTCCTATTTATCTCGATTATGCTGCCACTACACCGGTTGATCCACGTGTTGCTGATCGCATGATGCAATTTTTGACTATGGATGGCGTATTTGGTAATCCTGCCTCACGTTCGCATGGCTATGGCTGGCAGGCAGAAGAAGCGGTTGAGCATGCTCGCCAGCAAATTGCTGATGTGATCAAAGCTGACCCGCGTGAAATTGTATGGACTTCTGGGGCGACCGAATCCAACAATCTGGCGATTAAAGGGGTTGCGCATTTTTATCATAAAAAAGGCAAGCACATTGTTACTAGCAAGATTGAGCATAAAGCAGTCCTAGATACCTGTCGCCAGCTGGAAGATGAAGGTTTTGAGGTCACTTATATTGAGCCACAACCCGGTACCGGTCGTATTACACCCGAAATGGTAGAAGCCGTACTGCGCAAAGATACGATTTTAGTTTCCCTGATGCTGGTCAATAACGAGCTGGGAAACTTGAATGATGCACAGGCCATTGGTGATATTACCCGTGGACGTGGGATTTATTTCCATATGGATGCTGCCCAAGCTGTTGGCAAAACTGAAATTGATTTGTCACGCATGAAGGTTGATCTCATGAGTTTTTCAGCGCACAAAGCCTATGGTCCTAAAGGGATTGGTGCTCTATATGTGCGTCGTAGCCCACGTGTTCGTTTAAAAGCACAGATTCATGGTGGTGGGCATGAGCGCGGTATGCGTTCAGGCACTCTACCTACCCACCAGATTGTCGGCATGGGTGAAGCGTTTGAACTGGCTGAACGTGACCGTATCACCGAACAACAGCGATTGAATGCCCTGCGTGAAAAACTGTGGACAGGATTGCAAGACATGGAAGAGGTTCACTTAAATGGTGATCCAGAGTTTCGCGTGGCCAATATCCTTAATGTCAGTTTCAACTTTGTTGAAGGTGAATCACTAATGATGGCGCTTAAAGATCTGGCAGTATCCTCAGGTTCAGCCTGTACTTCAGCCACACTTGAACCGTCCTATGTATTACGTGCGCTAGGTTTGCCGGATGAATTGGCACATAGCTCACTACGCTTTAGCATGGGTCGCTTTACCACAGAAGATGATATTGATCAGGTATTGGCATTTACTAGATCGGCTGTGGACAAATTGCGCGCATTATCGCCGCTATGGGATATGTATAAAGAAGGCATTGATTTATCTAGCGTACAATGGGCAGCACACTAATCCCTGCCCTGTTTTAGGTATCATGCATTTAAATTGTGGGGCGCAATCCCCATATTAATTATCACTCGCTGACCCCGAGGTTTGGAGAAGCAAAATGGCTTACAGCAATAAAGTAATTGATCACTACGAAAATCCACGTAATGTTGGCGTTCTGGATAAGGATGCTGACAATGTAGGCACCGGTATGGTCGGTGCGCCTGCCTGTGGTGACGTGATGCGTTTGCAGATTCAGGTAAATAACGACGGTATTATTGAAGAAGCGCGCTTTAAAACCTATGGTTGTGGTTCTGCCATTGCTTCAAGCTCTCTGGTAACAGAATGGCTTAAAGGCAAAACGCTGGATCAGGCACAAGCCATTAAAAATAAGGATATAGCGCAAGAACTCGCCTTGCCACCGGTAAAAATTCACTGCTCCGTATTGGCTGAAGATGCCATTAAAGCAGCGATTGATGATTACCGTAGCAAAAAAGTTGCTGATCAAGCTTAAGCCCATCATCTTATCCAACCACAGGAGCAATCGGAATGATTCACTTAACTGAACGCGCTGCACGCCATATCTATGATTTTTTGCAAAATCGCGGTAAAGGTGAAGGCATTAAAGTGGGTGTAAAAACTTCCGGTTGTTCTGGTTTGGCTTATGTGCTGGAGTTTGTGGATCAGGTTGATCCAGTAGATACCGCATTTGAAGAATTTGGCGTTAAAGTGTTTGTTGATCCAAAAAGTCTGGTGTATTTGAATGGTCTGGAAATGGACTACGTCAAGAATGGCCTCAATGAAGGGTTTGAGTTTAGCAACCCTAATCAAAAGGGTGAATGTGGTTGTGGTGAGTCTTTTACTGTTTAAGTAAAAGACTTTTATACTATTTTTGATGTACTAAAGGTGATGCTGTGACTTATTTTGAGCTTTTTGACATAAGCCCCAGTTTTGATGTTGATTTAACTCACCTCAAGGCAAAATACCGGCAATTACAACAACAATATCATCCTGACCGGCAGCAACCTGAACAATCCAGTAATCAGGCCTTGCAACAATCTAGCCAGATTAATCAAGGCTATCAAACATTAATTCATGCAGATAGTCGTGCCGCTTACCTACTCCAGCTTAACAAGCAGGATGGTGGACTTGAAAACTCTATTGGTGATCTAGAGTTTTTACAGCATGCACTTGAACTCCGTGAACAACTTGAAGAAGCATCTACCACAGAACAACTAGACTCCTTACGCGTTGAGGTGACTCAGTGGCTAGCCGCATTAAGCCGCGAATTCAAGATTGATCTTGAAGAAAAAGACTGGGTTGATGCGCGTGATACTACTCGCAAATTGCGATTTATTCAGCGTGTTCTCCTTGATATTGATAAAGCAGAAGATCGTTTTGATGAGTTTGGCTCAGAAGGTTTTTCAGATGATCTGGACGCCGCATTTGATGACGAGCTTTAAGCGCTTCTTTTAATTATTCGTTTTAACAGATTTATAAAGGTTTTTGTCGTATGGCGTTGCTGCAAATTGCTGAACCCGGCCAAACTACTGCTCCGCATCAACACCGGATTGCGGTAGGGATTGATTTAGGCACAACTCACTCTCTGGTAGCAACTGTTCGTTCCGGCAAACCGGTGGTACTGGCTGATGAGTATGATAAGTTGCTATTGCCATCTGTTATCCACTACGGTTCTGATACCACCACAGTAGGTCAGGCAGCACGTAATTTTATTGAGCAAGATCCCGCTAATACCATTGTGTCTGTAAAGCGTTTTATGGGTCGCTCACGCAATGACATCCGTTTTGAACATCCGTATAGGCTTGAAGGCGACGATGACCAGATGCCTGCATTTGTCACCAATCAGGGTCGCAAAACGCCTGTAGAAATTTCAGCTGATATTTTGTTTCGGCTAAAAAAACTGGCTGAACAATCCCTAGCCGATGCATTAACAGGTGCTGTCATTACTGTGCCTGCGTATTTTGATGAAGCTCAGCGCCAAGCAACCCGTGATGCTGCTCAATTGGCTGGCTTAAATGTATTAAGACTACTCAATGAGCCGACAGCAGCTGCAATTGCTTATGGGCTCGATAAAATTGAAAATACTGATGAGAAAATTCAGGTTATTTTTGATTTGGGTGGTGGTACTTTTGATGTTTCCGTTTTGCGATTGAGCAAAGGGGTTTTTGAAGTGCTGTCCACTGGTGGCCATACAGCACTTGGTGGTGATGACATTGATCGTATTATTGCCAAATGGATTCGTGAGCAAACGCCAAATATTGTATTGTCTACTTCAGAGGCGCAAGCCTTGTTGTTGCTTTCCCGTGATGTGAAAGAGCAACTGACTATGCAGAATGATGTGAATTTTGTGTTTAAAGGCTTGTCGTATCAGCTTAATCGAGAGCAATTTAACAGCCTGATTGCACCAGTTATTGAACGGACCTTGGCTGTTTGCAAGCGTGTATTGCGTGATGCCAAGATTAAAATCAACCAGATTGATGCGGTAGTATTGGTGGGTGGCTCAACGCGTTCCCCCGCCATACAGGACAGCGTTGCTGCATTTTTTGAGCAGACACCATTATGTTCACTTGATCCTGATCAGGTGGTGGCACTGGGCGCAGCCATTTCAGCCGATCAACTGGTCGGTAATCAGGCCAATGGTGCTTTACTGCTGGATGTAACACCTTTATCGCTGGGGCTGGAAACCATGGGCGGACTGGTAGAACGGATTATTCCGCGCAACACCCCTATTCCAGTAGCACGCCAACAGGAATTTACTACCTATAAAGATGGCCAGACCGCCATGCTGATCCATGTGGTGCAAGGCGAGCGCGATCTGGTCGAGCATTGTCGCTCACTGGGTAAATTTGAACTACATGGTATTCCACCCATGACTGCCGGTGCTGCGCGAATTGAAGTAAAATTCCAGATCGATGCGGATGGCTTACTGTCAGTTTCCGCACGTGAAGCCACCAGTGGTGTGAATAGTCAGATTAACATTAAGCCGTCTTATGGTCTGTCCGAACAGGATATGACACGGCTGCTAACTGATGGTTTTCAGTTTGCTGAAGAAGATAAAAATCTGCGGCAATTACAGGAAACCAAGGTAGAGGCTGAGCGTGAACTAGAAGCGCTGGAACAGGCAATTGCAGCAGATGGAGATTTACTCGATGCTATCGATCTGGATGCTCTGCAACGCGCAATGCAAGCAGTACACGAAGCCATGGCCACCAATCAACTCAACCGAATTGATATGGCGATTGCCCGCTTAAAGGGTCATAGCAATAATTTTGCAGCCATTCGCATGAATCAGCACGTTGATGCCGCTTTAAAAGGCACTCGTCTGAATGATTGGAACCCCTGACATCAAATTATATCAATGAGCCAAGTACGCTTTAGATAAATAGCCAATAATAGAGAGTTATCATGCCACGTATTACAGTCCTTCCTCATCCACAGTTTTGTCCTGAAGGTAAAACTTTTGACGTTGAACCCAATGCCAACTTATGTCAGAGCCTACTGGATAATGACGTGTGCATTGAACATGCTTGTGATATGTCCGCAGCCTGCACTACCTGTCATGTGGTAGTGCGTCAGGGTTTTAATTCACTCGATGAAATGGATGATGTTGAGGCAGACCTACTCGATCGCGCTTGGGGATTGGAGCCTGATTCCCGTCTCTCCTGTCAGGTTCTGATTGAGGACAAGGATCTTGAAATCGAGATTCCAAAGTACACCATTAACCATGCTTCAGAACGTCACTAATAGCTTGAGCTGTAGATCTACTGTCTGTTATTAGGGCAATGATCTACAGTATTTTTATTTTTTGATTAAAAATAACTATTTTTTCTTATAAATCATAATT
>SECL01000028.1 GCA_004173455.1 Moraxellaceae bacterium | reverse complement strand
GTAATGATTTGATATCGGTATATTTCATGCTGTCATTATAGATGAAAGCAATCCAATTTTTAGCTCAAAAGATGATCAATACATTGATCATCTTTTGATTTATGCAAGAGATCTAGTATAAAAAGGCCAGCTATGAGCCAAAAACTTATTAATAAGTAAGTTATAAAAGTAATCAAAAAATTAAACGATTGTTTCATCATTTTTAAATAGTGTAGTAAAGATAAGGTAACAAGAATTTTATTACCTTATCATTGAAATGGCGATTACTTTCCGGCTTCCCATAAAGCCTGACCTGCCTGAATCGGATCACCAGTCTTTTCCAGCGTTTCTACCCAGACCGGATACTGCGCCAGTACCGGATGCTGGCTGGGATGAAAATCGCGCTTAAACCAGTCCATATATGGTTTTTTCATCGAAGACAAAATGCCTTTTTTGCCAAACAGCCATGGCATGCCTTGGGCAAACATTTTGACACGCTCACGCTTACTAAAACCATCGGCCTTGAGCATGATATTGGTGCGATATAGGGTAAAGCCATACATCATCACGCTGGTTAATGCCAAGGCGCGTGCGCGTAACGCATAAGGAACCTTGGCCACATTTTGCATCACATCAAAGGCCACATCACGGTGTTCCATTTCCTCAATCGCATGCCACGCATACAGGGCGCGCACATAGGGGTCAACCTCGGCTAGTGTTTCTTTGTTGGCATAAAAACATTCTGCCATTAACGCCGTTAAGTGCTCACTGGCAGCGGTAATGGCAATGTTGACTTGAGGACTTTTGTGTTTAAGCCAATAGTCAAAGCGCGATTTCATTTCGCCAATCATGGTATCAACCGGCATACCCTGATCAATGAGGATCTGGTTCATTTTGTCATGGGCAATGCCATGCTGCGCTTCCTGCAAAATAAAGTCTTTGACCTTGGCTTGCAGTTCAGGGTCAGTAATCTGGTCGCGGTACAGACGCACGCTGCTAATAAAATAGCGTTCGCCATCCGGAAAAGTCAGGCTGAGCGCATCAAACACGCGGGTTTTAAACGGATGGCCACCAAACCAGAAACGTGGCATGTTTTGTTCAAGCTGAAAGTCCAGATTTTTTCGAACCTGCATGTCCGCAGCGTATTGAGCGTTTAATGGCGCATTCATGGTAATGCCTTCATTTTTTAGATTGATGCATACAGTATTGATTTTTTATGGTAGAAAGTTTTGACAGCTTTCGCCAAAATTTATACAAATCACGCCATGCAAAATACAGCCATTGTTAATAGCAACCAGTTACAGCTTATGGTGCAGTTTATGCAGCAGCGCCAGATTGCACTATCTGATGTGTTTGATAGCGAGCAATTGGCCTTGGTGACATCAGCCTGTACAGGGCAGCAAATTAGTCATGTGCCGGTCGCACAGTTTGTGCTGTTACTGGAACAACTGGCGCATTATTTGAATGATTCTACTATTGGGTTGTCGATTGCACAGGGCATTAATACTGCCAATCTGGGAATTTTGGGCTACTTGCTGCATGCCTGCGAAAATATGGGTGAGGCCTTGTTGCGCCTGCACCGTTATGGCAAATGGATTAATAACGAGATGGAGCAAATGCAGATTATCCAGCAAGGTCATCAGATTGAACTACGCTGGCCGCAACCCAAGCCGCTCAATGGCATTATGCATGAGCTGGGGATGGCCATTTTGCAACAATTTAGTCTGCAACTGGTTGGGCGATCCTTAAATATTAACCATGTGTATTTTGCCCACTCACTCAAAGGTGGTGCTGCAAACCTCCAAATTTATGAGCAGTTTTTTGGTTGTGCGGTATTGTTTGACCAGCCCTATTCGGTGTTTAGTTTTCCTGCCAACATCCTGAATATTCCGATTGAAAAACCGGACAAAGCCTTGCTGGATATTTTGCAGCAGCAGGCCGAGCAGGCGCTGAACAGCATGCCCAGTACCGATATTTTTTTGCAACAGGCACAGCGCAAGCTGATCGAATTGTGTCAGTTGGGTGAGCCGACGCTGCCTCAATTGGCGCGGCAATTGCATTTAAGTAGCCGTACCTTGCAACGTCGCCTGATGCAGCATGAGGTTAGTTTTCAGCAGCTACTGGATGAGGTACGCCAGCAGTTGTGTCGTCAGTATTTGCATCAGCATGTGCCGTTGAGTGATATTGCGCAATTATTGGGTTATTCGGATCAAAGCGCGTTTACCCGTGCCTATAAGCGCTGGACAGGCAACACGCCACTTCAGCAGCGCCGCTTGAAGCATTAATACAGCAGTAGGAAAGCTGCAAAATACATTAAGGACAATACAGCATGAAAAATTTATTTGAACACGGCAAGCCGCGCTATGGTCGCTTTAAGACCGTACCGCAGTGCATTGATATTCATGATTTTCATTATGTGTCACCATTTAAACGTCCTATTACTGGCATCAAAAAAAGCCTGCGTTTTAAAAGTTTCCAGTTTATTAGCCTTAACAACAGCCAGTATATGGTTGGGCTAGCTGTGGTCGATCTGGGCTGGGTCGGGCATGGTTTTTTTTATTGCTATGACCGTCAAACCGGCAAGGTGCTGGAAAAGTCCTTTTTGCAGCCTTTTGGCCAGCACACCCATGTCTGCAATCATGCTATTGGCACTTCATCGTTTAAAAAATCTGGCTTTCTGATTGAAATCAAGAAGACTGCAACCGGACGTCTGGTCAAGGTGCGGCATGGCAAGCACATGCTGCTGGATGCGAGCATTGCCATGGATGTTACTGAACCGCTAGTGCTGTGTAGTCCGACCGGTGCATCGGGCTGGACATATACGCATAAACAAACAGCGCTTTCAGTTACGGGGAATTTATACTTTAACCAGCAGGCAATTGATTTAAAAAGCCATCAGTTTGTGGCAGCCCTTGACGATACTTGCGGCATGCTGCGGGCAGAAACTGCGTGGCACTGGCTGTCATTGTCTGGCGTGGATCATTCAGGCCAGCGTTTGGGTCTTAATCTGGCCAGCGGCGTGAATGAAACCTTTGTCAGTGAAAATTCGCTATGGCTCAATGGCAAAATTATCGAGCTGCCAGCCGTGCTGTTTGAGCAGCAATCCAAAACCCGGTGGCGTATTTATAATGCCGATGGCGGTATTGAATTAATAGTACACACCAGTTGGCGGCGGCATGAAGCCAAAAATTTTGTGGTGGTGGCTAGCCAGTTTAACCAGTGGGTGAGTGAGGTATCAGGTATTATTACTTGTCAGGGTGGTCGTGTCGACATTGATGCGCAAATGGGCCTGCTGGAGCAGCACTATGCCAAATGGTAATAGCGGGCTATTAAGCGTATAATCTGCTGCCGGATTTGATAAGTATTTTAAAAAAATGATTCAAAGAATTAATGTGGTCGGCACCAGTGCCAGCGGTAAAACAACATTTAGCAAGGCATTGGCACAAAAAATGGCTGTGCCGCATATTGAAATGGATGTGTTGTTCTGGAAATCCGACTGGCAGGAATCCAGTAATGCGGAGTTTTTTGCCAAACTTGAACCGCACTTGCAGGCCAAAAGTTGGGTTCTGGATGGTAACTACACCCGCACGACGCATTTAAAATGGCAGCAGGTTGATCTGGTAATCTGGCTGGATTATGGATTTGGCCGTAATCTGTATCAGTCGGTTAGCCGCACTATTAAACGCCTGATCAGGGGCACAGCACTTTGGGAAGGCACCAACAATGTTGAAACCTTTCAGCGGGCTTTTTTAAGTGGTGATTCGTCCATCATTTGGTGGATGATCAAAACCCATGGCAAAAACCAGCGCAAATATCAGCAGATGATGGCCAATCCTCAATTTGCCCATATTCAGTTTGTCCGTCTACAATCACCTAGACAGGCCAGACAATTTTTACAGCAGTTTAATGCCTGATATTTTTTGTATAAAAGCGATAAAACTTAAAGCACCACTGCCAGCGTAAACCCGTCATGCCCCTTGCAGCCGACGGTTTGCAAGGTGGTGCTGGTGAGTTTTTTTTGCCCGGCCAAATGTGCAAAATATTCACGTAAACCGGTCATGGTGCGGGTGTTGTTATCAAAGTTCACAATGCCACCACCACGGATCACATTGTCCAGAATAATAACCGTACCCGGACGCGACAGCTTGAGTGCCCAGTCCACATAATCCTTATAACCAGACTTGTCAGCATCAATAAAAATAAAATCAAACGGGGCAATACCGGACTGTTCAATTTCCGGAAAAATATCCAGTGCCTTGCCCGCATGAACATCCACCAGATGCGACAGCCCGGCAAATTCAATGTTCTTGCGTGCCAGCGTGACATTGGTCGGCACGGCTTCAAGGCTGATCAGGCGGCCATCTTGCGGCAAGGCGCGCGCCAGCCAGATGGTGCTATAACCAGCCAGTGTGCCAATTTCCAGAATTTTTTTGGCACCATGAATTTGCGCCAGCATTTGCAGGAATTTGCCCTGCAAGCTCGATACCGCAAGATGCGCGGGCAGGCCAGCGTCCAGTGTGGTTTGCAACACATGCTCAAGCGCCGGATCAGCAGGCATAAACTGCGCTTCCAGATAGTCATCCACGGCTGTCCACATTTGCTCGCTCATCTGTACCTATACGATCTGTTGCAACATTTAAGCGCTGCATTGTGTCATTTTTAGCCCCAGAATTAAAGCACCGATGCCAAAGTACAAACCCGTTGATAAATGCACAGGCAGATTGTTGAACAACCTCATTTCAGGCTAGAATCATAGCCCTATATGGGAACACAGAAAAAATCAGTTATGTCACGTCTTGCTGCGCGCTTTGCTTCTTTAAAAACGACAGGTCGAAAAGCACTGGTATCTTACGTCATGGCCGGTGATCCAGTGCCACAGGTCACAGTACCATTATTGCATGATCTAGTGGCAGCCGGTGCAGACGTACTGGAACTGGGCTTGCCATTTTCTGATCCAATGGCGGATGGCCCAGCCATTGCACTGGCAGCAGAGCGGGCGCTGGCAGGGGGAACCAATACCCTCAAAGTGCTGGACATGGTGGCCGAGTTTCGAAAGTCTGATCGTGACACCCCGATTGTGCTAATGGGCTATTTAAATCCGCTTGAAATTATTGGTTATGAAAATTTTGCCAAGCGTGCCAGTAGCGCCGGCGTAGATGGCCTGCTATTGGTGGATTTGCCGCCTGAAGAAGCAGGCGAGCTAGAGGTGGTGCTCAAGCAATATGAGCTTGACCCAATTTTCCTGCTGGCACCCACGTCAACCGATACACGCATTACTCACGTGTTAAAACAGGCACGTGGTTTTATTTATTATGTCTCGCTCAAAGGCGTAACTGGCTCAGCCGCACTGGATACTACCGAAGCTGCCGCGCGCATTGCCAAGGTCAAATCACAAACCAGCCTGCCAGTCGGAGTGGGCTTTGGCATTCGTGATGCAGCCACGGCCAAGCAAATGGGACAAGTGGCTGATGGCGTGATTGTCGGCACGGTGCTGGTACAGCCGTTTGGTGAGCATTCTCCTGAAACAGCCCACCGCATGGCTGTTGAAAAAATCAAGGAGCTTCGGGCTGCGCTCGATGAAATTATATGACCCCAAAAATCAAACAGCCTGTGTTGCAAAAAGGCGATAGCACGCCATGGATTGAGCGTGTGGTGCCCGGTGTGGCACCACGTGATTATCCGCAAGGCCCAATGTCACTGCATAGTGAACCCATCATTGAATGTCCTGAGTGTCATGCGATAGTCACCCGCACGGCCATGGCGTTTAATGCCTATGTGTGCCCCCAGTGTGACGAACATTTGCGCATGAAAGCCCGTGATCGCCTCAACTGGTTTTTTGATCAGGTCGAGTGTGAGCTGGGGCAGGAATTTACGCCTAAAGATCCACTGGGTTTTGTCGACAGCCAGCCTTATCCCGAACGACTGGCCAAGGCACAAAAGCAAACCAATGAAACCGAAGCGCTGCTGGTCATGCAAGGGCTGGTCGGTGCTATTCCCATGGTAGCCTGTGCTTTTGAATTTGATTTTATGGGTGGTTCGATGGGCTCAGTGGTGGGCGACCGTTTTGTACTGGCCGCCGAAACCGCCATTAACTTGCAACAGCCGCTGATTTGTTTTGCGGCTTCAGGTGGCGCACGCATGCAGGAAGGCATGATTTCCCTAATGCAAATGGCGCGTACTGCCGCAGCCACCGAACGCCTCAAGCAAGCTCATCTGCCTTATATTGTGGTATTGACCCATCCGGTCTATGGCGGGGTAACAGCGTCACTGGCCATGCTGGGTGATGTGCATCTGGCTGAACCCAAGGCTATGGTAGGTTTTGCCGGTAAGCGGGTCATTGAGCAAACTGTACGGGAAGTGCTGCAAGAACCATTTCAGCGCGCCGAATTTTTACTGGATCACGGGGTCATTGACCAGATTGTGCATCGCCATGCGCTGAAAGATACTATCCAGCGCCTGATTGCCAAGCTCATGAACCTGCCTTAAGACTGTATTTATGACTGCCAATCGCGCCGCCAGTGTTGCTCCAAACGCTCTTTCGTCCTTACAGCAATGGCTGGATTACTGGAGCAGTATTCACGTTACCGCCATTGATCTGGGACTGGAGCGCATCCGCCCGGTTGCCGAATATTTGCAATTACTCACGCCCTCAGCGCATGTGGTCACAGTGGCCGGAACCAACGGTAAAGGCTCAACCACCACCACCATTGCCGCGATTTATCAGGCAGCAGGTTATCAGGTCGGTTTGTATCAGTCACCGCACATTTACCGTTTTAATGAACGCATTAAACTCAATAGTCTTGAAGTGGATGATGCGCTGTTAATTGCTGCATTTGTGGCGGTTGAACAAGCACGTGTTGCCTGTCAGTTGCCATTGTCATTTTTTGAAGCCACCACACTGGCCGCGTTTTGGGTGTTTCAGCAACAAGCCTGTGATATTTGGGTACTGGAAGTGGGCTTGGGTGGTCGACTGGATGCGGTTAATCTGATTGATCCCAATGTGGCGGTGATTACCAATATTGGTCTGGATCATGTCGAGTGGCTGGGCGACACCATTGAAAAAATTGCCTTTGAAAAAGCCGGAATCATGCGGCCTGCCATTCCCGTGATTTATGCCGAACCGGCAGCGCAAAGCTCTGCACAAAATTCTGCACAAAGTTCAGCACATCAAACCACACCACAGGCCATTATTGATCAGGCTCAGCAATTAAATTGCCCATTAGCGCTGGCTGGCCGGGACTATCACTGGCAAACCGCGCCGGATGGTTTTTATTATGCCAGTCCAGCCTGTACGCTGGCCTTGCCTGTGCCAAGACTGGCTACTGTCAATGTGGCGGCTGCCATTAGTGCCGTTCTCTTAGGTGCGCCAGAAATTGATCATGCCGCCATCGAACACGGTATTGAAACAGCTTATATTGCTGGTCGCTTTGAAGTGCGCCAGTTCAAGCAGCGTACCGTAATTCTGGATGTTGCCCACAATGTGCATGGCGTGCAGTTTCTGCTGGGGCAATTACAGGCATATCAACATCAACAGCAAGATCAGCCACGACCCGATAGCTTAAATAGCGAAAAGCCAAAGATTCACTTGGTTTTTTCCATGCTTGCTGATAAAGATATCTCAGGCGTGGCCAGCCTGCTCAAGCCTGTTGTCGCACACTGGTATATTGCTGCGCTGCACAATGAGCGCGCCGCCAGTCTGACACAGTTGCGGCAAGCGTTGCAAAGCATGGATTCTGTTCAAGCGCAAGATATGAGTGAACATGAAAGCATCACGGCAGCATTTTCCGCTGCCTTAACCCGTAGTCAACCACAAGATATTATTATGGTGTGTGGATCATTTCACACCCTTGAGGCAGTTTGGGAGTCCTTAGCAACATGGCAATGAACAATAAGCAGCGTTGGATGGGTGGCGTTGTATTGCTGGGTGGAGGGGCATTACTGGCTGCATTGTTGTTAAAAGGACAAGGCGAGCAGGCATTAAACAGCGCAGACTTACAAGCCCGTCAAACGGTGAGCCAGCAACAGACGACGCCTGCCCAAAGCTGGAAAGATGCCGAGTTGCAGCCCTTATCCATTGATGTCGAAACCGAACGTCGCTTGCTAGAAAAACAACGTGCCCAGCGTGAAAAAGCGGTTGCCGAACAGGAAGCGCGAACCGCTGAATATCTGGCCTTACAACAAAAAGCAGAAGCAGAAGCCGCACGTAAAGCCGCCGAAGAATATGCCAACCAGCTAGCACGCCGTCAGGCCAAGCTGGATGCCCAAATGGAAAGCTCCGACTCCATTCCACCAGAACTGGTAGATGCTGATGTCCAGCAAAAAACAGCCGACCAACGTGCGGAAATAGAACGCTTGGCTGCACAGGCCAATGTGCGTGCTGATGAAGCACAAAAAGCCAGTGTACAGGCAGAGCAGGCAGCACAGGCAGCACGCGACAAGGCTGAAAAAGCGCGCAGTGAAAAAGAAGCCTTACAAAAGGCTCAGGCTGAAAAACTGGAAAAAGATCGCTTGCAAGCTGTTGCTGATCGTAAAGCAGAAGCAGAAGTAAAAAAGAAACAAGCTGACGCGCAGAAAAAACAAGCCGAAGCCAATAAAAAAGACGCTGAGCTGGCAGCCAAACGACAGGCCGAACAGGAAGCCCAGCGTAAAAAAGACGATGCTTTAACCGCCAAGCGCAAGGCAGAAGACGATGCCAAAACCAAAAAGCAACTAGAACAGCAAGCCAAAACCAAAGCAGACGATGACGCTAAACGCAAAAAAGACGCAGAACTTGCGGCCAAGCGTAAAGCGGATGAGCTGAAAAAACTGGATGATGGTAAAAAAGAAGACGCCAAGAAAGAACAGGCAAAAAAAGATGAAGCGCGTAAAAAGCAGGAGGCTGAAGCAGCGCAGCGTAAAAATGCCAGTAATGATGATAAAGACTTACAGGCAGCCAGCAAAAAACTGGAAGAAGAACGCGGTCGGGCTATTTTAGAAGGCGATACCAAGCCCTGGATGGTGCAGGTGTCGATTGCTGCCAGTCAGGCCAGTGCTGATTCCGTGGTGGCCAAACTGCGTGCCAAGGGCTATAAGGTCAAAACCAGCCAGACTTCCAAAGGGGTGCGCGTGATGGTCGGGCCTGAAAAAGGCAGAGCTGCTGCCGATGCTTTGCGCACTCAGGTGGCTAAAGATGATAGCCTTAATGCCAAGAGTGCGTGGGTGATTGACTGGCAACCTCCTGAAACCAGCTCGAGCAATAAGAACTAAGCGTTAAGCAATGCAAGCAGGATTTAAAATCCTTTGATCTAGCATACAACAACTCAGCTCAGGCGTTGAGCGCGTATTGACCAGCGCCTAAAAAACACAATAGGCAATTTTTATGCTTAAAGGTCATTGCTTGTGTCAGGGTGTTCAATATGAGTATCAGGGTGAAATTGATGAAGTGGCGATGTGTCATTGTCACCAGTGCAAGCAGGCACAAGGCACGCCATTTGCTACCAACGCACCTGTTCAACTGTCTGCCTTTCATATTGTGCAAGGGCAGGCGTTGTTAAAATCCTACTTTGCCTCACCTAACAAACGTCGGGTATTTTGCAGCAATTGCGCTAGTCCGCTATTTAGCCAGCGGATGGACATGCCAGAAGTGATCCGACTGCGCTTGGGCACAGTGAAGGAAGGGCATATTCCAGCACCCGCATACGAAATTTTTTGTGATTCACGCTCACCTTGGCTTGAAACCAATGTGGATCGACCCTGCTATCCAGCCAATAAACCATAGTTTTTGCCCGTGTTTGTTAGCGTGCATTCGGTGATGCAACGCGTGATAATTGATGTCTAGTCTTTTCCCTATAGTTTAATTCAGCCTGTTTTAGTCCATTATTTTTCATGTCTTTTTGCTGATTGTTTTGCTGATCTTTTTGAATATCTTGCTTAATCTGTTGAATATATTTTGGCGCAAAGAAATGATCAATATTGATCCAGATCGGATGGAAACCAAATCCGCCGTGTTTCATTTCATCGCGCGCAGCATCGATTGTCCAGTGCTGATAAATAATCCGATACATGGCAATCACCACGCCGGTGCGATCTGCGCCATGTTGACAATGCACCAGCACATTAGATTGTTGCCTATGATCCTGAATCTGTATCAAGGCATGCGCAATTTCTTCACTACTGATTGCCCACGTTTGCATGGGAACATTAATCAGCATCAAGGGTGCTACGCCAGATAAATCCTGATCAGTTTGACTGTTACGTAAATTAATGACCGTGCCAATATGCAGGCGTTGTAATAAGGCTACATTAGATGCGCTTGGCTGTTGGCTACGATATAAATGCTGATCAACCTGATATAGGTTCAAAGCAGGATCAATAGACTGTGCCCAGCTTAAGGGACGTTTATTATCAGGTAATGCAGGTGTTGAAATACAGGACAACAATATGCTGCAAAGCACTAAGATGAATATTACCTGCCAAGTTGGTTTGCGCACCTGAATTCCTGACGGATCAAAAAAACAGTTTTGCATGACCAAACTTAAATTTTGCTTAAATGATATTCATGTTAAATAACTTCACGCGCTTTTAGGGATAGCGGAATATGCAGTAATTCAGTTCAAATTTAGCGCATAAAAAAACACGCCCTATCAGTGACAGGGCGTGTTGTGTCGAGGCTTGCTTACATCAATTATTTATCTGGCTGTGGCGTCATGCGCAGATACGGCGTAATGGCCTTGTATCCTTTAGGGAAACGCTGCTTGATTTCTTCTTCATCCTTAATGGATGGCACAATGACCACATCATCACCCTGATTCCAGTTACCGGGCGTTGCAACCTTGTGATTATCAGTCAGTTGCAGTGAATCAATCACACGCAATACTTCATTAAAATTACGACCCGTGCTGGCTGGATAGGTAATGATCAGGCGCACTTTTTTATTTGGATCAATAATCACCAGTGAGCGCACGGTGAGGGTGTCACTGGCATTCGGATGAATAAAACCGTACAGCTCAGAAACCTTGCGATCCTGATCGGCAATAATTGGAAAATTAACCTGACAGTTCTGGGTTTGGTTAATATCGTTAATCCAGCCCTTGTGTGATTCGACATCGTCAACAGACAGGGCAATGGCTTTTACATCGCGCTTGGCAAATTCATCTTTCAGTTTTGCAGTTAGACCCAGCTCAGTGGTGCATACCGGGGTATAGTCCGCCGGATGTGAAAATAGCACACCCCAGCTATCACCCAGCCACTCGTGAAACTTGATCGTGCCTTCGCTGGAATCCTGTTCAAAATCAGGGGCGGTATCGCCTAAACGAATAGTCATGTTTATGCTCCTTTTATTGTCTGTGTACTCAGTTGAGTCGTTAAGCAAGCTGTACTATGCACCCAATCTCATTGAATTGAAAAGCAATGTTTTTGCATTTATATATCATTTTTGTAGATAAGCAACGCGCTAAAACTCCCTGTTAAACCTTGTCATAACCGGTCAGGCTCCCTCATGGCGACAAAATAAAATCAGCTTTTTGCAGTTTCTTTGTCATCTAGCACTTGCACTTATTTAAGCTGCCACCATAATAGCCAACAGGCAAAAATAACGCTGTTCATCTTTAAGTTAGGGTATTTGAGAGTTTAGTCCATGTTAGCAAGTCTTATCGGAGGTGTCTTCGGTACTAAGAATGAGCGTGAGCTCAAAAGAATGCGCAAAAATGTCGAAGCCATTAATGCACTAGAACCGACGATATCAGTGTTAAGCGATGCTGAGCTAGCCCAGAAAACTGTAGAGTTCAGGCAGCGATACCAGCAAGGCGAAACACTGGACAAGCTATTGCCGGAAGCTTTTGCGGTGTGTCGTGAAGCGGCCAAACGTGTACTGGGCATGCGGCATTACGATGTGCAGCTTATTGGCGGGATGACCTTGCATGAAGGCAAAATTGCCGAAATGCGCACGGGTGAAGGTAAAACCCTGATGGGTACACTGGCGTGCTATCTCAATGCCATTAGTGGTAATGGTGTCCATGTCATTACAGTCAACGACTATCTGGCTTCGCGTGATGCCGAGCTGAACCGTCCGTTATTTGAGTTTCTGGGCTTAAGCATTGGCGTGATTTACTCCATGCAACCGCCACCAGAAAAAAGTGATGCTTACCGCGCCGATATTACTTACGGCACTAACAACGAATTTGGCTTTGATTATCTGCGCGATAACATGGTGTTTTCGCTAGAAGAAAAAAAACAGCGTGGCCTGAACTTTGCCATTATTGATGAAGTGGATTCCATCCTCATTGATGAAGCACGTACGCCACTGATTATTTCTGGCCAGAGCGAGGATTCCTCGCGTCTTTATGCCATGATCAACCTGCTGGCGCCACGTCTCAAGCGTCAGAAAGAAGAAAACGTACCGGATGGTGGTCATTTCTGGATTGATGAAAAACAGCGTTCCATTGAAATATCCGAAACCGGCTATGAGTTTGTGGAACAGCAACTGATTGAAATGGGTTTGCTGGCAGAGGGTGAAAGCCTGTATTCGGCAGCCAACCTGAATCTGGTGCATCATGTCAATGCGGCAGTACGTGCCCATCACTTGTTCCAGCGTGACGTGCATTATCTGGTGCATGATGGCGAAATTGTGATTGTGGATGAGCACACTGGCCGTACCATGCAGGGTCGCCGCTGGTCAGAAGGCTTGCATCAGGCGGTTGAAGCCAAAGAAGGCGTCAATATCCAGCCGGAAAACCAGACACTGGCCACCACCACATTCCAGAATTATTTCCGCCTTTACACCAAGCTGGCAGGGATGACTGGTACTGCCGACACTGAAGCCACCGAATTCCAGCAGATCTACAATCTGGACGTGGTGATTATTCCAACGCATCGCCCAATGGTGCGTAATGACCAGAATGACCTGATTTTCCTTACCCGTGAAGGCAAGTACAACGCCATCATTGAAGAAATCAGACAGATCAAAACTGAAAAGAATGCTCCGATTCTGGTGGGTACTGCTACGATTGAAGGCAGTGAATATTTATCGAACAAGCTGACTCAGGCTGGTATTGCGCACGAAGTCCTCAATGCCAAGCAGCATGAGCGCGAAGCAGACATCATTGCGCAGGCAGGTCGTCCCGGTGCCGTGACCATTGCCACCAACATGGCTGGCCGGGGTACGGACATTCTGCTCGGTGGTAACTGGAAAGCTCTGGCTGGCCACCTCGAAAACCCAACACCTGAGCAGCTAGAACAGCTCAAGCAGGAATGGGAAGTCAATCACCAGCAAGTACTAGACGCCGGTGGCTTGCATATTATTGGCTCTGAGCGGCATGAATCGCGACGGATTGATAATCAGCTACGTGGTCGTGCAGGCCGTCAGGGTGATCCGGGTGTTTCCCGTTTTTACCTGTCGCTTGAAGATGACCTGATGCGTATTTTTGCCGGTGACCGTGTGGTTGGCATGATGCGCGCGATGGGTTTAAAAGAAGATGAAGCCATTGAACATAAAATGGTCAGTCGTTCTATTGAAAATGCCCAGCGCAAGGTAGAAGCCCGCAACTTTGATATTCGTAAAAACCTGCTCAAATATGATGATGTTGCCAATGAGCAGCGCAAAATCATCTATGGCCAGCGTGATGCTATTTTGGCAGAAAGCTCGCTACAGGATGGCATCCTCAACATGCACCATGATGTGATTGCCGGTCTGGTGGGTAATTACATTCCGCCGGGTAGCATTGAAGACCAATGGGATGTGCTAGGGCTGGAAGCGGCCTTGCAAGAGGAATTAAGCCTTGATTTGCCAGTGCAGCAATGGTTAAACGAAGACCGGCGTCTGGATGAAGAATCCCTGCTCGATAAAATTATTCAGGCCGGTACAGACCGCTATATCGCTCGCCGCGAGCAAATGGGTGAAGATACAGCACCGATGCTGGAACGTCATTTCATGCTGCAATCGCTGGACAAGCACTGGAAAGAACATCTGGCTGCCATGGATTACCTGCGTCAGGGGATTCACTTGCGCGGCTATGCGCAAAAGAATCCTGAGCAGGAATACAAGCGTGAAGCGTTCAGCCTGTTTCAGGCCTTGCTCGGCGGTATCAAAAGTGAAGTGGTGCAGGATCTGGCACGAGTTCACCTGCCAACTGCCGAAGAACTGGCTGAACTGGAAGCCCAGCAGCAACGTGATGCAGAGTCCATGAAGCTGTCGTTCCAGCACAGTGAAATGGATGGACTGACCGGTGAAATGCATCAGGATCCTGAACTGGCTGCCTTAAATCAGGCGGAAGAACAGCGCGCACTCCAGCAACAGGGCAATAATCCCTACGGCAATGTGAGCCGTAATTCGCCATGTCCTTGTGGTTCTGGTAAAAAATTCAAACAGTGTCATGGTCGTCTGGCTTAATTGACTGCGTTATTGGTTGTGTAATACGAAAAAACGGGCAAATAGCCCGTTTTTTTACATGAGATTGTAGTCAGGCTAAACAATATCATGTCGTCCGATTTGACTTATTTAGCGTTAACAGTACATTGTTATGTGTGATTTGGAAAAGTAAATGAAAGTGGGTAAAAATCTGTTGCCGTGGTTGTTGATTGCAAGTAGCGTTATGATTGCTTCAATTACCTGTCATCATCAGGCCAGCCTTGATGCAGCCAAGAAGGGCGACAAAACAGATCAGCACGATGAGCAGCAGGCAGTAGCAAAATCAGATAAAGCACAATCAGCGCGTGTCTCCAATGCGTCTGAAGCACCTATAAGTGTGACTTATCAGTGTGATGACCAAAAATCGGTTCAGGCCATATATTCGGCAATCAATGTAAAACCAAGCACCGTGTCACTGATTATTAATGGCCAGCAATATCAGCTCTACCGTGTATCTTCACAGATTGGCAAGCTGTATGCCACCGAACAGGGCATCAATGCGGGTCAGGGCATGCGCTGGCACATGCAGGGACTCGAAGCCCGACTCATTGGCATGACGCTTGATCACACTGCCACACCCGATAAGGAACAATTGCTGATGCGCTGTCAGCAACCGGTATAAAGCTTTTTGCTGACAGTAGCCATTCAGCAAAAAGCTTAAATTTTTTAGCAACCGTCCATGCTTATTCAACCGTTTTTTGTATACTAGCAGCGCAAAAGCCCAATTTTTCAAACTGACGATAACAGGAATTAAATCATGGCAGTTGGTGATCTTTCGATGCCGGAAATGCTTCCCATACGGGGCGTAAAAATCGGGATTAGTGAAGCGTATATACGTTATAAAAACCGCCGTGATCTGGTGGTATTTGAGCTGGCCGAAGACGCTACTGTGGCTGCCGTATTTACCAAAAATGCCTTTTGTGCCGCACCGGTACAACTGGCACGTCATCACTTGCAAGTGGCGACACCACGTTATCTGGTGATTAATACTGGCAATGCCAATGCCGGTACGGGTCTACAGGGCATGGAAACAGCAGCAGAAACCTGTCAGGCACTGGCACAATTGACTGGTGTGACTGCCAATCAGGTTTTGCCATTTTCTACCGGTGTAATTGGCGAGCAGTTGCCCGTTGATCGACTGATTGCGGGTTTGCCAGCCGCATTACAAGACTTGTCGATTGAGGCGTGGCGTGATGCTGCTGCCGGAATCATGACCACCGATACCTTGCCAAAAGGCGCCTCTGAACTGATTGAAGTCGACGGGCAGCGTTACACCATCACCGGCATTAGCAAAGGGGCAGGCATGATTCGCCCTAACATGGCCACCATGCTGGCATTTGTGGCGACTGATGCGCCGATTGCCAAACCATTGCTCAATGACATCTTGAACGCGGTGACAGAGCAATCGTTTAATCGCATTACCATCGATGGCGATACCTCAACCAATGATGCGTGCGTGCTGGTCGCCACGGGCAAAGCGGGTGGGGCACTGATCGAATCAGTACAGGACAGTCGTTATGAGGCGCTACTGGCTGCCTTACAGCGTGTGTTTACCCGTCTGGCACAGCTCATTGTGCGGGATGGCGAGGGGGCGACCAAATTCATTACCGTACGTGTTGAACAAGGCCGAGATACGCAGGAATGCTGTGATGTTGCCTATAGTGTGGCGCATTCTCCACTCATCAAAACGGCATTTTTTGCCTCAGACCCAAACTGGGGGCGTATCCTGGCTGCTGTGGGCAAGGCCGGCGTGCCAGAACTGGATGTATCAAAAGTTCAGGTCTGGCTGGATGAGGTGCAAATCTGCCGTGATGGCGGCGCAGCGCCGGATTATCGTGAGGAGAACGGCGCACGGGTAATGCAGCAGGAAGAAATTACCATCCGTATTGCGCTGGGTCGAGGTGAAGCCAGTGATACGGTATGGACGTGTGATTTGTCCTATGATTATGTCAAAATTAATGCAGATTACCGATCTTAATCAGGTTAGCCATTGAAATATCATAAAAACGGTCTCATTTGAGGCCGTTTTTTGATGAACGATTGTCTGCGTTTAAGCTGTCTAAATTTAAGTGATTTTTTTAATTTAAGTGTTTGGCTGAATTTAAGTGGTGGGCTAAATTTAAAAGGTTATCTGAGTTAAAGGCACAGTCTGGATTAAGGCTTAAAAAATATTTAAAACCTTAAGATGCAAAACAACGCGTGTTTAATACTAAACCACAATCAAAAAAAAGCGTTTTTCTGCTTCAATGATTTTTATTTGTATAGGCAGAGGAAGATAGTCATTATGAGTCAAGCTAATAGTCAGCAATCACAAAACCAATCGCGCGAATTTCCAGATTATGTCCCTGAGGTCACATTCAAAACCCGGGTGCGTGACGAAAGCATTGGCGGCGAAAATCCGTTTCGCTGGGAAGACAAAAGCACGGACGATATTTTTAAGGATCGCAAAGTCATTGTCGTGGCATTACCGGGTGCTTTTACGCCCACCTGTTCCAGCACACATCTGCCTGGTTATGAACAACATTATGAAGCCTTTAAACAGCAGGGCATTGACGATATTTACTGTGTGGCCGTGAATGATGCGTTTGTCATGTACCAGTGGAGCAAAAAACTGGACGTTGATCATGTCAAAATGCTACCCGATGGCAATGCAGACTTTACCAAGGGTATGAATATGCTGGTCAAAAAAGATAATCTGGGCTTTGGCGACCGTTCGTGGCGTTATGCCATGCTGGTAGATAACAAGAAAATTGTCAAAATCTTTGCTGAACCCAACCTGTCTGATAATTGCCCTAGTGATCCGTTTGAGGTATCTGATGCCCAAACCATGCTGGATTTTCTAAAACAGCAGCAATCCTAATGGTGAGTTTTGATTTTAATAATTGTTGAAATTCCGGCGCAGGGTTATTGCAAGCATTGAGCCTGCGCCGGTTTGATGCGGCCTTCAGCCCTCGAGCGTGCTCTTGGTTTTTTACGACCCAAAAAAGCCGTGCTATTGAAATTGACCAAATTTACCCTATAAAAACATTATAATCTGCTCGTATACTACGAGTCCTGCCATCCTTTTAATTAAAGCCAGTGATTAATGCCAGTTCGATTTGCTGGGCTCATCTGATTGCTTTGGTTTAAAGTTAGCCATGTTCAATATTGCACGAGATATGCACGCCCATGACAGAAACTATCCTGATTGAAAATGATGCCAAATCACTGGTGCAGGAGCATCTGGATCGTTTGGGTCAACCCCAGGAAATCAAGCTCACCAATGTGGAAAAACAGGCACTCTACGATGAAATTGCTGCTGAACTAAAACAGCGTAATGCGGTGCTGGTGGCTCATTATTATTGTGATCCCGAAATTCAGGCACTGGCTGAGGCAACGGGTGGCTGTGTTTCCGACTCACTGGAAATGGCGCGTTTTGGCCGTGATCATCCGGCAACGACCCTGATGGTGGCAGGCGTCAAATTTATGGGAGAAACTTCCAAGATTTTGTCCCCTGAAAAAACGGTACTTATGCCAACCCTTGAAGCCACCTGTTCTCTGGATCTGGGGTGCCCGGTAGATGAATTCAGTGCCTTTTGCGACCAGCATCCCGATCATACCGTGGTGGTGTATGCCAATACGTCGGCAGCAGTCAAAGCACGGGCAGACTGGGTGGTAACCTCCAGCTGTGCCGTTGAGATTATTGAGCATCTGGACAGTCTGGGTGAAAAAATTATCTGGGCACCGGATCAGCATTTGGGGCGTTATATTCAGAAAAAAACCGGCGCCGACATGCTGCTCTGGGATGGCGCCTGTATTGTGCATGAAGAGTTCCGCGCACGCGGGATCGCCCAAATGAAAACCTTGTACCCAGATGCGGCAGTATTGGTGCATCCAGAATCACCGGAATCTGTGGTGGCGATTGCCGATGCAGTGGGCAGTACCAGCCAGTTGATTAAAGCCGCACAAACCTTGCCGCATCAAACCATGATTGTGGCCACGGATCGCGGAATTTTTTATAAAATGCAGCAGGCAGCGCCGGGTAAAACCCTGATTGAAGCACCAACGGCGGGTGAGGGCGCCACTTGCCGTTCCTGTGCGCATTGCCCGTGGATGGCCATGAACGGGCTGGACAATATTTTGCATGTCCTTAGAACCGGTGATCAGGAAATTTTTGTTGATCCGGCGCTGGCGCAGCGCGCCAAAATGCCATTAGACCGCATGCTAAACTTTACAGCGAGTTTAAAGCGCTGAAAAAAGCCACGTTATCAGGCGTTTTGATGGATAAATAAACGGTTGATGTATTAAAACGTATTTTTTTAAATACAGGTGTTGACGAGTGACGCGCTCACGCCTAGAATGCACACCGTACCGCACACAGTGTGGTACAACAAGCTGAGATGATCGGAGTATGGCGCAGTCTGGTAGCGCACCTGCTTTGGGAGCAGGGGGTCCAAGGTTCGAATCCTTGTACTCCGACCAGTTTAATCAGCGGTTTATTGTAGTGCAGCCGCGTGATCACCTAAACACTAGGTTAGGCATTAACAATCATGCGCCTGTAGCTCAGTTGGATAGAGCACCCGCCTTCTAAGCGGGTGGTCACAGGTTCGAATCCTGTCAGGCGCGCCACATTATGCCGCCAATCATCAAAATAATGCATCCCCTGCATTGTCTATGGTGGCTATAGCTCAGTTGGTAGAGCCCCGGGTTGTGATCTCGGTTGTCGTGGGTTCGAGTCCCATTAGCCACCCCATTTATCTTTCCAAATCTGTCCAAAACCATCCTAAATATATTGATTTTAAACAATAATTTTAAATTTCTTGTCTTATATTGTTCGAATTTATCTTATCCAAGCCGATTTTTATTACGGTATGTTTTACGGTATGCTGTTTAAAAGCTTTTCGGATACCGTGAAAAAAATGCCAAAGATTGCTAAACCATTGACTGACTTGCAAATAAAGACAGCTAAGCCTAAAGAAAAACCTTATAAACTCACTGATGGTGAAGGGTTATACCTGCTGGTAAAAACAGATGGTGCAAAACTCTGGCGTTTGGATTATACCCGGCCAATTATCAAAAAACGTAATACATTAGCTTTGGGTGCTTATCCTGATATTTCTTTATCTGAAGCACGTTCACGGCGCGAGCAGGCGAAAAAACAGCTTGCCAATTACATTGATCCTTCTGAGCAGAAAAAAGCTGATATTAGAGAAGCTAAGGTAGCTGCTGGTAATACGTTTGAAGCAGTGGCAATGGAGTGGCTGGCTAGGCAGAAGTATGCGGAGGCTACCCATGATAAAGCACTTTATTTACTAAGACTTCCCTTTCAAAAACTAGGAAAACGACCAATAGCTGATATTTTACCTATTGAAGTCTTGGATGTTTGCCGGATTGCTGAAAAAGAAGGGCATTTGGAAAAAGCACGTAAGACCATGAATAAGTGTGGGCAAGTGTTTAGATATGGTGTGGCAATTTCAGCCTGTAAAAGTGATCCTACGCGTGATTTGAAAGGTGCTTTAGAGACACCCCACACTGAACATCATTCAGCAATTACTGAACCTGTTGAGCTAGGTAAACTTCTAAATGACATTGATCACTACACTGGGTTCTACACTACGATTCAAGCTTTAAAGTTGGCACCGATCCTCTTTACTCGTCCTGGTGAGCTACGTGCATTACGTTGGGATAAGTTAAATCTTGAGACTGCACAATGGCGTTACATGCCGCCTAAAACCAAGAAATCAACTGGTGTTGAAATGATCGTACCATTGCCTATACAGGCAATCGCTATTTTAAGAGATATGCAGATGGTGAGCGGTGATACTGAATTTGTCTTTCCGGCCAGTCATACTACGTTAAAACCTATGTCAGAAAATACCATTAATCAAGCCTTGCGTCGTATGGGATGGAGTGGCGATCTGATGTGTGGACATGGTTTCCGTGCTACTGCCAGAACAATTCTAGAAGAGGTACTTGAGTACTCGGCTGACCTAATTGAGATGCAGCTTGGCCATCAGGTGAAAGACACTAATGGGCGTGCCTATAACCGCACATGGAAAATCAAGCAGCGTACTGAAATGATGCAGGCTTGGGCTGATTATCTGGATGAGTTGAAAAAATAAAGGTAATTGCCAAATAATCAGGATTGTCAGTTTTGACAATAGAAATCCAAAGACTAGTGAATCCATTTATCAATTTCATAAGTTATTAAATGCTCTGGCTATATTGGAGAAATAATTACACATAGCTTTAGATCGCCATTTAGTGCCGTAGTGAATGAGTCCAATCTATTTAATTCTTATTATATCGAGCGGCAACTTGCCCATGTTTCGCAGTGCTCTATCTCGCCTTCAAGATATTTATAATGCTTTTTATAGTTCACTTACCTTTAGGCAATTAAGGTTTTTATCTGCTATTTTATCTTAAAAAAAGTGCTTAAATTTAATTTTAGGCTTGAATAAATTATGCAATAAAATTGTGGTAATAATAAAAATAATTTTAATTTGATCCTAGGAAAGCAAAGGATTGAAACGTCCAATACTTAGAATTTTAAGAAGTTCCATAAATTTTTTTTAAATTTTTTTTAAAGACTTCCTATATGATTTAAGCAATAAGCTTCTTTCATTGAGGTATGACGTCATGAAATCACATAAAGCATCAACAGACTTATCCAAGCAAGACGAGCCTAAAAATATCTTTGAGTATTCAGACGCGATAATGCAAAAAGCTAAATCTAAAAAAAATAGAGAGAATCTAGATGGTATTAAGGTTATTGAATCAATAGTTGAGGGTAATAACTCTCCAGCAGAAACTGAGGTTCTATCAGTTATGCCCTTCAGGTTTGAAAGTTTATCCAATGAGCTCATGCGTAATAAAGAAATCTGGCAAGTACCTAGAGAGCGGGCTAGATATATTGAATATGCAGAAGTATTTTATAAAGAGCAGATAGATGATGACCAAATTAGAGATTTTTTAATCAAGTTTGAAATTTTCTCGCAACAAATGCTTCATGCTTCAATGTGTGGCTTTATGATCACTAAAGCTAATTTTTATAGTACACCTCAGTTTATCGCTTCTAAAAATCTAACATGGCTCGGAAAACAATTTTTTGTTTTATGGAGGCTTTTTTTACAGTGTGCTTATAAGCTAGAGCAATTTTTAAAACCTAATGCTCCACTATTCACGCACGCTACAGTGGCACTTATCCGCACTATATTTTCTTTTGATGGTGAAGATAGCTTCAAGTTTTTAGGACAGTACACAAATATAGAGCATGTAAAATTATTCAATCACAAAGCAAAAACAATCCAAGCAAATTTAAAAGTCCATCAAAAAGTTTTCGAAAGGAATTATCGCAATCTGGACTATTTGGATAAGAAAGTAATCCATCAGCTATTCAAAAAAGATAGACTCGTTATGAGGTTTATATTCCTCTTTATGGAATTTAAAACAGAGCCTAGAAAACTTTGTGAGGCTTTTTCTGATTTGATCGGAAGAATGAAGGGCAATAGCCGTATTTCATCTGATATTGAATATATCCGTATTTTAAAAGATCCTTTAGATGGAGCCCATTTAGACGTACTATTTTTTATTGAACCAATGAAATCACATGAAGATATAGCTCAGTTAACTAAAAAAATTCAGGAACATTGGATCAGAGCTGCTTATCATATTGCAGGTATTCCCGTAGAGGAAACTTATCTTACTAAGGCTAAGGATAATACTAATCAAAATTCTAAGTCAGAAAGCCAAACTACAGAAACTTCTAAAGAAAAGATTAAAATTAGATTTATTGAAACAAGTAGGCTTAAGTATGATGCTAGAAGTTACAGGCTTATGAACTCAGACGAACTGTTCAGATCATCTTATATTTTAGTGGAGCAAATAGATAAGGACAAAAAAAAGGCGATAGAAAATATTTTGCTTCCTTTCTTCATTGGCCAAACAGTTTTCTTGCAACGAGAAGCTCATCCTAAAAAACGTAAGAATGAGATTGGCGAAAATACCCACCAAGTTGCAGTAAGCCGAATCTTTTCAAGTAAGCTTAAAGTATCGTCAGCTAAAAAATAGAATATAGAACTATTAAATTTTGCAATCCTAGGAACAGGTTAACTTTCCACCCTTACCTAAACTCATCGATTGCCTGGAAAGTCCTTAATCAGAGCGGTAAACAAGCCGTTGGATTCAGGGGTTTCTCGGCATTTATGGTTTTAGTCAACAGTGCTGCTTAGTGGGTAATTGATTATATAAGAATTACTTCACATCAAGCAGCGGCGCACTGCCCCCAAAGGCAGTGATGATTAAACTCACTTATTCATAAAACAATACACTTCTTACTCATGTGATGAAAGTCAAACTAGGACAACATCATCATGACTTACTCTTTACTCGAATTCAGTGAAGCCCACCTGTTAGTTCGGATCGAACGCTTGGTTCAACGTACTCGAAAGGGACATATTCGGCCAGTTGCATTTAGGGATGAACTCATTGAACTACTTTACCTGTTCAGTTATCGCTATAACCCAGAGTATGACTATAGCTGCTCAGTCTGCATTCAATTGTTTATCAGCCTTAAAGCCGATATTGAAAGTTGCATGGGAAGAGATTATTCATCCTTAAATTCTCAGGATGACGTCTTTATCCAGTCACTGATGAAGCAGCTCCAACAGGATCAGGGGCTATTAGGCCAAGAAGAGATTCGGCGGCAAAATAATTATCATGACAATGAAAAAAGTCTTGAGTTATACCTTAATCAATTGTTCACTCATTACCATAAATTATTGATTGTTCGGGTGGATCTAAAGTATCGACAAGAATTTGTCCACTCGGTTGATATTGCCCGGTTTGCGACTGACATGAAGCAGCTACTACGCTTTATCGGTAAACGCAGGCGATGTTTTAAAGACTTAGAGGGCTACGTCTGGGTATTAGAGCAGGGTGATCAACAAGGCGGTTATCATTGTCACCTTTTGCTGATTTATAGTGCTAGTCAGCATCAAGTGGGTTGGTATTATGCCAATCAGGTAGAGCAGGTGTGGAAAGACATCACCAAGCAACAAGGGCAGGCGTTTAACTGTCATGAAAGTGATTATATTCAACGCTATATTGATGAGGGAACGTATGCACTGGATGTAGTATGTCGTAGTGACTGCGATAAGCAGAAGCGGGTTCAAGCAATGGCCAATTACCTGGTCAAGAATCGGCAGCACCTGCGAGTCAAGCTACCCGGCATGAAAACTTATGATCATGGCCAATTTGCGGTGAAGTCCCGACGTAGAGTAGAAAACACCTTGTATGAGTTGTTTAAGGACTTAAGCAGTGATATACCCGATGACCTACTCGTCCTTGATGGATTTTAAGCCAATGGCAAAGCCATTAGCTTATGGTTATACACTATCGTTAAAAAACCATGCTGGGGTTAGTTTGCCTAACTGCACTCATCTAAAATATCTTGTTTTAAGGAATTTCTTCCTTCAATCACATCAGACACCTGACAGTGATTGCCTTTACACTTTAGCTGGTAGACCACTGAACTGGGTTCATGCCATTGGCCTTTGGCTAAATTGACTTTAACCCGGTTATTGCCCAATTTAGTAAAGGTAAGTTTACGGTCATATTCAGGGTCTTGCGACTGCCAGACCACATCATGATCCGTACCACAGACTTCACCATTTTGCGCTTTGACCTTAAACGCCTGTGCCAGGCTACTGTCAGCGTATTTTGCTAACATTTCCATCCCTTGCTGTTTTGCTTTAGCCTGTTGATAAAGGGCTTTAATGGTTTCTACTTGTTGATCTGATGCGGCATATGCCGTGGTGATAGAACATACCGATAGCATGATAGCCAGTGTTAAACATTTCATTATCTTCTCCTTGTCTTACTGATACGCTGTACCATTCTTATCTTCTATATACAGAAGTACCGCCAAGCCTTTGGCAAATATCGACTCGCTGGTTTTGGGCTTTGAACCGCCATCATAGTAGATCGCATCGCCCGCTTCACTGAGTGCAAGGGATTGATCGGCTTGAAGCGAAAACCCTTTGGCTAACCCATAGCCATCCCCTTGGGCAGCCTGCTTTTTAATGTCAAAGCCATGATAGCGGTAGTTTTTAGGGATATCCTTCCACTGGCCAGCTAATGCCGTAAACGCATTACAGTGTTGATTTCCTTTACAGGCTGCTACTTTAGGCGCAGATTTGGGATGATTATAAATTCCCATCATTTCTGGTAACCCGGCATAGCTGTTGGCTGCTGCACATAAACCAATCCCTAGAACCACTACTCTGAACATGCTGATTTCCTTTTTAAAATAAATTAATGATTAGAGGATGACCGGATTGACCTTATTTACCACCACCCATGCCAAGCATGGCAGATAACAGGGCAAAGCCGAGCATAGTCAGAAAGAACTTAAAGCCCAGCATAAAAAACAGGATGATGGCACCGATGATAAAAAACAGGGGCATATTGATCTACCTGTAATAGAACTGTCGTGATTAAAAGTTGTTATCTTCCAGCATTACCTTCTCCGTAATAACAAGGTTCCAAATTGCTGGTGAGAAGGGGAGTGACTTCAAACAGTCTTTCTGGTGAAGATAGTCTCCGGTCTAACTCGTCTTTACCAATTTGTTTTTCAAGCTTATCAAAAGCACAGCTACATACCTGTTCTGGTAATTCTTGGGTGCATTGATCAATCAACTGGGCTTTCATCCTGTTTTTCATGCAACCGGTTATGCAAACACTCAATATCGCAATCATCAAAAGTGGCAAGGTTCTCATAAAGGGTTACTCCCTATTATTGGCTTAGTCATACTGCGCACGGCAGTACATCAGGCTTTCATTCACGTTAGTGTCAAACGCAGCAGGAAAACGGTTAGTCTGATCCATAACATCTAATGCATCATCGCCATACTTCACTGACAGTAAGTTGTAGGAGCATTGACAGATTTTCGCAGAATAGTTATAGCCACATCCGGCCAGATAAGCCTTTTCAGCAGGGCCTTTCGTGCAGCCTGATACAGTGAAGGCGACTACAGCTAGCGCCCAGAGTGAACGTGATTTCATGATGCGTCCTATATTCCTTAATGTTATTGTTTAGTCGGTGATTGGATTAACCTGCTATCTAGACCGTAAGGTAAGTGCCCCAATAATAATTAGGAGTAACATCCCACCAATAAACTTGCCTACCGAAGGGAACATCACCGCAGGCCAGATTAAACCCTGACCGATGTTGAACATGAAGGACTTGTACTTGTAATGTCCCCACAAGTGCTGGTACACCGCAAAGAAAAAGCCAATCCCTAGATAAACGCCAATTGCCCACGTCTTAATATCGTCTTTCATTATTTATCTCCCCCTGCTGCAAAGTTCAGCAGCAACATGAATAGTCCTAGAAAAATCATCAAACCAATAAACGGCAGCCCTAAAAACCAAATGACCATGATGACCACCACAACCCCTGCCATAAAGCGCATGGCTTACTCCTGCATGCATTGCATGGTGCTGTTGAGCATGTCGTGCTGGAAGCGTTCAGTCTGGTTCATGGTGTACAGGCTGTGCTTTAAGTCATCCTCACCGTACTTGTCTTCCAGCTTGTCGAAGACACATTCACAGATATCCTCGTCAACACCAGTACTTTCACAGCCACTGACAAACTGGCGTTCAGTTTTACTGGCACAGCCTGAGACCGCCGTACCCAGTAGCATGATGGATAGAACAGATAGGTAAATTTTCATTGTTCCCCCTGTATTTCTTTATTTTGAAATGATTGATTTTTATTCAGCACAGGCTGTACCGGACGAACAGGCAGGCACAGATCAACCCAAACACAGGTCAAGGTGTTTAGATCAAGGCATAAGCTGAATAAAAGAAATCGATGTTGACTAGGGCAGTCGCTTCGACAGGAGAGAAAGAAGCTTTAGGGGAGATAATAAATATGATTTAGTCATGACTGACTCCTTAGGTATTTAAGAAGTTCTGCCAGATCACTGCTAAATAATGGTGGCAGAACGAGAGCGGGTTAGCAGACTGATACCTAAGAAATCAGCACGCGCGAACGCGTCCCCCTCCCGTTCCACCGCAGAGGGGTACGAGAAAGGCACGCACAAGAAACACATGACAAGTGAATCGTTGTGCGCTTAGGTATACGGTCTGCTAAAACCGGCTGGCAATGTAGGCCAGCCAGATAAGATTAATCGGGAGAGAGGGGATTAGTCAATGACTCAAGAGGCGCTTGATGCAGAAAAATAAGGAAAAAGCCAGTGGGTGCTTAAAGTGAATATCAGGTCATAAAAACCGGTAATAGCAATAAAAAAAGACAGTCCGTCTCTATCTGATGGAAGAGCAATCAAGCCTATTCCATCTAAAAAGGATTGTTTGATGAATCATTTATATACCCAAGTCATGCACCACAATGAAGCCCAAGTCCTCATTGACATTGAATATTTTGTGATGTATGCCAGAACTCAGCAAGTCAGCTTTGAGCGTTTCCTACCGCAATTGATTCGCAATCTCACGCTATTTCATCCTATGTACCAGCCGGAGCGCGACTATGCGGCCAGCTTAGCGGTGTTTATAGCCCTTAAACATCATGTAGATCAGCATCTGGGTCATTGTCATTACACACAATTATATAATGTAGAGCAGGACGTTATTGTGCAGTTCTATCAATTACTATTGGGTGATGAATCACTATTTGAAAATGAACGAGAGCAGACCATCAATCAGCATATGGCTAATTTGCACGGGATTCAGTTGTACCTTAGAGGTGTAGTTAATCAGCATCATCGTTTATTGGCGGTTAGGGTGGATTTACATTATCAAGTTCAATGCTTGCATCAGGTGAATATCACTACTTTCCATTCAGATATCCAGTTATTACTGAGCAGCCTTGGCAAGCAAACCAACTGTTTTACAGAGATCGTAGGTTATGTTTGGAGTTTGGGTCAGAGGGTGGAGTACGGCGGCTATTATATCCGCTTGCTGTTATTGGTTAACGGCAGTAAATATTCAGATGCCTGGCACATGATCGCGAGGACTGGTCAATGTTGGCATGACATAACTCAGGGAGAGGGCTATGCATTTAATCCGTATGAGATTGAACAGCTTCAATATCTACAAGAGCAGGGTCGGCTGGAGCCTGGCATTATTTATAGTAATAATCCAAAGCTGTGCCAAAGGGTATTTGATTGTGGCACGGAGCTGGTCAAACAGGAGAATCCTTTACGGGTAAAGCTGTCCAGTACGATGCATACCTTTGGTTGGGGACACATGGGTATTGTCAAATGGCGCGGTAACGATGACAGGACTTACAATGATGATTTAAGCGGCTGGGCTGTTTAAAGTGCTATTAACCGGCTAAATCCAGCAAATTTCAATTATATACCATTGAGAGGAATTATCAGGATTAAGTTCCTGATTATCCTAGTGTAATGGGTTGGTATTCAATTAACTCAATCCAATACACAAAGTCTACTTTCCAAACAGGCAGGTGAATCTGGTCATGGTGACATGGCTGGGTTCACCTGCCTTTTTTGTTGATCCTTGAGGAGAAAACACAATGGCACATTTAATTGATTCAATGGCATATGTCGGTGACACCCCATGGCATGGCTTAGGCAATGTTTTAGAGCGTAAGCAGCCAATTGAGGTGTGGGCACAGCAGGCAGGAATGGACTGGACGATTATGCAAAGTCCGGTACATTTTAAAATCGGTGAATCGGGTGGCAGTTCGACTGATCAAGCTGGCCAGCAAGGCATAGTGCAGCGTAAGGATAGCTGGCTGGTGGAACTGGAATCCACCTTACCGTTTAATGAACATAAGGTATTATTCCGATCCGATACCAAGCAGCCCTTATCGGTAGTCAGCCAGCGTTACCATGTAGTCCAGCCACGGGAGATCCTAGAGTTCTACCGTGACTTAACCGAGAAGTCTGACTTTGAGCTGGAAACCGCTGGTGTATTAAAAGGCGGTAAAAAGCTATGGGCATTAGCCCGTACTGGCCAGTCTGCATCCATCAAGGGTAATGATGTCACTAATGGCTATGTCTTACTGGCAACAGCCTGTGATGGCACGCTTGCCACCACAGCTCAGTTCACTAGTATCCGGGTGGTGTGCAATAACACGCTAGCCATTGCCTTAAATGAAGTGAAGGGTAAGGGCAGTAATATAGCTCAGCTCAATAGTACAGCTAGCAATCAGGGCATTGTCAAGGTGCCGCACAATACCAGATTTGATGCAGCACTGGTTAAGCAGCAACTGGGCATCTCGGTATCCAGCTGGGATGAATACATTTACCGCTTGAACCTGCTGTCAGACCGTAAGGTCAAATCAGTAGAAGTAGACCGTTTTCTCTGGTCTGTATTTAACGAAGGTAGCAATCAGGGCAGTGGTGGCTTTAATGAGCGTGCCATGAACAAGTGCAAGAGCTTGTTTGAAGGGCATGGCCGGGGCGCATCACTGGCTTCAGCCCGTGGAACTGCCTTTGGCCTGTTAAATTCCGTTACCGAGTTTGTGGATCATGAACGGCGTGCCCGTAGTACAGATCACCGGCTGGACTCAGCCTGGTTCGGTACGGGAGCTAGCATTAAACAGCGGGCACTGGATTTATCCTTGAGCATGCTGTAATTCCAGTTCATTTAAAACTTTTATCATTCCAACCGCTTTCACCAAGCTATCCTATCAAAACATCTCATAAAAAAGTCCCGGCAGGATCAACCTGTCGGGATTTTTTATGCTTAATTTATTATCGAGGTACACCTGATGAAACCCATCTTATTACCAAACTTGAACGCTACTGAACCACATACAGCTAAATCCAACTCGCCACAATCAGCAGGGTATGCCAGTCATGTCGCCAAGCCCATCAAGCAGGGCATTAAACCCGCAGTTCACGTGGGCTTAATTGTCAATCATTCACCAGATGTTGAAATTAGTGTTGAGCTGGTTGAAGTCCACGTCATACTGATTAAATAGCATCGGGCAGATAAATCAGAACGAGTGCAGTAAATACAAGTAGGACAAGAGCTGCCTGCATGGATGAGTAATCATCCATGCAGGCAAACCGGTGTATTTATTTTTTTGCCTTAATTGAGAATTGCAAAGAGAGTCTAGCGTAGTGCGGGCTGGGTCGGATGGCGTTAAATTTTATCGGCCTTGCCATGATGTAGAGAGAAAACGCTCTCGTCATCATTTCTGGGAGATCCATCATGAATGCTATCCATGTAAACGACTATCCGCTGCACAAAATCATTAATATACGACAGGTGGTTGAGTATACAGGGCTTAGTCGATCAACCATCTACGAGCTGATCAATCCAAAATCGAAATACTTTGATGAAACCTTTCCGAAGCAGGTTAATTTAACAACTAGCCGGGTAGGCTGGGTCGCTAGTGAGATTAATGACTGGATTCAGGTAAAAATTAGCCAGCGTTAAAAACAGTTTTATCTTTGACAAGTATTTGATTCCAAAGCTGCACCGATCAGTAGCAGCTTTAATGGGCTTGGCATGAACAATCTATTTGAATGGCATGGCCGGGGTGCGATGCTGGAGTCTGCCAGGGGAACTGCCTTTGGTTTATTGAACAGTATCACGGAGTTTGTCGATCATGAACGGCATGTCAAAAGTACCGATTACCGGCTGGAATCAGCATGGTTTGGCAATGGTGCGGTGATTAAACAACAGGCACTGGATTTGGCTAGGTTGATGATAGCATAAGTTTTATTAACCAGAGCACATGCTCTGGTTAATAAAACTTATGCCGATGAGATTTAAATTTTTAGCTTAAGCTTTGACCTAAGTGTTAAACTGCTTACTGACGAAAGTCATCTACCATTGTGCAAATGGTTTAGAAGTCAATGATTAATTGCCATTTTTGCAAGTAATCTTTATACCACCGTGTAGGTGGTTTTTATTTTCGTTAACTTGGTTTTTTCCTCAATAACTAATTTCTAATTATATTGTCCTCAATAATTAAATTCCAATTTTTGGTACTTTTAAAATAATTATTGGATATTATTGACAGCCTTGAATTCACAATCTATGCTGATTTTCACTGAGGCAAAAAAAAGCCTGTAATCCTAGTCCGATCACAGGCTTCAGTCTCAGCGTTTTATACAAATTTGCTAACTCTATACAACGGGAGAGACTGTATGTCTATTTTACCTGATGGCGACTCTTATCGCCAGTTTTCTCTAGCAGATGATACAAATTCGTCACTAGCAAATCAGGCATTAAGCTTATCAGAGGTCGCTAAACTGCTTGGCTTGGCACCTTTACAATTTATGCAAAAACTACAAGGCATTCATTGGATTTTTAAAAGACAGTCCAGTAGCGCATGGCAAGGATACCAGCGTAAAGTGACAGAAGGCATAGTAGTACATCGCCCAGTAACTATTTCCCATAACTCAGGTGATGTTGAGTATCGGTTGCAAGTTCTAATCACATCCAAAGGTATAAATTGTCTAGAACAGCATAAGCAGCTGTTGACTATATAAAACCATAAACCGTTGAGAGTTCTTTGAGATTCTCAACAGTTTTAGCGACATCTTGCGTCGTTTCAATAACTTGGTTGTATTGCGTCTACACTATAAATGCAATACAACAGCAAAGACTGATAAATTTTATAAAAAAGGAAAGCGATAAATGAATGATCCTGAACAGGAAACAGCTGATATATATCAACAAGCATTGCTTGAGTCAGTGCATTTTAGTTTTAAGACAACCAATTCCAATATTGAAAAGGGCGGTATCCGGTTAAATCAGCAGCAAGCTCTGGATTTACCGTATGTTAGTGCGCGTACCTTGTTGGCTGATGACATTTATTTACCTACGGATTATCAGGCCAATGCAGGCAAGACTGCTTCTGTATTTAAGGTGGTGAAGGCTGCTTTGCTCAATGATTCGACAGAAGAGCAGGAGGTACAAACCGTGCAGGACATGGAGCGGGTCAAACATATGCTGCCTGCATTAAAAACTCAAAATCTGATTGCGGGAGCACAGCATATTGATGTCAGGATGCGGCAGTTACTGATTCCTGATGCTGAGGGAGAATATATAAGTATTAGCCCATTGACTGCGGCAGGGTTATGCCATCTGGTGAATCAGCAAGTCGATCAGGTTAAAGCGCAGGTTGAGCAGCAAGGTAAAGAAGGTTCACTGCGTAAAGTGAAAACCGCAGTGCTGGGTATAGGCGGCTCTAACCCGCAAAATGTTGGGTCGCTGGTACGCGCGATGCAGCGCCCCATACTGGTTGATGCACCAGGAATAAAGCCGGACGTGCGTAAGGCACTGGCTATTTATCATCGCGGTTTTGACTATCATTTTAACGATTGCATGCAGGACTTCAGGGATTATGCCTTTGTCTGGGCAGATCAGGCTGAACTCACCCAGCAGATTTATTTTCCGTCAATTGGTGTCAATGCGCCAAAAACTACGAGGAAAGTTAGAAATGATGGGATGGAGAGTCATCCACGCCTGATTGCTGAAGGAGATATGCGCTTAAGGTATTCAGAACTAAAATTTATCCGCAATATCCTTCGGTCAGTATTACAACAGGGCATAAGTCATTTTTTACTGCTGCAACAGTATGAAGGTATCCTGCCTGTACCTGTAGAGGGCCAAGTATCAAAATGGCTAAACCCATCTGTGGATTATGTCACGCAAGGATTGATTGATAAGGATATTCAAAAAAGGGAAGACTGGCAGCACTTATTTGCCCTGCAACTGGCACAGCGGATCATTAATTTTAAGGATAAAAACGAGGTTCGCTTACTGTCGGTAGATGACAATGCTCTTGGCTTCTTTGTGCGTCTGAGTAAAAGGATGCTGCCATGAGCCAATTTGTACTGATTCCACGTCTAAAAATCCAGAATGCTAATTTACAAACCAGTGGTTTTGTACTGGGTGGCGCACCGCTTATGGCTGCGGCGATGTTTTGTCACAATTTAGCAAGACAGTTGGGAACACAGGATAATGGATTCCTATTGATTCACCATGACCGACAGGATTTGGGCAATATGGCTTATGGCCGGTTTATGCCAGCCCAGCGTCGTGGTGCAACCTTTATTGGCAAAAAGGATTATTCATCTAAAAACAAATATGCACTGTCATTGCAACCGACTGCCAGTTGTCATCTAGAAATCAGTTTGATTATCCAGTTTGACCGCCTGCGTCATTTAGGCCGACTTGCTGAGTTGGTTGGCCGTAGCCGTTTTGCGGGTGGACAAGTCATTAAAACAGGCGAGATTAAACAGGTTCAGCACCTAGGCGATGCATTAAAAACTATCGGTAATGGCTTTGTGGTTCAGGATCGAAAGGACTTACTACAAGTATATCAGCAGTATTATCAGGTAAATCGTCTCCAGGCACTGGTACAGCTACTTGCACAAAAGCCAGATCAGCGTTTGCCAAGCTTACTAGATAAATTGCCAGACCATAAGCTGAGCTGGCTGGCTGCGACGGCCATGGGTTATGCCTTACTGGAACAACCTACGAATCAGCGTAGTGGTATCAGGCAAGCCGATGAGCAGGATACGACCACACATGCGTATGCCGAACCTTTAATCGGCTTGATTCAATATCAGACTCTGCGTGATTTTGATCTCAACGATGCCGAGCAGCTAGAGAAATTGCTTTGGTATTACCACTGGCCACAGCCTGATGTTTTTTTATTGCAACAACACCGTATGAACTAACCCTTAATTTAACAACGAACAATAGGATAATCATCATGACTCAAATTTTCAAAAAACTACCTGGAAGTCTGTCGTTACAACGTGGTTCTATCATTAGTGATGGCGCGTTTTATCATTATTTTGCAGAAAACAAAGCTATTGAGCCGCTGTATGTGCTGCATCATGGGATTCGGGGCACACAAAACGTGGCTGGCAATAAGGCTAAAGGTGCAGCTTTGGGTAATTCAGCCGCGCGCGAGGTTTCCAATATCCAGCAGACTGAATCTGCCAAACTGGCACCTGATGCCAAGTTGTTGGTAAAGTTTAATCTTCGTTTTATTGACCTGGAGCATATCTTGTTTGCCTGTGCCACTGGCAAGAACAGTGAGGTCGATGTGAGTGCTTTTCGAGCTGCATTTAATGATTTTATTGCCAGAGCCAAAAATAGTGATGGCTTAAAGGAAGTAGCACGCCGCTATACCCGTAATATTGTTAATGGTCGCTGGCTATGGCGCAACCGGATTATTGCTGAATCCATTACTATTCGGGTCTATGAAGATAATGGGGCTAACAAAGCTGAACAGCCTGTGCATGAGTTTGATGCCTTGTCTGTTCCGTTCAACCATTTTGATCACTATAGCGAACAGGAAAATAATCTAGCGAATGTGGTACTGGCAGGTATGCAAGGTGACCGGAGTGCTAGCTTGAATGTTGAAGCGATTATTGATTTTGGTATGGGTGGCATAGAAGTATTTCCTTCGCAGAATTATCTGGAAGACAAGCCAAAGGGGTTTTCCCGCTCACTATATAAAATCAGCAATGAAAAACTGGAACGACAGACCACCAATAACCAGTTTTTAGGTCAGGCGGCCTTGCGTGACCAGAAAATTGGCAATGCGATTCGTACTATTGATACCTGGTATCCTGACTATGGCACGATCCAGAAAATTATTCCGGTTGAACCCAATGGTGCCAATCTGGACGCGCAGGAATTTTTCCGTATCAAGGATAAGGCTTCTGCTTTTGATATTATGAAAAAAATAGCGGAGCTTGACCCGACCAGTGATGATGGCATGTTCCTGCTGGCCTGTATAATCCGTGGTGGCGTGTACTCTGAAGGTGAATAAAACAGAATAAATAAACAGGACAACCATATTATGCAGGCTAATTTTTATCTGGATGTCATCATCCAGCCCACTGGGGATAATACCGATCTGCAACTGGAGCATATCCGCAACCAGATTTTTACGATATTGCATGGTTGCTTTCGGCAGATGCCAATGCAGTTTGCATTAGCACTGGCGTCTTCCAAAACAGACCATGTGATCGGCTTACAGCAACAAAGAGACAAACCGTCCAGTCAGCGCAGGTTTGCGGTCTATGATGTGTTGCGGGTTTTTGCCGAGCAGGAACAGGTATTACAGCAACTGCTAACTACATTGCAAGCGCACTGGAAAGTACGTGATTATTGCCAGCTTGGTTTGGTCAGTAAGGTTCCCTTGCATACGGCATGGAAAAGCTACCGCCGTTTTCGCATTCCTACTCTAAAGACGGAGCGTAATCTCAGCCATGATAAAGCCCCGTTGCGCGATCGGCGTTTAGAGCAAGCTAAAGCAATGCCTTTTTTACGGGTGCAAAGTCAGTCTACGGGTCAGCAGTTTACGGTTATTGTTGATATTCAACAGGCGGAAGATGCCGGAACGGGAATGCCAGATGGCTATGGTCTGGCACGCGCTTCGCAGCCATTTGCATTGCCGCATTTCTAAGTTTGATTTTTAAAATTTTATTAGGATAAACCTGTCTATTCATGGAGATGGGTTTATCTATTGAATAACTTTTATTCATAAGGAAATATCATGGGTGATTTAAAACAACAACGTGCCCGTCCTTTAATGTTGTCCAAGCGTGCCTGTGTATTTTATCTCGAACGCGTTCGCGTCATGTTAAAGGATGACCGGATTGTCTATTTAACTGATAGTCAGCAGCCTGTAGAGCAGTTTTTTAATATTCCTGAGAAAAATACCGCCTTTTTATTACTGGGTAAGGGCAGTTCAGTGACGGATGCGGCAGTGAGACGTCTGGCAGAGTCCAATGTCATGCTGGGTTTTTGTGGTTCGGGCGGTTCGCCTTTGTTTGGCGCACTGGATTTAACCTTTATGACACCACAAAGTGAATACCGTCCGACGGAATACATGCAGGCATGGATGCGGGCATGGCTAGATGAGCCAACCCGCATAGTGATGGCAAAAGTCCTATTGCTTAACCGGATTGATCTTACCTGTAAGGTATGGTCAGGCAATTTGGAACTGTTGCAAAGGCATATCCAGATTGATGAAAAAATGATTAAAAATTTTCAATTGTCGATAGAAAGTGCGCAGAACACCACTGAACTGTTAGCTGCGGAAGCACGCTGGGCAAAGCAATTATATGCCAAGTTAGCTCAAGGTTTTGGGATTGAGTTTAAACGTGAGGAAGGCAAACAGGCGGATGAAAGTATGGCTGATATTGCCAATGGTTATCTGGATCATGGGAACTACATTGCTTATGGTTACGCAGCCGTAGCATTGCATGGTCTAGGCATCAGTTTTGCCTTGCCAGTTTTACATGGTAAAACCCGCCGTGGTGCACTGGTATTTGATGTGGCTGATTTAGTGAAGGATGCCTACGTCATGCCATTGGCTTTTGCCTGTGCCAAAGCCAATGACAAGCAAAAAGAATTTAGAATGGCATTGATTGAAAGTTGTCAGAGTAATGATGTCTTAGACTATCTATTTGGCTTCATTGTTGAGCTTTGTAATAAAATTCGTTAAATCAATGGTTTAAAATATAGTAATAAAACGAAGTATTTTTGTTCAATAAAAGCTTATATCATTATTCTGTAGAGTATTTTTAACAAAATACTCTAGTTCACCATCGTGTAGATGGTTTAGAAGAATAACGGTGGCTGTACTAGCAACTGTAATAAGTTCACCATCGTGTAGATGGTTTAGAAGTGTACCCTATGAGTTTTTTATAGAACCAGCTCGTTCACCATCGTGTAGATGGTTTAGAAGTGACAGTATCCGGTTGTCCAGTAATGCCTTTAGTTCACCATCGTGTAGATGGTTTAGAAGAAGTCCAGTTGGGCTAATGCCTGATCTGGCCAGTTCACCATCGTGTAGATGGTTTAGAAGTGCTGAAATATTTAAAGCTGACATGATTGATTGTTCACCATCGTGTAGATGGTTTAGAAGTTAAGCCGAACCAGTCGAATCGTAGGCTGTATGTTCACCATCGTGTAGATGGTTTAGAAGAGTATTTTCCCTGTAGGATCCAAGCCATCCCAGTTCACCATCGTGTAGATGGTTTAGAAGTGAATATGACCATGAAACAGCAAGGCCGTAGCGTTCACCATCGTGTAGATGGTTTAGAAGCTAATGCAAACTGTAAATCATCAGGTGTATTTGTTCACCATCGTGTAGATGGTTTAGAAGCAGCATGGGCGTATCGTTCAACCAGAATTACCGTTCACCATCGTGTAGATGGTTTAGAAGCTAAATCCAAGACTTAGGGTTATTCTGTAAGGGTTCACCATCGTGTAGATGGTTTAGAAGTGCAACATGAGTAACAGATGTTGTCGATAATGGTTCACCATCGTGTAGATGGTTTAGAAGCATGATTTTAGCTCCTTAGCTCCTTAGCTCCTTAGCTCCTTAGCTTATGTAGTTATGTTCACCATCGTGTAGATGGTTTAGAAGAGCAGCAGAGTCACCGCTTTACGCGATTGAGTGTTCACCATCGTGTAGATGGTTTAGAAGTGCTGGGCCTCAAGCTCTTTAATTTGTTGCTTGTTCACCATCGTGTAGATGGTTTAGAAGATTCCGCCAGCGTTGGGGCAGCATTATTTTGTGTTCACCATCATGTAGATGGTTTAGAAGCTAGACGTTTCAATGCCGTACTTTTTCCCCTCGTTCACCATCGTGTAGATGGTTTAGAAGGACTGGTTAGGCGCTAGGCTCATATCCTAGACGTTCACCATCGTGTAGATGGTTTAGAAGATAAGAATATTTCGTCGAATTAATCGCTGGCGGTTCACCATCGTGTAGATGGTTTAGAAGAGAAAAGGCTCACCGGCATGGTCACCTAACTCGTTCACCATCTTGTAGATGGTTTAGAAGTGATCAGTGAAGCATTGAAGCATTGAAGCTTGTTATGCAGGTTCACCATCGTGTAGATGGTTTAGAAGAAAGTCGTTGAGCCACTGGCATTTCTTGTTGAATTCACTATCGTGCAGATAGTCTATTTATTTTTATATAGGCCAAATCCTTTATCATAAATCCACTCTGGATTTTCATCCTGATAGACAGCCAGAGAGGTATGGCAGCCTTCTTCTATATTAATGCTTAAGTCATTACAACGTTCGATCATTTGCTCAATGGTGAGATAAAGCCATGCATTATGAGGGGCTGACTGACTGGCAAGCTTCTTTTCAATTTCTTCTAATTGAATATAACCAAAACGCTGATTGGTTTTTTCCTTTATATAAAATTTTGGCTCATTATCTTCAAGCCTAAAATAGTAATCTTGCTTTTTCTGTATGTCGCGCAATGGGGTAGCGCGATAGGGATTTTCAGTGAGAATTGCAGGGTCAACCTGAGCATTACTAAACAGTTGATCGTCGTCCTGATCATCAAAATAAGTTTTACAAAAATTCTGTATTTGTTGGTCATCGTATTTTGCGAATAAACAAAACTGCTGGTTAAAACGCAATGTGGCATTAATTACCAATTGACCATGCTCATTCCAGGGTAAAAGCTGTGCAAGATCCTGTGAGGCGTAAAGCTTCCCATCAATGCTTTCATAGCCCGGCCATTTAAACACTGGTTGTCTTTTATTATTGGCACAATAGCGATAATTAAACTGCAAAATAGCGATATTTGGTTGTGTGATCTTTTGCAGGCGATGCCGATTAATGCGGCCAGCAGTTTGCACGATTGATTGAATACTGGACGCATCAATAATTCCCCAGTCAAAATCATGGTCGCGTCCCACTTCTTCCACAGGCGTGGCAATCACAATAAAAGGAATATCATCGTGGATTGAGTTAGCAACCACTTGTTGAATTTCCTCATCTGCCAACAGGTGTTGATTGCCTTTCTGCCGTGATAGTAAAAAATCCAGCCGTTGTTCTTTATGGTGTCTGTTAATTAGCCAGTCATTAGCGTGATAGCAAGCAATTCTGGCGTTAAGTAGGTGCTCACTCAGAAAATGCGCCAGTTGAATCGCTGGGCGAATGTTTGCTATCCGGATGAGGCCAAAAGAAATCTTTTTACCTCTGTTGCCAAATTGCCAACTATGCTGCTGATGTAATTGGTTGACTGCCTCTAGTATGGCTGTTTGCCATGTCCTGATTTTCTGTTCAGGATTTAAGCCTTCAATAATAACAGGTTGTAATTGAGCTAACCGATAAATGACCTGTTTAGACTGCTGGCTAAGTTGTTCCTGAAGCTGTTGTAAATGATGCTGATAGTTTTCTTTAAATAAACTGGGCTGGAATGCAGTACCAATCCAGAGTTTGGCGGAGAGCAAGTTATCAATAATGCCAATCCTGTAGGATTGTGGTGTTTTCATTAGCGCAGACCGCATTTCAATCCCTGATTGAAAGGCACGATGAATTTTGCTGGCCACGGTATAGGATACGGTGGCTGATGAGCAAATTACATGACGGCCATACATGGCAGCCAACTGAACCAGACGAAGTACCGCAATCAGGGCTTTAGGGTCGTAGCTATCAATTTCATCCAGAATCAGGTCACTGCTCATCAACCTGAGTAAGGCTTTGATGTGATGGCCTTGCTGGTTAGGTTCACCCGCAGCAATCAGGTAATCAATGGTAGACACCAGCAATGGCGCAGTCAGGATGGTTTTTGCCTGATGATCGGTAATTTGTCTGCCCTGATAGTGCTGGGTAAATAAACTATTGAGCCAGTCAGGCAATTCTGATTCCTGCCCAATCGCATCAAATAGGGGTTCTACAGGATTTTCATCTTCATCCTGCGATTGCGGATTATTGGTAGCATTAAATAATTTCTGGCTGACTGTATCGCCAATGATGGTGGCAATCTCATCATCAGCAAGATTCATAGAGTGTTGTAAGGCTTGACCTGTCTGTAGAGTAAGCGAGCGCAGGTTCAAGGCAATAGCAATACGGGGATTATGTGGACGTAAAATACAGGCCGTCCGCAAGTTCATACGGGTTTTACCACTACCCGTTGCTGCAATATTGAGAATCAGGCTAGGAGTATCTGGCTTTTTAAGTACATGTCTTTCTAGCATCTGTGCGGTTTTATTTTGCCAGTGAAAGCGTGAGTTACTGGTAGGCCGTTGAATATGCTCAACTGTTTGTTCACACAGTCCAGTAAGTTCCAAATCACTATAGAGTTGTACAGCGACCCGTGCAGCCCGATCACCAACCTGCTGTAAATGCCACTCCAGCGGTTGATCCTGAATACGTTGTCCATCAGCGGTGGGTTTGGTATTAGCGTATAAGCTGTATTTTTTTTGGTGGATATTGGGATAGCGGAGTGCAGAAATGGTATGGTCAGCAAAAATCAATGCAGCACGGGCATGTAAGGCCAGTGCTTTCCAGAATAGTAACTTTTCGTTTTCTCTAACTGTTGTAGTTTGCTTGGCAAGCCGCTGCATACGCCCCTGATGGCTTATAAAAATACTGTGTGGTAAATCTCCCGCACAAGTAACGTTAGGTTCATTAGACTTAATAAGTTGACGGACATGATTTTCATCACAGGGCATGGCAGCAGGTGAGTCACTATCACCTGCCAGCAATTTATGATGAGTAACTACTAGATAGTCCACTGTTTCCAGTTCATTGTGTAAACTAGTCTCTAGTAATTTGAACGGTGTTTTATGATCAGTAAAGTCGCGTTTACCTAAACTAAAATGATTAATTTTTTTTTCTATTCCGTACCATGCTTGTTGCCATTGCCACCCATTTTCCCGCATGCGCTGTAACAGTTTCAGCGATAGCCACTCATGCCGTACCGGATCAGCAATTCTTTGCATCGCCTGGGCAGGGTTTAATTTATTTTGAAAATGTACAGAGGCTTTGCCAATATCATGCATGTCACCTGCTGCCCCTGCAAGTAGACTGGCAGAGCGTACCCATTCTGGAATAAGTTGCTGCTTTTGCGCTTTTTGGGTAAAGCCTATTGGAAATGCTCCGTCGGCTGCAAAGCGAAAACGCGAGCCAACAATCCATACCAATTTCATGCGACGGCGGCCATCATTGATATAGGCTGCTACTGAAGTTTGTCGCGTGGCTGTTTTTTTAAGAGCAGCACGAATTTCTTTTAACCCATCCATGGTCATGGGAGCTGCCCAACTGGTATGACCTGTCCTTATCGCATAGCTATCCAGCACAGCACGCGTTTTTTTAATGGCACGTTTTTCACAAGCAGAAATAAAGGTGGCATGCATAAAGGCTTTAAGGATTATTCGTTGTTGTGAAACCCTACAATAGAAAAATATTGGTATAGCCGCAAGATCACTTTAACCTTCATTTCTATGCTCTTAAAAAACTATAATACTTTCAATGGATTATAATTTTGAGTTGAAAGGAAGTATTTTGGTTAAATAGTAGACTAGGCTTTTGAAGTTATTATAGTTAATATTTAGATGTTGTAGTTTGCCATCGTGCAGATGGTTTAGAAGTGTTTGCACGTAAACCTTTGTGCTGTCGTATGGTTTGCCATCGTGCAGATGGTTTAGAAGTGCTATGGATGGAGGGAGGAGCGACAATGCTCGTTTGCCATCGTGCAGATGGTTTAGAAGATAACCACCGCAAAACCTACGAGCATGATTTCGTTTGCCATCGTGCAGATGGTTTAGAAGGCATGTGGCGCGTGCCACCGTTCATGATTGGAGTTTGCCATCGTGCAGATGGTTTAGAAGATGGCTCACGGTACATGCGGTTAATGCCGTTCGTTTGCCATCGTGCAGATGGTTTAGAAGCTGATGGCCGCGCGGTGAATCCGGGTGATACTGTTTGCCATCGTGCAGATGGTTTAGAAGATGCCAAGGTCGCTGCAAGCGTTTCAATGGCGGTTTGCCATCGTGCAGATGGTTTAGAAGTACCTGCAACATCGTATCGCATGGCTATATCAGTTTGCCATCGTGCAGATGGTTTAGAAGTGAGCGCGACTAACGTCCATCAATAGCGCAATGTTTGCCATCGTGCAGATGGTTTAGAAGTTGAGGGTTTGATTGCCAATAAGCCTTATCGCGTTTGCCATCGTGCAGATGGTTTAGAAGCTCCCCAGTAACAGCAGTCGGCCGGTGCAATAGTTTGCCATCGTGCAGATGGTTTAGAAGAGCCTAAATAATCAATTTTTAAGGAGCCGCGTGTTTGCCATCGTGCAGATGGTTTAGAAGACATCTGTGCCAATCATGCGCACAAAATCACGGTTTGCCATCGTGCAGATGGTTTAGAAGCACAAAAACAGGGCGATGCAGACTGCGATC
>SECL01000027.1 GCA_004173455.1 Moraxellaceae bacterium | reverse complement strand
GCCGTCACTTCAAGCACAAAATACTCAAGTAACTTTTTCTGTACTTTTTTGCTTAACTTACAATTCGTTATATTCATTTTTGTAGACTAACATAAAGCTAATCTACTACAGCCCCTTAATTTTTCTAAAAATACTGTTATAGATTTGAGTGACGGCCGCTTGAATCAGCGTGGCTTGCGCTTTGTAATGACAGATGATGATGCCTATGGAAAAGAAAAATGCTAATATTGCTCATCCCTTATGGCTGCGGCTTTTCATTGAAGTGCGCCACAATACTTTGTGAGTAAGATTGTACGGATGGCTTAAATGTTTTTAGATAAAGTTATTTAAAAACAGTGTGTTTATTTTATTAAGCAATTTGTTTTTATTCAGCACTTTAATTTATCTATCCTCAATCCGTGCGGAAAAACGTATTTTTCCAGCTAGTATCATTGTTTGTTCACGGTCTTGCTCTCTCATTTATGGAAACTCTTGTTTATGGCACTTATTAGCTTACGCGACATCCATCTGGCCTTTGGTGGCCCTGCCCTGCTGGATGGCGCAAGCTTTGCGCTTGAGCGCGGTGAGCGCGTGTGTCTGATTGGTCGTAATGGCGAGGGCAAATCCACGCTGCTTAAGCTGATCAATGGCAGCTTAACCGCAGATAGCGGCGAAATCAGCATGCAAAATAATTTGCGTTTATCCATGCTGGAACAAGATGTACCAATGAGTTCAGGCGCAGTGGCTGATATTGTGGCCGGTGGTGCCGGTGAAGTGGCTCAAGTCCTCATTGACTATCATCATGCCAGCAATGCGTGCGTGGCAGGTGATATGGATGCCTGTGTGCGCATGGGCGATCTGCAAGGCAAAATGGATGACATGGGCGGCTGGGCGCTTGAGCGACAGGTCGACACCATCATGGATAAAATGGGGCTGGATGGCGAGGCTGATATTGGCGATTTATCCGGTGGCCGTAAGCGTCGTGTGTTATTGGCGCGCGCATTATTGAGCGAACCTGACGTGCTGTTACTGGATGAGCCAACCAACCATTTGGACGTTGAAAGTATTGAGTGGCTGGAACAATTCCTGCTGGACTGGCCCAATTTAACCCTGTTATTTATTTCGCATGACCGCGCTTTTGTGGACAAACTGGCCACTCGTATTGTTGAGTTGGATCGCGGTGTACTGCGCAGCTATGAAGGCAACTATGCCCGTTACTTGGAACTCAAAGCCCAGCAACTGGAAGCCGAAGAAAAGCAAAATGCCAACTTTGACAAAAAACTGGCTGAAGAAGAAGTGTGGATTCGTCAGGGTATCAAGGCACGCCGCACCCGCAATGAAGGCCGTGTGCGTGAACTTAAAGCCTTGCGTGAAGAATTTAAGGCGCGCCGTAGCCAGCAAGGCAATGTCACCCTAAACGTTCAGGATGCTAACAAATCCGGCAAGCTGGTGTTTGATATTGAACACTTGTCCTTGCAGTTTGACGACAATGTACTGGTGAAAGATTTTTCTGCGCTGGTGATGCGTGGTGACCGGATTGGCCTGATTGGTGATAACGGCGTGGGTAAAACCACCCTGATTCGTGCCTTGCTGGGTGAGCAGGAACATGGCGGCATTGTCCGCACCGGCACCCAACTGGATGTGGCATATTTTGACCAGTTGCGCAATCAGTTGGATCTGGAAAAAACTGTGCAGGAAAATGTCAGTGCTGGCAGTGATTTTGTCGAACTGAACGGCACCAGACGCCATATTCTCAGCTATTTGCAGGACTTTTTATTTTCACCGCAACGCGCTAGAACACCAGTGAAAGCATTGTCTGGTGGCGAGCGCAATCGTCTGCTATTGGCTCGTTTGCTATTAAAACCATCTAACCTGCTGGTACTGGATGAACCTACCAACGACCTTGATATGGTCACGCTGGAGTTGCTGGAAGAAATGCTGGGCAGCTATCCGGGCACCTTGCTGTTGATTAGCCATGATCGAGCGTTTGTCGATCAGGTGGTGACATCAACATGGGTATTTGATGGCAAAGGCAGCATCGAAGAATACATTGGTGGCTATCAGGATTATTTACAGCAACGGGCACAGCAATCCAAATACCAGACTGTACAAACCAGCAGTCGTGATTCATTCAAGGATCAAAAAACAACTCAAAAGAGCGATCAGAAGTCTGGACAACATGCCAAGGCAGATCATCAGCCTGTCGTATCCAAAAAAGTAAAATTGAGTTATAAAGATCAACGGGAACTGGAAGCTTTACCGGATGCCATTGCCGCACTAGAGGCCGAACAGGAGCAACTGACTGCCCAACTGGCCGATGGTCAATGGTTTATTACTAATGCAGAGGCTGCAACCCAAGCCACCATACGGCTGGCTGGGATAGAACAAGAATTGATGGACAAACTGGAACGCTGGACCGAGCTTGAGGCCGCCAGTCAAGGAGAGTAGTACAATGCTGGGTATGACAAAAACACCGATCAAGACAGTATGGGTTGTGGCAGGCCTTGCTATGGCGCTGGCTGGCTGTAGCCATTTTAGTCACAATGGCCATGCCAATATCAAGCCCAACAAGCCACTGGTTCAAACCAATCAGGTGTACTACGCCCCAGCACAAACCTATAATCTGGATCTCAATTCAGCCATTTTAGCAGGCAAACTTGACCTTCAGGATAGCTGTACCCCTGAAGGCAACAGCCTGAGTATTACCGATCAGATTGGCCGCTTTTATCGGGTCGATGCAATTAATTTGAATAACAATCCCAAGCTGCCCAGTGCGGACACACAGGATATTGCAGGTTTAAGCAGTCAAATTGGCCAGCTGTATACACAACTGTATGATGCCCAAATCCAGCCGCAGACAGCGGGCAATGTCAAAGTCGTCCGTTCCAACCTTGGCGAAGCGGGCTATCTGGTTTTACATCAGAATGACCAGCGTTTTATTGGCCTGCTGATCCAGCATCGCGGCAATTATGCCTATGTGATTCAGCATACCCAGACCCAATACAATGAAAAGCGTATGCTGCAAAGCTTGGGACAACTGGCCAAAAACATGCAGATTCCGGGTCGCCAGCTTAAAGGCTCTGATTCTGAAGTGGCGTTATCCATTGATCTGGCTAGCGCGACTCCGGCACAATTGGCAGACTGGAAAAAAACTGCCCAATGTTCATGAGTTATCAAACCCGATTGTGAAAAAACCTGATACCACTCCACCGCAATTTTCCACTGCCTTTTTAGCCCCAAAATACTGGGGCATTTGGCTGGGCGTTTTGCTGTTATTGCCATGGGCGTATGCCCCGTGGTTAATCCAGCGCAGCCTTGGCCGTGCCATTGGCCAATTGTTGTGGAAAGCCCTGAAATCCAGACGCAAGACTACCCTGACCAACCTACGCGTGTGCTATCCGGGATTAGATGAGCCTGAATACCAGCGCATGGGAGTAGAAGTATTCGAAAACATGGGGATTGGCATTGTTGAAAGCCTGACCGCATGGTACAACCCCAAGCGATTTAATGGCAAAGTCAGCATTAGTGGGCTTGAACATTTGCAGCAGGCGCAGGCGGACGGGCGCGGCATCTTGCTGCTGGGCTTGCACTCGACTTTGCTGGATGCCGGTGGCCTGTTGTGCAGTTATTATTTCACCCCGGATGTGGTGTATCGTCCGCAAAACAACCCCATGCTAGACTGGCTGATCTATCGCTCGCGCCATACCATTTATGAGCAGCAAATTGACCACGACAACATCCGCCTGCTGGTACGTCGCCTGAAAGACAAAAAGATGGTGTGGTATTCACCGGATCAGGATTTTGGCCTTAAGCAAGGAGTCATGGCACCTTTTTATGGTATCCCGGCAGCCACTGTAACCGCCCAGCGTCGCCTGATTAAAATGACCAATGCTGCGGTGATGTCGCTACATTTTTACCGGCAGGATGACCGCAAACCGCATTACCACATTCACATTACGCCAGCCTTGCAAAATTACCCCACCACCGATGAGGTAGCCGATGCAACCACCAGCAATCAGTTGATGGAGCAGCAGCTTAATCTGGCACCCACCCAGTACATGTGGTTTCACCGTCGCTTTAAAACCCGTCCTGAAGGCTACTCGCGAATTTACTAGTAGTATTGATAAAACACTTTCGGCCAGCGCATTTACCAAACTGATTTTGACAGTTCTACAAAACTGAATACTATTTCAACACACCTGATGTTAGCCGTAGCCCTTAACTATAATCCTTAATCATAACCCCTAAAATAGCGCTTGAGTCCTGCCATGAAAGTCATGCAACTTCTTCCTGAACTTAACAGCGGCGGCGTAGAGCGTGGCACGCTGGAAATTGGCCGTGCGCTGATCGCCAAAGGGCATGAATCTGTAGTGGTTTCCAACGGTGGCAGACTGGTGCCACAACTGCAACAGGAAGGCACACGTCACCTGCAACTGGCCATTCATAAAAAATCATTAAGCAGTCTGTTTAAAATCAGGCCATTACGTCGCATTATTAGGCAGGAACAGCCGGACATTGTGCATGTGCGCTCACGGGTGCCAGCATGGATTACCCATTTTGCCTTACGTGGTATCCCCCCAAAAAACCGGCCGCATTTGGTCAGCACCGTGCATGGCATGTATTCGGTTAATGCTTACAGCGCCATCATGACTAAGGCAGAACGGGTCATTGCTGTATCTGACAGCGTGGTGGATTATATTCACCAACACTACCCGCACTGCCCCGAAGCCAGTATCGTGCGCATTTATCGCGGCATCAACCTTAAAGAGTTTCCGCATGGCTATCAGCCCTCGGCCGCATGGTGGAACACGCTGTATCAGCTTTTCCCGCAACTGGAAAACAAAACCCTGATTACCCTGCCCGGCCGCATTACCCGACTTAAAGGGCATGAATACCTGCTCAACCTGATTGATGATTTGAAACAGAATTTTAATGTACATGGTGTGGTGGTGGGTGGTGCTGATGAAAAAAAACAGGGCTATCTGGATGAGCTGCACCAGCGGGTCAATGACATGAACTTGCAGGAGCATGTGACTTTTGTTGGCCATCGCAGTGATATTCGGGAATGGCTGGCGGCCAGTGATCTGGTATTGTCATTATCCACCCAACCGGAAACCTTTGGCCGCACCACGCTGGAAGCACTGGCACTAGGTACGGCGGTAGTGGGCTGGAATCGTGGTGGTGTGGCCGAAATTCTTAAAGCTTGCTATCCCACTGGGCTGGTGGAACCTGAAAATGCAGAAGCATTGTTTAAAAAAGTTCACCAGTTGCTGGCTACACCTGTACTACCTTTGCCCGTACAGGATTTTCAGTTAATCCAGATGACTGATCAAACCCTTGCTTTATATGAAGAAGTAATTGGATTAAAATAAATTGATTGATTATTCATTGTGTAAACCAATTAAGTATGTGGTTTAGCGTTTAAATGAAGTTTAAGAAATTAAGCATCTAACAAACTTATGCAAATAATACGCACCACTACACAAAAATTTTATCAAAATTTCAAGGATTCTTGGTTGAAACAAATACTTATTTATGGAGATTCGCTGTCATGGGGCATTATTCCTCAAACCAGAATGCGTCTGGATTTTAACGAGCGCTGGTCAGGCATCTTTGAACAAACGTTAACTAAACTCTGGGCACCTGTTAGAGTTTTTGAAGATTGCCTAAATGGTCGTAGAACCAATCTGGAAGATCCTGAAAAACAAGGACGAAATGGCGTAACAGGTATTCAGCAAAAGATTGAAATGCATTCACCTTTGGCACTGGTGGTTATTATGCTAGGGACAAACGATTTTCAGGATAGCCATCATTATTTATCCAAAGATTCAGCATCAGGACTTAGAGAACTGATCTTAGCTATCAGAAGTGCTCAGCTAGAACCTTGTTATCAGCTACCCCAAATCTTAATCGTAGCGCCACCAGTTATTCATGAGCCTCAAGGATCTATCGCCCAGAAGTTTTTGAGCTATCAGACCAAAGATATGAACAATCTAGCACAGCATTATTCAGATATTGCACAGTCAGAACACTGCCATTTCTTTGATGCCAATAGCGTCATACAAGTGAGTAATTTGGACGGTGTGCATTGTAATGCCAGTCAGCATAAAGTTTTGGGTAATTGTCTAGCACAATATGTTGTCGATATTTTAAGTTAATAGATTATTAAAATTGATAAATTTTTTAGTCTTTAAATAACACAAACCCGAGCGTGGCGTCCTGCCTGCTCGGGTTGATGCTTGCGGCTGTGCTCTCGTGTGTTATTGTAACCTGCTGTCCTTGTCCCGTATCCATTCCGTGATACTGTGTTTCCCTTCAGCATACCCTTTACAGGGTGGTCTATCCTTAGCTGGCCTGTTCCGTGCCATGTCCTGCGCTGATGAAGTCATCTTATAAAACAATTGGGCAGTAACATAGACGCTAAATTCGGCACTGAATGTAAGTAATTGCTTACAGAATGTCACTTACTGACACATTAGTGTCCAATAATGATCTTATCTGTCACCACCTTGTCTGACTTTTCTACGCCTTCCTCGATTTTTTCATGCGCTTCCTCATAGTCGCTGGCTTCAACTTCTAATGGTTGTTGTTCAGCCTGAGCAGCAGGCATATATTGCAATCGCGTCAATACCGGAAAATGATCCGAACCCACATTGGGTAGGCGTTGCATGGCGATCAGGGCAAAATCAGTACTGTGAAACACATGGTCAAGTGACCAGCGCAGTAATGGATAGCTAGCATGAAACGTATTGACAAACTGACGGCCAACCCGAGGGTCCAGCAAGCCGCTAATGCGCTGAAACAAGCGGGTAGTTCGTGACCATGCCACATCATTGAGGTCACCCATCACAATACAGGTCTCGTCAACTGATGCAATGTGGCGGCCGACAATCAGCAGCTCAGCATCACGCAAGGTTGATTCATAGGCCTCGGTGGGACTGGGTGGCTTCGGATGCAGGCAATACAACTTGACCTTTTTGCCACAGCGCAAGGTCACTGTGGTGTGAATGGACGGAATTTCCTTGCTCAGCAAAAATTTGACTTCAGTCTGCTCAAGCGGCAAGCGGCTATAAAGATGCATACCGTACAGGTTATCCAGAGGCACACGCACCACATGCGGATAATCCGGCTCAATGCCGGTTAGTGCCTGTTCCCACACTGTGTCGGTCTCCAAGGTCAGCACCAGATCCGGCTGGTGCTTGCGGATTTGTTCAATCAACAAATAATGCTTACGGTTGGGCGTGAGCACATTGGACACCAGCATACAAATTTGCTGGTCTGAATGTGGTATTTCAACTTGCTTGACCTGTTTGGGCCATACCTGTGTATAGGGAATGACCATTTTAATCTGGTACGCGAGCGCCGCCGCCAGAAACAGCAAAATGCCAGCACGCCACATATCCCAAGAGCTTGGTAAGATCAGCAAAATTAAAAAAACAGTCAGACCCACTGACAGGACTTGTAGGCGTGGAAAGTCAAGATCACGCACCCACCACTCATCGCGGGGAATCAGCGACCACGCGGTTGCTAACACGATTAGCAGTGCCAGTGTTTCCAGACCCCATAACATTAATTGCAGCATGTTTTAACAATCAGTATTTTTTCATTCTTAATCATGCCTTAATTCTAGGTTGTGTTGCGTGGTTTTTCGTAGTGCTAAAATTTGAACTTTTTGTGGTTTATTGCAGGCTAAACGTGCAGGCGGGACGTAGTTTTGTTAAACTCGGCTACTTTGTACACGACATGCGACTTGAGGCTGAATGATATGAAAGTGGGTTTGGTTGGTTGGCGCGGCATGGTAGGTTCTGTGCTGATGCAACGTATGGTTGAAGAAAATGACTTTGCGCATTTTGAGCCATACTATTTTTCAACCAGTAATGCAGGTGGCGACGCGCCAACGTATGGCAATAAAACCGCGCCTGCCCTGCTGAACGCCACTGATATTAATGCCTTAAAGCAAATGGATGTTATCGTTACCTGTCAGGGTGGCGACTACACCAGCGAGATTTTCCCCAAGCTGCGTAACGACGGCTGGAAAGGTTACTGGATTGATGCCGCCAGCACCTTGCGTATGCAGGACGATGCTATTATTGTGCTCGATCCGGTCAACCTGAATGTCATTAAAGACGGCTTAAGCAAGGGTATTAAAAACTACGTGGGCGGCAACTGTACTGTCTCGCTGATGCTGATGGCCGTTGGCGCGCTCTACCAGAATAATCTGGTGGAATGGATGACTGCCATGACCTATCAGGCAGCTTCCGGTTCAGGTGCGCAAAACATGCGTGAACTGATTAGTGGCATGGGCTATCTGCGTGATGGCGTCAAGGATTTACTGGACAATCCGGCCAGTGCCATTTTAGATATTGACCGTCAGGTGGCTGAGCTGCAACGTGGTGATGAATTTCCTAAGACTCACTTTGGTGTACCACTGGCGGGTTCCCTCATTCCTTATATTGACAAGCAGCTGGATAATGGCCAGTCCAAGGAAGAATGGAAAGGCCAGTCAGAATCCAACAAGATTCTGGGCTTGCAAGGTCAGGACATTATTCCAATTGACGGCCTGTGTGTGCGGATTGGCGCCATGCGTTGTCACTCTCAAGCACTGACCATCAAGCTGAAACAAGACGTGCCCATGGATGAAATTGAAGCCATGATCCGCGAATCGAATGACTGGGTTAAAGTAGTGCCAAATACCCGTGAAGCCAGCATGACTGACCTCACGCCGGTTGCTGTCACTGGCACGCTCAGTGTTCCGGTGGGTCGTATGCGCAAGCTAAATATGGGTAGCCAATATCTGGGTGCGTTTACTGTTGGCGACCAGCTACTGTGGGGTGCTGCCGAACCGCTACGCCGTATGTTGCGCTTGCTAATCGAACATCAGTCTGCCTAAGCTGCTGCAGCGTTAATTAAAATTGGGCAAGGAATCAGTGATTGAGTCACTTGCCCATTTATGTTACAAATCAACTTGTTATTTAGTCTGTTTATTCTTTTCATTTTCCTACGGAAAAAGATCATTCACTAGCATAATGGAATTTTAGTATGGTCTTGCGTAAGCGCCTTTTTGCCAGCTTAAGCACCGGATTATTACCTCTGTTGTCTGTTTCCGTGTTTTCTCCATCATTGGCACACGCCCTAATTATCCAGCCCGCTCAAGTCAGGTCTGCGCTGGGTGAGCCGTTTTATGCCGAAGTTGCCATATCCGACCTTGGCGCGGTGAGAGTACAGGATCTGACCGTTGGCTTGGCCAATCCTCAGGAACTGGCAGATCTGGGCATCAAGCCGGGTTCGTATAATGGCGCATTAAGCTTTAACATTCAGGCATTATCAAATGACCGTGGCGTGATTGTGATCCGTGGTCGCCAGCCGGTAAATGAACCCTTTGTTGACTTTGTCCTGCGGGTTAAAAACGGCCAGAATATGCGCTTACAACGGGTGAATGCCATGATTGACCCGGCTGATAAAAATAAAAAAATAGTGGCGCTGCAAACACAAAACTCCACACCGGCACCCACCCAGATTCAAGCCAATAGCATGGCACCAGTTTCATTGGCAACCTCCAACACACCAACTATTGATGTGCCCGCCAGCCGCAATGAAAGATCACAGCCCAGCATAGAACGTAAGCTTAATGTCGTAAATACTCTGCCGCCGGACATGCAATCTCAATCTTTAGCCAACCTCCAGAATGCCAGCAAATCGGCCATTGTCCCGAAAGAAATTGAAGTGTCGACCACCCCCCGAAAAGACCAGCCGCGTCATCTGGTAAAGAAGAATGAATCCCTGTGGAAAATTGCCAAGCAACTTGAACCACAACTTAAACAACCGGTGAACCAGATTATGCAGCAAATTCGTGACTTGAATCAGGATGCTTTTATTGCCGGTGACCCTAACCAGCTCAAGCGTGGCGCTACTCTAATTTTACCGGAGCGCGAACAACACACAGCGTTGGTTGCCACACCACAAGCTGTCTCGCCATTTAAGCCTGCACCCAAAATACCGGCTGCCAACACCACCGCCCCCATTAACCGCAGTGGCCGCTTGCCCAAAGCCGAACTCACTCTTGTGGCACCCAATGTGCAAGGAAGTGCTCAAGGAAACAGCGCTACTGGTCAAAATGTAGGTTTTCAACCGCTGCCGCGCGAAATAGTCTTGAAAATTGGTCAAGAACGTCGTAAAACAGTTTTAATGCAACACGAAGTGAGTGAGCTGGACGCTCAACTCGCGCTAAACGATAAGAAGATCGCTATGCTAAATGCTAAACTCGCCGAACTGGAACATCAGCTGAAAACGCGCAATCAGGCTAAAAAGCTGCCTGCGCAAAAACAGCCCATGCAAGTGTTGCCTCCAAAAAAGGTAGCCAATGCCATTCTCCCTATTATTGCTTTTGCCAGTATGGGTCTGTTTGGGTTTGCGCCCAACATGGCACGCGCCGCCGAAGGTGACAGTGGCGGTGGCTTTCCGATCTGGATCATCATTGCCGTGGTTGTGGTGGTGATTGGTGCCATTGCAGCCAAAGTCCTGATGGGCAAATCTGACAATAAACCTGTTGCCCGTGGCAAGGCCAAACGCCCTGCCGTAAAGCGTACAGCACCGGCTGCTGTCAAAAAGGAACAGCCCGTTGCTCGTCCGGTAGCGCCAGTTGTCCCTGAAGCGCCCGTTCCAGTAGCCCGTCCGGCTGCACAGCCGGTTACTTCCGATGTGCTACAGGAAGTTCAAAGCTATCTTGAGCGTGATCGCTACACTCAGGCAGTTGGTTTGCTAAAAGATGCAATTGGCAAAACACCAGAACGGGTTGATCTTCAGGTCAAACTGTTAGAAGTGTATGCCCTGCAAAATGATATTGATGGTTTTGAACAGCAGTTCAATCTCGTCACGGCATTTAACCAGCCTGAAACAACGCAGCACGCTGAAAAAATGCGTATGCTCTTGCAGCCAAAGCCACCGGAAGACTTTAAGCCAGTCGATGACTTAAGCTTTAACTTTGAAAGTAGCAAACCTGCATCTGCTGAAAACAATGTCATTGAGTTTGATGCCCAGTCAGCACCTGCTATGCCGCAGGAAATCGAAGTGCCTGCTTCTGCTGCCGATCAGTCCCTCGCTGAACTGGAAGCTGAATTTGGATTTAACCAGCAATCTGCGACTAGCCCTGAATCCGCGCCAGCTGCCAGTTTTGATCTAAATCTGGATGAGTTTGACAGCAAGCCACAAGCACAGCCTCAAGCCAAACCGGTTGATTTTGAACCAGTGACAGCAAAATCAGTGCCGGATGATGCTCCTGTTGATCTGGAGTTTGACCTAAATGACTCTTTCGTTTTGGAAGACATTAAAGTTCCAGAACAAGCGCCTACCCACTTTGACCTTGAGCTGGATCAGCCCAAAGAAGAAGCCAAAGCGCCCATCGCACCACAGGTCAATCTCGATACGCTGGAAGTCAATGATACCAACTGGGCAGATGGCTTTGATGACCAAGACTTCAATATTGGTACATCAACCACGCCAGCGTCCGCTGCCACTGTCTCGGTTACTCCGGCAGATACATCGGCTAGCCCGGAAGACTTTCTGGCCAAGGAGTTTCCATTTTTGGTTAACCTTGATGTGCAGCAAACCAATCTTGAATTGGCTGAAAGCTATATTCATCTGGGTGAGCGAGCCAGTGCCCGTGAACTTCTGGGTGAAGTGATTAATCAAGGTAACGCACAGCAACAGGCTCAAGCTCAACATTTGATGCAAAAACTGGCATCCTAATTTAGTCACGCTTCTGCACGCAAAAGGCAATTTTGGTTAAAATAACTAAAGTTGCCTTTTTTGTTGGGTGATTATTTTGTTATTCATTGCTTTGTTTGGCATTCGCTTGTTTGGCTTTGCTGGATATTAGCGAAGCATAACTTTTGCTCAAAAGCAGGGTTAGGTTTTTTTATTCTGCAATGCGTCCTCAAATAATCGCACTTTGGAACAAATCATTATCATCAGGATAATCCCTATGGTGGATCAGGTCGATCAATCGCACTCCTCAATAGCGCTGATCTATATGGGCGGCACGTTTGGCTGTACCGGTCAGCCACTTGCGCCATTGCCGGCGGCAGTTTTCTTGCCCCGACTGCAACAACTCTTGCAGCATGATTATCCAGCGTTGCAAAGTTTTGTGGCCAGCCAAAATATCCGCGATAGCAGCCAGCTTGAGCCACAGGACTGGCTGGACTTGATTCGGCAAATTCAGGCACTGGCACAACAGGGCTTTGGCAAAATTCTAATCGTGCATGGCACTGACACACTGGCTTACAGCGCTGCCTTGTTAGCAGAATTTATACCGCATGTCGTACCACAGCCTATCCAGCTCGTAATAACCGGCAGTCAGTTTCCCTTACTACAACCCGATGGCCAGGATTTGAATCCGCATAGCGATGCGCTGCGTAATTTGACCACGGCCTATGCACAGCTTTGCAATAGTCTATCCGTAGCGCAAAGTAGCTGCTGGGTGGCCTTTGATGGACAGTTCTGGCCTGCGCACACGGTACAAAAAATCCATACCACCAATACGCCCACTTTTGCCGGAACCTGTACAGCGCAGTTATCTCCGCTTCCTGTCATTCAACCCTTGAATCTGCATGCCCTGCCCAGTTTGAATATTGCTGTATATTATGCGCTGCCATTAAGTCCTGAAACAGTCGCCCAGCAGCTACAAAGCCTCATCGCATCCAGTCCACAGGCCGTACTCATACTGGCTTTTGGTGCGGGTAATCTGCCGCAGCATCCTGCCATTGAAACTGTATTAGAACAGGCGCAATTGGCCGAAGTTTTGGTAGTGGTGGGCACCCAAGTTCCTTATGGCGGGGTTAATTTTCACTATGCGGCTGGGCAGTGGCTGGCTCAGTTTGGTGTATTATCCGCAGGCCATTTATCAGTGGCCGCCCTGTATGCCCGTTTGGCCAGCCTGTTGTGCCAGCCATTGAATTTTGAGCAACGACAGCAACAGTGGCGCTCCTGCCCTCACATTTGATTAAAACGCTTTGAGTCGAGAAATCTATGCAACGCTACGCAATTGGAATTGAGTTTAATGGTCAGCATTACCGTGGCTGGCAAACTCAGCAAGACGGCGTTGCCAGTGTGCAGCTTACTCTTGAAAATGCCTTAAGCAAGATTGCCAATCATCCGGTGACAGTGCATGCCGCTGGCCGTACTGATGCGGGGGTGCATGCCAGCAATATGATTGCGCATTTTGATACCAGTGCCATCCGCCCTGAGCGTGGCTGGGTTATGGGAGCCAATACCCTGTTACCCAAGGATATTGCCCTGCGCTGGATTCAGCCCATGAACAATAATTTTCATGCGCGCTTTAAAGCCCATGCCCGGCGTTATCGTTATATCATTTATCAGCACCGTTTTCGGCCAGCTTCGCTATATGGTCAAGTGACTCATGTGTATCAGGATTTGAATGTGGATAACATGATCAAGGCTGTGGATAAGCTGGTCGGTACGCATAACTTTAGTAGTTTTCGGGCAGCAGCCTGTCAGTCCAACCAGCCAATACGCGAGGTTACGCATGCCCATTTGTTCCGGCATGGGGCGTTTTTAATTTTGGATATTCAGGCCAATGGATTTTTGCATCACATGGTGCGCAACATTGTAGGGACGCTGCTGGAAATTGGCCAAGGCGAGCACCCGCCCGAATGGGTGGATTATTTATTAGACATTCAGGATCGGAATCAAGCAGGTATTACCGCACCAGCAGATGGGCTGTATTTTATTCAGGCTTATTATCCAGCAGAATTTAATTTACCAGCGGTAGATCTGGGGCCGGTCTGGTTAAATTTACCTAAATAAACCGGCACAGCGTTATTGCTGCTGGTTATTGCTGTTTGCGCTTGCGGTATTCTACCGGCGTTTCATTAGTCCAGCGTTTAAACGCCCGGTAAAACGTGCTGGGTTCAGAAAACCCCGTCAAATACACAATGCGCTCTACACTTTCATTGGTTTGTGACAGCAGACGCTTGGCCAGTCGACAACGATAGTCTGACAGGATTTGCTGAAAACAGGTATTGGCTTCACTGAGCTGGGTGCGCAGGCGGCGCGGGGTAATATTAAGCTGGCCAGCCACTGTTTCCAACGTCGTCTCGCCACTTTCCAAGGTAGAACCAATAGCACGGCGCACTTCACCCACCAAATCATACCGCGCCAATTCCTGTAACTTTTCTAATGCCAGTTGCTCATGCAGGCGCAATAATTCCGGTTCGGATTGCCACAGCGGATAATCCAGAATGGAAGGTTCAAAATACAGGCGGGTTTCTGCTTGCCCCAACCTGACCGGACAATGATATACGCGGTGATATTCGGCTTCACTCGCCCCATGCGTATAATTAAAATCCAAACAAGTAATCTGAAATCGGCCTTCGGTCACAAAATTGAAAAACCGCAACGCGCCCGATACCACACATTCGCTAAAATGCCGTTGTACCTTACTATCTGAATATTCCATACGGCCATTGGTCAAATAACAGCTTTTACTGTCTACCACCAACTGGGCATTGAGGGCATCACTAATCAGACGCTGATAAGCCAGCGCACGCTTGAGTCCTTCTCCAAACGTGCCACTACTCATAAATAAATACTCAATCACCTGCCCGCGGTATAATGGCAAATGCTCGCCCAGATGCAGCCCAACATCCGGATCACCGGTGACTTCCTCAGCGGCCTGCCAGAACGCCGTCTGTGCGCTTAAAGGTGTACGTTTGCGGGCATCGACCTGATTTAAAGCAACCCCAGCACGGCCGAGAATCTGCTCCACCGGCATATTGGCGCGGCGCATGGCCTGATAACCTAAACGCAAAATAATTGAAGCATCTGTCAGTTGTCCCGCCATATCTACGCTCTCATTTGCTTTAAATTGCCAATAGGTGCCCAAATCATTCTGTCAGGTTATTGGCTGAATTGACAGCTTAGTTTACTGTTATAGCACCAGAAATGAAACGGATTACCGATGTGCTGGCCTGTATGGGTTTGCCAAAAACATCCACGTGGCGCTTGCAGAATAGATTGTTTTTTTGGCCAAAACTGTCTATAATTTGCGCCTTATCTTTTCGTATCAGGTAGGCTATGGCCAACAAAGAAGAACTCATTGAGTTTGAAGGCGTTGTCACCGAGACATTGCCAAATACCATGTTCCGTGTTCGTCTGGAAAATGGTCACGAAGTGATTGCTCATATTTCCGGCAAAATGCGCAAACACTATATCCGCATTCTGACGGGTGATCAGGTCAAGGTTGAAATGACGCCTTATGACCTGAGCAAAGGCCGCATTACGTACCGCGCCCGCTAAGCTTTAAAACGCCCAAAGCCGCATCGATTGCGGCTTTTTGTGTTGCTGTTATTCTGCTAGTGGCTAACTGATTAGCGCTTGCGTCCAAAAGCTTCCTGTTTTGCAACATGCCAACCTATGTATAAAAATCAGTTTTCTGATTTAGGCTAAACATAATCGCGTTAAAACTTTATGCTACACTAGGCGTTGGCGTTTCAAGGCAGCCTGTTTTTATGACGTGATGCTTGATCTGCCTGCTTTCAATACTCCTTGTGATCCATACTTTATCTTAGCGTCGGTCAGTTCATATCATGTTGCTTACTCACCCTGAAAATCAATTACTCCAGCTTCAGGGCCGTCGCTTTCCGGTATTTTTGCTGGCTTTTGCGCTGTATTTTGTGGCCGCATTAGGCTGCATTTATGTGACACGACAGCCGGGCAGCATTGCCGGAGTATGGTATGCCAATGCCATTATGATCATGTTTTTACAGGTGTTCTCTTATCGGGATTGGCCTATTTTACTGATCATTGCTGCATTGGGAAATTTGTGTGCCAATATTGTATTTAATGATCCCATTGGCATGAGTCTGGCGTTTATTCCTAGTAATTTGCTGGAAATTGGGTTGGTCGGGTTTTGCTTTCGCCGGTTTATTCCTTTACAGCAATGTACCGAAAATCCCTTAACACTGCTTAAATTACTGGCACTGATGTTGCTGCCGATTGCCATTAGTGCCTTACTGGGCGCACTGGTAGTAATGCTATACGGTCTGGTTTCCTACGATCAGGGCTGGCTATTTTTATTTACGGGCAGCGTGGTGGGAGCCATTTCCATTATTCCCACTGGCTTATTGCTGGTGAGTTATGGCTGGCAGGATTTTATTCAGATTAACCAGTCATTTGGCTTCCTGATGTGTATTTTGCTGGCATTGCTGATTGCGCTGTTTGGTTTTGTATATTTGCCCGATCCTTATATTTATATTTCAGCCACACTCATTCTGGTGGCATTTTTTGGGCGTTTTGCAGGCACTGCACTGGCAATATTGGTGTATTCCATTATTATCAGCACACTGATTTCATTGGGATTTTTTCAGTCCTCTATTCAGGGACAATATCATCATAGTGATAGTTATCTGTATTTACCATTGATGATGACCTTGTTACAGCCCCTATTGCTGGCGGCTGCCATGCAACGGATTGAAAATCTAAAACTGCGTTAATAGCAGTGGTTTTAACCATAACAAATTTGCATTAGGGTTCAGTCCTAAAAAAATCTATTTCAGCTATGATGACGCTGTTGGCAAAATTTAGAGAACAATAATGCATATTCTTATGACTGGCGGTAGCGGTTTTTTAGGTACTGCGCTCATCCAGCGTCTGTTGCAAGACCAGCACAGTATTACCGTCACCAGCCGTCATCCTGAACGATTTCCTCTCTCGCATCCCTTACTCACCGCGACCACCCTTAAAAAACTCGACAGCATCGGCTATGCCGATATAGTGATCAATCTGGCAGGCACTGGCATTGCTGACCAGCGCTGGACAGAACAGCGCAAGGCAGATTTATTACACAGCCGCCTGCAAACCACGCAAGCGCTGATTAACTGGTTTCAGCAACTGGCCATCAAGCCGCAACAGTTTTTATCCGGTTCGGCGATTGGTTGGTATGGTTCACATGGGGATCAGTTGATTGATGAGGCCAGCACTGCAGAAGCAGGCTTTAGTCATGAGTTATGCCAGCAATGGGAGCAATGCGCCTTACAGGCACAAGCGCTGGGAATTTCAACCACGCTGCTGCGTACTGGTGTGGTGCTGGATCACGCGGGCGGAATGCTCAAGCAACTTAAACCCATTTATCAATGGGGTGGCGGTGGACGATTAGGCTCTGGCCAGCAATGGTTGAGCTGGATTAGCCGCAATGACTGGGTGAATGCCGTGCTGTTTCTAATGCAACATCCCTTGCAAGGCGCAGTCAATTTAACAACCCCTAATCCTGTCACACAGCAGCAATTTGCCAAAGCATTTGCCAGCAGCTTGAATCGGCCAGCTATTTTTCCAATGCCAGAACCTATGGTAAAACTCATTTTTGGTGAAATGTCACATTTGTTTTTGGACAGTCAAAAAATTGTGCCTAATCGCTTGATACAGGCAGGGTTTCACTTTGAACAGCCAACATTGGCGAATGCCTTATCTCAAAACTGATGAGGTCTTAGGGCAAATATTTTTAATAAGCTGAAATTACTCAAGAGTTTAATGGCTTTATTTTTCTACCCACTGAATCGACTGTACCCGTAACAGTTCACAGGCACCATCACCCACGTCGGTACGTGACAGCGAGCTACGCCACGTCCAGCCATGGTCATCTACCTCGACCAGATCGCCACGCAGCTTGACCAAATCACCCTGTTTAACCCGCTTGAGTTCGGCGGCAATTTGCGGGTTGGCTGGAATGATATGGATATTGGACACCAGTTGCATGGCTTTTTTGGCCGATAGCGGCAATTTACTCATGCGCCATGTCAGATAACGGTTGTCCTGCCGCACGCCAATTAGCGGATAATAATATTTGTTGGCCAGCACGCCTTCACTCACCGCAAAATCCACCGGTGAAAACTGCGCTTCCCGATCATGTTGATAGTCTTTACGCCCTAGAATACGGAAATTTCCGACATACTGATCCAGCACCTTGACCTGCTGGTTGGGGGCTGGCGGCAAACCGCGCGCGATATTAAACTGGGCTGGATTGAGCTGCGCCACTGGTCGATTGGCCAATGCAGGCACGCTTAAACCCATACATAGCAATAGCCCGCCCAGATGAATCAATTGCTTGAGTACGCGCGGCTTTTGTGAGGATAACCGTTGCAACACACTTGATAAGTAACGCATGTTTTATTTGTCCTTACGCCACAATGACCGACATTCACTGAAAGGCAAGTTTTGGCTGTTAGAAGACTATTAAAGCGTAAAAAAATCCATAAAATGCGCAGGAATCTCTGCAAGCTGTAACCGATTGCTGGTTTTTTGCGACAACTGATGATAGATAGATGCTGTTATTTAATTCAGGCTAATGCCTTTTTCTAGGCGTTTAAAATCACGTGAAACGCAGTATTGCGGAATGCTCTTTAAATCATTCAATCAAATGTTTAATGAAAATTTTGACAAGAACCAGTTTATAAAAGCTGTTAAAGCCAGCGCACCTGATCTACCCGCATCAGTTCACAGGCACCCGCACCGGTATCTTCACGTGATAGTGAGCTGCGCCAGTGCCAGCCGTTATCCATTTGAATTTCAACCAGTGCGCCTTGTAGGTATACCATGTCATCCGGTTTAACCTTTTTTAGCAATTTGGCCACTTCGGCATTGGCAGGAATGATGTGCATGTTGGCACTGTGCGTTTCTATCTCGCGCACCGGAATGGGCGGCTGATGATCTACATGCCAGTGATACCAGCGATTACTTTGGCTAATCTCAATTTGCGAATAAACCTCAGGCCGTGCCATGTCGCCCCAGCCTACGGCAAAATCCACTGGTGAAAACTGCGCTTCAGTGCCACTGCTATAGTCTTCACGGCTTAAAATCCGAAACTCACCCGCATAGGTTTCCAGCGCTTTGACCTGAACATGTTGTGCGGAAGTCGATGTGCTATTGTTCCATTGATCCAGATGCGGTGACGGCTTGAGCCAGTGTGTCCATGTGGCATACGCGATAATAGCCGCCAATAAAAAATAAAAGCCACGTCCCATATTGTTACCTTGATTAAATTAATCGCATTAAAAATGATGTTTGCAGCGTTGAGTTTCGAACTGGGGCTAAGCGCAAGTCATTGCACAAATCCTTCATTAAAAATCGGCTTAAAGTGCGTGGTTGGACATACAATTGATTTAATATCTGGCATGAGCTTAGCAATAACTCGTGTCAGCTTCAAAAGCAATCTGATGGCTGGTCGATTTAAACAGTTGTAATTTTTCTTATATTTTTCATTAAATTGTCATATTGATTGGCTAGAATTGAATAAACCTAATTATGCGCTGGAAAATCATTGAAAACTATTTTGGTGGCCAATCATAAAGGGGGCTGCGGTAAGACCATTACCGCCATTACCTTGGCGGCTGCGTTGGCAAAACAGGGCAATAAGGTGGCACTGGCCGATGCTGATGTGCAAAAGTCATCACTGCAATGGCTCAAGCTACGACCAGAACAGGCCAGTAAAATTATTGGGCTGGATTGGCGGCAGGATGAACACATTGGCGATACGCCCAAAAAACTGGACTGGCTGATTGTCGATGCGCCCGGTTCACTCACTGACCAGCATGCAGCACAATTGGTGGCGACTGCACATGCCATGATTATTCCGGTGCAACCGTCTTTTTTTGATGTGGACAGTACCCGGCGTTTTTTAAAACAGGTAGAAGAATTAAAGCGGGTGCGCAAAGGTAAAGTGCAACTGCATTTGCTGGCCAATCGGGTGAGGTCGCAATCCATTGGCAGCCAGCAGCTTGAAGCGTTTTTCCAGCAGGTTGGCTGTGCGCCGCTAGGCTGGATCAGCGAGCGTAGTGCTTATCCGCAACTGGCCGCACAAGGCCTGACTATTTTTGATCATCATCAAAAACCCTATCAAATCATGCAGGCGCAATGGCATCAACTGTTGAACCATGTGCTGAATCCACTGGACTCCTCACCTGCCGGGTCTGCCACCACGTGGTACGCTTGAATATCCTGCATCTCATCCGGTTTACTTTGGCAAGCTAGACGTAGCGATTCATGTTGTCCTGCAAATTTAGGTGCGCCAATAAGCGGGTTAACAGATATTTTTTATTTTGTGCTTGTTTAGCCCTTAAGTTGGATTAACATAGCAGCATAACCCTCAGCATAATGAGACTGGTGTGCAAGACGTTTCTGCCATTCAACGCCTGCTTTTACTGGGCCTGTTCACTGGGCTAATGCTGCTTAGCTTTCAGGTTTTAAAATTTTTTGTGGTGCCGGTAGTGTGGGCAGCCATTCTGGCATATATCACTTGGCCGATTTATCAGGCGATTTTGCGCGGCTTGGGTCATCGGCATAATTTAAGTGCCGTGATCATGACCACCATTTTAAGCGTAGTGATTGGTGTGCCGTTTATTATGGCCATTTTCCTGTTGCAACATGAAGGCCGCGATCTGTACCTGAATCTGCAACGCCAGATTTTTGCCGGTGGAATTGACGTACCCGATTTTATCCGCCGTGTTCCTATTATTGGCAAGGAAATTGGCCAGTTTGTGACCCAGCTTAATGCTCATCCGCATGATTTGGCCAGTACGATCCGCAGCTGGATGCAAGGACATATTGGCTATGGCCGCGTGGTGCTGAGCGAAATTAGCCGCAATATCTTTAAGCTGACACTGGCGATTTTAACCCTGTTTTTCTTTTATCGTGATGGCACGTTTATCCTTGAGCAAGTGCGTATGTCACTCAACAAGGTCATTGGTTATCGGGTACACGGTTATCTGCATGCCATTGGCGAAACCACCCGCGCGGTGGTGTATGGCGTCGGACTAACCGCCATGGCGCAAGCCTTACTCGCAGGTCTGGGTTACTGGGTCGCTGGTGTGCCGAATCCGGTGGTTCTAACATTTGTGACCTTTTTGCTGGCACTGATTCCTTTTGGTACGCCGTTTTCATGGGGTGGCGTGTGCATCTGGTTGTTGTCGCAAGGTCATAGCTGGGAAGCGGCTGGCATGGCGGTTTGGGGATTGTGCGTGGTAAGCTGGGTCGATAATATTATCCGTCCGCTGGTTATTTCTGGTGCGACCAAGATTCCGTTTTTGTTGATTATGTTTGGTGTACTGGGTGGACTTGCCAGCTTTGGCATGGTCGGGGTATTTGTCGGCCCGGTGATTCTGGCCATTTTACTGGCAGTCTGGCGTGAGTGGTTGCACCAAAAGCTGATTGAACCGGAACAAGAAGAACTGTTTGAAGATCAGCCGCTGCTGTAATAGCGGCTTTTTTTATAGCCCTTTAATGTTTAGTCATCTACAAATTCACTCAGTACATCATTTAAATAATTAAAGCCATGCGCGGTACATTGCAGTCGTTCATCACTGGCCACCAGCAATTGACGCTGTGTTAAATCCGTTAGGCTCGGTTGAATACTATTTAAGGCCAAACCTGTTCGTGCTGTATAAAACCCTTTAGGCACCCCATCCTTTAAACGCAACGCATTCATCATAAATTCAAATGGCATGTCATCAGCTTGTATACGTTGCCAATTCAACATGCTGGCGGGTTGCTGTGCCAGATAGTCTTTGGGAAAACGGGTTTTTTGAAAACGATATACGCCATCAGGCTGCGTGATTTTGCCGTGTGCCCCTGCCCCAATCGCCAGATAATCGCCAAACTGCCAATAGTTGAGGTTATGTCGACAAGGCTGCTCTTTGGCCCATGCCGATACTTCGTATTGGAAAAAACCATGCTGGCGCAATACGTCTTCACCCGCTTGCTGAATATCGGCCAGCGTGTCGTCATTGGGCAAGGTGGGCTGTGTTCTAAAAAACACCGTATTGGGTTCAATGGTCAGTTGATACCATGAAATATGGGTCGCGCCATGCGTAATGGCAGTGTGTAAGTCATACAGCGCCTGTGCTTGCGTTTGCTGTGGTAAGCCATGCATTAAGTCAACATTCAAGCGCTGAAATCCTGCCGCACGCGCACGCTGAATGGCTTGCTTGGCATCGTCTTGGTTATGCACACGGCCTAAGCGCTGCAATTGTGCGGGATCAAAAGTTTGTACGCCTAACGACAAGCGATTAATACCCGCCGCTAAATAATCTGCAAAGGGCTGATGTTCCAAAGTCCCTGGATTGGCTTCCAAGGTAATTTCACAATCATCTGTAAACAAAAACAAGCTTTTTAAGTGTTTAAATAACCACGCATATCCGTTGGCTGAAATCAGCGAGGGCGTGCCTCCACCAATAAAAACACTGGAAATGCATCTGTCTTGTGCTAAAGGTTGCTGTTGTGCGGCATCTTGTATCAAAGCGTGTAAATATGCTTGCTCAAGCTCAGGCGACAATGCACTATTTGCCACAGCATTGCCCATATCATCTGGTGTAGCCCCTTGAAAAGCAGATAGTTGTTGCTCGGCTAGACGCTGCTGTGCACTAGCACGATCAGGCACCACATGCGAGTTAAAATCACAGTATGGGCATTTTTTGATGCACCATGGCATATGAATATATAAGGCAAGCGGTATTTCTTTTGGCTGAATGGCAAGCGGTTCAGTCAGTGCTGCTGTCATTTTTTGGGAGTCTCAATGTGGCCTATTGGCTAATGAAATCTGAACCGAGTGGGTTTGGCATCGATCACTTGCAACAACGAGGCACGGCATTATGGGATGGCGTGCGTAATTATCAGGCACGTAACTTTTTACGGCAAATGAAAGCAGGCGATAAAGCCTTTTTTTACCATTCAAATTGTAAAGTACCGGGCATTGTCGGCATGATGAGCATTGTGCAGGGTGGTTATCCCGACCCGACCCAGTTTAATCCTGAGCATCGCTATTATGATCCCAAATCCACTTTGGATACACCACGCTGGACTGGCGTAGATGTTGAATTTGTCGAAAAATGGCCGGAGATTTTACCGTTGTCCAGTTTGCGTGAAATGCCGGAACTAGAAGCACTACCGCTACTGCAAAAAGGCAGTCGTTTGTCGCTAATGCCAGTAACCACGGCACAGTGGCAAGCCATTTTAATGCAAAAATCACAGGCTTAGCCCTTCAGCAAATACCACTCGCGACTAACAGGTAAACGCCTCCATGAAAAGTCTGGAACTAAGTACATTATTAATGCTGGGGCTGGCGGGTGGTATTGCACTGGCCAGTCAGGCCGGGGTTAATGCCCAGTTGCGCCAGTACGTTCACTCACCCTATCAGGCGGCATTTTTTTCCTTTCTGGTAGGAACGGTCATTCTGGGTGCGGTGGTGATGCTGCAAGCAGATTCCCGTCCGCAGCTTCAGGAGATTATGGGCGTTCCGTTATGGTTATGGATGGGCGGCCTGCTTGGCGCTTTTGGCGTGAGTGTGTCGATTATATTGGCGCCAAGGCTAGGTGCTGTGAATTTAACCATTGTGATTGTTTGTGGGCAATTACTGGCTTCATTGGTACTGGATCATTTTGGCTGGCTCGGGTTCGATAGGCACCCCATTAACTGGCAACGGATTGCTGGCGCACTTATGGTCATGGCGGGGTTGGTGTTAACCGTTAAATATTAGTGATAATTTTTCCTCACAAGGTTTAGCCAAGCTTATACAAAGCTTATCTCTATGTTTACCGTTTAATGATGTGCGCTCCACTAGACTAGGCTCAGTTTAAACCTAACCCGATAAGAGAGCCTTCATCATGCAAAAAACAAAATTGAGCTTAAGCTTAGCCACTGGCCTGTTGGCCGCTGTCGCACTGACTGGTTGTGGGGGTAGTGGTGATGATCTTGGCCCTGCCGTGCAAAACCAGCCGGGTGGGCATTTATTTGGTTACTATGCAGAAAGCATGGATGTTAATGACCCTGATCCAACTGTAGGCGGCATTTATGTTGATGCACCAAAAAATACAGGAACTGTAAAAGGGCGTATGTCATTCCGTTACTTTGACTGTCAGGGCGGCGGCATTAACAGCATTCCAGTAAAAGGCGAAAAAGTTACCAGTAAAATTTATGGCAGTGCTGAGGGTTCTCTGGATTCCGACTCAAGCATTAATGACAAGCGCAATATTAGATTAAGCTTTGACACCAGCTATAAGCGCAATGACAACCGCTATGAAGGCAACTACTCTATTGGCGGTAATGATAAAAATGATCAGCGCACGTTGAAAGACTGCGGTATAACAGGTGATAAAACCTTTACCTTAGCTCGCAAAGGCAGCCTGACGCTTTATCCAGAAAATACGGTTTTCCCCAATGATTTTGACATCAAACAACTAAACCGGGTGATTAGCTGGACCAATGCGCCTTCTGATGCCAGCAAGGTGTTAGTCAATGTGATCAATGAGTCTGCAATTGGTGATAGTGGCTCAAACGGGATTGTTTATCAGCAGGTTGCTGATGACTTGCGCCTGCTGGCTACTGGTATTCCCAGTGGTAGCGTAGACAGTGGCAAAGAATATATTCTGGTCGTGCAAATGTTTGATAAAGACAATCATCCGGTAGCCTTTAAACGCATTAAAACTACCTTTTAATCTTTCTTTAGTTCAGCTTTAACCTACACCAGCCCTGCTGTGCTTGTCGTTAACCGCCAACACAGCAGTTTTTTATGCCTGCGATATGCCAGATGTTAAAGACAGCAAAAGCTAGTGATGATTATTCAACTGCCTGTAGTAAACTCCAATCGCCAGAATCCCGCTACAATAGCGCCTTATTTTATCATGTAGAACCAGCATGTCAGGGTCATCGACCACACCTCTCCCAAGAATACCGCTGCCCACCAATCGCTGCCACGAAATCCGTACCCTGTTTCATCTCATGTGGCCGATTTTGATTACGCAGGTGGCACAAGCGGGTTTTGGACTGATTGATACTGTGATGGCAGGACGCATGTCCCCCAGCGATCTGGCCGTGGTAGCCGTTGGGGTGGGCTTATGGCTGCCGGTGGTGTTGTTTCTGGCCGGTGTGATGATTGCCACCACGCCACTAGTGGCAGAAGCCAAAGGCGCAGGTCACAGCGGTAAGATTCCATGGATTACCCAACAATCGCTGTATTTGGCCTTGCTGTTAGGAATGGCTGGTTTTGCGCTGTTGCAACTGGCACCCCTGACCTTTAATTTGCTGGATATTCCGGCGCACCTGCAACCCAAAGCCCGTTTCTTTTTGCATGCGATTGCCTTTGGCATGCCTGCGGTCACCCTGTTTGCCACCTTACGCAGTTATACCGAAGCACTGGGTTATCCACGACCTGTGACAGTGATTAGCATTCTGGGTTTGCTGGGCATTATCCCGCTCAACCATGTGTTTATGCATGGGTTATTTGGCCTACCAAAATTGGGCGGTGCAGGTTGTGGGATTGCTACGGCCAGTATTCAATGGATCATGCTGCTGGTACTGGCGATTTATATCAGCCTCGCCAAAACCTATCAGCAGGTTAAGATTTTTCAGCAGTTTAGCCGTTTCAATCTGGCCATGAACCAGCGAATTTTCAGCTTGGGTGCGCCCATTGGCATGGCCATATTTTTTGAAGTCAGCCTGTTTAGTATTGCAGCGATTATTTTAAGTCCGTTGGGTGAAATTGTGGTGTCGGCACATCAGATCGCGCTGTCTGTCACGTCCGTATTTTTTATGGCACCATTGTCCCTAGGCATGGCGCTCACCATTCGGGTCGGTCAGCTTTATGGGGAACAAAACTGGTCAGCCATGCAGTATGTACAACGGCTGGGCTTTATTTTTGCCACCAGCATGGCATTGTTTAGCATGCTACTGATGCTGCTATTTCGCCAGCAAATTACCGGATTTTACACTACAGATACCACCGTTCAGGCAGCCGCTACCAGCCTGTTATTATTTGCACTGATGTATCAGTTGTCTGATGCGTGGCAGGTGGCGGCGGCGGGCTGCTTGCGCGGAATACAGGATACCCAAGGGCCGATGTGGATTACCCTGCTGTCTTATTGGGGTATTGCCCTGCCACTGGGGATTGTGCTGTCGCGGGTACTGCCGTATGGCGCGGCTGGCGTCTGGACTGGACTGGTGATTGGTCTGACCATTGCGGCGGTGTTACTCAGCTTTCGCTTACGCCAGCGACAAAAGCTGCTATTTCAGCATTTAGCTGCACAGGTCGAGAGTGCAACGATCTCTATTAAAACCCCATAAACACATTTCGCCACATCTGCTCACATAGCCCAACAAAAACACTGTTTTTTGGGGCTTGGCAGTGGGGAATGTGCATGCCACACTGACCTATCCCTCCTGTTTTGACAAGGTTAAAGTTGTGGCTGAAAAAAACAGTACACCCGGCCGCCGTTTCATCAAGCTGGCTGGCATGACCGCCAGTATTGCTGGCAAGGCTGTCAGCAATTCCATCAAATCCTTTAATGCCAACGACGAAGAAAAACTGGCCGCCAAATCCCGGCTGTATGAAGACATTGGGCTTAAAATTGCAGACACGCTGGGCGAAATGAAAGGCGCGGTGATGAAAGTGGGGCAAATTGCCTCGCAGTACAAGGATATTTTTCCGCCTGAAGTGGCCAAGGCCATTGCCAAGCTGCAACGGCAGGCACCTCCGGTTCCTTTTAGCACCATTCAGTACCAGATTGAGCGCGAAATGGGCAAACCACTGGATCAGATTTTTTCCAGTATTGATCCTGAGCCTTTTGCCGCTGCATCCATTGGACAAGTGCATCGTGCCATCCTGCCCAGTGGCGAGCGTGTGGTGGTCAAAGTGCAGTATCCGGGTGTGGATGAAGCCTGCGAAAGTGACTTAAAACAGGTACGACTGGCGTTGCGGCTGGCCGGTGTATTTAAGATTGATAAAAAATTACAGGACAAGCTGTTTAAAGAAATTCAGGACAGTCTCACGGCCGAGCTCAACTACAATATTGAAGCGCACAACCTGCAAGTATTTGCCACCTTTCACCAGCCGCTGGACAGTAAAGTCATTATTCCAAAAGTTTATCCGGCCTATTCCACACGTCGGGTACTGACTTTGAGTGAAGAAATGGGCGACTCTATTGAAACCGCTGGCACGTGGTCGCAGGCATTGCGTAATGAACTGGGCGAGCGCCTGTTCCGCCTGATCAGTCAGGAGGTGTTTTTCCTGCATAGTTTTCACAGCGATCCGCATCCGGGCAACTTTGCATTTCGGCCGGATGGTTCGGTGGTGGTGTATGACTATGGCAGCACCAAAACCTTATCGCCTGAGCTGGTGAACATTAACAAGCAACTGGTTCGCGCTGCGTTTAGCAATGATATTCCCGCGCTGGAACAAGCGCTGCGCGAGCTGCATGTGCGCAATTATAACGGCCAGATTCCGGCTGAGTTTTACCAGCAGTGGATTGATATCTTGATCAGTCCGCTAAATGGCGAATATGATTTCGCCAAAAATACTGCACACCATGATGCGGTAGATTTACTCAAAAAATCGCTGAAATACTGGGATAGCTTCCAGCCCTCACCTGAAACCATGATGCTCAACCGCACCATTTCCGGCCATTACTGGAACATGATTAACCTCAAGGTCAAAGACAATTTCAAACCATTACTGGAAGAAGTGGTGTCGCTGCATGAACCAATGACATCACAATAAAATTTTTTAGAATATTAAGTGAATTTAGTCTAACTTAATTTAGCCTGTCTTCATTTAGCCCACCTTAAAGGAGCATTTCACCATGAACAACAGTTCTAACAACGATAACCGCAACAGCACAGCACCTGCATCAAACCAGCAGTCGCTGGAGCAATTACAGCACACGGTGGATGAAGACATCCGTAAAATGCGGGATGCCCAGCAGTTCCGCACACTGGAAGAAAAAGTACAGGATTTAAAAGATCAGGGCATTGATCCGGCCAAGACCTTTGATCGCCGTGGTGATGAAGACGACGATTAACGCCTTAAGTCACGCAATAACTAATACTCTAAAAAATCCAAGCCAGCAGTCGGCTTTTTCTATAGAGCAGGCTGCTGGCTAGAATGTAATTTAAAGTGGAATGAGTTACCACGCTTCTGTTCTGGCTCTAATCTCTGTCAGGCTATCTTCCCGCAACAACTTGCCATTGTGGTAGACAGGCTGAAGTAAATTTTGTTGGCCATTTAACGCATCAGCACGAATAGTTTCAATGCCCTGACTGCTTTTGACCAGTGCCAGCCGTCCACGCTTGCTGCGCTTAGCCTTACTGGTAATCGGGTCTTTGTACACATCGCGCCACTCACCCGCCACTTGCGCTGCACTGGCTTTCATCGCCCAGCCTAGCGTGTCACGGTCAACTTGCTGTAGCAATCCGCCGCCCATGCCAAACGCCACGTTATCGGCGCTAAAACCAGCCTCCATGATCGCATTAAGGATTTTTTGCAAACTGACCGGATTAATCCCATCACCCTGAATCAGCCGCACATAGTCTGGCAGCACTTTATAGCCTTTGCTATTGATGCGATAACCAAACCGGTTGGCCAACCGAATCAGGGCTTCGCGCACCACTTTTACTGGATCACCGCTGTCAGGCCGAATTACCAGCACCCCGCCAGTAGTCGCAACCTGTTGTTTAAGCACATCGCCCCACAGTTGGTCAATGGCATTCCACAAGTCATAACTGTCACTCACCACCGCGACAATTTTACCGCTACCGCCAAACTGGTTCAGCATATTGCGGTAGGCGTCAACCTCGCCATCCCGACCCCATGAGGTAATGGTGCTGTGTTCAGCCGCCGGAATGGAAAACGCCGGCATTAGCTCAGTGCTTTGCATGCCATACCAGCGTGATGCCGCAACCAGCGCACTCAAGGTATCGGTGCCACTAAAATTTACCAAATGTGCCAGTCCGCCAAGCGATGCAGTTTCAAGACTTGAGGCACCGCGCGAGCCAAAATCATGCAACTTAAACGGCAATCCGGCCAGCGACTCTGCACTTTTTTCCATACCGGCTCGGATAATTTTTTTGCAGGCATAACTCAAACTGGCCACGGTAGAGGGATACCACACCGCGCGCAGCAAAGCTGTTTCCAGATAGCTCACCAGCCAATAGCACTGCGGATCGGTATTGACAATCTGCACCACAGCATTTTTATTGGGCACCACTGTCCCTTCAGGCACCGCTTCAATGGCAACCGGCAAATAACCCTGATATTGATCCAGAATATACTGCCAGCCTGCTTTATAAAACGGCACGCCATGCGCTGCCAGCATGATGTCCGCTTCATCAATATCCTGCTGGGTAATGGGTGTGGTTAAATATTCTTTTAAAAAAGCCTGTAGGCCAAAAAATACAGTTTCCTCAAAAATGCCACCACGTGGTTCAATATAACTGGATAGATATTCAGTCTGTGGTGGATATTGCAACCAGTGAGAGGTTTTGTAGCTATCGGTATTTAATAATAAATTTTCAAAATTCTTGCTTAAGTTTGCCATGACAGAACTCCTCTGTGTGGTGGCGTGATCTGAACCATAAACTGTCTTTCAGTGCATGGCATTCATCATTATTTCAACGTGGGCATTAACGTGTTGCTGTTAAACGCAGTATTAAAATTTACAAGCCGGTTAAATCAGCAATAATGGCAAAATGGTCTTCAAACATCTGTTCAGGCTGAACATTGGCCAACGGCACCCAAAACGCTCGTCTAGCATCATCGCCACCTTTGACTTTTGGCAAGCCCGCTGGATCATTTTTCAGGGCAAAATAAAACGCTTGGGTAATGGTGCGTCCCCGTGCCGAACGATACGGATCATCATAGGTTTTCTGGGCTTTTAATGAACCCCGAATCACTGGATCAGGCACTTTAAGCCGGGTTTCCTCACGCAACTCGCGCACGCAGGCATCAAACAAGGTTTCACGCGCATCGATGAAACCACCGGGCAAGGCATATAAGCCCTGCCCCGGCATCGCTTGCCGCTCTACCAGCAAAATATGCCCCGACTGAATCACCACTGCATCCACCGTCACAAACGTTGGTGGATAAGGCGATAACTCCCATTGGCGCTTGTAGCGATCAATAAACCACGCTTCTTCCTGTAGTTTTTGATAGCTATCTGTTTGGCTTAGCTGCTGAAGCACTGTCAGGGTGCTGGCTGATACAAAATCGGTCAGCGGTGTTGCACCCAGCAAATAGCCATCACGAATGGGCGTGGCCGACAGGTTTTCAAAATTTTCCGCATTGACCGCAGGCCAGTGCGGAAACAGCGATAAATAATAGGATGAACTGTCTTTATTGTGGCCAATCAGTCCGATTTTCTGGCCATCGGGTGATCCTGTGACCGAAAATACCGCTTGCTGTACCTGATGCACCCAGCGCGTGTCATTGTAAAGAATGTCATCCAACGCGACACAGTGAATCCGCTCGGCTTGCTCTGCTGCAAAAGCCCCCAGAATCATTTGGGTGCGTTCTTGTACTGTAAAAGGATTGCGGGTACTGCGCGGAACACGGGCAGAACCAATCAGGACAATCACTTGTTTGCTTTGTGCCAACGCCTGTTCAATCACAAAGCGATGACCCAAATGAAAAGGCTGAAACCGGCCTATAAATACCAGATAATCAAACACGCTCAAGCTCCTTGGCGTTTATGAATGGCTTACTGTCTATCAGTAAGTTTTAAAAAATATCGTCTTAAACAGCGTTTGTCAATTTTAAAAATATGTTTTTTACAGTGCATGTTAGCTTGCTGAATCAGCATTTTCCGCTATTAAATGAAGCCACAATAGATAAACCTTATGCATTAGCTCAGTATTGCTTTGAGCACACTATAGGCCAGCCACATCGCACACAGCCCGACAATCACACTCAAGCTGGCATAATTTACCGCAATGAGCATTTCACCGCGCCGGATCAGACTCAAGGTTTCGATACCAAACGCTGAAAATGTGGTAAATCCGCCCAGCAGTCCGGTCACAATTAACAGGCGAGCATCCTGATTAACCACCGGAAACTGTTCGGCGGCCACCAGAAAAATGCCCGCAAACAGGCAACCCAATACATTGACGCTAAAGGTTCCCCATGGAAAATTAACCGGATTAACCTGCCGAACCACCAATCCCGACAAGCCATAGCGCGCCATGGAACCCAGCGCACCGCCCACCGCAACCAGCAGTAAAGGATGAATCATTCATTTATTCCCAAATCGTTTATTCCTTAAAGCCTATTTTTAAGCGGCTGAATTCCAAATGGCTAACTTATAACGCCTTTTGCTTATAGATACTTTTGCACACTGGCCAGCAAGGCATTCGGCACCAGTTTTTGCATCTGGTACAGCACCGCCCACGGTAGTCTAGGCACAATTGCATTTTTCTTTTTGGCCAAAATAGCGGTTAAAATTTCCTCGGCCACATCCTTGGCTTTGGCAATAATCGGCAAGCCGTGCGAATTAAAACCCTGAAGCAAATCCGTACTGACAAACCCCGGATAAATCAAACTTAAACCGATATTTTCACGCAGTAAGGGCGAACGCACGGCATTAAAATAACTGCTGACTGCTGCTTTGCTGGCCGAATATGCTGCACCACTGGGCAATGGCATAAAAGCCGAATAGGATGAAATCACTGCCAGATGGCCACCCCGACCCTGCATCCGAAACATGCTAATCGCACCTTCGCTGGTAGCAATTGCGCCCATGACATTGGTTTCAAACACCTGTGCATCGCGCTCAATCCGGCCGTCACCCACCTTACGGCTTTTTAAAATTCCGGCATTGGCCACCACAATATCAATACGCCCCAGTAGCTCGCTAAAGCCCATAAAAATCGGCATAATTTTTTCACTGTCACAGATATTCAAGGCAGCCACTTCAACCTGTACCTGATAACGCTCACGAATGCGTTCTGCCAGATTTTCCAGCCGATCCAGCCGACGGGCAACCAGCGCCAGATTCATACCACGCTTGGCACAAGCCCATGCCAGTGCTTCACCAATACCACTGGATGCCCCTGTAATTAAAATATTTTTTTGCTCATTTCGCGAGCGTAGGGAAGTCATCGTTTTACATCTCCATTGCTTTTTCAGTTTTTGTTTGAACATCAATTCTATCGGCCGCTTCACGCGCAATCCAGCCTGTTTAGTGTAAGCGATTGACAGGATGGATGAGGCAATTTTTCATAAATTTTGAAGAATAAATGATGACCGACGGGTTGTTCAATTACGCCAATTTAACGCAAGTTACCTCAGCTCACTGTTGCTGTTCAGAAAAGGCTTAAAGTGCCGGATTGGATTGCAAATCCACTACACACTTGGGCAGTATTTTGCGGTTTGATACTAAAGAAATTTTGAAAACATAAGCAAATTAAAAGGTTGGCTTTGAGGAGAACCCCCGATGTACGCACCCAATTCGGCTTTATTGAATGCGCTGGCACACCATAAAATCAATTTTAAGCAAGTGCTAAAATTTATTGAATCACGTTATGACTTTGAACCCACCGCATTTCAAAATGGCGCACAAAAAAATGCAGCCGGTGAAAATCAGGGCAGTTGCAAGGTATTTTGTTTTGCCCACCTCAACAACTTTGACCAACTCGATACTTTGGCTTTATTTGCCGAACACTATCAAGCAGTCAAGGACAATCCAGACGGCACCGACCATCAAAATATACGTCAGTTTATTCATCATGGCTGGGCCGGGATTCACTTTGAAGGCCATGCCCTCACGCCAAAAGTGAATATAGATGCTATCAATGCACAGGCTGCTCAACTGTATGACAATGGCGGTAGCGAATTTGAGCAGATGGCAACTGCCGAAACAATCACTCAGCACGCGCAGCCAGAAACAGAAAATGAAATAGAACAGGCAACAGCTCAGGGGCACGGAGACGCGCAACCGGGTGCTACACCACAGCCCAATGAAACCAGCGACAAGCTTTCCGAAAACATGCAAAACTTTGCCGAGCCAAGTGCGCCCAAAAATGCAGATGGCAGTGTTGATCAGCAAAGTGGCTCAACTGATGCTGCATTATCCAGTGAATCAATATCCAGTGATTCAATGCCCCATACAGCAATACCTATGGCAGCAGTACCCAGTACAGCAACTACAGTAGAACATGACACTTTGACAGATAATGCTCTGGTAGACGAAAAACTGGATGAAGCGCGACTGGACGAAAAAGCGCAACAAGCTATTTTGGCAGCAGAGGCGGTCAAACAGCCAGTGATTCCCCCTTCTCCCGGTTCTTCCAATAGTATGGTGTCTGAAACCACTTACTATACTGATAATGACAGCGTGACCGATCACACTGCCCAGCACATTGATGCTATCCCAGAGGCGACTGATCCTCAAACTGATACCGTGGATCATACAGGAGCAACCAGCATGACTGACCCCACCAGCCTGCCTGAAAACAACCATGATAATATAAATAATCATGTGAGCGGCAACCTCAGTGCCACTGAACTGGCCACAGCCAATGACCAGCATATCGCCGATAATCCAGCAGCCTTTATTGATGATAGCCTTGACACGGCACCCAATGGCGCCGCAACCAATAGTCCAGTGTCAAATGATGCAGCAGATGATCCAGTAAGCGCAGCGCCAGACCAGCAGCCTGTCCCTCAATCTCAATCCAACAACAGTACAGGCAACAGCAATATACCGAGTACTTCCAATGCCAGTGGCTCAGCCTCAGCCAGTGCATCAGATATTGTAGAAAGCAATGCCAATCATATTGCTGATAATCCAGCTGAGTTTATTGATGAAAAAAACACATCAACCAATGCCAGTGAACCCGCCACTACAGACCAACATACGGCCGGTACCCCGAAGAAAGCTGATGGCGATAAGCCCTCACCCTAACAGGATATGATGTAAGTTATTCGGTGAATGGGCTACCGTATGATTCACCGGATAGCTTACTCTTAATCATTGAATAAAATAAAAAAAACCGGCAGAATATATTCTTCGCCGGTTTTTTTACTCACCTCTTTAACTTAATTTAGTACAGCCCCTAGTTTAAGGTAAAGACTGATCAAGCCAATGCATGACTCCGTGTGCCGCCTCACGCCCCGTGGCAAAACAGGCGGTGAGCAAATAGCCGCCTGTTGGCGCATCCCAGTCCAGCATTTCCCCACAGCAAAACACGCCGTTTTTGTGGGTCAACATCAAATGCTGATCTAATGCAGCACGGCTTACTCCACCAGCAGTACTAATGGCCTCATCAATTGGCCGAAAACCAACAATTGGAATGGGCAAGCATTTTGCCATGGCAGCGACCTGCTGCGGATTTTGCCAGTCGGCTTTGGGCAGTATTTCACGTAACAGCGCGGCCTTAGCCTGATCCAGACCGGCCTTACGCCAAATATTATTTAGTGACTGTTTGGCACTTGGTTTGAGTTTGTGTGCTAGCGCAAACTGATCTATATCGGGCAACAAATCCAGATAAACATGCGCAGACGGATGCTGGTTTAATTGCTGGCGTAATTCACGACTCAGGCGATACATCAAGCCACCTTCCAATCCATAATGGCTAATCACTGCTTCACCCGAAATAGCCTTGGCGTGATCATCATTCAGCTCAGGATTCACCCAAGCCTTAATGCGTTTCAGGGGTTGTCCAGCCAGTGGCTGCATAAATGCCGACCATGGCACCAGTACACCCACATTGGACGGCTGCAAGGGTACGATGTCTACACCCTGCGCCTGCAATAGCGGAATCCATGCTGCATCACTGCCCAGCCTTGCCCAGCTACCCCCGCCAGTCGCCAGAATCACAGCTTTAGCATCAACAGTCATCACCTGCTCCTGATGCAAAAAAGTCAATGCGTCATCTTGCCAGCCTGTCCAGTAATGGTGATAAAAAAACTGCACGCCAAGCGTTTTTAATCGGTTTAACCATGCACGCAGTAAGGGCGCGGCCTTCATTTGTACCGGAAAGATCCGCCCCGAGCTGCCGACATAGGATTCAATGCCCAGACCTTGCATCCAGTCCTGAATCCAGCCTGCATCACATTGCGCCAGCATGGGCTTGAGCCAGTCCGGCTGATCATAGCGCTGAACAAAATCCTCAAAGGCTTCGTTATGACTAATATTCAGCCCAGTTTTACCTGCCATTAAAAATTTGCGCGCGGCCGATGGTTTTTGCTCATACATCTGCACATGGTGGCCTGCTTGCGCCAATATTTCTGCCGCCATCAGTCCGGCGGGGCCAGCACCGATCACCACAATGGGCAAGTTGCAACCTGAATGGGAATTTTCAGGCATCTTAGCGCTGCGCCACAGGACTAATATAATCATCAAAACGGGTGTGATACCCATCAGGCTTAGTGATCATCAGCTCCGCACAGGGCTCACTGCGAGCCAAATATTTCACCTCAAAATGGGTACGTGCCGAATCTTGCGCAATCATCTGGCGCACAAAAGGTAGCTTCCACATCTGCTGCAACTGGTTAGCGGCTTCATCCAGATAAGCCGGAACATTGCTGGCCAGCGTAATCTGGGCGTTGTTTTGCAAGCGCGAGAGCAGAAATTCAAAAAATGGCATATTCAACCAGCGTTGTGCCGGATTTTTTGGTTCGGGGTTGGGATACAGCAAAAATAACTGCTCAACCGAACGAGGCAACAAGGCATGCACCACCCACGGAATCGCATCCGCATGTACCGGATATAAATGCGCCAATTGATGATCCTGCTGACGGACGGCAAATACCTTGAATTTTGCCCGAGTGCGCTCAATGGCCACCAGTGTCTTTTCAGGATGCTGTTCGGCAAACAAAATCGCATGTCTGCCCATGCCTGCCCCAATTTCAAGACAAATTGGCTGCTCAAACTGTGGCACCACAAAATTGCGCGGTGCTTGCAAATACTGGGGCTGAAATAAACGCGCAGACATGGCTAATTTCCTAGTTGAGGGTACAGCGTTGTAGATATTGTACAGAACTCCACATTGCAAAAAAATATTAAGCTTTTACACTAAGCACTTCAGCATTAAAAACCTATTTACAGCATGCCTAACACTGTCACTTTTCCCTGTCCCCATTGTAAAAAGCCTTCGTTGTGGCACGATAATCCTTCACGCCCGTTTTGCTCAGAGCGCTGCAAGTTGATTGATTTAGGTGCATGGGCCAATGAAGATTACAAGCTTGCCAGTCCAACCGCGCCTGAATTGACTGAAGCAAAAGATGACGACGACTTGAATGACTAATCAATAATTCGTTCAAACGCGTGTTTATGGTAAGGTCTGCCCATAAAAAAGCTCCCGTGTGATGCAGGGGAGCGATTGCATAAACATTTTTTCATTTGATTAACAGTAGCTAATCATCTATTCCGTGGTTGAAGATTAATTGGCCAAAGGCGCGATGGACTTAGAAATAACTTGATTGAGTATCCATTTGGTTTCCAGTTGTCCTGATTCTGGATTTTGCATCACATCCTGTTTTACATCCAAAATATAAGAATAGCCGGGTTCAAAGTTAAACCCTTCAATATTGGTTTTTAATGGATTAAAGTTGTTTTCGTAGCGGTTACGGTATTGCAGGCATTCAATCTGGCCACCATTAATACTATCACATAAGGCCTTGCGCGGTGAAACTTCGATCAGAAAACTGGAAATCGGTTTCACCTTAACTGATTTAACTTCACCATTTTTGACGATAGGCGCTTTATTTTGCATGGGGTGAGAGGTCTGGCAGGCCGTCAGTGCAACCGTACCGGAAGCCACGGTCGCTAGCAGCCATTTTTTCAGTAGCATGTTTTTCATGTCGTTACTCCAGTAAACTCAGAATGTAAAAATTTTTAATAAATCTAGAATAAAGGTTTTTTGATGAATTACCAGCAACTTACACAATTTAGAAAACTACAACACCTGTAAAAAAATATTTAACCACAAAAAGTTACAGCGAATCAGCCCGCTCGCCCCGCTAAAAATGGATTAGTCCGCTTTTCCTGTCCGATCGTTCCCATTGAGCCATGACCGGCAATAAAACGGGTGTCATCCGGCAGACTAAACAGCTCACGCTGGATGGAAGCAATCAGTTGCGCATGGTTGCCGCGTGGAAAATCGGTACGGCCAATCGAACCGGCAAACAGCACATCACCTGTCCACACCAGTTTTAAATCCTTGCTATATAACACCACATGACCGGGGGTATGACCCGGTGCAAACCGCACTTCAATTGGATATTTGCCCAGATAAAGGGTTTCATTACCCTGTAACCACTGGTTCACTCTCACAGGTTGCGGTACTGCAAAACCAAACATTTTGGATTGCTGTTCCAGTGCATCCAGCCAAAAGGCATCTTCGGCATGCGGGCCAATCACCGGCACCTGATAGCACTGTGCCAGCTCACCCACCGCACCGGCATGATCCAGATGGCCATGCGTCAGCCACAGCGCCACCAGTTTGACCTGCAATTGTTCTATGGCCTGCTTGAGCCGTGCCACTTCACCACCTGCATCAATCAATACGGCGTCACGGCTTTCATCATCCCATAGCAGGGTACAGTTTTGCGAGAACGACGTAACAGTCAGAATTTGATAGTGCAACATGGCGTTTTTTCTCTTTACAAACAATAATTTTAACAACCAGCACGTTTAAGAAGCTTGAAGTGGTGGAGCGCTCAAACTGGCAGGCTCAGTAGCTCCTGCCACCACCCCAGCCTGCAAAAATCCATCAATCAACGGGGCAGTAAGCGCTTCCAGTAAATCAATATGCAAGGGATGGGCATTGAGTGCTGGAATATAACCGTAGGACTGTCCACCCGCTTCCAGAAAAATGTGCTGGTTTTCTAACGAGAGTTCCTCAAGGGTTTCCAGACAATCCGCAGAAAAGGCTGGGCTGATGACCTGTATATGCCCAACACCCTGCTCTGCCCATTGCTGCAACAAATCACTGGTATATGGCTTGACCCACTCCTGCTTGCCAAAGCGCGACTGAAAGCTAATTGCCCACTGTGTATCATTTAACCCCAATGCCTGTGCGACTAATCGGGCTGTGATATGGCAACGTGTCGGATAGGGATCGCCCTTGTCGGCATACGGCTGCGGAATGCCATGAAAAGACATGAGAAGTTTTTCAGGCTGGCCATGCACCTGCTGGTATTCGCGCACGGTTTGTGCCAGTGCCTTGATCAGCAGCGGATGCTGGTAATAATCCTTGATGATGCAAATGGATAACATATCACGCTGTTTAGCCGTCCATTGATTGACCGCATCAATGGCGGCACCAGTGGACGTGGCTGAATATTGGGGATAAAGCGGCAGCACAATCACATGTTCAATCCCAGCCTGCTTGATCTGATCTAGCGCGCCTGAGGTACTGGGCATCCCATAGGTCATGGCTGGCACAACCTGAATCTCTGCATGGGCATAGCGCTGCTGCAAGCGCATGGCCAGTAAATCCACCTGCTGTTGCAGGATCAACCGCATGGGTGAATCACCATCCTGCCAAATACTGGCGTAGGCTTTGGCCACCCGGTTAGGTCGAAATGGCAGCACAAACAGATTAAGGATAATGGCCCACAGTAATTTGGGAATTTCAATCACCCGCTGATCCGACAAAAACTGCCTTAAAAACTTGCGAACAGCAGCCGGCGTGGGTGCATCCGGCGTGCCCAGATTCATCAGCACAACGGCCAGTCGTGGTCTGGATAGCACAGCAGGGGATAAATCTGGCTGGGATTTGGCAACATGAGAAGACACAGGCATGGACAGAGTAAAATGTCAAAAATGAAGTTCACTCAACTTAGCAAGGCTAAGCCGAAATTACAAAAACTTTAAACGCAAATTTTAGTAAAAGAATTGAAGAAAAAATGGATTTTCAATCATAAGATAAGGATTAAATGGCTTTTTTGTCTTGGTTCAGCGTCATCAGGGTTTTTTCAGCTTGCGGGGTCAACTCCCACAGCAGGCGCTGACGATTGTCGCGTCCAGAAGGCACAATCCAGTTGTTGTGTTTAAGCTGCATCTTAATGGTGTGCAAAGCCCGAATATTAATCTGACTACGTGCCGTGGCATGCGCGCGTGGCATCACTTCATGCACATCACCCAGTGAAGTCTGATTTAAAAATTCATTGATCACACGTGAAAAATTTTCTTCGGGTGCAGCCGGACTAAAGCCAGGACCCAGCACTGCCAGTATTTCACCCCATTTCATTTTACGCTGCGGCCGTAATTCCTTGAAATTACCATCCTGATAGGCATGCACGCGATAGTCAAAACTAAACAGCTCGTCTGGGTGAACCCGCGGAATTTGAATGGCTTCCTCGCGGAATACGTTATTTTTTAGCTCTAGTTGAGCAATTTTCTGGCGTAACTGATCGACTTCTTCTTGAAGTTTTTGATTGTTTTGCGGACGAACCCAACCTGATGAAGGATAACGGTCAATCATTTGTGGCATGGCATGGCGCAAGGCCATTTCCAGATCACGCATGTTGCGGTAGCTCACCACCACATCACGTTCACGCTGAAGCTGCTGGCGAAAATCATTAAACTTGGATTTGCCTTCGCTGGTTTTTTCCTGCAATTCTGGCACGCGACTGTCGGGTGCTTCATGCATCAGCACCAAAATCGGTTTTTGCTTGGTCACAGCATAGATGTATTCAAGGTGCATATAGCTCACACCAGACGCAGACAAATCGCCGTAGCAGCTTCCCAGTAACAGCACAAAGTAATCACAGTCATCAATCTGGCGACGGGCAAATGCCGTAGTAAGTGGTGTACGCTGTTCCAGTCCCCAAGAAAAAAATCCCTGACTGACCAGCGCCTGTGACAATACAACGCGCTCAGCTTGCATATCTACACCCGAGGTACAGATAAAAACATGATAGCGTTTGTCAATCATAACGACATCCTTGCTAAATCACCCATTTGTGCGCACCGCGTCATTATGTGAAATCCATCACATTATACTGTAATTTTACTGCAAAAATGGTCACTTTCATCCCAATAGCGGTATTTAAAAGCAATTTATGCTTTGCACCTCATCGTCCAGCAGTCTACCGCCCAATGCAACGCGGCGCAACTAGCGGCCAATAATAGGCATTATTGCTCTATGCCGATCAGATGGGCGGGCTGTACCGACACCAAAACAGGTGAAAACGACTGTATTAAACTATTCAGCACCGGTTGCGCATTATTCGCATTTCCGGTCACGAAGCATTGTAACTTAACTGTGGGTTGCTTTGCACTTTCAATTTTAGGGTCAATATGCAGCCCCTGCACCGCGCTTAATCCCTGTGCGGCCAGTACTCGTCCGGTTTGCCGCGCCACAGCCAGACCCGAATCCACCAGCACAAACTGCTCAGCAAATACTGCGCGGATACTGTTTTTTAAAAATGGATAATGCGTACAGCCCAGCACCAGATGGTCTGCTCCAGCCTGTTGTAAGGGACGCAAAATCCGTTCTAGCTCTTGTTGGCAGGCAGCGCTATCCTGCTGGCCTTGTTCCACAAAGGGCACCAACGCGGGACTGACCGCAGTGAGTACCTGAACCTGTGCTGGCACAGCCACTTCAGCAATCACGTCTTTGAGCAGGCTGCCGCGCAATGTGCCCGGTGTGGCCAGCACGCCCACTACTTTTGAATGGGTTTTTAACACAGCAGGCTTAACAGCAGGCACCAGTCCAATGATCGGAAAGCCTGCGCCATAGTGTTCGCGCAAGGGCGTTAAGCTAAAGGCAGACGCGGTATTACAGGCGATTACCACAGCTTTGCAGCCTTGCGCATACAGCCATTGCACGGCTTGCGTGGTGAGCTGACAGATTTCATCATCGCTGCGCTCGCCATAAGGCACATGCTTGGTGTCAGCAAGATAAATAATGGCTTCGTGCGGCAGGTACGCTTGAATTTCCTGAACAATGGACAAACCGCCCATGCCGGAATCAAACACGCCAATCGGTGCTGATCCATATTGTAACGGACTGGCAGGAACTACAGGAGGAGGAAGATCATTAGAGGTAGGGGTCATAGGCGCAGCATTTGCACGTGAGCAGGACTGGCGACGGCCAGTGGAAATGATGACTTAAATACTGATGACTTAAATTAAGTCGCGCTATTCTGCCAGCGCCTCGCTATTTAAGCAAAACTCAAAATCACCGCTGCTAAACTTGACGACAGTCTGGCCATTTTGCTCTATAAATTTCCCTTCATTGAGCAAATGATAAAATGCATTGCGGTGAATCAGCGCATCCAGATTCCAGCGCACATTGATGTATGGCCGCATTTCACCGGCGTATTCCCGCAACAACACCGGATGCTCGGCATCAATGACAATCACATCATCGGTCTGGGTAATGCAGGTTAAATATTCTTTGCCATCGGTACACACTTTTTCAATGCGCGTCACCAGCAAAGGCGCGTCTTCTACGCTGATCAGCAGCTTTTCAACCGGGGTTTTTAAATAGTACTGACCGTCATTTTCACGCCACAATACGGTAGAAAATAGCCGAACCAGCCGCTCACGAGTGATCTTTGAGCCTTCATGCCACCATTCGCCATTGGCTTTGACTGTCAAGTTCATAGTTCCACAAAATTGCGGATTCCATTGCTCGAGCGGTGGAATAGGACGCTTGCCTTGACTCTCGCCATTCTCAAATAAAGCCGCGATTTTGCTAAGGCTAGCCCCCGGTGCCACTGTACTGGCCTGCTGGTCAGCGGATGGCTGTTGCGGTGGCTTTTTGGGGTGGTTTACTTTATTCATTGTCTAATATGTCCAAGTTGACACCAAATAATCAACGTATTGCCAATTGGCTTAAACCTGTGAATAACTTTATACTATACGATAATGCTTAAGACACACCTTTTTTGTGTCTCACTATCTCATGGCAGCACCGGACCATGCTTAGCTTTTATTGAGCATCTAACGGTTGCCACCCTTATCATGTGAGGAGTCCTTCATGGAACACATCGAACGCGAAGCGATGGAGTTTGACGTGGTCATCGTTGGTGCAGGACCTGCTGGTCTGTCTGCTGCCATTCGCCTGCGCCAGTTGGCAATTGAAAAAAACATGCCTGAACTATCGGTTTGTGTGGTAGAGAAAGGTTCTGAAGTGGGTGCTCACATTTTATCCGGTGCCGTACTGGAACCGCGTGCAATGAATGAGCTGTTCCCGGACTGGAAAGAACAGGGCGCGCCGCTGAATGTTCCGGTTACTGAAGATAAGACTTTTTTCCTGCTGTCTGATGAAAAAAGCATCGAAATGCCGCATTTCTTTGTTCCCAAAACCATGCACAACCCCGGCAACTATGTAGTCAGTCTGGGTAACGTAGTGCGCTGGTTAGGCCAGAAAGCCGAAGAAATGGAAGTGTCTATTTTTCCGGGCTTTGCTGCGGCTGACGTGCTGTACCATGAAGATGGCAGTGTACGGGGCGTCGTGACTGGTGACATGGGCATTGGCAAGGATGGTCAGCCAACCCATAACTTTGCACCGGGCTATGAACTGCTGGCCAAATACACGATTTTTGCTGAAGGCTGCCGTGGTCATCTGGGCAAGCGCCTGATGAGCCGTTTTGACTTGTGCAAGGATTCCGATCCGCAGCACTATGGTATTGGTATTAAAGAGCTGTGGGACATTGACCCGGCCAAGCACAAGCCCGGTCTGGTCATGCACGGTGCTGGCTGGCCATTGACCGAAACCGGTTCTAGTGGTGGCTGGTGGTTATATCACGCAGAAAACAATCAGGTGACTTTGGGCATGATCATGGATCTGTCCTATAAAAATCCGCATGCCTATCCGTTTGAGGAAATGCAGCGCTGGAAACATCATCCCGTCATCAAGCAATATCTGGAAGGCGGCAAACGGGTTTCCTACGGCGCGCGTGCCGTAGTAAAAGGCGGTTTAAATGCCCTGCCTAAACTCACCTTTCCGGGCGGCTGCCTGATTGGTGATGATGCAGGCTTTTTGAACTTTGCCAAGATTAAAGGCTCTCACACTGCCATGAAATCCGGAATGCTGTGCGCCGAAGCTATCTTTGAAGCACTGGCGGATGGCCGTTCTGGTGATGAAGTCACTGCTTACACTGATAAGTTCAACAATAGCTGGTTGCGTGAGGAGTTATTCAAGTCGCGTAACTTTGGCGCGGCCATGCATAAATTTGGTACGTTTGTCGGCGGTGGCTTTAACTTTATTGACCAGAATATTTTCCGTATTCCATTTACCCTGCGTGACCTGCTGCCCGATTATAAGACGCTGCAAACGGTTCAAGAAAATAACCACAAGCCAACCTATCCAAAGCCTGATGGCAAAATCAGCTTTGATCGTTTGTCGTCAGTGTTTATTTCCAATACCGTGCATGAAGAAAATCAGCCAGCACACCTGAAACTGACTGATCCGAACATTCCGGTTGAAATAAACCTGCCAAAATGGGCGGAACCTGCACAGCGTTATTGCCCAGCTGGCGTGTATGAGATTGTGAACGATGGCGGTGCCAACAAAGACCAGCCACGGTTCCAGATCAACGCGGCCAACTGTGTCCACTGCAAAACCTGTGATATTAAAGACCCGTCACAAAACATCACTTGGGTAACTCCTGAAGGTGGTGGTGGTCCGAATTACCCGAACATGTAATCCTTTTTAGGATGAAAAAAACCCTGTCAAATGATGGGGTTTTTTTATAAATTCATTGAACTTAAGGTATTTTTATTAAAAATTTCTAAAACTTATTGATTCAAATAAATTGGAGACATTATCGTGCGCCAGCAAGGCATATTAAAACAATGGAATACCGATAAAGGTTTTGGATTTATTCGTCCAGACGATGGCGGCAAAGATATTTTCATTCATATCAGCGCATTTCCAAAAGATGGCGTAACTCCACAACTTGGTGAAAAAATTCGCTATGACATAAGTGCGGATCAAAATGGAAAACCAAAAGCGGTGGCGATTGAACGCTTAGATGTTACACCTATAAAATCAAACGCCTCAATCAGAAGAAATAGTAATCGTAATCATAGATCTCAAGCCAATAAATCGCCGAGTATCTTCCCGTTATTCATTGGACTACTGGTTGTGATTGGTATTGTTTATACCGCTTATGGCAAATATCAACGCTATCAATTACCAAATCAAGATGAAACTACCAACCTGATATCAGCCCCAAATCAAGTCAGCTCTACTGCGCCATCAAGCCTACAATTTAGTTGTGATGGCAGAGAGCATTGCGGTCAAATGCGATCTTATGAAGAAGCAGTTTATTTTATTAAAAACTGTCCAAACACCAAAATGGATGGCGACGGTGATGGTATACCTTGCGAGAGTCAGTTTTAATCAACTATTTGTGTATCAATAAAATTAGAAAGCGCGTGTGGATCATCTGGGCATTAAATACCAGTACATCACCTTGCTTTAAACTAATAAGTTGACTGTGTGGTAAATCATTATGTTGTTCTTGACCATTCATCGCAAAGCGGACGTTCCTCTCAAGGTCTGAATCCCAGTGCTGATGACTATGCGCAATGAGTTCAATCCCGGTTTCTTGCAGTAGGGGAATGCGTACATGCAATGAGGTGAATTCGCTATGCGCCTGCTGTTGCTGCGCATCTGGTATCGGGCTGTATTGTAGGTCACGGTGCCAGTAATTTTGCCGCGCTGGATCAGCCGGATTAAAGAATAGCTGGGTATTATGAAAATATAGATCAGGGTCAAACAGGTTTTTTAAGGCATCCACCAATACTGTACAGGACAATTGCTGAAAAAAAGCCAGCCGCATTTTGGGGTGCTGCATAAAATAGTGTGGCAGGCTTAAGGAATGCATATTCACCAGTTGGTCAAAGCCTCGGCTGTGCTGATTTCGGGCAAGCCACTGCGCATAAATCAGTTTAATGCTTTGGTCAAGCTGGCTAATTTGGGCAATATCGAGTAACTGCGGTAATACCACATAGCCATGATGCTGGTAATGGCGCTGATAATATTGCCACTTTTGTGATTTATTTTGCGATTCATCATGTTGCTGCTGCAAGGCTTTATTCATAACCTGATCTACGGTGTCGTCTTCTGTTGCGCATTGTTTTTGGCACTTTCGGCCAGTTCGGCATTGACATAGCTAATAATCATGCGGGTAACCCCCTTGATCATGTCATCAAAGCTGATATTGGGATTGGGCAGGATCAGGTGGCGAATAATAGGAAAAATGCCGCTATTGATACATACATAAATAATAGTGGGAATATTGGGCAGTTGCAGATATTGCGGATGATGCATGACATAGCGCATGATCAGCTCCATCAACCCCTGCTCCATCTTGTCCACGTATTGCTCGTACTCCATCGCACCAACATAACGCATACACTTAAGATAACGCTGATTATCACGTTGCAGCAAACTGCTAAATTCGTAAAAAATAATTTCTAATGCCTGCTGTAAGTCAGCGGCCATCAATGAGGGCGCAAGACTTTTAAGCATCATTAACACTTCATCGGTGTAATAGCGTCCCATGGCGGCATAGATGGCTTCTTTATTCTTAAAATATTCATACAGCGACCCCACGCTAATTCCCGCAGTTTCAGCAATATGCCGTGTGGTGGTGCCTTCCATACCGCGCTCGACCATACAGATAAAACCGGCTTCAATAATGGCATCAACAGTGATTTTGGAGCGTGATTGCTGCGGCTTTCTAACCATAAAACACCTATTGAATCCGAACATGTGATCGGATCATAGTGAATTAACCAACGCATCAGGTCAATTGCCGATCTGCGCAAAAACAGCCGGTTTGTTGCATAGACTTAAAGCCAAGCTTTATCCAGATTTAGCGTTTTTTGACCCAGAATAAATACTGCGGCTGGTCGTGTAGATTGCGCTGCTGCTGTTCAAGCAGTTCATGCCCCAGATGCAGACAGAACTTGGGAATATCGCGTGTAGTAGACGGATCAGTGGCAATGACTTGGATCACTTGTCCTGACTGGCTTTTGCGCACGGCTTGATGCAGCATCATCACTGGTTCAGGGCAATTGAGGCCACTGGTATCAAGAATCAGCTGATCTGGTTGTGGCAGGTCAGGATTAGCAAGGTTTTTGGGATTTTCAGACATGGTAACAACACAGATTAAACACACCATCCATCATAACACTAAGTCTGGACTAACATTAAATACTGACAGGCTCAGGATTAGGCAACCTTAAGACAGTTTTAAAGCCGGTTTTTTTAGGCAACAAGTTTTAATGCAAGAAGCAGCTGGCTCGGCTATGATAGTCCTATCTTTTTTGTTTTTGGTTTGAGATTTAACATGGCTGAAGAAGGCCCGTCGTGGTCAATGCGCGGCTTAAAAAAATGGTTATCCACTGCACCGGAAACCCGTGATGAACTGATGAAACTGGTACATGATTCACGGCGGTTTTTAGAACCTGATACGGTTGATATGCTAGAAGGCGTACTGGATCTACCAGCAACCCAGATCCGCGAAATAATGACACCGCGCCCGGCCATTGTTAGCCTGTTTGAAGATGATGCCCTGCTGGATATTTTGCCAGTCTTGATTGAATCGGCACATTCACGCTTTCCGGTTTTTTCCATTAGCGAACAAGATACAGTGATTGGGATTTTGCTGGCCAAAGATTTGCTGCCAGTGCTGGGTCAGACTGATCAGCTGATTGATGTGAAAAGCCTAATGCGCCAGCCGGTGTTTGTGCCGGAAACTGCGCGCTCCGATCAGGTACTGCGTATGCTCAAGCACACGCAAACCCATATTGCGATTGTGGTGGATGAATATGGCACTACCTCCGGGATTGTGACGCTAGAAGACCTGCTAGAAGAAATCGTGGGTGAAATTGAAGACGAGCATGACATGGATGACCCGCTGGCCGAATATATTGTGCCAGACCACGAGCAATCCGGCGCATGGCTGGTGCAGGCACTTACGCCAATTGAGCATTTTAATGATGTACTGGGCGCAGATTTTTCCACCGAAGAAGTAGAAACCATTGGCGGCCTGCTGTTACAGGAAATTGGCCGTGTGAGTGATCTGGAAGGCCAGATTGTGAACTTAAATGCATGGACATTCAGAATTTTACAGGCTGATGCACGCAGCATTATTCTGGTGAGAGCTATGAAAGCATGAGAAATGTATTTGCCCGCCTAAATAAAAATAACACTCAACCCGACCAGAAAGGCACTGACCCCGGACTGCCGCTCGTGAGTGCCATGATTTTTGCGCTGCTGGCCGGTGCCATGCTGCCGCTCTCATTATCGCCCTATGAGTGGTGGTGGTTTGCCTTAATTTCCCCGGCTATTTTTTATGTCCTGCTGAACAACCGAACCACCAAACAGGCGTTCTGGATTGGTCAGAGTTATGGCTTTGGCTTATGGACTGTGGGTGGATTCTGGCTGTACACCTCAATTCATGTGTATGGCGATACCCCGATGCCGCTGGCCTTGGCGATGATTGCCTTTGTTGGGCTGGGTATGGGGGTATTTAATGCCATTCAGGCTGCCCTGTACCGGCGTTATTTTGGTCAAAGCCCACTCACCTTTGCGCCGCTCTGGGTGTTTGCCGAATGGACTAAAACCTGGATTTTTACCGGTTTTCCGTGGCTGTTTGCCGGCTATGCGTTTACCACGTATCAACTGGATAATTTTGCCCCGCTGGCCGGAATTTACGCCGTGTCGTTTGTGGTGATTTTTATGGCGGCCAGTCTGGTGGAAATCGCCAGAGGTCGCCTGTTCTGGGCCTTGTCTTCCCTGCTGCTGCTAGCCATTGCCGTTGGTTTGGGTCAGGTGCAATGGACCACGCCCAAAAAATCCGCGCCGCTTAGCGTGTCGCTGATTCAGGGTAACATTCCGCAAGACTTAAAATGGCTAACTGAATATCAGGGTCAGACATTGGCCATTTATGCAGGCTTAAGCCAAAAGGAATGGGGGCGTGATCTGGTGGTGTGGCCAGAATCTTCCATTCCGTTGTTTCAGGCCGATGTGCAGCCGTTTATTGATGCCGTGGCGCAGCATGCCGCACAGTCCAACTCTGCGTGGGTGACTGGCATTCCGTATGCCGAACTCAACACCTATAACCCGGCTACCAACAGCTATGATGAGTTTTATAATGCCATCATGGCGGCAGGCAAGGATTCGCATGGCTTGTATAAAAAGCAGCGACTGGTGCCGTTTGGTGAATATGTGCCATTGTCCGGTGCGCTCAAATGGGTACTACCATCACTCAAAAATGATGTGAGCATGACCAGCTTTAGTGCCGGTCATGGCCATCAACAACCCTTAGTGGTCAAAGGTCATCGCTTGGCCGCCGCCATTTGCTATGAAGTGGCCTATCCCAACCTGACCCGCAACAATGCGCGGCGTAGTGATTTTCTGGTCACGCTGTCCAATGATGCCTGGTTTACCGGCAGCGATGGCCCGTGGCAACACCTGCAAATGGTGCAAATGCGCGCCAAGGAGAATGGGCGCTGGTTTATCCGTGCGACCAATACTGGCGTGACCGCGTTTATCAATCCGCAAGGCCACATTGAACGCATGCTCAAGCAGGACGTGCGGGGTGTATTGCGCGGTGACTTACCGGCCATGCAAGGCAGCACACCTTACATGCGTTTTGGTGATTGGCCTATTTTAATACTTAGCGGTTTGCTATTGCTATTGGGGTGGTGGGTCAAACGTAGTACCCCTCTCCCGCGCCGCTGAATAAACGCACAGGAAAAATTATGATTACCCTGCACCACCTAAATAACTCGCGCTCCCAGCGCATTTTGTGGCTGATGGAAGAACTGGATATTCCTTACCAGATCAGGTTTTACCAGCGTGATGCCAAGACCATGCTGGCACCGCCAGAACTCAAAGCCGTACATCCCTTGGGCAAGTCGCCAGTGATTACCGATGATGGCAATGCATTAGGAAAGGTCACACTGGCCGAGTCGGCTGCCATTATTGATTATCTGGTCAAAACTTATGGCAATGGTCGCCTGATGCCTGTCGAAAACAGCCCGGAACGCATTCGTTATGATTACTGGATGCACTATGCCGAAGGCTCTGCCATGCCGCCACTGGTGATGAAGCTGATCTTTAACCAGATTCCCAAGCAGAAAATGCCATTTTTTGCCCGCCCGATTGCCTGTAAAATTACCGAGCGCGTAGTAGGGACTTATATTGATCCACAACTCAAGCTACATCTGGATTATTTAAGCAATGAACTGCAACCATCCGGCTGGTTTGTAGGCAATGACTTTTCAGCAGCAGACATCCAGCTTAGTTTTCCCCTCGAAGCAGCATCACAACGTACCAATCTCAAGCAGCAGTATCCCAAGCTGGTGGATTTCCTCCAGCGGATTCATGCACGGCCAGCCTATCAGCGCGCGCTACAAAAAGGCGGTGCCTATGCTTATGCCAAGTAAGCATTAAATCGTGAATTACTCAGCCTGATGCACGCACAAACAGGCCAGTAATTTTTGCTCAAAGGCCTGCCAGTCCGGGAAATTCTCTGGTTTTTCAGATTCATTTTTTGTTGATACAATAATTTCAAGCCGATTGTCGCCAAAGCCGTCATGGCTGTGATAATTCAGCTGGGTTGGCGTAAAGTTAATGGCAATCCAGCCTTGATCGGTATGCATCACGCCTTTGATACGCAGCCAGTTGCTGGCGGTTAACAGGCATTCAATCAGGGCTTTTTGCTCAAATTGCCATGTCGCTGGAAAGCACCAACCCGCCACCGCATGACCTAGCGCCTGCTCCACATAATGAAACGGTGGCGTTAAATTTTCTGGATTAGCTTCCGCTGTCTGTCCTATTAACCTAGCCTGCCTTGGGCGATTTGCTGGCAAATTTGGCAACGGAGTCAGTAAAGGCTGGCGTTGTCTCACTTTATTGGCAGGGCGATAGTCAATCTGCTTAAAATCCAGTCTGCCCCGCTCATCAAGACCCTGTTCAAGCCGACCCTGCTCAGTGCGGCGCTGATCTACTCGATAAATCTGCTGCTTAAACTTGGGATACTGTGCAATGAGCTGCTGCATAGCCTGTTCATGTGCTGCCTGCATCTCACCAGCATGTGAAATGACCAGAATATCCGATACTTCCAGTTGGCTGATGAGCGTACTGTGCTGCCGATAGCGCTGATCCAGCAACATCGCTGCACTGATCACACACACCACGGCCTGCAACTGTAAACTGGTTTGCCAGTGGGTTTGGCTTAGTTGTGCAATCAGTTGATCCGCATGCGCCAGCCCGGTCGGTTCGATAAACAGGCGATCCGGTCTGGTCTGCTGCAATAATCGGGACAGCGCCACCTGCATGGGCAACTGGCTGGTGCAACACAGGCAACCGCCAATCACCTCCTTAATGGCAATGCCATCCTGCTGGCGAATCAAGGCCTGATCCACACCTATTTTGCCAAACTCATTGATCAGCACCGCCCAGGTTTCGTCCGCTGGTTTCTGTGCCAGCAAGCCATTAAGCAGCGTGGTTTTGCCTGCGCCTAAAAATCCGGTAATGATATGGGTCGGCACTGCTTGAATAGCATTTGCCTGATGAATCGGCTTTAGCATGCGTTTGATCATTCATTACAATACGATTGTTATAATATAACATTAAATCATTGCCAAGCTGATCACCAATTTCTATCGCCTCTGTCTGGCTAAGCGTTCAACATTGCTTCAACGCAGCGTTGCAAAAACGCACCTTGTTGAGCGATTTAATATCCGCATAATAGACTTATCGCAACGATAAATATTCAGGAGCACAGCATGAACAACTATATTCATAAAAGCGAAAACCGCGGCCATGTCAAAGCAGGCTGGCTGGACACCAAACACAGTTTTTCATTTGGTAGCTGGCAAGACCCGCGTTACATGGGGGTGTCTGCATTGCGGGTGATTAATGAAGATATTATTGCTGCCAATCAGGGTTTTGGCCGTCACGGGCATGACAACATGGAAATCCTGACTTATGTGTTGTCTGGCCGCTTAAGCCACAAAGACAGCATGGGCAATATTGAGCATATTCCTGCCGGTGAATGGCAACTGATGAGCGCCGGAACAGGTGTACAGCACAGTGAAATGAACAGCACTGATCAGCCAGTACATTTGCTGCAAATCTGGTTGTATCCCAATGTGCAAAACGCTGAGCCAACTTACCAGCAGATCAGTCTTGACCCGCGCGAGCAGCCCAACCAGTGGCATCATATTGTATCGCCAACACAGGATACACCGCTGTTCATCCGGCAGGATGCAATGATTTCAGCGGCTTACTTGCATGAAGGCAAAACCTTATCACTGCAACCGCAAAAAGCCCTTAATTACCTGCATGTGATTGAAGGCAAGGTTCGGGTGAATGACAGCGTGGTGCAAACTGGTGATGCCATTGTGTTTGAAGGCATAGCCGAGATCATTGCCGATACTGATGCACATTTGCTGTGGTTTGACTTACCGGCCAAGGCTTAATTGAAGCGTTAAAATCCCTGTCAAATATGGCAGGGATTTTATAATTCCTCTTAACTACAATCCCAGTTATAAAGCACGTTTGAAAAATTGCGGTTTTTTAAATCTTCCGGGCGGATAAAAAAGTTGGCAACCATCATCAGCCCCATGATTTGTCTACTATATCTCCTTCCTTACAGGTATAATCATTCATTGAGAATAACTCAATATAATTGGCTAACAATCTAAAGAAATTGATAAAAAATGACAAACGATAAAGATATTCTAATTATTTTAAATAGTCCTGAATCATATATTACTTTAGATAATTTAATAGATAATGTTATTGATTATTTTGATTGTACACTTGGTTATTGTCCTTGGATAGTACAGCCAGAGTTACTGGTTAAAGAGGATAAATTAATTGGCTTAACCTATTCGTTACCTAGCCAATATATTATTTTAGTAAGCAATTGGCTTGAAAAAATAAATAACTCTCATGCAAAAATTAAGAAAATTTCATCGAGCAACTATTACAATATTAAAGATTATAGTACTGATTATATGTTTGAGGTTTTCTGGCTCAATGAAAAACCAGATAGAACTGAAGGGTTAGCAATAGTAGAAGATTTCTGGCTCTTCTCAAAAAATATATCTGAAAAATTCTTAAATAATGTATTTGCTATAGGTTTAAGTAATCCTCATCAGGTGGCAAAGGATCATAACTTAAAGTGGACGTTTTAATCTTTAACCATAAAAGCCAATAATATGATTCCAGCAAAGAAACTATACATCCAACTTTGATAAATTTTTATCCAAAGATCACTAGAAAAATATCTTGAAAAATAAATTATTGCTGAATAAAAAAAGGCAGTTAAGAATATGGTCAACAACATAAAAAGCAGAAGACTTAAAACTTTGCTTTTTGTGATTTTAAAAAATAATCTTTCAGAAAAATGGGGAATCTGAAAAAGAATTACTTTAATAGAAAGACCTTGTACAAATCCAATAGTACTAAATAAAGCTATCCATAACATATTTTTTTCAACCATTCATTTTTCCTGAACTTTAAAATTAGACTTATTGAATAACGCTAGTTTATGAGTTTCAAACACTAAATAATTACTTTTTATAAAATAAAAATCCCGCCATATCGACGGGATCTTTATAGTTGGAAGCTTATAATCAATTACTACGGATCAAATAATCAAAGGCACTAAGCGCGGCTTTAGCGCCATCACCGGTGGCAATAATAATTTGCTTGTACGGTGTGGTCGTGGCATCACCGGCTGCAAACACGCCGGGAACAGAAGTTTCACCACGGGCATCAACCACAATTTCACCGCGTGGCGACAGCTCAATGCCACTGTCTTTGAGCCAGTCAGTGTTTGGCAGCAAGCCAATTTGCACAAAAATACCTTCCAGTTCAATGGTATTTAGCGCATCACCAAGGCGATCTTTATATACCAAACCGGTGACTTTTTGACCATCACCCAGCACTTCAGTGGTTTGTGCACTAGTAATCACGCGCACGTTTGGCAGGCTGGCGAGTTTCTTTTGCAACACGGCATCAGCACGCAACTTGCTGTCAAACTCCAGCAAAGTCACTTCCTTCACAATACCGGCCAGATCAATCGCAGCTTCCACGCCAGAGTTCCCACCACCAATTACTGCCACGCGCTTGCCCTTAAACAGCGGGCCGTCGCAATGCGGGCAAAAGGCTACGCCTTTGGTTTTGTACTGTTCCTCGCCCGGCACATTCATTTCACGCCAGCGCGCACCAGTGGACAAAATCACGGTACGGCTTTTTAAGGTTGCGCCATTTTCCAGTTCAATTTCAATCAAATCGTCCAGATCACCGGTTTTAAGCGCCTTGGCTCGTTGCAGGTTCATAATGTCCACGTCATAGGCACGCACGTGTTGTTCCATGGCAGCAGCCAGTTTTGGCCCGTCAGTTTCTGCTACAGAAATAAAGTTTTCAATCGCCAGCGTATCCAGTACCTGTCCGCCAAAGCGTTCGGCCAGCACACCAGTGTTAATGCCCTTACGAGCCGCATACACCGCAGCAGCTGCACCGGCTGGGCCACCACCCACCACCAGCACGTCAAACACGTCTTTGGCATTCAGTTTTTCAGCATCGCGCGCGCCACTATTGGCATCCAGCTTGGTGACAATTTCTTCCAGCGTCATACGGCCTTGGCCAAACTGTTCGCCGTCCTTAAACACCATCGGCACGGCTAGAATCTGGCGCTGTTCCACTTCCTGCTGAAAAAACGCGCCATCAATCATGGTGGCCTGTGTGCCGGGATTATAAATGGCAATCAGGTTCAGCGCCTGTACCACGTCAGGACAGTTATGACAGCTTAAGGAAACAAACACTTCGAGGTTACTGCTCAGGTTGAGGTTTTTAATCTGATTCAGTAATTCATCCGAAATCTTGGGTGCATAGCCACTCATCTGCAACAGCGCCAGAATTAACGAGGTAAATTCATGACCCATCGGCAAGCCGGCAAAATGTACGCGTGGCTGCTCACCGGTTTTTGCAATGCCAAAGCTGGGACGACGGCTATTGGTGCCATCAAAGCGTGCAGTCACCTGATCCGACAAACTGGCAACCTGCGTTACAAAGTCACGGATCTTGCCAGCTTTGTCCGAATTATCCAGCGACGCCACAATTTCAATAGGGGATTCCAGACGCTGCAAGTAAGTGGCCAGTTGGTCTTTAATGGCTTGTTCTAACATCGTTCAATCTCCAAAGTTCCAGTCATTCTTCAATAGGTTTATCTTAGGCCAGCTTTTATGATTGGTAAAACAGAATAATTTTATAAAATTAATCGAATTTTTAGATTAATTAGCCTTGACGCGACGTTACCTTAAAAAATTGTCTGCATTGACCAAGGCCAATTTTAAAAATAAAAATCCGCGCTAACTTGATCAAGCCAGCGCGGATTCCTTTTAAATCTATAGTGCTGATGGATTAATAATTTTTAGTAATCCATCAAGCCAGCTTAGATTTTACCCACCAGATCAATGGAAGGTGCCAGTGTTTCGTCACCTTCTTTCCACTTGGCTGGGCACACTTCACCCGGATGCGCGTGTACATATTGCGCGGCTTTTACCTTGCGCAGCAGTTCCTGTGCGTCACGGCCAATCCCACCAGCAGTAATTTCAACAATCTGGATTTTGCCATCTGGGTCAACCACAAACGTACCACGGTCAGCCAAGCCATCGGTTTCAATCAGCACATCAAAGTTGCGTGCCAGTGTCCAGGTTGGGTCACCAATCATCGGGTATTGCAGCTTGCCAATCACGTCAGAAGTGTCATGCCACGCTTTGTGGGTGAAATGGGTGTCGGTCGATACCGAATAGATTTCTACGCCCAGTTTCTTGAACTCTTCGTAGTTGTCAGCCAGATCGCCAAGTTCGGTTGGACATACAAAAGTAAAATCAGCAGGGTAGAAAAATACCACAGACCATTTGCCTTTGAGGTCTGCTTCAGACACGTCAACAAAATTGCCATTGTGGTAAGCAGTGGCTTTAAATGGTTTTACTTCGGTATTAATTAAGCTCATTAATCGTGCTCCCTAAGTTTCAATGTTGGGTAAGAGTGGATGCAGGGCTAAGATTAAGCCCAGTTTAATCATTGTTCAAACCGTAATTATTTTTTGAATTAATCGTTTTTTCCGATTATTGGTTATTTTTCATTATCCACAAAATGTATTTTTTATTATTTTATTGAAAAATATTAAATTTTTAATGGAATGAGTATTAGAGTAAATTTGGACGTTTGATTGGTTTCTCAAGAATTTGAAATAAATTACACTTCATTTAAAAAAGATACAAACTGAAATAAACCATAATTCCGGTTAGGCACAGCAAAGGAACGTGCTGATAAAGGGACAGTAGAGATTGCCCTGTCCGGCTGGGCATAAAATCACAATCCAGATTTAATGTTTGTAAAGCCTGATAAAACACCAGAATAAAAGCAGCTGTTGCAAAGCTCAGCGCATAAAAATACACCACAATCTGGTCGGCCATCTGGAACTGCTGGATAAATTCATACCCCAGAGTGATGGTTGGCATTAACAGTAAGGTGAGCAAGGAATTTTTAAACACTTGCCAATGTAACGGATAGGCCTGATCATGAAGCCAGAAAATTTTCATGCCTGTTTTCCTTAACGCATTGCGCTATTGTTATGTCGCTATTATTCCGTAAGTAAACCGCCAAACCTATTATTTTGCTTTGGTTTTTGACTTTTATTTTGTGACTATTACAGCTAAGAAACTCGGTGTTTTTAAGAACTTAGACAAGGTTAAGAATTCAGGTTATTTTAAGAATAGATGTTATTTTAAAAACAACAATAGATCTCTTGCATAAATCAAAAGATGATCAATGTATTGATCATCTTTTGAGCTAAAAATTGGATTGCTTTCATCTATAATGACAGCATGAAATATACCGATATCAAATCATTACCC
>SECL01000026.1 GCA_004173455.1 Moraxellaceae bacterium | reverse complement strand
TCGGGTAATGATTTGATATCGGTATATTTCATGCTGTTATTATAGTTGAAAGTCATACAATTTTTAGCTCAAAAGATGATCAATACAGTGATCATATTTTGATTTATGCAAGAGATCTAGTCTATATATTTCTAGATATAGAATTTAGCGCACTATGCTGAAATTTATATAATTTACCTATCTCTTAAGAGAAAATATTTGCTGAAAACTTTAATATAATAATTAAAGAAAAATATTTTTCATAATAGCGAAAGACCATTGATATGCCACTTGCAATTTCTATAACTCTCATCAATTCAATATTGATAAAGAGCCTTAATCTAATTCTTTGTTTGAGTGCATCAGTTGTTTAATACAAAGCGATTAATTATATATTCAAATTAATTGAACATAGTACAATGATTAAATTCCTCGCACCCAATAGCCTATGTGTAGTTTAATCTATGTCTTTCACAATAGTGAACACCGTCGGCTATAACTCAACCGGCTTATCAACTTCTACAATACCGTTGAACCCTATAAAGGCTTAAATAACCGGCCACCCTATGAAGTCCTGAACTCCTATTTCTTCATCAGTGTGTAAATAATCCGGCTAATTTCTATGGCTAAGCCTACCTATTTTTTATTTAAAAAATAATATTCCAAACCATAAAGGTCATCAGTCGAGATAATATTTTTAGAGCCTTTTCTTTTCTCAATATAGTTTTTGATGATGAATGGCTTATTTTGGGCAGGAATTAGAGTAAATGAATGCTGAACAGGTGATTTTTCATATACCACGCGTCCAGTCGTGGTAAAGTCTTCAGTTGCATTTTGGATTTCAAACACAATATTGTAGGCATTCTTGGCTTTATCATATTTGACAGAGTCTAGTTTGCTAAATTTTAGTGGAATATCACTTATACTTTCTAATGTAGTATTTAAAGATAAGAAAATTGGCTCATATACTCCCATATTTTTCTTATTAATGATATAAACCTTACTTGAAAATTCTTTTGAATTATTATTAGAAACTGGATTCTGATATCTTTCAAGAGTAAAGATAGAAATATTAGCATCATTATAAATGATACTAGTTCCAATAGCTCTTGTATCTGGAATAGCAAATGGCATTCTATATCTGATGTTATTAAGAATATAAAATACATCATAATTTAAAAAATAATACTCTTTCCCCTTTAAGGGATTATCATTATGTAAACTAGGACTCAGCAGTATTGAAATGTCCTTATCAGGAAGATTAAGGGTCTTTTGTTTCAAATCGGTATTTTTATCATTACCACAGCATATTAAATAGCCATGAGCATTTCTATAACCTACATTTATATATGCAGGGCGTCCTGTATTATCAATGATGTTGAACTCGCTATGGGTGAGGGTGGATATTGTTAATGCACATATCAGCAATAAATTAGATTTAATCATAGGTTTACCTTGTTAATTTAACACCCTTTTCAATAGTCACACAGTTATCAAGCCAAGGAAATGGATCCAATCTATAGTCAAGTCCTGATTTTCCCAGTGATTTCAATATTTCAGTACGCACTTCAAAATGCAGGTGCGCCCCTTCTTCTATTTTTATCATGCTGCCCGCATTACCTGTATTGCCGGTTTTCCCAAGAACTATATTTACTTGATTTATATATTCATCTTTATGGACATTGATGGAACTTAAATGCGCATATACAAAGTAGACTTCATGTAGGTTCTTAGCTAGTGCTCTTTTAGCCGCAGGTAAATCGTTTACGTTACATTTTAAAATAATAGTTTTTCCATAGCCTGGATAGTTGGTCAGCACTGTGACAATGGTGCCCACACAAACCGGATAAACATTAGTGCCGTAGTCAGCCTCAAGATCAACTCCTTGATGCACCCCACTAGACCTGTAAGTATTATGGTTAAAACGTGATGCCACTACAGTAGCCTGTTGTAAATTGTTTGCATTGTATGCTGCTGCATTGGCTTGCAGCGGCAATGACTTGTAGCCAAAACGTCTGATCTGACAAGTCCCATTTAATGGATTGCGCCAGCCATTAAAGCTCAAGCTTTGTTCATTATTATTATTCGAAGCCTGAGGGATCGGCTGTGCATTTGCTGCTTGAGCAGTGGGAAAATCGACCTTAAATTCCTGTTTATCCTGGGTTGCCGTGATTGAGGTTAAAATGCGCCCATCAAAAACAATATCAAGCTGGTCACCCTGTTTAACCTGTAGCACTTCATGACCACTGGCATTGGTGGTGTGGGGTTTTAGACCATATTTGGATTTGACAAAATACTGAACATTGGCTTGTATTTTATGATTGACGCTGGAAATGATAATAATGCTGATGTTATCGGTGGGTGACGCTGGGCTGGCTGTTTTTTTATCAAAGTCTTTACTAGGCTTAATCAGTGGTTTACCACCCAAAAAGACAATAATTTCTTCCATAGTGCGGGCGTCTTTAAACTTTTTTCCATCAGTAGGGCTTAAGGTGAAGCGGTTAACATTAATTTTTGCATCAGTATATTCAGTGCATAACCACCAGCGATAGGCATCTCGTCCATTATCAAATCGCTGCTGATATTTAATCAAAGTGTTGCAATTGGAATTATCTTTTGAGCATACCTGCCCTTGAAGTTTAGACCACGACTCTACATTTTTTGCCTCAACTATTTTCTTAAAACCATTTAACCCCTCATGGTGCGCAACATAGCCTACCTTGGCCAGATCAGCAGGCTCTAAGCTGTCAATTTTACTGTATATTTCTTTGATAGCATCAATATTGGCTCTGGCATAAGCTGCAGCGGAGTCTACAGAAAATGTGGGGTTGGTTCCCAAGGCTTTGAGTTTAGCTTTATCTGCTGATGAAATTAATTCAATTTTCATGTTCTGTTTAAAATTGGAAATTAATTTTTGTTTGACCACATGCTGTTGTAGTAGAGTGTTACTAAAAGTTTCTTTGGTGCATATTTCGTACCAGGTACCGCTTAAAAATTGAGTTAGCCCTACCGCAGATGAAGTAGATGCACGAGCCTCTGCATTCCACTCTTGGCTTCCTTTCTTCCTTCCAGCTTCTGCATTAATTTTTGCAGCTAATGCTTGAGGAGCCATATTATATTTTTTTGCAGCTTCAATAATTATTTTTCGATATTTTTCATTATCGGGATGCAAATACAGGTTTGCTTCTGAATAAACTACCGCAACACTAACTGCTGGCAGTCCACTTTCTATTCTTGTTTCAGATGCTCCAGATGCTCCAGATGCTCCAGATGCTCCAGATGCTCCAGAGCTCCAGATGCTCCAGATGCTCCAGATGCTCCAGATGCTCCAGATGCTCCAGATGCTCCAGATGCTCCAGATGCTCCAGATGCTCCAGATGCTCCAGATGCTCCAGATGCAGTTTGGTTTTTCTTAGCCTTAACTTTCAACTCATTTTCGATTGCTTTTGTATCTGTTCTAGGTACACCTTCAGCTTGATAAGTCTTACCTTTTAAGACCATTGCACGAGAACTTAATTTTAAAACTTTTTTTCCCATTGGTAATATTTTATGATGAGCAATAACTTCATATTTATTTCTGATCGTATATAAACTTATTTTTATACCGTTCAAGGCATCTTCAATTTGAATATCTTTTACCAATCCAGCATTATCAGTCGTGACTAAATGTGCTTTTCCATCATATTCGACTAATAATTTAGCTTTGGAAATTGGCTCCCATTTTAAATCATAAATTTTAATAGTTAAAACTGTATCTGGAGTTTTACTACTATTCTTTTGCAAATATATTTTCTGTCCAATTTGCAATACGTTTTTCTTTTTACCATATAGATCATTTATTTTAACCAACTCATTAATACTAAGATGATATTTATTGGATATACCCCACAAAGTATCTCCTTTTTTTACTGTATGTATATTAATCATGCTGACTTCCTGATTCTTTATCAAATGGATTATGGTGTTCACCTAAATCTATTTCTTCTTCTAACTCGTATTCTTCTTTTTCTTCTTCAAACCATGAAACCCATTCATCAAAACCAACTAATACTTTATATTCAATATTTTTCTCATCATTTTCTAATTTGAAAAATGATTTATCAATTTTGGAACCTATTTTGAAACTATAATTCTCATTTATCTTTTCATAAACTTGTATCACTGCATTTTCTATTTTTTTACCTTCCAATGATACAAAATGAAAAGCTTTAGTAAACGGTCCACTACTGGGTAATTCAGGTATCTCATATGAAACCTTTGCTCCCCCACTAAATACATGCTGTCCCGCCTTACATTCAAACTTGCCCCCCGTTTTGATAAAAACCCCACTGCCATTAATAATAAGTTGCGAACCGCCAGCCGTGAGTACAATCTCCTTGGGACTGGTCAGTTCTATCTTATCTTCAGTAGAAATAAGCTTGATCACTTTGCGGGCAATGGCTTCTAACGCATCATCCTGCGCCTGCAATTCAATTTTGCCTTTGGCGGCAAAGGCTTTAATACCTTTTTGGGCGGCGAACAGGCTAATTTTAGCCTGAGCATGGCCAATGATATTTTGCTGGCTACTTAGGTTAATCGATCCACTGGCGCTACTGGAAATATCCTGAGATGCCTGCAAGATGATATTTTCCGGCGTGGTTAAAGCAATACCGTTGGGTGAGGCCAGTAGCATTAAGGCTTGCCTAAAGATTTTGCCTTGTTCCTGTTCACTGCTGTCTTTGCTTTGTTCGAGTTTCTGGGTGTAGCCTTCCATAAACCCTTGTAAATGACCCAGTGCTTTGGTCGGGGTAATATCGGTAGCACCACCGCCACCAAAACTACCGCAGACGTTAATAAAGTCGGCTGAATTGACATCAATGTCCTTTAACACCGCACCAACGTCCTTAAGCGTTTGTAACGGGTTAGCTTTGATGTTTTGCTTTAAGCTGGACAATTTATCGGTAATGGCTGCTGTACCATGGTTTTCGAGGGTTTCAATAAAGCCTTTGAGGTTATCAACCGCTTCACTGGCATTATTAAAATAACTCTTAAACTCCTCAACCACACCGCCCACGTTATCCTGAATGGAACCCACATCATCAATAAAGCCGCCACAATCCTTGAGTGCCATTAGGGGATTGGTGCTTAGGCTATTTTTGAACAGGTTCACTGTGGCACTGAGTGCTTGCCCAGCACTTTTGAGTTCCAAGGATTCGATAAAACGCGGCAGCCGGTGTATGACGTCCAGTGCATCAGCCTGTTGTTTGGCAGCCACCTCGCTCAAGGCTTGCATGCTGTCATGGCCTTGCTTGAGTAAGGATTGCGCCTCGGCTGCCGCTAGATGATCCGAAACAGCCTGCTCTTGTGCATAGGTCGAAATGAGCAGACCTTTGCCAGCGCGTACTGCCCCATATTGATCAGTTCTTAATTCAAAGCCTTCGCCACGGCCTGCACTGGTTTCGCTTTCCTTGGGATGGCTCAAATTACCCAGATTGAGCTGGCTGGCGCCATGGCTGCTGTGCAACTGGGCGCTGATTTGCCCTGTGGTGTCATCAAAACGCAGCTGGTTAAAGCCACTGCCGCCAATTTCCTGAGAACGGATGCCACTTAAGCGTTTGGTGTCGGGCAAATTGCCTTTCTGGTCAAAACGGGTGGGGTGCCGTTCAGCCTCATGAATACGTCCGCTGACAAAGGGGCGGTCAACGTTGCCATCGAAAAAGTCCACCACTACCATTTCACCAATACGCGGTAGAAAGCGTGCGCCATAGCCTTCGCCTGCCCATGGGGTCAGCACGTCAACCCAAGCCGAATCCTGGTCTGTATTACTGCTGCCAGCACCGCCACTGTGCTGGTGGTCTTCCATGCGGGTGAACAGGAACTGCAGCTTAATGCGCCCCCACGCATCCACATGAATGGTTTCAGACGCTGGGCCAACCACGCGGGCGCGTTGCGGATAGGCTACTGGGCGGTGTTGGAGCGGGTTGTAGTCTGGTTTAGGCGGAATAGCACGGCGGATCAGGGTAAGCTGATTGCCCTGCCGCTCCTGATCCGTTTTATGGTTCTTGGGCTTGTTTGGCTGCTGCTGGGAATCCTGCCAATGATTTTGTGTCAGTAGGCTGCTGACGTGCTGTTTGAGGTCTTTTGGCAGGTTATTGTGGTGATAAAACTGTTTGGCGCTAATCAAAAATTCGCGATCTGTAAGCGGATGCAGGTCAACTTCTGGATGACGTGCCAGCATAAACCAGTAACCGACCTGCGCATCACGTACGCTGCTCAGTGCGGTAAATTGCTTGGCCTGACTGTCGTGCTGCTCGCGCAAATTGCGGTTGAGTTTTTCAAGCTGCGCATTACCCGACGGTGTTACGCCATCTTCACCGTTTAAATCAGCCACCCACGCCGGACTAATTGCCCAAGCCTGCTCCAAACTGAGACTGGCTGTGCTGTGCTGCGCGCTATGTTGCTGGGTGCTGAGCACACTGCCAGCGCCGGTTTCGGTCTCTAGGTGCTGTGCCTGCCAGTGCTGGACATGTACTGCGGTCGGTTGCAGGCTACGTACTGCGGTCAGGTGCGTGATGTGGTCGTACGGCTCAACGGCACTGCTTTGGTGATAATCAATGATCTGGCGTTGCAAGGCCAAATAATGCCGGTTATCGTCAATCAGGCGCAGGATTTGTGGTTCCAACCCGCTGGCCACTGGCGACAAATAATGGGTTTCATCAATCAGCCAATTAATCCCTTCGCTGCGCCATAACCGGGTTAGAAAATCATAATCCGATTCATTGGCCTGCATGACAAATGGACGTATATCGTAATTCTGCGCAAGACCTTGCACATCAAGGCTCAAAGTAGCGGCAAACAACGGGCTTTTCGTTTGCCACTCCTTAAATAAAATCTGGCTGATGTCGGGCACGCTTTTATTCATAAACACGCGGCTGTTGCGGCGCTTGTGCCATAAACTGGTCGGATCCTGCACGGTTAGCGTATAAGGCGTTAGAGCCCCATCACCATCCCCCGCACTGGCAGCGGTAATAATTCCTGAAGTACGATGCCACAGTCCGGTATCAGTTAACTGTACAACCACCACCTGACAGCCAATAAATTGCTTTAGCGCAATATAAGGATTATGTGAAAAACACAACAGTTCTGCACTTAAGCCTTCATTGAGCGCATGGCAGCCTTCGATACGCTGCAAAAACACCTGAGAATCAAGGGCGGTATTGGAAAACTGGATTTGTAGCGCACGATGCTGCGGGTTTAATGCCCACTGAACCAGTGCATTAAATAGGTTCATCATTGAAATTATTATGGTGCTTTGTAAAATTTTGCGAATTCTAAAAGATCATGTTTTTGTATATTGTGTCTTTTTGTATTCGTTTTTAATTTTTCTATATTTTTTAAATTAACCCTTTATTTTAATTGAATTTTATTTTTAATTTTAAGTTTTTCTAATCAAATCATTCTTATTATTTGTCATGTCATCATTTTTCACGGTTTAGTCCTGGAGCGTGATGGAGTTACTTTTTCTATGGCTAAATGAGGTTTAGTTTAAAAAGCGTCCCAGTTCACGAATAAATTTAACTGGTTCATCCAATAACGGGGTATGGCCAGATTTTTTGAACTCTACCACCTGTGAGGGCTGCATTTTTTCACTGATCACACGCTGACCACAGGCATGATACAACGGTGACTGCATGCCGATCATGACCGTGGTGGGAATTTGCCAGCGTCCCAAAACATCGCGATAATCATGCTGCCCTGTGATGTAGGCATTCAGATAAAAACGAATATCCTCCAGTCGTGATAGCGCAATGACATGCGGCATCAATACAGGCAATCGTGCCGACAGGTTAAACATATGCTTAATCAGCGACTTACCCAGCATGGTTTCAAAAATCTCACCCAGCACCGCTACTGCCTGCCTACGTGTTGCATACGGCAATTGCTGCAACAATAAATGATCCTCAAACGGCGCAATAATTCCCAGCATTTGCCCAAATTGGTTAAACAGTTCGGCCTGCTGCTCGCCAAACAAGCCATAATTCCAGTTTGGCCGATTACCGACACACGGGGATTGGTCGATGTGCAAATAGCGGCTGACACGCGCAAACTCAAGACTGTGCTGCAAATGCAACGCCGTACTGGCTCCGAGTGAATAGCCCACCAGATAAAAGTCTTTTAGGTCAAAATGCTGGATGACGTCCAGCACATCCTGTGTATGGTTTTCAAACACATCTGGCTGGTTTAAACGCACTGATTTGGAGCGCCCAAAACCTCGCAAATCCGGCATATAAAATTTAAAATGCCGAATAAACGGCAAAATAAATGGCAGCCACTGACTACTTTGCATGCCAAGACCATGCAGCATCAGTACCGGCTGACCCTGCCCAATCACCCGCACATACAAGGGTTGCTGGTCACGCGTCATGATGGTGGGCATTTTGTTCTCCTATTTACATCCCTTTAAACTACTAAAGCACCATCAGTGCATGACTCAACTGCTGATTTGGTTGATCATTTGGCACGGTTGAGCAAGTATGCACCTAAGCCAAGACACAGTACGATTGGCAGTAATACAAACCATGCCGGCGACGGTGAATACACCAGACTGGCATAGCTTAAAAAATCCTGCAAATAGCGAAAGCCCAAGCCAATAAACAAAGCAATCACCAAGCGAAAGCCTACTGATTGCTGGCGTAATGGGCCAAAAATAAACGAGCAGGCAATCACCACCAGTGACAGCAAGGCAAATGGCGCTGCAATTTTTTGCCACAGCGCCAGTGTATAGGGTTTGGGAACTTGCGCATTGGCTGACAAATAACGCATATATTCAAGCAACTGACTAGGCGCAAGGTCTTCTGGCGCCACGGTGACAGTCTGGACAAAACGGGGTTGCAAACCCAGCGACATATTCAGGTGTTCAGCCTGCACAGGTTTGGCACTGCCATCCGGCTGGATTTGAACTTGATTAACCTGATTGAGTTGCCATTGCTGGTCTTGCATAAACTCACCCGTTTGCGCACTTAACGTTTGAGTGATACGGAATTTATTATTCAGGTCAATGACTTGGACTTGCTTTAGCTGGCCGACCGAGTTGGCATAACTGACATAAATATAGCGGTTGCCTTCCCGCGTCCAGTAACCATAAACCTCGCCAATTTTGGCTGCTTTGCCACTTTGTTTTTGGATCGCGCGTGCCTGTTCGTTGCTGTACGGCAAGATCCACTGGCTGAGTACAAATGACACCAGCACCAGACCTAAGGCAGGCCACATCACCCAGCTCACCATACGCCACAGGCTAATGCCTATTGAGCGCATGATGACAAGTTCGCTGCTGGAAGCCAGTGAACCTAAGCCAATGACCGCACCCATTAGTCCAGCAATCGGTAAAATGCTATATAAAAATTGCGGCGCCTGCCATAAAATATAAATAAAGGCATGTAAGGCGGTATAGCCTGCTTTAAGTTCACCCAGCTCGGCAATGTAGGAAAATAGCATTTGCAACAATAGCAATAACAGGGCTGCACCCAGCATGGCCAGACCCGCAGTTTTAATCACATAGCGTGCCAACAGCAAAATTGAGCTCATGACTGGGCGGCCTCCTTGATGCGTTTGGCCGCCTGCGGTGACAGCCGCTGCCGCCGTGACAGCAGCAGACCGACCACTAGATAAATGATGAGAATGACAGGATAACCCCACAACCCCAGCTGATCTTTACCAATACGGGTTTTGACCGCAATCAACGCCACAATCAAGCTGGCAAAAATCATGACCGCAGGAAACAGGCGGTAGTAACGACCCTGCCGTGGATTAACCTGTGACAAGGGCAGCGCCAGAATCAGTGCCAGTGCCATGACCCACGGTGCACTCAATCGCCAGCCAAATTCACTGCGAATCACTGGCTCATTTAAGCGTTTGGAAAGTGCCGTCATGCTCATGGCTTCGACCCGCTGCGTGCCCAGTTCGGGATCGCTTTGATGCTCAATGCGCAAACGATAGGTGGCAAATTCGGCATGGCTATATTCTGGTTTGCCTGGATAAATTTCATAGCGGCGCCCACGGATCAGGTCAACCACACTGGCACGGTTAGTGGGATCAACTACCCGCGTGGCGCGTTCGGCCATAATCAGCATGTCTGGTTTATTGGGCAGCGCGCTACGTTCATAGAAGAAAATATCCTGCAAGTCACGGCGGTCATCCGACAGTGAACCGGCATAAATGGTATAGCGCCCACTCGACACAAATTCACGCGGCCGCACCAGATCAAATCCGCTACGCACTGCCTGCGTGGCCGTTACTTCATCAAACTTGCGGTTGCCCCATGGTGCTATCTGGATCACCAAAGCAGCTTCAGCCACAATCAGTAATAAAGTCATAGGAACCAGTAAGATACCCAATGTATCCCGACTTACCCCACTACTATTGAGCACTGCCATTTCATGATCGACATACAAGCGACCAAACACCAGCATCAGCCCTACAAAAAAGCCCAACGGCAGAATCAGGGTTAAAAATTCCGGCAGGCGAAAGGCAATAATGGTAAACAGTACACTAGCATCCAGACGTCCCTGCGCCGCGACGCCAAAATACTTGATTAACCGTCCGCCCAGCATAATCAGCGTGAGCAGGCCAACCACAACAGCACTGGTGCTAAGAACCTGACGAACCAAATAACGACGAATGATCAAAAGGGCTATCCACAGTAAACCCATAAGGGTAATGACAAAGGGCTATTACAAAACGCCAAGTTTAAGTACTTATACCTTAAAAAAATAGTACGTGGCTGTATCAATTTAGGCTGTTCAAGTCTAGCAGGACAGTGTTTTAATGGAATACTGCTTCGCCACGATGATGCAAGGTCACTACATGAAACTGAATTTACAGAACAAACTTTTACCAACCTCAGACACAAGCGCCAATAACCTGTCCAATGCCACGCTGGTGCTGATTCTGGATCAGCAAGCACTGGTACAAGCGCATGACGAGTTGCCCAGTGAGGTACAACAGCAACTGACTACCCAGATTGAGCGTGCCCAGTTTAAGGCCAAACTGGGTGAAACCCTGCCTATTTATCAGCTCAACTATGCTGATTTTTCACAGGTATTACTGGTGGGTGCGGGTGAACTGGACAAAATGACCGCCGCACAGGCACAAACCTTGGCCAACAGCATTTATAAGGCGCTGGCCAATCGAACCAGCCAAGCAGTGCTGTCGCTGGATGCGTTGTCCGACCAAAGTATTGAGCCATTTGTACTGGCGCTCAGTAATGCTGCTTATCGCTTTGATGTATATAAAAGTAAAAAGTCTGAAGCGATTCTGGACACTATTACCCTGCACAGCACCCGTGCCGATGAACTGCAAGTACGTCTTGACTATCTGCAAGCAGTGGTCAAAGGTCAAGCGCTGGCCAGAGATGTGGGCAACCAGCCTGCCAATGTGTGCTACCCCGAATATATGGCAGAGCAAGCCCTGCAACTGGCGCAGCAATATCCTGATCTACTGAAAGTGACCGTGCTGGATGAAGCCGCCATGCAGGAACTGGGTATGAATGCCCTGCTAGCGGTAAGTCGTGGCTCTGAGCGTGAAGCGCGTCTGGTGCTCATGGAATATCAAGGCAAAGCCGATGATTTTCAGTCGGATTCAGGCAAGCCCATCGTGCTGGTCGGCAAAGGCATTACTTTTGACACTGGCGGTATTTCGATTAAGCCTGCATCCGGCATGGATGAAATGAAATTTGACATGTGTGGTGCTGCGTCCGTACTGGGCACGCTACAGGCGCTGTGTGAAGCCAAACTGCCGATCAATGTCGTAGGAACACTGGTGTGCGCTGAAAATATGCCGTCTGGCCGTGCCACGCGTCCGGGTGATATTGTAAGCACCATGAGCGGCCAAACCGTTGAAATCTTAAATACCGATGCCGAAGGTCGTCTGGTGCTGTGTGATGCGCTAACCTATATCAAGCGCTTTAATCCGGATACGGTAATTGATATTGCCACCTTGACCGGTGCCTGTGTAGTGGCACTGGGCAAGGTGCTGGCTGGCTTGTTTAGTCCGGATAATGAACTGGCCACCGAGCTATTAGAGGCAGGTCAGTTGTCATATGACCGCGTATGGCGCATGCCGGTGATTGAAGATTATCAGGAACTTCTGGATTCCCCCATTGCCGATATTGGCAATATTGGTGGGCCTTATGGCGGTGCGATTACCGCAGCCTGTTTCCTGCAACGCTTTACCCGTGAATATCGCTGGGCGCATCTGGATATTGCCGGTGTTGCATGGCTATCCGGCAGCAATAAAGGCGCGACGGGTCGTCCGGTGCCATTGCTAATGCAATTCCTGCGCACACGTAGTCAAAATGCAAGTCATTAATTGGCCATGGCGGATGTCGGGTTTTATTTAATTCAAAGTCAAATCCGGCAGGTTGATCTGGCCTGCCGGATTTGTCGCAAGAGCATTCAGGCTGGCCAGCAACCCTTGTTGGTCAAATTTGATGACATGGCGCTTATGCAACAGTTTGATGCCCTGCTCTGGCAATTTGATGCCAGTAGTTTTGTGGTGCATGACATTGATAATCTGTCCTCACCAATTTGCCTAAGCCTAACCTTGCCAGAACAGTATGAAGGTGATTGCCTGAATCTGGGACAGGCCATGGTTGATCCGCAACGTTTTAGCCGAGTGCTGGAAATTGTTGAAAATAGTGATCACGCCAAAGTAGCAGGTCGTGAACGGTTTAAAGCTTACCGTGCATTAGGCATTGAACCGGTGACTTATCAGGTGTAGCTTATGCTAGGCAGGGTGAATACGCATTGGAGTCATCCTGAACGATAGCAATCGATATGATTTAAAATAGATCAATTTTTGGAAAAAATTATGGCGTTAAATGTAGGCCGTGACTTTCAGGCGCGCTGGCTGGCCGCGCCAGAAGCGGTTCGCCAACAGGTTTTTAGTGAATTGCACAGCATTTGTCAGTTGCTGGAAGTAGACACCAATTTTGACCAGTGGCAAATTGCAGATGCGCAGCGTGAACAACAGCAGCAGGCACTGGTCAAAGCCGCCCTGCAAGAACAGCAACGCCAGCAGGAACTGGAACGGCAACGCGCTGAACAACAGGCACGTGAAAAAGCCGAAGCGGAAGAAAAAGAACGCCTACGGCAAGAACAGCAACGTGAACAAGAATTGCGTGAGCAGCAGCGCCTTGCACAGGAGCAACGGGCACGTCAGCAAGCAGAAGCCGCAGAGCGTGAGCGACTGGAACAAGAAGCAGCCAAGCGCGACGCAGAGGAACAGCAGCGACTGGCTGAGCAGGCCCGACAAGAACAGGAAAAACAGCTAGCTGAACAGGCTGAGCTAGCACGCCTAGAGCAGGAGCAACGGGCACTAGAACAACAGCGGATTGCTGAACAGCAGGCGGCCAAACTGGCTCACGCACAGCATGAACAGGCGCAAGCTGCACGCATGGCGCAAACAGCCGATCAGGTGCAATTATTAAAAGATGCGCTTTGGCTGGAAGCAGAGATTTATATTGAAGAAACTTTGCAGCAATTGAGCGAGCGCTTAAAGCAGCAGGCGAAAATTGAGATTGAACAGATTATGAGTGAGCATGCTGAGTAAAACCAAAAAAATTCCTGAGTTTTATTTTTTAAAATCATAGCTATAAGAAAAGCCTCATTATGAGGCTTTTTCTGTTTTTAGCAGATCAAATCAGCGCAAAAACCCATTTTCAGCCAGAAAGCTCATATCAATAGTGCTTTTGGCGGTGGCTTGTGCCGCTTTATCGCCCAGCAGCAAGCGCTCGAGATAACGCGCCAGCACATCGACTTCCAGATTAACCATGCTACCGACTTGCCATTGCTTAATGGTGGTTTGCTCAGCGGTATGCGGCACCAGATTTAGGCTAAGCAATGCACCGTTTAAATGGTTAATGGTCAGGCTAATGCCATCCACAGTAATAGAACCTTTTTCAGCCAGATATTTGGCCAGCTCATCCGGTGCCTTCACTTCAAAATACAACGACCGGGCATCGTTGCGCACTAGCGTGATTTCACCCATGACATCCACATGACCACTGACCAAATGGCCACCTAGCCGGGTGGTGGGAAGCAGGGCTTTTTCAAGGTTGACGGGTGTACCGGTTTTCCATTGTAGCAACGTGGTGCGGCGAATAGTTTCCAGCGATACATCGGCTGCATACCAGTCTTGGCCAAAATCAACCACCGTTAGGCACACGCCACTGGTGGCAATCGAATCGCCCAGCTTGACATCTGCCATGTCCAGACCGGCAGCATGAATGACCAGACGCACATCACCTGCGGTCTGGCTGGACGATAAGACTTTTCCTACTGCTTCAATAATGCCGGTAAACATGGGTTTTCGCTTGTATTGCCATTACACTGGCGCTGATTATACGCCATCACCGGGCAAAAGCCATGTCACCACAGATAGTTGTAATATGGCGCAGCAAGACATCAAATCATTTTACAACAGATGATTTTATAACGGATAATTTTACCGGATCAGTTGATCTGACTGAAAACGGTCAAGGGATTGTTTAGCGACCCACTTGGTTGCACTCGTTCAGTTGGTCTGAATTTGCACGCCATGCCTTACCCGCACTGTTTTTGTAATAGCTGATTTTGCCCACGCGCGTGACCAGACTCTGGCAAGAATCCATCGACAGATCATTACCCCAAGGCCCGGTCAAGCTACAACTTTTGCCATTGCACTGCCAGGTGATCACCGGCCCGCCTTCAATCGGCACGGTGACTTTTCCCTGATGACTGCTGCCTGCCGTCCATGTTGTGGCAAAGCTTAGAGGTGCCAGCATGAACAGGCTGGCGGCAAGAACAATTTTTTTGCGCAGTGTTTTCATCAGTTTTTTCCTTATTGTGGATGCACATTCATCTGCCTAGGGACAGATCAGATTGAGCTTAATCCAGTTGCACGCTAAGGAACGTTTTAAAATGTGAATATTGCTTGGGATGAACGATGGCTTACCATAGCGCCAGTTGGGTACTGGGTCCCGAGGTATCGACGCCACCTAGCTCGGCAAAGTGATAAAGCTGACCCAGTAATTGATTGAGCGGTGGCCCTGACTTGGCCTGTGTGTCAGTAATGACAATAAACTCCAGCGTACGTGCCCGTTCGGACTGGCGCTGCTTACTGACCCGATAACGCGGCACATCCTGTGTGAGCAAGGACACGCGGCCACGATCCAGATTGGCCTTGAGCAAATCCTTGGGCGCGATATTGCCATCGGTACTGTAGCTGGTCAGGATAAAGCGCGAATTGAGCGTGCCGACCAGTTCCTGATAAGCCTCGGTGGCATATTTGGCAGAGTTATAAGGACTGGGACGTTCCTTACGCCATGCCCGGTCGATACCGCTTTTAAAGCCCGGCGTATCCGGCGTGGGCAAATCCACCTGATCCCATAGCGTGAGTGCATTGAGCACATGATAGTTGCTGCTGTAGGCGTGCTGGTTATACGGTGGGTCGAGGTAGGCAATATCCACCTTGAATGATGCCATTTGCTTGGCCAGATACTGCGCATCCACGCACCACATTTCAGCCGCCATCTGGCCGGGAGTTCCCAGCGGGCAAAAACGACTGGGCGTGAGCCAAAGCAGTGAATCAATGCGTTCCAGTGCGGTCTGGGTTTTGCCGCCCCAACCCTGATGAAAGCTTTTAAATACGCCGCTGGTATTGCTGACAAAACTGGCTGAATACAATAATGGCGCTAATAAGGCACTCATTTCCAGTGGGTCAATTAAGCCCTGATGCTGCCACTGCATGATCTGGTTGCGAATGGCATCAATACGCATACCATTACGCCGCTTAAAAAATAAGCGATCACGTGCCGGATCATAAAAATCATCATTGAGGGGAGACAGGTTACGGGTGACCCAGCCAGCCTGTTCCGGCAAGCTGTTGAGCTGGTCAATGGCAGCTTGATAACCACCCAGTCCTGCAAATTCTGGCGCTTCCACACAAGCCAGCAAGGCATGGTTGAGCGCATGGCTGTAAGGTTCCCAGTCATTGGCAATCACACGATAGCCATTTTGCCGTGCCAAGCGTGATACGACGCCACTGCCTGCAAACAAATCGGCAAAAATGGGCGGTTGACCGTTTTTACTGCTTTTACTATTGAGCGTGCCGGTTTGTTCCAGTGCCGCTAAAATCAGGTGCAGCAAGCGGCGCTTGTTGCCCAGATAAGGCACCAACTGATGAAACAAATAATCATCGGTGGTTCGCGCAGCGTGGCGACGCTTGTGATACACATTGGCTTCAGTATTCATCACTCTACGCTATCGGTTTGGCACAATGGGTTTGAAACAACGGATTGGCTCTCACGGTCATCATGTGGCAGCAGGCGTTAAGATCAGGCGCACATCCTGCCCCACCTGCGTGAGTTCCTGCAATTGTAGCCGATATTGCTCGCGCATTTCTGATAAAGACAAATTAAACATGGCGCGTGCATCACAGCCCAGCAAAGTCGGCGCCAGATAAATGATCAGTTCATCCACCAAGCCCTGCCGCAAGAACTCCCCAGCCAGTGTTGGCCCAGCTTCTACCAGCACTTCATAAATTTGCTTTTGCTGTTTTAATTCATCCAGCAACTGCTGCAAAGTCATATCTGGCCAGTGTTCAACGGCAGGTGCGATACCAGCCTGCGTCCCCACCAGCAGCAGTTGCTCAGGATCATTTAACAGCTGGGCTTGTGCGGGAAAGCGACTTTGCCGATCCAGCACCACCCGTAAAGGCTGTACCACATGTTCAATGGAAACATCAGGCGATAACTGGCGTACATTCAAGACTGGATCATCGGCCAGTACGGTATTAATGCCGGTAATCACCGCGCCACTGATCGCACGCCAATGCTGTACATCCTGCCGCGCGGCCGTTCCGGTAATCCACTTGGATTCACCCGATGCCATAGCAGTACGACCATCCAGACTGGCGGCCATTTTCAGGCGTACATAAGGACGCCCGCCTGCCATCACTTGTAAAAACCCTTTATTTAACGCCCGTGCTTCGGCTTCCAGTATGCCCACCGTGGTGCTAATGCCTGCCGCATGCAACATGGCTTGACCCTTGCCAGCGACTAGGGGATTGGGGTCAAGACTGGCCATGACCACATGACTCACCCCAGCTTCTATCAGTGCATTGGCACAGGGCGGTGTACGGCCATAATGCGCACACGGCTCTAGCGTGACATACGCGGTGGCACCTTGCGCCTGTTCACCGGCCTGCTTTAAGGCAAATACTTCAGCGTGTGGCTGGCCAGCTTGCGGATGAAAACCCTCACCAATAATCTGGCCATCTTGGACAATCACACAGCCCACATTGGGATTGGGCTTGGTGCTGTACTGCCCTTGTCTGGCCAACTCAATCGCACGTTGCATGTAAAGGATATGATTCATGAAGTTTTAATGATCTTTTTCAGGGCTGAGTTTTTTTAGGATGGTTTTATCCATATTATTTTTATGCAGGCTGCCTGATCCCGTTAGGTTTGGCTCAGCGAGGTTTGAATCAGCATGGCTTGGATCAGTAAACTTTGGATCAATTGGCTTTTGCTCAATGCCCATTTGTTCGATTTCACGCTTAAAGGCATCCACATCCTGAAAGTCCCGATACACCGAAGCAAAGCGCACATAGGCCACATGATCAAGCGTATACAAGGACTGCATGACAATTTCGCCAATCTTACGTGAAGTCACGTCGCGCTCGCCCAGACGGCGCAAATGCTGGCCAATATCCAGCAGCGTGGCTTCAATCTGATCCTGACTCACTGGCCGTTTTTGCAGCGCCATGGTGAGAGAGTTGCGCAGCTTATGCTCATCAAACGGTTCATTGCGTCCATTGGATTTGATCACGCGCGGCATCACCACATCATAAGATTCAAAGGTGGTAAAGCGTTCGGCACAGGCCACACATTCACGCCGGCGACGGATTTGCCGACCCTCGGCCGCCAGCCGTGAATCAATCACTTTACTATCTGGAGCATTGCAAAACGGACAGTGCATGAGCTTGGCATTTAAAAAATTGATACGGCAGTGTAGCAAAAATCTGCTCTCAAATTAAGTACACTGCCTGTAAGGCGGCCATGGCTGTGGCGTCAGTTCAAATGATGCCTTGGCCACTTTGCCGTTGAATTATCTTGTTCTTAAATCAACTTGCTTTTGAATCATCCTGCGCATAAGGAAATGTCATGATTTATTGTAAGCCCTGCACTGACCCTGTGAGTCCACACGATGGGCAACGCATTTTGATTGGCTCAGTATTGCAACAAGATCTGTGCTCTGATGTGCTGGCAATCGATATGCAGCTGGAGGCATTAGCACCTTCAAATGAGTTAATACAATGGATGGCACAGCATGCTGATCAACCTGAGGCATTTCGCAGGTCTTATATTCAACAGTTGTCAACGCAGCCTGAACACTGGCTAATCCTGCTGGATTATGTCCGCAATGGCAATTTAACCTTGTTATGTGGTTCCTCTAGTCAGTTGTTTTATCTTGAAATACTGGCCGGTTTTTTAGAGGATGAATTGGAAAATTGGCAGGAGGCCAGCTCGCCGGTGTGTTATGCCGATTTAAACCGGCTGAATTAAGCAATACAACTTAGAACAAATGCGATAAAAAAACAGGGCCCTTTTTCAGTGACCCTGTTGATTAGAACGCTGGCTTAAGGTTGCTGAATCAATGGCTTAACTCAATGCTTTAATCCACCAATTCAACTGATTAATTTAATTCAATCATTCAACCCGTTCGCCATGCTGGGTAATGTCCAGACCTTCGCGCTCCTGTTCTTCAGTGACCCGTAGACCAATGATCACATCCACAATTTTTAGCAGGATAAAGGTTACCACACCACTATAAATCACCGTGGCCAATACGCCTTCGGCCTGAATCCACAGTTGCTTGCCCAGTGGCGCAATATCAAGACCAGCCGCGGCCATCACTTCACTGTTCACACAGACTGCAGTCAGCAGCGCGCCTACAATACCGCCTACGGCGTGCAGGCCAAAGGCATCCAGTGCGTCATCGGCTTTGAGCATGCGCTTGAGGGAAGTGGTACCCCAGAAGCACACGACGCCACCAATCAGGCCCATAATCAGCGCACCGCCCACACCGACAAAGCCAGCCGCTGGGGTAATCACCACCAGACCAGCTACCGCGCCAGACGCACCGCCCAGTACCGAAGCCTTGCCACGTACTACACGCTCAGCCATCAGCCAAGCCAATGCTGCCGCTGCTGCCGCCACCTGAGTCACCAAAATCGCCATGCTGGCACGACTACCCGCACCCAATGCGCTACCGCCGTTAAAGCCAAACCAGCCAACCCAAAGCAAACTGGCACCAATCACCGTTAAGGCAAGATTGTGCGGTGCCATGGCTTCTTTACCAAAGCCAATCCGCTTGCCCAGCACATAGGCAGCGACCAGACCGGCCACACCTGAGTTGATGTGTACCACCGTGCCACCGGCAAAATCCAGCGCGCCTGCATCAAATAGCCAGCCGCCAGCCGCCCAGACCCAATGCGTAATGGGCGCATACACAGCAACCACCCATAGGGCAATAAACAGCATAAAGGCAGAATACTTCATACGATCTGCCACCGAGCCACTCAAAATGGCCACGGTAATGATGGCAAAGGTCATTTGGAAAATGATAAACAGGCTTTCTGGAATCGTGCCGCTGAGGGCATCAAACGACACCCCATTGAGCAGCACTTTATCCAGATTGCCGATATAGGCACCATCACCAGAAAATGCCAGCGAATACCCAATCACAACCCACAGTAAGCTCACCACCACAGTGGCAGACAGGCTGTACATCATGGTGCTGAGTACGTTTTTCTTGCGTACCATGCCGCCGTAAAACAGCGCCAGACCCGGAATGGTCATCAGCAGTACCAACGCCGTTGAGGTCAGAATCCATGCAGTATCGCCGGTATCTACCTTGGCGGTAGCTTCTGCGGCGGGTGCAGTTTCTTCGGTTGCTGCTGGTGTTTGTGCCGCAGCCGCAGCCACCGGAACAGTGGCATTTTCTGGCGCTGTCGCCATGACGGATGGATCGCTTGCATCATTCACAGCAGCATCAGTCACGGCCACATCAGTCGCAACAGGTGTAGTGGCTGTAGCAGCCATCGTGGTCGGTGCATCTTGCCCAGCGACAGGTGTTTCTGCCCATACGCTTGCAGATGTTAGAAATGCACCGGATAGCCCGAGCGCAAGTAACATGTGTTTCATCGTGTCTTCCCCCAACACAGAATCAATGCATTATTTTAGTTACAGCAAAGACCATGCCATGATTGCAGCATGTATATCACTGCAGATTAAACTGCGTCCGGGCCAGTTTCACCGGTACGAATACGGATGACTTGCTCCAGATTGCTGACAAAAATTTTGCCATCACCAATTTTGCCAGTGCTGGCCACGCGGGTAATTGCTTCAATGACGCCTTCAACCATGTCGTCACGCACCGCAATGTCAATTTTTACTTTTGGTAAAAAATCAACCACATATTCAGCGCCACGATACAGCTCGGTATGGCCTTTCTGACGACCAAACCCTTTGACTTCAGTGACAGTAATGCCCTGCACACCAATTTCCGATAATGCTTCACGAACATCGTCAAGTTTAAAAGGCTTAACCACAGCGGTGACAAGTTTCATTTCAAAAGACCTCAGGTAAATAACCAGTAATTTGCATGTTCAAAAAACGTGCCAACAGCTTAAATTGGGGGAAACAAAAAAGGCCGCTGACGCGACCCTCTTTATACCGTATTTGACTGTCAAGTTGTACCTAGAATGTTTTACTGATGCTCAGTTGTAGCGCACCATCACAGGCTTTTTTGTCCACGCATTCACTATCTTTGATGCTGGTTTCTACCCACGCCAGTTCGCTGGTCAAACCCTGCACACCAAAACTGGTGCCCAGCTTGTAGTCAATATAGTTGTCATCGCTGCTGGTTGCATTCAGCGCACGGTTCATCATGCGACTGTTCTTAAACAGGTTATAACCAATGCCAGCCACCAGCCCAAACCCAGTGTCTTTAATGGGCGCGGTGTAATTGGCACTCAGATACCAGAAGTTATCCGACTTGTTAAAATAGTCATTGGAATAATTAACTCCGAGCATGAGGTTATCTTTCTCAATCATACTGTCAGCAATACTCACGCGGCCAAACAGCTCATTGTAATCCGGCTGGTTGCTGCCTGCGGCTGTATCGCCAGACCCAGCATATATATAGCGGATATAGCCGACATCCAGTGTGGTATCACGGTTGGGAATCAGGTTCAGCTTGGTGGCATAACCCAACACGCCATCGATTTCTGCGGTACTATTGCCACTCACATTGGACGCCCACAAGCTGGCATAAGTGCCCGATTCGTGGTTAAAGTTAATCGCACCCTGAATGGCCGGATTATTACTGGTTTGCGAAACTCCCCGAAACCGGTAATCGCTGGTTAATGTGACATTGCCCGTCGTGGTCACACCCGGTATCGTGAGAACATCGGCGGCTTGCACCTGACTGATCCCCACCAGCAAGCAGCTTGCCACGATATAACCCAACACCTTAGCCTGTTTTGATCCTGTCATGACACACCTTTTAAAATTTAACCTAACCAATTGTTTAACATCAATATAAATCAAAGTTAAGACACCATCAGACTGACTATTAGCTAGCTGAGCCAAACGATTCAATAGGGCTTAAGCTTTAGGCAGTCCTGTGTTTGATTGACGATCATGCATAAAAGTGTTTCCAAATGCTACAGGAAAACTAAATTCTCTGTTTTTACTTTAGGCTTTTGCGATTACACTGGTTGGCACCGGTTTAAAACGGCGTTTTTCATCAGTGGTTGCAAGGATTTGAGCCACGATTTAATCCTGTTTTTACAATAACGGGTTGCTTGAATTATTTTTAATGAATTTTCGCCTTAAAATGGAGCATTATTTCACCATGATAGAGCAACTGCTACAAGCCATTCTGCAACACATGCAGGAACCCAAAGCAGATCTGGAAAAGAACCTGCGTGCCTTACTGTCCGAAATGATTGGACGGATGGATCTGGTGAGTCAGGAAGAATTTCTGCGTCAACAAACGGCATTATTAAATGCTCAGAAAAATATTGCCGACTTACTGCTGCAAATTGAGGCACTGACCGAAAAAGTGAATGCACTGGAAACACCAGCTGCACCATAATTGCACAAATTTTAGCCACACTTGGTTCAAAAAGTCTTGATTCAAATACTAAAGTTTTAAAACAATAATTTAGGTTTTTTCTATGTCATTTGCTGTTGTGATCTCCCGGGCTGCGCTCGGCCTGCATGCGCCTGAAGTACAGGTGGAAGTGCATTTAAGTCAGGGCTTGCCTGCGCTCACCATTGTGGGACTACCAGAAGCTGCCGTGCGTGAAAGCAAGGATCGGGTGCGCTCGGCCATTCTCAATAGTGGGTTTGAATTCCCCAGCCGCCGCCTGACCATCAATCTGGCACCGGCGGACTTGCCCAAAGAAGGCGCAAGGCTGGATTTACCGATTGCACTGGGCATTCTGGCAGCTAGCGGACAACTGGATAGTGAAACCTTGCAGCACAAGGAATTTGTGGGTGAACTGGCGCTCAATGGTGACTTGCGTCCGGTACTGGGCGTGCTGGCTGTTGCGCGTGCTGCCCATCTGGCCAAACGTCCCTTGCTGGTCCCACAGGGCAATGGCAACGAAGCCGCCAAAATCCCCAATGCACAGATTTATGCGGCAAACACGCTCAAGCAGATTTGTGGCCATCTGCAACAGGTCGAACTATTGCCGATGATCCAGCATCAGGCCGTGAGCCAGACGATTCATTTGCCCGACATGGCCGATGTAAAAGGCCAGCACCGTGCCCGCCGCGCGCTGGAAATTGCCGCAGCAGGTAGCCATTCGTTACTGTTTTCGGGGCCGCCGGGTACAGGCAAAACCCTGCTGGCTTCGCGTCTGCCCGGTATTTTGCCACCACTTTCCGATGAAGAAAGCCTTGAAGTGGCCAGTGTGTATTCCATTGCCAACTATCCCTTAAATTTTGGTGAGCGGCCTTTTCGGTCGCCGCATCATACTGCCTCAGCAGCAGCACTGGTGGGTGGTGGCTCACAACCGCGTCCCGGCGAAATCAGTCTGGCGCATTATGGCGTACTATTTTTAGATGAGTTGCCGGAATTTGATCGCAAGGTGCTGGAAGTCTTACGCCAGCCACTCGAATCCAAGGAAGTGGTCATTTCACGCGCTGCACGGCAAATTACCTTTCCAGCCAACTTTCAACTGGTAGCCGCCATGAACCCCTGCCCGTGTGGTTATGCCTTCGATAACAGCCAGCGTTGTAAATGTACCCCAGATATGGTCAAGCGTTATCGCGGCCGGTTATCGGGGCCACTGCTGGATCGGATTGACCTGCATATTGATGTGCCCGCCTTGCCTGCCAGTGATTTGCAGTCGCGTGCCGCTGGGGAAGATTCAGCCAGTGTGCGTCGTCGGGTGATTGCCGCACGCCAGCGCCAGATCCAGCGGCAGGGTTTGAGCAATGCGGCCTTGAATCCACAATTGCTGGATCAATTTGCAGAGCTTGGCGAGGCTGAACAAAAAATTATTCAACTGGCGCAGCAACGCCTCAACCTGTCTGCACGGGCGTATCATCGTATTTTGCGGGTGGCACGCACCATTGCCGATCTGGCCGGTAGTGACATCATTACCAGCAGCCATCTGACCGAAGCTTTAAGTTATCGCGGTCAGGGTTAGCTTTTATTACAAACGGCCAGACAATAAAAAAGAGCTGAATCATCAGCTCTTTTTTGGCTGCATGGGCAGGTGCAAAATAAATTGCATCTAATCAACGTTAACGCACTAGAAGGACTTGCTCAGGCTAAAGACCGCCGAGGTGGTATAAGGTTTTTCATCACCGTTACTAAAGCCACTGGTACTGATATTGGTGCCAATGGCGGCCAGTTCAGCCGTCACGCCCTGAATACCAAAATTCACACCGGCCTTATAATCCACATAGTTATCGTCGCTGCCATCACCACCCACAGCCTGTGCCATCATGGCCTTGTTTTTAAAGCTGTTATAGCCCACGCTGCCAACAAATCCAAATCCGGTATCGGCAATGGGTGCGCTATAGCTGGCATTAAAGTTCCAGTACTCATCAGACTGATTAAAATATTCATTGGCGTAGGTCACGGCACCGCTCAAGCTATCGCCTTTGATCAGGCTATCAGCAAAGGTGAGCTTGCCATAAAACTCATTGTAATCGGGCTGTTCATTGCCGGGTGCAGAGTCTCCAGTGCCAAAATAGCCGTAGCGAATATAGCCAACTTCCAGCGTGGGCGCCAAACTGGCACTCAATGTCAACGGCATGGAATAGCCAATAATCGCATCCATTTCTGCTGAATTAGAGTTGCCGACACTCGCCACATTGGAGCCCCATAAGCCCAAAAATACGCCAGACTCATGAGTAAACGTTAGTCCACCTTGCACCGCCGGGTTATTGCTGGTTTGGGAAATACCACGAAACCGGTAATCGGTGGTCATGGCCACACTGCCCGTGGTCGTGACATTTGGAATGCTGATCACATCCGCCGCAAATGCACTATTGATTGCACCCATCAGGGTTACTGAAGCTACCAGAGTTTTTAAACCAAATTTCATTGCGCACGCTCCCCAAGAACGATCGATGTTTTAAATGACGACGCTGTCATATTTCCTTAATACAATTGGCGTGCCAAGTTGATATTTTTAATTTAAATCACTGAATAATATAATTTATTTTTATAAAACTTGTTTTTTATATACAAAAATTTGGTTACAAGTTACTCAGTCATCTTGGTGCATTTTTTAGCATCCCTTAAAAAAACGCCTTAAAACAGGGCGTTTTTTAATCTGTCTTTTTAATATCTATAAAATAGGTTGGCATAAAAAAATCCGCTCCAGTGCATAACAACAGAAGCGGATTTTTAAATTGAGGACTAATTATTTCTTAGCCGCTTCAATTGATTTTAAAATTTCTTGCTTGGCTTCTTCACTGCTGCCCCAACCGCTAATTTTAACCCACTTGCCGGGTTCTAAATCTTTGTAATGCGTAAAGAAGTGTTCAACTTGTTTCAGGAATAGCTCAGGTAAATCGCTATATTCCTGTACGTTTTTGTACATTGGCGTGAGTTTTTCATGCGGTACAGCAATGATTTTTGCATCTATACCACTTTCATCTTCCATACGCAGCATACCCACAGGGCGACAACGAATCACTGAACCAGCAACCACTGGATAAGGTGTCACCACCATCACATCGGCCGCGTCACCATCTTCAGACAGGGTATTTGGAATATAACCATAGTTTGCAGGATAAAACATGGGCGTACCCAAAAAGCGATCAACAAACAAAGCATCAGAGTCTTTGTCTACTTCATATTTGATTGGATCGCTATTGGTTGGGATCTCAATGATCACATAAATATCATTGGGTGCATCTTTACCGGGAGGAATATTGTTGTAGCTCATAGCATCACTCTACTGCAAAAAGGGTGGTTTAAAAAACGTGGCATATTATAGCCTCAAGTTGGCTGATCCGGCATCCATTGCAGCAAACATTGCAACTGATCCTGCTAAAAATGCAGGGCTGCCTTGCTATTGGCCTAAATTCGGGCGGTCAGCAGTAGCAGCAGTATCGGACACGCCATCGACAGCAACCATAAAATACTGCGTAATGTGGCCCAGTTGGCCAGATAGGCAACACCATATAACAGGCGTAGCACCAGATAGGCCACGCTCAAGTTAAAGGTAATGGCCGTAGGCACCACCAGATATTCGGCCAGCAGCACGCTCGCCAAAAACAGTGGCAAGCTTTCAAAACTGTTGAGCTGTACCGCATTGGCGCGTGCCGCCATGCCGGTCAATCGTGCCATAAATTCACGCGGCTGCTGGTTATCCTTTAGGCTAAAACCACCACTTAATTTGGCAATCCAGGCAAATACATACGGCAGCAAACACGCTGCCAAAATGACATAAATCAGGGTATTAATTGAACTCATTGGCTTTTATTAAAATTTGAAAAAACAGCACAACCTTAGCACAACCATTTCTATAATAATGTGATTTTTTAGCCAGAGCTGATTATTTCATGCCATGATGTTGCGTGCCGAGATTTTCCTGCACTTTTCTCAGAGTCTTTTATGGTTTTCTTCTGGCTTTTTAGTATTTTTTGGCCAGTTTTTTAAATACTTTTTGAACGTATCATTCATCGTACGGGGTAAATGTATGTCTGATCCAGCACCGCATTCCAAACCTGCGACCACGGCCATGCCTACTGATTCCCTAAGTGCGGCACTGGCGCGGCAACAGCAGCTTGAAAAACACCTGAATAAAATAACCATCGTGGTGGCAGTAATTGTGGCACTGATCATTAGTGTGATGGCCGCTAACCAAAATGTGTTTTCGCTACTGGCCACGTTTGTCGTCAGTTGTCTGTTATTGATTTTGGCCAGTGTTTATCAGCGCTCATTGGGATTATTGCTGGGCATAGTCGTGATTTTTTGTCTGATTGATAATGTGCTCAGCCATCAGTTGCAGTTTGATCAGGCGCATTTGGTGTTGCAACTGGTCGCACTGGGCAGCTTTACCTTGTTGTTCAAATTAACGCGGCCTTATTTACTTAGGCTGATGCAAGGTTTTTAGCGCATAAAATGTCAGTTCATAAAAAAGCAGCCCATCAGGACTGCTTTTTATTTACGTCCCTAGAAAAGCTTATTTGCGCAGGTCTTTACGCAAGATTTTGCCCACGTTGGATTTTGGCAACTCGTCGATAAATTCAACGTATTTGGGTTGCTTATAGCCAGTGAGGTTTTGCTTGGTATAGGCCAGCACTTCATCCACGGTGAGGCTTGGATCTTTTTTCACAATAAACAGTTTAGGCACTTCACCGCTTTTAGCATCCGCTACGCCAATGGCTGCGGCTTCCAGCACTTTCGGATGGTGAGTGACCACTTCTTCAATTTCACTTGGATAGACGTTGAAGCCAGACACCAGAATCATGTCTTTTTTACGGTCTACAATTTTAACGTAGCCGTTTTCATCCATAATGCCGATATCGCCGGTACGGAAGTAATTGTCAGCCGTCATGACTTTGGCGGTTTCGTCCGCACGCTGCCAGTAGCCTTTCATCACTTGAGGGCCGCGGATAGAAATTTCACCCTGCTCGCCAATCGCCAGATGCTTGCCGTCATCATCCAGAATCGCCACTTCAGTAGACGACAATGGAATACCAATCGTTCCGGTGTATTTGGTGATGGATGGCGGATTAGCAGTCGCAACCGGAGAAGTTTCAGACAAGCCATAGCCTTCCACAATCGGACGGCCAGTAATTTTTTGCCATGCTTCAGCAGTCGATGGCAATACAGCCATACCACCACCCATTGCGACTTTGAGCTTGCTAAAATCCAGTTTCTGGAAGTCGGCATTGTTGACCAGCGCATTGAACAGCGTATTCACTGCCGGGAAGAAAGCCGGTGGATATTTGGCTAACTCCTTAACCAGCCCTGGAATGTCGCGCGGGTTTGGCACCAGAATATTGGTCGAACCAGTGTACATGCCGAACATGGCACACACCATAAACGCAAAAATGTGATACAGCGGCAACGCACACAGAATATTGTTTTGCTCAGCGGTCGAGCCTTCATCAAAGGCACTCTTGAAGATGGCTTCTACTTGTAACAGGTTGGCCACCAGATTGCTGTGCGTCAATTCGGCACCTTTGGACACCCCGGTGGTGCCGCCGGTATATTGCAGCACGGCGGTGTCATTCAGGTTCATTACCGGACGCTTGTAGCGGTTGGCATTGAACTTGTTCAGGGCAGCATTGAATTTTACATGACCCTTAATGTCCCACGCTGGAATTTGCTTGCGCACATGGCGTAGCACCATGTTGACAATCAGACCTTTTACCGTACCCAGCATATCGCCCACACCGGTCACAATGGTGTGTTTGACTGGGGTATTGCTCTGGATTTGTGAGAAAATATGCGCAAAGTTTTCAACAATGATCAGCACTTCCGAGCCAGAATCCTTGAGCTGGTGCTCCAGTTCGCGCGCAGTATAAAGCGGATTTACATTGACCAGCACATAACCGGCACGCAGAATACCAATGGCTGCGACTGGATATTGCAGTACGTTGGGCATCATCACGGCCACACGCGCACCTTTGCTCAGGTTCAAAGATTGCAGGTAAGCGGCAAACTTGCGACTGGCGTTGTCCAGCTCGGAAAAGCTCATGGCTTTATCCATACAGATAAAGGCATCTCGCGAACCGAATTTCTGGAAATTCTGTTCGAACAAGTCCACCATTGAGGTGTTCTCTGACGGCATCACAATTTGTTCTGGAATACCTGCCGTTTTGTACGTCTTGTACCAAATATGATCCATGTTGAAAAACGCTCCTGTATGCATCGGTGATCACTAGCTTAGGCTAAGATTATCATAAGATATTTAATTAGGGTTAAACCAAGTTAGTGCCCATTAGTCAAGAAATGTTTTAACGACACAGCGCTGGTTTAAGCTCCTGCTAATATTTTCATGTTGTCATATTGAAGGGACTTGCGCCCCTTACCCCGCTTTAAGGCCAAATTGTACGCATGCCTAAAACTTTTTGATAGCCTCGCGGCAGCAAATGACCACGCAATCCGCGTTTGCTCATATAGTGCGCCAGATCATTACCTTTGAGGGTAATGGTACGGCTACCCGCTTCAATGGCAAGGCTACTGCTGGCATTGAGTACTGCCATGGTTTGAATGCGCTCGCCTTGTTCCAGCGCAATCAGCTTGTTGCCTTTGCCCTTACTCATGACCGGCAAGTCAGCCAGTGCAAAGATCAGCAGGCGACCGCTAGACGACAATACTGCGAACTGGTCGGCCTGTTCGGGTACTTCAAGCAGTGGCAGCAGTTCGCCATCTTCGCCCAGATTGACCAGTGCCTTACCTGCTTTAGCCGTGGTGTCCAGACTGGCAATCGTGCTGGCAAAACCATAACCCAGACTGCTGGCCAGAATAATCGACTGACTTTCCTCTCCCATAATCAAATCCACAAAACGGCTACCCGCAGGCGGATTAAGTCGTGTGGTCAAGGGTTCGCCCAGACTGCGCGCTGAGGGCAAGGTGCTGGCTGCAACCGTATAACTGCGGCCGCTGCTATCTAGCACAAACACACGCTGATTGGATTTACCCGCATAATGCGTCAGATACTGATCACCGGCACGATAATTCAGGTTGCTGGCATCAATGTCACCCTTGGCAGCACGAATCCAGCCCGCCTGCGACAACACCACGGTAATGGATTCGGCTGGAATCAGGTCGCTTTCCTTAAGTGCGGTGGCTTCTGCGCGTTGCACAACGGGCGACCGGCGCTCATCACCATGGGTTTTGGCATCGGTCTGTAGTTCATCAATAATCAGGGTTTTTAATGATTCAGGATTGTTGAGCTGGTCGCGTAGCTTTTCGGCCTGCGCATTTAGTTCATCCTGCTCACGGCGGATTTCCATTTCCTCAAGTCGCGCCAGATGACGTAGCTTGAGTTCCAAAATGGCCTCAGCCTGAATTTCATCGATGCCAAAATGCTGCATTAGCACCGGCTTGGGTTTGTCTTGCTCCCGAATAATCTTAATCACCGTATCAATGTCCAGATAGGCAATTAAAAGACCCGCCAGAATATGCAGGCGACGTTCTATTTTATCCAGCTGAAAGCGCAGGCGACGTTTGACCGTGAGCTGACGAATGTCCAGCCACTCAAGCAAAATCTCACGAATGGATTTGACCTGCGGGCGACCATCCTGACCAATCATGTTCAGGTTGACCCGGTAACTGCTTTCCAGATCGGTGGTGGCAAACAAATGACTCATCACCGCATCAGCATCCACACGGTTGGAACGCAGCTCAATCACCAGACGGGTTGGGTTTTCATGGTCGGATTCATCGCGCAAATCGGTGATCAATGGCAGTTTTTTGGCCTGCATCTGGTCAGCAATCTGGGTCAGAATCTTGTTGCCGGATACCTGATATGGCAGTGCGGTAATAATGATCTCAGGCTTTTCATGACGACGGTTATCCACACTGTATACCGCACGCATGCGATAGCTACCACGACCAGTGGTTTGAATCTTGAGCAAATCATCCGGGCTGGTAATAATTTCAGCTTTGGTGGGTAAATCTGGCCCCGGAATAAAACCGGCCAGCTTTTTATCGGTTAATTCAGGGTTTTTCAGTAACGCAATGGTGCCTTTGGCCACTTCACGCAGGTTGTGTGGCGGAATATCGGTGGCCATGCCCACGGCAATGCCCGTGGTGCCATTCAGCAAAATATTGGGGAGGCGCGCAGGCAAGGTGACTGGTTCTTTGAGTGAACCGTCAAAGTTGTCCTGCCAGTCTACCGTGCCTTGTCCCAGCTCGCTCAGCAATACCTCACTATACGCCGACAGCTTGGCTTCGGTATAGCGCATGGCAGCAAAGGATTTGGGATCATCGGGCGAACCCCAGTTGCCTTGCCCGCTAATCAGCGGATAGCGATAACTAAATGGTTGCGCCATCAGCACCATGGCTTCATAGCAGGCGCTATCACCATGCGGATGATACTTACCCAGTACATCACCCACCGTCCGCGCTGATTTTTTGGGTTTGCCACTACTTTTAAGACCCAGCTCGCTCATGGCATACACAATGCGGCGCTGCACTGGCTTTAGGCCATCAGCAATATGCGGCAGTGCGCGATCCATAATCACGTACATGGCATAGTTGAGATACGCCTGTTCGGTAAACTCGGCAACTGAACGGTTTTCTGTCGCGTTTTGCACAAAAGTGGTCATAATTTTACTGAGCAATCACATTTTTGAGGATTAAAAAATTTAAAAAATAAATACTTATATAACAAAAACAATGCATCAGGCCTTAACCCAACAGCACCTGATTGGAAACCCTTAATCTAAAAAAGGCCGTAACCCCTGTCATAAGGGCAATCGGCCTGATAGATCCAGCCCATTTAGCTGGCCAATTCCTTGCTCATTTTGGCACCATGCTGGCGCAGTAATTCTAAGGTTGCGCGTTCTTCCGGCAGTGCCTCAGCCCAGTCAATCTGGTCAAAATCACAATCAAAGAACAGGTCGCTAATGGAAGACAAAATGGTCATGCCTTCATCATCGCGGGTATTGGGATCAACTTCATGCGCCAGCAGAATTTTAACCACAGGTTCGCAGGCAGCACTAGCAGCATCCCATAGCGGGCCATACAGTTCTTCACTGTCCCACAAATGTAGGTTGGCATTCGCTTTAATCAAGGCCTGCAAAATATCGATATACGGTTGCAACTGATCTGTTTTTTCTGCTTCGCTGAGCGGCTGATTGGCCTCATGTGCCTCGCAAATATTTTCCCACCAACGGAACAACTGGTCACACAGTTTGGACACCGGCGGGCCAGCTTCTTCATCAATAAAATTGGGATCAACCTGCTGCAATAACTGCTGCACCTGAGCCACATCCAGCTCGTCAATGGCTTGTAATAATGCGTTTTGCTGGGGATTTAACATAATTTCTCAATCCAGATATTATAACGACAGCTTAACAGGCTCTGGCGGCTCTGACAAAAAAGCCCGACATGATTTGACGGGCTTTTTTGAAAATTATTCTTCCTCGGGCACCAGTTCTTCCCAGTTTGGCCGGGTTTCGTGTCGATGGTCAGTGAGCTTGCTTAAGGTATGCTCAAACATGTGATGCAGTTTTTCAATCGCACCATCCAGCGCCAAATCAACACTCGGCGCTTTATTGGTCACAGCCATGGGTTTTAAACCGGCAACACGTGCTTCAATCGCACAGCGTTTGTCCTGATCGCCACCTTTATCAGCATTTTCATCGCTAAAATGCACTTCAATGTTGGTGACTTTTTCACTATAGCGGCTAAATTCGCTTTTAAGCTGCTCACGCACGTAATCGATCATGCGTGCCGTGCCTTCAATATGGTTATCTGTACGAACTTCAATATTCATAATCTAAGGTTCCTCACTTGCATTATACGCCTGTCAAACAGTCGCTAACTTTTGGTTCGGCCTGCCCTATACCCGACTGCAACTTACTAGGCTGATCATGCACCGATAGTCGTTGAGGACTGCACAATGCCCAATATAACAGCCCAGATAAAAGGCAAACACTGACCAAGACCCTTGTTCGTTTTAATCCGAGAACACTTTGAAGATAGCATGGAAAACTAACGGCACCAGCGCGATTTAGGTGAATTTCACCATTTGAAACAAATTAATCAATATTAAGCACAGCTTTATAAAAAGCCTGAATTATTCGGCATAAACTAAGGAAAAATTAAGAATGAATGCCCAAATCAGGCAAAAATTTCTACGCCATTAAAGCCGCGCGGATCAGCCAAACAATCAACCACTTAATTCACTTGCTTGGCTAGAAAGCCGTTTTGCTGGTTTTGAATCTTTATTTCAGCAAAACGACTGCCTACAGCGACTTATAAGGCGGCGACATCGGCCAGATTGCCTTTTTCTTCCAGCCAGACCTTGCGATCTGCCGAACGCTTCTTGGCCAGCAACTTGTCCAGCAGACCCGCGGTGTAATGGCTGTCATCCAGATCCAGTTGCACCAGCCGGCGTGTGTTTGGATCCATAGTGGTTTCGCGCAATTGCAGTGGATTCATTTCACCCAATCCCTTAAAACGGGTAATTTGTGGTGTACCGCGGCTTTTGATTTTTTTGAGGGTCTGCTCAAGCTCTGCATCGTCCAGCGCATAATGCACTTCCTTGCCCGCATCAATCCGGTATAGCGGCGGCATGGCCACAAACAAATGGCCTTCTTCTACTAATGTTGGAAAATGCCGCACAAACAAGGCACACAGCAGCGTAGCAATGTGCAAGCCATCCGAATCGGCATCGGCCAGAATGCAAATCTTGCCATAGCGCAATTCGGACAAATCATCACTGCCCGGATCAACACCTATCGCAATCGCAATATTATGCACTTCTTCTGAGGCGAGCACCTCATCAGACGAGACTTCCCAGGTATTTAAAATCTTGCCCCGTAGCGGCATGATCGCCTGAAAAATACGGTTACGCGCTTGCTTGGCACTGCCGCCAGCCGAATCGCCTTCCACCAGAAACAGTTCAGTGTCTTCACGGGTTGCCCCAGAGCAATCCGCCAGCTTGCCGGGAAGTGCAGGCCCCGAAGCAATCTTTTTGCGTTCCACTTTTTTGGCGGCTTTTAAGCGACGACCTGCCCGCTCAATCGCCAGTTCGGCCAGTTGGGTGGCCACCTCAGGATTTTGGTTTAACCACAGCGAAAAAGCATCCTTAACGATGTTTTGCACAATACCGGCCGCATCACGGCTAGACAGACGCTCCTTGGTTTGACCAGAAAACTGCGGTTCCTGTAATTTGAGTGACAGGATAAAATTAACCCCATCCCATACATCATCGGCGGCCAGCTTTAAATTGCGCGGCAACAGGTTGCGTAGCTCACAAAACTCACGTAAGGCATCAGTGATCCCGGAACGCAAGCCATTGACATGCGTGCCACCCTGCGCCGTGGGAATCAGGTTAACGTAACTTTCCTGAACACTATTTTGTAAAGAGCCGCCGCCCTCAGCGTTCCAGCAAATGGCAAACTCGCAATGCGCCCGCTCGACACTGGCAACAGCAACAAACGGTTCAACCGGAACAATGTCGCGGCCGTCCAGCTCATCCTTAAGATAATCCAGCAAGCCATTTTCAAATTGCCAGACCAGCGTTTCGCCGCTGTCTTCATCATGAAAGCTGACCTTTAATCCGGCTGATAAAACGGCCTTGGCTTTTAGGGCATGCTTGAGCGCCCGCAGCGAAAATTTGGGGCTATCAAAATATTTGGCTTCCGGCCAGAAACGCACCAGCGTGCCGGACTGACGCTTGGGCACCGCTTTTTCCTGAACGCTCAAGGCATCAATCGGCTCACCATGCGCAAAGTTCATGCTGTACAAGTTGCCCTGACGTTGCACACGGACTTCTACCCGATTTGACAACGCGTTGACCACCGAGATTCCAACCCCGTGCAACCCCCCGGAAAACTGGTAATTGTCGGTAGAAAATTTGCCGCCCGCATGCAACCGGGTCAAAATGATCTCAATGCCGCTTTGGCCATATTCCGGATGAATGTCCACTGGCATACCACGGCCATTATCCTGTACCGAGAGCGAACCATCCTTGTACACCACTACCGTGACTTCATCGGCATGACCGGCCAGCGCCTCATCCACCGCATTGTCGATGACTTCCTGCGCCAGATGGTTGGGGCGTGAGGTGTCGGTGTACATGCCGGGGCGACGACGCACCGGATCGAGGCCGGACAATACCTCTAGCGACTGAGCAGTATATTGACTCACGTGATTGGATTCCCATTGCAAAGTCGTTGATAAATAATAGTGGTAAAACAAGATAAATCTATGCTGGCGCTGCTAGTGAACATCAGCCTACCTCAAGATTAACCTCAACATGAGTGCGATCTGCATAACAGCCGCAATCAGTCGCTTAAGCCAGCTGGCGCAAATCATGGCCAGTCACAAACTCCAGCACACGCTCATGCTGGCGCAGGGCTTGCAGACTGCCATAGCCCCAGCTCACCGCCCCAAAGGCCATATTGGCCTGTGCAGCGGCCTCGGCATCGGTTTCCTGATCGCCAATATAAATGGCATGTTGTGGCGCAATGCCAGTTTTCTTTAAAATCTTCTTGAGATGCGCGGTCTTGCCAAAAATTGACATACCGCAATACACCTGCCCAAACAGCGCAAATAGCTCAGCGCCTAAAATAGCCGCCACGTTTTCGCGCGAATTGGACGAGACAATCGCCAGTTGCACACCCGAATTGGCCAGAAACTTTAAGCTGTCACTAATGTGTTCAAACAGCTCAATCTGATGTGCCTGCCGCCGCATGCGCCGGATAAATCCCCGTGATACTAGCGGCAGCTTCCACGTGGCCATGTCCACATGCTGCATAATCTGGCGCGGGGTGGCATGCCGCAAGGTTTCAATTTCATGCAGCTGGATTTTTTTAAAACGGTATCGCTCGGCCAGTTCATTAAAAACACTGGCAAAAAAAGGAAATGAGTTGGCCAGCGTGCCATCAAAATCAAAAATAGCCAGTTGATACTTTGCGCTTTGCATGCAGTGTACGGCCTGAAAATGGGTCAAAACATTAACGATCAAACAAAAAATTAATGATCAGCGGAATCTTGCTGTCCATATCATGCATAAAATGATCGCCACCCGGTTCAACAATCAGCGCACTTTGTGCTGTATCCTGACTAAAATAGCCTTCTGCCTCACGGTAATCCAGCACTTCATCCCCTTGCTTGAGCAAGACCAGTATCCGGTCAGGCTTTGGCGGCACAGGCTGGAACAGCAAGCGCAAATCATCCAGTTGATCCGGCGTGACCCGCCAGCCGGTTTCAGTTAAATACTCAGTTTCACCTTGCGCAAAAAACCGTTTGAACCGTTCAAATGGTCGCACAGACGGATTGACAAGAACAGCCCGCACCCCATGCTTTGCGACGCACGCTGTCGCATAAAAACCCCCTAAACTACTGCCCACCACGCCAGTATGGGAATCCTGTGCAATCAGATCGCCCAGCAACTGCATCACCTGTTCAGGCGGCAAGTTGAGGTCTGGCCGAACTACCCGGATGTCTGGGCGGTGAATACTGCACCAGTCCTCCAGCATTTGGCCTTTGGCTGATGCTGAATTGCTATTGAGTCCATGAATATAAATGAGCTGCATAAAAATAGCCTATCTGGCAATGACACAAAAACGGCTCTAAATTGTACGCGTGTTAAAGTTCTGTGCAAGTCTGATCCATACCTTGTAACGCATCTTACAACATCGCATCCGCCCTTAAATGGTTTTTGAGGATGTCACAAAATTACCTTTTTAAGACTAAGTCCTTTGCTTTACACACATTTTTTTACGCAGCAGGGCTATATTTCAACCTTGCGTTTAAAATATAACTACCAGTAGACAGTTTGCCTCAAAAAAGCGTTAACTGATCAAAATAGATGAACAATCAGCATATTTGAGCAATTTGGCCAATTATTGAACTAAAGTCGGTATTGACAGCTTAGGTAATCAAGAGTAAACATTATGTAACAGCTTGTAATAGCTGTATCACTGATTGTGTGACCCATTGCTAGATCACACGCAATACAGTCGATTTGGCACATCAACGGAGGACGCCGTATCATGCCCAGCTTAACCCCACTTCATGAAAACTATTGCAAATTTGACCGTAGTCCTCCGTCGCAAGCCGATTTTCTGGAAGGTATGTCACAGCTGGCAACGTCCAGTATCAGTGGGGTAGCCGAGGTGGTGCAGGAAATCCACCGTGAAATTTTCCTGCAATATTTTTCCTTAACCACCCGACAAGCCAACTTTATCTGGGATAACGGCCTGACCAAGCGGGTCTATGCGCTTAGCCAACGCATCATGCAGCAATATGGTAAAGGTCTGGCCATCAGTATGCGCGGCCTGAATCGTTATTTTCCGGTGTTGCATGAAAAACCACTGACTCCGCTGATGCATTTTGTGGCCAATGCCGTGAATGGGGTGCTGGGCGATTATATGCTGCAAAGCCACAACCCGCTGGCCTTACCCACGGTCTTGTATGATCGCTATGGCCAGTTACAGCGTGGTGAGCTTTCAGGCCGAGTGGTTATTCTGGCGCATGGCTTGTGTATGAATCATTTGAGCTGGGCGCCCGGTGAAAGCAGCGGACTGGGTGAGCATATCCTGTATCACCAGCAGCAGGCCAATGTGTTGTACCTTAACTACAATACCGGTCGCCGTATTTCGTCCAATGGCCGTTCATTTTCCAATGTGCTAGAAGACCTGATCAAACGTAATCCGCGTATCACCGCGATTGACCTGATTGGCCATAGTATGGGTGGTCTGGTGTCACGCAGCGCGCTGTTTTATGGTAAGCAAAGTACTTACAACTGGGTTAACTACGTTGAAAACCTGGTATGTGTCGGATCACCGCATCAAGGTGCCGTACTGGAACGTCTGGGCTTTATGTTTCAGGAAAAAATTGGCAAAGTGCCATTTGCCAGCGTACTGGCTCAACTGGCCAACATGCGCAGTGCCGGTATTATTGACCTGCGTCATGGCAGTGTGCGTGATGATGACTGGGAACATCTGGATGCCAAGATCGGCCAGATGGATGATTGCCGCAAACCTGCCCCGTTGCCATCGAGCGTGAATACTTACCTGATTGCTGGCACGCTGGAACGTGAGTCTTCAAGCTCCAAGACACTCGAAGCCATTGGTGATTATTTGGTCAGTGTAAAAAGTGCGCTGGGTGATCATCCACATCCACAGTTCCGGCTTAAAGTGCCTGAAGACCATAAAGCGGTATTTTATGGCTTAAACCATTTTGAAATTCAGCATCATCCGCGTGTGCGTGAACAAATTATTGCCTGGCTGTATCCCAATGCCAATCAGGTGCGTGATCCAGGCCAGCGCATTGAAACCATCGTGGACTAATTTGCCGGACGATTGAACCATAAAGTAAAATATAAAAAAGGACGCACTATGACGTCCTTTTTTATGCCTTAATTTTTATTGTCAATTGAGCGAATCATCGCTTGCTCACTCGCGGCGTACCAGTTGCCACAGGTTCAGTAACAGCAACACGCTGAAAAACAGCAACGCCCACACTGGTAGCGATTGACCCAGCAATGTCCAGTCAATCGCCGCACACTCGCCTGATCCATGCAGCACTTTTTGTACCACATCCCGTAAAGGAAAAGTATCCAGCCAGTAATCCAGTCCCGGCCCGCAGGCAGGTACGTCTTCTGGTGGCAAATGCTGGAGCCAGACATGCCGTGCAGCCACCGCAAACGACCAACTTATCGATAAGGTGGACAACAGCGCATAACTACGACGTACCCACAGTTTGGCCGGATTGTGAATCAAGGCAATCAGTGCAAACAAGCCCATGCCCATGAGACCCACTCGCTGAAAAATACACAGGGGGCAAGGTTCGAGCATTTGGTAGTATTGCAAATACAGTGCAAATGCCATTCCGGCCACACTGGCCAGAAACAGGATCAGACTCACTACACGGTAGGTGAACCTCATTAAACGTGCTCCTTGGGGGATGCTGACAATACTGCATGAGGGTGGCGATAGGATGCAAGGTAAGTTTTAAAATCACCCTGATCCTGCTGCTCCAGTTGCGTCTGGGCTTGCCACGACTGCGCGGCAATCTGGCCAAAATACGCTTGTTGCGCTGCGGACAATGATTGCTCGCGTTGCTGAGTCGCATAACGGCTGGCCAAGGTATGACCAAAACGCCATGACCCTTCGGCAGCCACGGTATCGCTCAGCACCTGTGCCGACAAGGTCTGCTCCACATGCTCAAGCCGTTTGCCCATTACCTGTAGCGCATCCTGATAAATGGGCTGCTGCATGCCAGCATCCATCAAGCAGGCAATCGCCTGCATATGCTCTAACTGCTGGCGCGCCCACGGCTTGAACAAATATTCTGCGTCTGGTGTATTTAAACTCAGGTTCACATTCCGCCCTTGATCCACAATTTTAATCAGGTTGTGGTCAATGCAGTCTTGCTCCCGCTCATCAATGGCGGGACTATCCTGCAACAAGGCATATAAGGCCACTACTTCCAAAAAGCAGGCGCTGGTCAGGTCAATGCCAATGTCACTATAGGGGTTAATATCTACCGCACGCAGTTCAATATAGGCCACACCACGGTTGGTCAGTGCCTGTGCCGGGGTTTCACCCGACTGTGGAATTTGTTTGGGACGAATGGGGCTGTAGTATTCATTTTCAATTTGCAGCACATGATCATTGATTTGCCGTGGTGCCCCATGTTCATCATCCACACCCAGGTTACTAAAGGGCTGATAAGGCGTATGAATCGCCTGTTCAATGCCACGGATATAATCCTGCATGTTGTTGTAGTGAATGCCTAGGCCACGCTGGGCACTGTTCTGGTAGCCCAGTCGTCCCATACGCAAGGCTGTGGCTTCTGGCAGATACATGGTGCCACTGACCAAAGGTTGCAAATTATGCTGGCGGCCGGACAAAAAGCAGGCACACACCGACGGACTTGCGCCCAGTAAGTAGACCACCAGTGGTGTCAGCCGCAGGAAATTACGGATTAGGCCAAAATAACGCTCACTGCGATAATCCTGTAGGCTGAGCTGCTGTAAATCCGCGGCGGTGCTACTGTGCTGCTGCCATGCAGCAAATAGCTGTTCTGGAAACGAGACATTGTAATGCACCCCGGCAATAGTTTGCATGCGGCGACCATAACGCACACCCAAGCCATGCCGGTATAGGGTTTTAAACTGACCCAGATTGGAAGCGCCATATCTGGCCAGCGGAATGTTATTTTCATCCTTGTCCAGCATACAGGGCATGGACAATGGCCACAGAGTTTCCCCGTCCGGCAGGTTTTGTTGCACCACTACATGCAGCGCCCGCAAAAAATCCAATGCCTGTTGCGGATGGCTGACTGGTGGGGTAATCAGCTCAATTAAGGCTTCTGAATAATCGGTGGTGATATGCGGATGGGTCAATGCCGAACCTAGCGCTGCTGGATGATCGGTTTGCGACAAAAAGCCATTGGCCTGCATACGTAGCGATTCTTTTTCAATACCACGCTGCATGCCTGACAAATGATCAGGGGTTAACCACACCGGTAAATTAAACTGGGTTAACAGGTTGGGGTTACGCATTCATTTTACTCATCTGGCCAGCAACATCACTTTGCATGCAATAGATGCTGCAAAGCAAGACATAGCGATTCTGCCTTTTATTGGCCAAAAACGCATGATTTTTAACGTGAAAAAAACGCTTTTTTTGGCGTTTTCATCATTGATACGGTTTTAAGCTCGTTTTTTGCCACACGGCTACTTTACAGTAAAGGCTTCATCGACTAAACGGGAATATGCCATGACTTCGCAGCAGGTTTTAAATTTCTGGTTTGAACAAACAACGCCAGCGCAATGGTTTGAAAAAGATGCGCGATTTGACCAGCAAATTCAGCAGCAATTTGGTAAATTACATACTCGCGTGGCTGCCGCTGAACTCAGTGAATGGCGCAGCAGCAGCGAGGGTCGTCTGGCTGAAATTATTGTGCTTGACCAGTTTTCACGTAACCTGTACCGCGATCAAGCTGCTGGCTTTGCCTGTGACGGCATGGCGCTGGTTCTGGCGCAGGAAGCCATTGCCCAAGGTGCTGACCAGCAGTTAAGTACAGTACAGTGCTCATTCCTATATATGCCGTTTATGCACAGTGAATCCAGAGTAATCCATAAAACAGCACTGGATTTGTTTACCCGGCTAGGCAATGAAAACAATCTGAAATTTGAAAAACTGCACAAGGCGATTATTGATCGTTTTGGCCGCTATCCGCACCGTAATGCCGTGCTGGGCAGAACCTCCACCCCCGAAGAACTGGAATTTTTACAACAGCCGAATAGCTCATTTTAACAGTAGTTTTTTATATACACTGAACCATAGAGCTACTGTAAGTAGGATCTACACAGTATATACAGCTTGTTTTTACCATGCTGCCTGTGCTGTCCTGTAATATACGATCTACCCTGTTTCCCCTGTTTTCGCCATAACCTGCGGTCAGCCTGCCAACTGGCTGGGAGCCTATGCCATGCGTGCCATTGTCATCAAATTTGCGGTAACCAGTCTGGCTGCACTGCTGCTGAGCAGTTGTGCCATGGCACCACCCGCCCCCAAAAGCTTTGCCAGTTTAGGCCAGTTTGAGCAGTACCAGCTCAATACCGCCATTTACCGGGTACGTTTTACTGGTGATCCTGACTTAAGCGCCGCGACTGCCGAAGAAATTGCGCTGTTAAAGGCCGCCAAAACCACACTGGATGCCGGATACCGTTATTTTATGGTACTGGACCAAACCAAATCAGCACCCAGTCGCCGTACTATTGTTTATCCCAATGAGTGGTATGGCGGCTGGAACAGTCCTGCATGGTATGGAGGGTATCGGGGGCATGGCCTGAATCGGCCTTACTATAATCGTGGCTGGTCTGGCTGGAACGACCCGCTGTATGAAAGCGTAGTCTATAATCTTGACCCGGTAGACGTCAGCTACACCATCAAGTGCTCCAATACGGCTTCACAAAAAGGCGAGGAATTTGATGCCCGGCTGATCATGTCCTCACTGGGGCCAAAATATTATCTCAATGCGGATGGTACGCCGCGTGTTATTGTGCAGGCACCAAACCAAAAGCCCTAAACTTACCGCACTATATCAACCATTCCAGACACGATTGGCTTAATACTTGCTGATCAGTTTGCAGCCTCACTTTTATTGCGTGGACGCCCTTATGAACCAGTTTAACCTTGAAGATCACCCGTATGTGGCGCTGTGTGACCTGTTAAAAATTGAAGGCTGGTGTGATAGCGGTGGTGCCGCAAAAACGGCCATTGAGCAGGGTTTAGTCAAAGTAGATGGCAAAGTTGAAACCCGTAAACGCTGTAAAATTACACGGGGTCAAGTGGTGAGCTTTGCTGGCCAACAATTGACGGTCAAGTAATTCTTACGCTTAACCGCAACGACAAGGATGTCTAACATGCTAAAGCCAATTTTAATCTTACTGCCTGTTTTGCTACTGCTGAGTGCTTGCAAAATGGTCAACACAACCATCGTTAAAGCCATTGCCAGTCCACAAATCAGTGACACCGAAGCGCGCATAGCCACCACCACCGGCACGCTATATTTATCCATGCAGCATGCCACAGAGCAGCAACGTAGTATATTAGCCAACTTAAAACCGCATGAATGCTTGCACGTGACCAGTGCCGAACCCTTTAAGGTGGTCAATTCAGCCACTCGCTTTAATGAGTATAAGCTGCAAAAACTAATGGCCAGCGATGCAAAATGCCGAAAAATCAGTCCCAGAAAAGGCCTGCGCATTTCAATGCATTAATGCCGTCAACTCAACCCATTCAACCAGAAATCAACCAATGCTACGCGTTGTGAGTCAGCCCTTTTTTGGGTTTAATTTGCGCTAACACCACGCCTCCGAGCGCCAGCAATCCTCCTAAAGTGTGATAGCTGTGCCATTGCTCACCCAACCAAAAAATGGCAATGAGGGCGGTAAACACCGGCAGCAAGTTCATAAAAATACTGCTTCTGTTTGGCCCCAATGCTGCAATGGCTTTCATCCATAAAAATGGGGCCAGAATAGACGGGAAAATACAGGAAAAAATAATAATCCAGCCATTTTGCATGGTGATCGGTGAGAATCCGGCATACATCACCAGCGGCAACTGAAATAACGCACCAAAGAAAATCTGTACATATACGCTGTGCCATGTATTTAAAGGGATTTGCCAACGTCTGAGCAATACGCCATAGCCTGCATAAGCAATTACGGCCATGAGCATTAGGCAATCGCCGTGATGAATATTTCCACTCAGGATATTGGCCGGGTTTCCCTGACCAATCAGTACCGCTAAACCCAACAACGACAATAAGCCGCCTGCAATGGCAAAAGCACTGGGTTTTTCTTTCAGTAAAAAACTGGCCATTACAATGGTCACTAAAGGGATCAACCCATTAATAATGCCCATATTGGTGGCGCTGGTGCTATGTGCTGCAATATAAGCCAAGCCCTGATACACCACCATCCCAAACAAACCCAATACCGCCAGTTTGGGCAAATAACGCAGCACAATATGCCGTTGCGGCCACACTTGCGGCAATACAATAGGCGTTAACACCAGCAAGGCAAAAAACCAGCGATAAAAACTAATGCTGAGCGGCGAGATCACATCAACAGCCACGCGGGCAATCACCACGTTAACAGACCAAATCAATACCGCTGCAATCGGCAATAAATAAAGATATGCTGAATTTTTGCTGTTTAACGGGTTTGAAGCCATGGATAAGCTCGTACAAATGTCAGCTTCTAGTGTAACGGGTGTAATGATTAAACAAAATGCGGTCAGGTTGCATTTAAGACTGATTTGCCACATTAAGCTGGATTACAAAAACCCATCAATTACATTGTGCAAAATATAATTTACAGCAATACAATTTATAAAATCCAGAAATTTTTGATGATGACTGATCCTGCCTTGCCACCTGCTAACGATATGCTGCTACTCGACCGGCAAATCTGCTTTCCACTGTATGCGGCATCAAATTTGCTCAATCGCCTTTATCGGCCGGTGCTGGCGCAGTTTAATCTGACCTACCCGCAATATCTGGTGATGCTGGTGCTGTGGGAAAGCTCGCCCTGTACGGTTGGCGCACTGGGTGAAAAACTGTTTCTGGACAGTGGCACACTCACGCCCTTGCTCAAGCGACTGGCTGCCCATGGTCTGGTTGACCGCCAGCGTGACTCTACCGATGAACGCCGCGTACTGATTGCCCTCACAGCGCAAGGTCAGGTACTTAAGCGGCAAGCCGCCATCATTCCCTCAACGCTGGCCAGTCAACTTCAATTGTCGACTGAACAGCTCGACCAGTTGCGTGATCAGGTGCAGCACATGGTAGCGCTGATGTCGCAGGCCTTAAAGCCTGATCAATCCTAATCCCTGCTGTTAATGTCCCACCACTCCCTCACAAAAGGAACCCTCATGTCCCAATCCATTTATGATATTCCAGTTAAAACCATCCAAGGCGACTCTACTCACCTAAATCAGTATGCAGGCAAGGTACTGTTGATTGTCAATACAGCATCCAAATGCGGCTTAACCGCCCAGTATGAAGGGCTGGAAAAACTGTATCAGGCCAAAAAAGACCAAGGGCTTGAAATTTTAGGATTTCCGGCCAATAACTTTAAAGGTCAGGAACCGGGTACGGATGAAGAAATCAGCAGCTTTTGCAGCCTCAACTATGACGTACATTTTCCGCTTTTTTCCAAGATTTCGGTCACTGGCAGCGACCAGCATCCACTATATGCACAGCTCACCAAAGCCCAGCCGCAAACCACTGGTGAAGGTTCCATGCGTGAACGGCTAAAAGGCTTATCGATTGAAACCACTGAAGCCCCTGAAGTGCTGTGGAACTTTGAGAAATTCTTGGTGAATAAACAAGGTGACGTGGTTGGCCGCTTTGCCCCAGATATTACCGCTGATGACCCACGTCTTGTTGACGCTATTAATGCTGAGCTGGCGAAGTAAGCGATTAACCAGCAGACAAACCGTCTTCCTTGAGAGGCGGTTTTTATTTTCCAATTACACTTGTAAGGGTCTAATGCGCTATAAAATTAAAATAATAAAGAGTTAACATGCGAGCTATCTTTTCAGAGCTGAACTGTATTTATTAGGTTTTATCTTAACGGCATTATTAGGAAACCATAATGCTAATGTTATATATACACCCATAAATCCCATAAAACCTGATAATAATACCCATACAAGTAGCGGTTCCTCATCACGCTCAAGAATAAAACGATGTGGATTTATAGGATCATATAAAGCTTTTACAGGCTGCCCTTGACTAAAGTCATTAAAAATCTCTTTTGAAATTTTTCTATTCTCTTTAATATTTAAACCATTTGCTACAAAAATAATATCTACAGAAGTACCGCTAACTGAACCATTTTTTACATACTGGGTGTAACTTTCAGGCTGTTGCACAATGACTGATTTGCCAACCTGTTGTAAATGTTCATAGTTACTTCTTTTCGTTTGACAAAAACATATAATAATAATTGCCACTATTCCAGCAATCCAACACTTCCAATCCGATATCATCGGTTTACCCTTAATTATTATTTAATGCATTAAATTTACTAATAATATCGCCATATAAATAAAAGCAGTGTACTGCAATGGAAAAGTCATAAATGTATGCTCTGCTGCATAGCGTCCTGCATCTCCATTCAAGCGTTTTCCAATAATCCATATTGCTGGAATGCAAAAAACAAATAGGACATTAAATACTTGCTTAAAATTATGACTACCAATGTCGATATTCCAGCTAAATAATACTGAAAAAGCTGCTGCTATAAGCGGCAATAGAAATGCTAGTAAACCGTAACCACTCCATGAAATCATTGTTAACTCATTAACCCTTTAATTATGTAAACTAACTATCACAAAAATACAATTTATATCAACAAATCATAACATGGTATTCGCTATTTAATTTCATAAAAAAACCGCCTTAAGTTAAGACGGTTTTTTTACCACAAGTATTAAAACACGTTATGCACGGTTTTTCAGCTTGCGCAGGGTTTCCAGTTGAGCGGCAGTTTCAGCCAGTGCAGCCATGGCCGCACCAGTATCCAGTTCACCGCGCTGGTTTTCCAGCAAGGTTTCAGCCTGTTTGCGCGCTTCTAAAATCGCAGCTTCATCAAGGTCGCCAGCACGTACTGCGGTATCCGCCAAGACGGTTACCACATGCGGTTGCACCTCAAGTACGCCACCCGATACATAGATCACTTCTTCTGTACCGTTTTCCAGTTGCACACGAATTGGGCCGGGTTGCAGCAAGGTGACCAGTGGCGCGTGGCCGGGCAAAATACCCAGCTCGCCACCTGCACCTTTTGCAATAAGCATGGACACCGCACCTGAATAGATGGAGTCCTTAACGCTTACCACATCACATTGCATTACTGCCATGAGATCATCTCCTTAACTGAGCGTTACTTAGAGTTTCTCGGCTTTGGCAATTGCTTCGTCAATACCACCCACCATGTAGAACGCTTGTTCTGGCAGATGATCGTATTCGCCAGCCAGAATACCTTTAAAGCCACTAATCGTGTCTTTCAATGGTACGATTTTACCTTTCTGGCCAGTAAATACTTCAGCCACGTTAAATGGCTGTGACAGGAAGCGTTGAATCTTACGCGCACGGTACACGACCAGCTTGTCTTCTTCAGCCAACTCGTCCATACCTAGAATCGCGATGATGTCTTTCAGCTCTTTATAACGTTGCAGTACGGTTTGTACACCACGGGCAACGGCATAATGCTCTTCACCAACAACAGCAGGATCCAGCTGACGTGAGGTTGAGTCCAGTGGATCTACCGCAGGGTAAATACCTAAAGACGCAATATCACGGCTCAGTACCACAGTTGCATCCAAATGCGCAAAAGTAGTGGCTGGTGATGGATCGGTCAAGTCATCAGCAGGTACATAAACGGCTTGTACCGAGGTGATAGAACCGGTTTTGGTCGACGTAATACGCTCTTGCAGAACGCCCATTTCTTCGGCCAGTGTTGGCTGATAACCTACCGCAGATGGCATACGACCCAGCAGTGCAGATACTTCAGTACCCGCCAAGGTGTAACGGTAAATGTTGTCAACGAACAACAGTACATCACGACCCTTGCCGTTTTCGTCTTTTTCATCACGGAAGTATTCCGCCATGGTCAGACCAGTCAGCGCAACACGCAGACGGTTGCCCGGTGGCTCGTTCATCTGGCCGTAAACCATCGCAACTTTGTCGACCACGTTAGAGTCTTTCATCTCATGGTAGAAGTCGTTACCTTCACGAGTACGCTCACCCACGCCAGCAAATACAGAATAACCACTGTACACTTTAGCGATGTTGTTGATGAGTTCCATCATGTTGACGGTTTTACCCACACCCGCACCACCAAACAGACCCACTTTACCACCCTTGGCAAACGGGCAAAGCAAGTCAATTACCTTGATCCCAGTGGCTAGCAGTTCGGTAGAACCGGCTTGTTCGGCATAGCTTGGCGCTTCACGATGAATGGCCCAAGTCGTTTGGGTTTCAACCGGACCGGCTTCGTCAATGGGACGTCCTAAAACGTCCATGATGCGACCCAGTGTTCCTATACCAACAGGCACAGAAATTGGACCATCAGTACTGGTGACTGGTAAGCCACGCTTTAAGCCTTCAGTAGAACCCATCGCAATGGTACGTACAATCCCGTCACCCAGTTGCTGCTGAACTTCCAGCGTGGTTTCAGTATTGTCAACATGCAAAGCGTCATAGATCTTCGGAACGCTGTTGCGTTCGAATTCGACGTCGATAACCGCGCCGATGATCTGAACGATACGACCGCTACTCATTGCTGTCTCCTCAATTCAAATTAATTTATTTAAAGAATCATGTTAAACGGCAGCGGCACCACCGACGATCTCGGAAATTTCCCGGGTAATCGCGGCTTGACGCAGCTTGTTATAAATAAGTTGTAAGCTCTTGATCAGATCGCCTGCGTTATCAGTTGCCGCTTTCATGGCAATCATACGGGCAGCCTGCTCGGAAGCAATGTTTTCTACCACGCCCTGATACACCATGGACTCGATATAACGCACCAATAAGCCATTGAGTAATACATTGGCTTCTGGCTCATATAGGTAGTCCCAGCCATAGCTGCGGTTAAGCTGTTCGCCTTCGCTGCTTGCGGCCAACGGCACCAACTGATCAATCTGGGGCTTTTGGGTCATGGCATTGATAAACTTGTTGGACACCAGATAAACGCGATCAATTTCGCCGCGATCAAAGGCATCCAGCATGACCTGCACAGACCCTGTCAACTGTTCCATACCCGGTGCATCGCCCACTTGCGTGGTTGCACCCAGCACTTTGCCGCCATAATTTTTGAAAAACGTAACCGCTTTTTGACCGATTAATGCAAATTGAACGTCAATCGATTGTTCCTGCTGGGTCTTGACGTGCTGGGCGCACGACGCATTTTACTGGCAGCCACCAGTTGCATGGCACGCGTAATCTTTTGCGTGCTTTTAATGCTGGCTACCTTGGCGCGAATTTCTTTTAAACTTGCCATACGCTTAACCTGTTATTTGGAAGATTCAGGCAAAACCCAAACCTTCCAAATGTGATCCGTGAATCAGGAATTAACCTTCAGGGTAAACCTAAGGATTAATACGCCTGAGTTGCTTTGAAGCTTTCAATACCTTGCTTCAAGCCTGCTTCAATGTCACCATTGTAGTTGGCTGTACGATCAATCTCGTCCATTAATGCACTGTGTTGCGAGCGCATATAAGCCAGCAGGGCTTCTTCAAAGTCACCAATCTTGTTGACAGGAACGTCAGTCAGATAGCCTTCGTTAGAGGCATAAATGGACACGGCCTGATCAGCAATAGACAGTGGCGCATATTGCTTTTGCTTCATCAGCTCGGTCACGCGCTGACCATGCTCCAGCTGTTTGCGGGTTGCTTCGTCAAGATCAGAAGCAAACTGGGCAAATGCAGCCAGTTCACGGTACTGCGCCAGTGCGGTACGGATACCACCGGACAGTTTCTTGATAATCTTGGTTTGCGCAGCACCACCGACACGGGATACCGAAATACCCGCGTTTACCGCAGGACGAATACCCGCGTTAAACAGTGAGGATTCCAAGAAGATCTGACCGTCAGTAATCGAAATCACATTGGTTGGAACGAATGCAGACACGTCACCAGCCTGAGTTTCAATGATTGGCAATGCAGTCAGAGAACCTGTTTGGCCAGTTACGGCACCGTTGGTGAATTTTTCTACATACGCCGCAGATACACGTGATGCACGCTCTAGCAAACGGGAGTGTAGATAGAATACGTCACCGGGATAGGCTTCACGGCCTGGTGGACGACGCAGCAGCAAAGAAATCTGGCGATACGCCACCGCTTGCTTGGACAAGTCATCATACACAATCAGGGCATCTTCACCGCGATCGCGGAAATACTCACCCATGGTACAACCAGAGTAAGGTGCCAAGAACTGCATCGCAGCTGGTTCAGACGCAGAGGCAGCCACCACAGTGGTATAAGCCAGTGCACCAGATTCTTCCAGTTTACGCACCACGTTAGCAATGGTCGATTGCTTTTGACCAATCGCCACATACACGCATTTAATGCCAGAATCTTTCTGGGCAATAATCGCGTCAATCGCCATCGCGGTTTTACCAGTCTGGCGGTCACCAATGATCAGCTCACGCTGGCCACGGCCTACCGGAATCATGGTATCGACTGATTTATAACCTGTTTGTACAGGCTGATCAACGCTTTGACGCCAGATTACACCGGGTGCCACCTTTTCAACCGCATCATTAAGTTGCGCATTGATTGGGCCTTTGCCATCAATCGGGTTACCCAGTGCGTCAACCACACGGCCCAGCAGTTCTGGACCGACTGGAACTTCCAGTACGCGGCCAGTACAACGGACCTTTTGGCCTTCTTGCAGGCTTAAATAGTTGCCTAATACGACAGCACCGACTGAATCTTGTTCCAAGTTCAGTGCCATTCCGTATAAGCCGCCGTCAAATTCGATCATCTCACCGTACATGGCATCAGCCAGACCGTGAATACGCACGATACCATCGGATACCTTGACGATGGTACCTTCATTCTTGGCGGTCGCGCTGGTGTCCAGATCGCTAATACGCTGTTTAATGAGCGCACTGATCTCAGATGGATTCAGTTGTTGCATTTGCGCTATACCTCAATATTTTTTAAGTTCTGCCTAACCGCTGGTATTACACCATTACGCAGTTAAACGAGTTCGCATTTTTTCCAGCTTAGCCTGAGCAGAATCATCAATCACCTGATCACCGGCACGAATCACCACCCCTGCAATTAAGGCAGGGTTGACAGTAACAGTAGCATCAATGCTGCTATTGAAGCGTTTTGATAAACGATCAACCAGCAGTTGCTTTTGCTCATCCGTTAACGGAAAGGCAGATTCGATGGTAACATCAGTCTGATTCTGGTTGTGTGCCTTTAGCTGCTCAAACTCAAGAGCAATATCTGGCAACAGGTTTAAACGATCATTTTGTGCCAACAACGTAATAAAGTTGGACACTGATTGATCCTGTAGCGCCGCTTTGGTGTCTACAATAATTTTGACCTGTTGTTCAGGGGTCAACTCAGGGCGATTCAAATAAGCGGAAAATGCTTCATCTTGAACCAGTGCACTGAGCAGTTGCAGTACGGTAGACCAGTTGTCTGCCATACCCTGTTCAGATGCATAGCCAAAAGCCGCTTTGGCATAAGGGCGTGCTAACGTCAAGAGTTCAGCCATGGGTCTTCTCGCTTATAGTTCCGCAGCCAGTTGATTTAACATGGCAGCATGGGCTTGTTCATCAACCTGGGCTTTAAGAATCTTCTCGGCACCCGCTACTGCCAAGGCAGCAACCTGCCCGCGAAGCTGTTCACGCGCCTGATTGATTTCCTGATCGACGGCTTCCCGCGACTGCTGACGAATACGCTCACCTTCGGCATTTGCCTGGGTACGTGCTTCTTCAACCAGCTGGGCACCACGACGGTTCGCCTGCTCAATGAGCTGCGCGGCCTGTACTTTTGCGGCGTCCAGTTCCTGCTTGACTTGTGCCTGTGCATTGGCAAGATCAGCTTTGGCACGCTCAGCCGCATTTAAACCATCAGCAATCTTGCGCTGACGGTCACTAATCGCTGCGATTAGTGGTGGCCAGACAAACTTCATGCAAAATGCGACAAATAGCGCAAATGCAATGGCCTGACCAATTAATGTGAGGTTGATATTCATTGCAATTCCTCAATGATGAATTTGGGAATTAAGAATTAACCACCAACCGCTGTTCTCAATTGATCGATGAACGGATTAGCAAAAATCAGGAACAGACCAATACCAACACCAATCATTGGTACCGCATCAAGCAGACCAGCAATCAGGAACATGCGAGTTTGTAATTGTGGCGCCAGTTCTGGTTGACGAGCAACAGATTCTAGGAAACGGCCGCCCAGCAGACCAAAGCCAATAGCAGTACCTAAAGCACCAAAAGCGATCAGAAGAGCTGCTGCGATAGCGGTTAGACCAACTACGAGTTCCATATGTAATACCTCAAAGGTTAGGTTTATAACAAAAACAGATGATTCATTAAAACAGCATATACAACACCCGGCCTGATAACAGCCGGGTACTAAACATTAATGCTTTTCGCTTGCCATGCTTAAATAAACAATGGTCAGCATCATAAAAATAAAGGCTTGCAGGGTAATAACCAGAATGTGGAAAATTGCCCAAGGCACCGACAGCGCCCATTGAATCCAGAATGGCAGCAAAGCGATCAGAATAAAGATCAGCTCACCGGCGTACATGTTACCGAACAGTCGCAGTGCCAATGAAATAGGACGCGCCAGAAAGGTCACCAGTTCCAGAATCAGGTTGATTGGAATAAAGATCACTTTTAATACGGGGTTTTTAGGGTTGAACGGATTTAATGCCAGTTCACCGACAAAGCCACCAATGCCTTTTTCGCGGATACTATAGAAAATGATCAGCGCGAATACAGACAGCGACATGCCCAGTGTGATATTCGGGTCAGTCGTTGGTACGACCTTGAAATACACATGATGCGGGTCCATGCCAAATACGCTGGAACCTACCATGGCTGCAAGCTGCGGAATGAAGTCCACTGGAAATAAATCCATGGTGTTCATCAGCAGGATCCAGACAAAAATGGTCAATGCCAGTGGCGCGATCAGGCGGGATTTACCATGAAAGGTTTCCCGAACGCTGGTATCCACAAACTCAATGATCATTTCAATGGCAGATTGGAATTTACCCGGAACGCCAGTATTGGCACGGCGCGCAGCCAGCCAGAATATCAGGCAAAAAATAATCCCAAGCGTGACAGACCACAGCATGGAATCCAGATGAATGGCATTAAAGCCCATTTGCTGTGCTTCAGTACCATTTTCAGCCACTCGCCAAGTCCCGTCCGGCATTTTGCCATAGGTCCAGTTAGTCAAGTGATGCTTGATGTACTCTGTCGAAGTCAAGGCGTGTTCTTCAGCCATAAATCGCACCCAATTATTAAAAACGAACCAATGTTTAAAAAACCAATACCAACATCAGCGAAGATAATGAATGATGCGTGCTGCTATTCATCTCATTACCATCGCAAAGAATTTCTTAGCTTTATCAAGCTACAACATCCCAACCTTGAGATTTCCAACCAAAGCAATCCGAAATCAAAGCGATCCTGAATCAGGATAGCCTGACTACTGCGGCTGCTTATTGGCCTGCTGACGTGCTGCCCACAAGGGGTAAAGCCACGCCACGGCTTGCACCAGTACAAATCCAGCCAATAAAGCTGGCATTGATAATGGTGAAACACTACGAAAAATTAAAATAAAACCAACAATAACAATGACAAACTTACCTATCATTCCTTTGTACATTGCCCCTACAATTTGCTTTGAGGCGCTCGCACCACCTTGGCGGAAAGCCTGCCAAGCAAAATAGGCGCTACCGAGCCAGCATAGCAGGGCACCGAGGGCAGCACTCTGGGCAGCAACGCCACCCGCAATACAATAAGCCAGCAATGATGAAACGGGTATTACAATAGCCTGAGCAATGGTCAGGCCGCGTGCCAGACGTCGATCAACCAGCATACTAGATTGGCGCTTGGGCTGATACATAAGGAATCTTCTGGCTACGGTTGAATACACGATGACAAGTCTACTTTTAAAATTTTAAGTCGAACCTGTCAAAATTTGATCACAATACTTTTAAGCGCGAGCATTATAGTGGCGCAAATCCAAACATGCAATCAGTTCCATACCAGCGAACATTGTATTTTAGTATGAATCCGATAGGTGCAGCGCCCTGTCTTTATTTAAAAAATTAAGATTGGCTTAAGTTCTGGTGCAGGCCACTATATCTTGTGCCAATTCTTGCCATCCAACCACAAAATCCTGTTGTCCACTCATAATTTCATCAATAGTCTGCACCTGAATAGGTTGCAGGCGCTTGAGCGTGGCTGGATCAGCATGCCCTTCTGCCAGCAAGCACATGGGCTTTATCGTGCCGTTTTTTTGCTGGGGACGCTGTTGTTGTAGCCAAGCCAGCTGGCGAATGGTCGGTGGCAAGTCATGCTCAACCGTCAAACTCCCTTTAAATGTCAGGCTTAGGCTACGCTCTAAATAGTGGTAAGCATCATGGTAAGCCCAGTACGGTCTGGCAAGCGATGAATGATAGCGGTTGGCCTGTGCCATCAGACGTTGGCCAAATGCTTGCGTATTATGCTGGTAACGGCTGGCGTATTGTGGAAACTGGCGACTACGCACAGCAGCAATCGCATAAGCAATGCCCACGGCATTAGCAGGTTCCAACCACAAGTGCGGATCTAATGAGTTGGCAAAAGGCTGACCCTGTACATTACGCAGCGGCAGGCGTTTAAAAGCCTTGAGGTCAAACAGGGCAATGGCATTGGCTTGATTCTTGAGTACCGCCGCCAAGGGGGCTTCATATTGTGCACCAAACCACAGCACAAAATTGGCCTGTTTTAAGCGTTGACGGTCAGCAGGATGCAATTGCACGTCATGGCCGGACTGATTGGGTGGCAACAGTAATATCGGGGTTTCGATGCCTTTGGTTACCGCCTGTGCAATCAGATATAAAGGATGAGTGCTCACCACCATGCCTGAAACAGGGGCAGCCGGATGTTGTGAAACGGGTTTTCGAGTGGCCGCCTGACTGTGATTAAGGCTCAGGAAAGTGGCAGAGGAAACCAGTAAGGCAATCACAAAAAAGCGCATATTTTCCCCGCAGCGACCTGCTGGCGTGCTGTCCGATGACATGGTGAAATGATAGTGAACTAAAAGGTAGCATGTTATACTATTACGTTTGCAAAAAAAGCAACAGTCCTTTGCTGTGATGATGTTTTAGGCCAGATTTTTGAAATCAGGGTATAGGGTCTAGTTTGTTTTTGCAGTTTTCAGTCATTGTGGTTTTTATGACATTGTTTTTATTGCTCTTTTGCTACACCATTTTTTGAAGCACGGATTTTAATTACATTGGTTGTATTGTCCTGATTGCCCAAGGAGGCGCGCATGACCCGCTGTTCCCATTCGCATGACGATGCATTGCATGGCGTTCATCAGGCCGCCCATGACCAGCAGGCCATTGCACAGCGCTTGCTGGAAGCTGAGCAAGCTTGTGTGAATACAGGGTCACGCCTGACGCCGTTGCGCCGTGAGGTACTGGAACTCATTTTGCTGGCCAACGCACCCATTGGTGCCTATGATCTTTTGGCCAAAATGAAACGCGATAATGCACGTCCGGCAGCCCCGCCAACCGTTTACCGCACTTTGGAATTTTTGCTGGAACAGGGATTTATACATCGTTTGGCATCGATTAATGCCTATATTCCCTGCTGTCATCCGCGTGCCGGACATCAGGCAGCGTTCCTGATTTGCCAAAATTGCCACCAGGTGCAGGAAACCTCGGCCAGTCCGTTAATGGACAGTCTGGCACAGGTAGCAGCCAGTGGTGGTTTTACTGCGCAGCACAGCATGATTGAAATTGCCGGTTTGTGCCAGAATTGCCAATCATGAGTTCCCTGTCCCTGATCCAGCTCAATAATGTTTCAGTGCAGTTTGCGCAGCGGTTTGTCTTGAAAAATATTGACCTTGCCATTGCCCCACAGGAAATTGTCAGCCTGATTGGCCCCAATGGTGCTGGCAAGTCCACGCTGGTGAAAGTCATCTTAGGCATTCAGCGTGCTGATTCTGGTCAGATTCAGCGTAAACCCGGCCTTAAAATTGGTTATGTGCCACAACGTTTTAATCCGTCCAGCAGTTTGCCTTTGCGGGTGATGGATTTGCTGGAAGTTGCCCATTATAAGCCGGATTTTTTACAGCAAATTGTGGGCGAAACCGGCATTGCGCATTTGCTCAGCCGTCAGGTGCAGCAATTGTCTGGCGGTGAGCGGCAGCGGGTATTGCTGGCGCGTGCGCTGTTGCAAAGTCCGCAGTTGCTGGTGCTGGATGAGCCCATGCAGGGTCTGGATATTCAGTCGGAAACCGAGCTGTATGCCTATGTGCGCACACTGCCTGAACGGTATGGCTGTGCCGTACTCATGGTATCGCATGATTTGCAGTGGGTGATGCAGGGGACACAGCGCGTGGTGTGCCTCAATCATCATATTTGTTGTAGTGGCACGCCCGGAGATATCCAGCAGCATCCGGCTTATCAGCAATTGTTTGGCAGCCAGCGCATCCTGTATCAGCATCATCACGACCATTGTGTGCATGGTGATGTGAGCCATAACAATTGTGACAACACCCCGCATATCCACCCAGAACCTGAGCTATAACATGGATAACTATTAAAATGGACTGGCTGATTTTATTGGCACCCGCGTGGGTCATGGGCAGCTTGCTGGCGTTTTTAACTGCACCGCTGGGTTGCCTGATGCTGTGGCGTCGTATGGCATTTTTTGCCGATACGATGGCACATGGCACTTTGCTGGGCATTGCCATGGCAGCGTTGCTGGGCTTGCCGTTGTGGCTGGGTGTGGGTTGCCTGTCATTATTGCTGGTGGCGATTTTGTGGGTATTACACGATGCACGCCTGCCCAGTGATGCCTTGCTGGCATTGTGTTCTTCGACCTTACTCTGTGGCGGTTTGCTGCTCATCCAGTATTTGCCCACCTTGCGTCCCGAGCTAATGAGTTATTTGTTTGGGGATTTGTTGTCGCTGGACTGGCCTGATATTCCGGGTTTAACCACAGCGGTGATCGCTGGCGTATTGATCCTGCTGTATAACTGGCGCGATCAGTTACGGCTGGTGGCGGATGCCGATATTGCCAGCAGTGAAGGGGCAAAAGCTGGCCTGCAACGGCTGATTTTTATGCTGCTACTGGCGCTATTTACCGTACTGGCGCTGCGTGCGGTGGGATCGCTGCTGATGGGCGCCTTGCTGATTATTCCTGCACTCACTGCCCGCTTGCTGGCACAGTCTCCGCGGCAAATGGTGCTATGGGCATTTGTCTGGGCACAGGTGGGAATTGCCGGTGGTCTATGGGGTAGCGTGTGGCTCAATAGCTCTACCGGTTTGGCCATTGTTTTGTGCATGGCTGCCTGTTTTGCACTGATTTTTCTGGGTCAAAAAATTTTGCCGCGTTTAAAAGCGGCTTAAACAAAGGTGCTGAACACGCAGCTTTACGGATTCGTTGTTGCAGCATCACAGCCATTGCCATTACAGCCACTGTTGACCCAGCAATGAGACAAGTTAATGCAGTGCTCACATTAACAGTGGCCATCAAATAGTGATCATCAAATCAGGTTGAATTAAGCCAGCCAGTTACATAGTCATGCTATTTGGGTAGGCTGATAGCTTTTGCATTGATGTCGGACGAGACTGCCCTTTTTTATGCCAAATTTGCTATATTGTGCAGCTTTCCGTTTTTGCATTTTGATCCCTTATGAACACTGCGATCCAATCCGCACTTGATACTGCCATCGACAGCCTAAAACAACAGGGCGTTTTGCCACAGGACTTTCAAAACAACAGCAGCTTGAGCCGAACCCGTGATCGCAGTCATGGTGATTTTGCCTCCAATGTGGCCATGATTGCCGCCAAGGTCGCTGGACAAAAACCGCGTGATCTGGCGACTCAAATACTGGCTGCCCTGCCTCAGGTCGATGTGATCAGCAAGGCCGAAATTGCAGGCCCCGGTTTTATTAATTTCTTTTTAAATGATGACCAGCGGTTTGCGGTGCTGGATCACATTACCAGCCAGACCAGTCAGTTTGGCCGTAGTCAGCAGTTTGCGGGTAAAAAAGCCCAAGTCGAGTTTGTATCTGCCAACCCCACCAGCAGCCTGCATGTGGGGCATGGTCGCGGTGCCGCCTATGGCATGACGGTCGCCAACTTATTAGAAGCCATTGGCTGGACAGTGCAGCGTGAATATTATGTCAATGATGCCGGTCGCCAGATGGATATTCTGGCCACCAGTAGCTTTTTGCGCTATCTGGAATTGTGTGGCCAAAGTCTGATATTTCCCAGCAATGGTTATCGCGGCGCTTATGTCACTGACGATATTGCCCAGAAAATTTTTGATCAGTATGGCAACCAGTTTAGCCGTCCGGTCGCCGAGGTATTTGCCCATGTGCCAGACGATGCGCTGTATGCTGCTGAGCTGGACAAAGACGGCAACAAAGTGCTGCTGTCCGGCAATAAGGAAAAACACATTGATGGCTTGATTGCCAATGCACAACAATTGCTGGGTCAGGAAAATTATCGGATATTTCACCAGACTGCACTGAAGGTCATTTTGGATGATATCAAGGACGATCTGGCTGATTTCGGCGTAACCTTCGACCAGTGGTTTAGTGAAGCTACTTTAAAAGATGACATTGACAAGGCGCTGGCGGTGCTGGATCAAAACGGCTTTTTGTATGAACAAGACGGCAACATCTGGTTTAGGTCCACCAGCTTTGGCGATGAAAAAGATCGCGTGGTCAAACGTGCCAATGGCCAGACTACCTATTTTGCTGCGGACATTGCCTACCATCTCAACAAGTTCCAGCGTGGCTTTGATGAAGTCATTAATATTTGGGGTTCGGATCACCATGGCTATATTAGCCGGGTCAAGGCCGCCATTGATGCGCTGGGCTTTGATTCCAAAAAGTTAACCGTCTTGCTCGTCCAGTTTGTGAGCCTATGGCGTGGTAGCGAAATGGTACAAATGTCCTCGCGCTCCGGCCAGTTTGTGTCCTTGCGTGAACTGCGCGAAGAAGTGGGCAACGATGCCGCGCGTTTTTATTATGTGATGCGCAAGAGCGAGCAACACATTGATTTTGATCTGGATCTTGCCGTGTCGCAAAGCAAGGACAATGCAGTGTATTACATCCAGTATGCGCATGCGCGAATTTGCCGTTTGTGGAATAACTTTAGCAGTCAACTGGGAGCCATTGATATTGCTGAACTGAATGCGCATAAAACCCATCTGAGCAGTGATGCTGAAAGTGAATTATTGACCAAACTGGCAGCCTATCCTGATAGCTTGGCGCGGGCTGCCCAGCAGTATGAGCCGCATCAACTGGGTAACTACCTTAAAGAGCTGGCCGCACAATTACATGGCTGGTATGACACGCACCCCATTATCAAGATTTATGCTGAGCAGCCTGAATTGGCCAAAGCGCGTCTGTTATTAGCATATTGCGTACAACATGTGCTTAAAAATGGGTTATCTTTACTGGGTGTTTCCGCGCCTGAAGTGATGTAAGCAAAGCACTGCTCTTACGGAATATATTCCTCAGGCCGCAAGATCGAAGGCTATGCCTGAGATGGCGATGTAGGCAAAACCACTTCGTCTTGCGCCATATATGCCTCTTTTGTTCATTCGCAAGACGTAGCAGAGCGGCGTGGCGATGCCGAAGTTCCAGATTTAACAAAATCCAGAATCCCATGTTTGGGTCACAAAAATAGTTGTTCAGTGAGGAATAGACTGTGTTTGGCAAAGCTCCACGGGGCGCTACCCAGCGTCCACCGGTTAAAGAACCCAGCAATCAGAAATTGATCCCCGGATGGTTATGGATGATTTTTGGCATGCTGTTGGGGCTATTTATTATGGTCATGCTGTATTTATGGCAACCTTGGCGTCCGGCTCAGCGACCCATTGATGCTACGCAGCCTTCGTCCACGCAAGCCAGCGACGATGAAACCAATAAAGACTATCAGTTCTATGATTTGCTGCCCAAACAGCAGGTCACGCCTGTTCCGGATGAAGCAGTGCCAACCGGTAATACTAACGCGGCGGAAAATATTATTGTGGTGCAGCCCACTACCCCGCCGGTCGAGCCTACCATACAAGGCGCAGTCCAAGACAGTGCCAACGCCAGTCATAGCGATCCGGTTGAAATCACTGCTGCCACTACCCCGCAATATATTTTGCAGGTCAATAGCTACCAGAATCCTGATGATGCTGACGCTAGACGTGCTGAAATCCTGCTGGTGGGTTTGCCTGCCGATGTGCGCCAAAGTGCGCTGGCCGATGGCTCAACGTGGTTCCGGGTCATCTCAGGACCGTTTGCCAATCGCGCAGAAGCATTGAATGCCCAAAACCTACTACAAAACAGTGGAATTGACTCATTGGTGGTCGAGCAACGCAAATAGCAGTTATATCCACCTCATCGTTTAAGCTAAAGAAGCGGGTAGCAATAAGCCCGCTTTTTTATTTTTCCAGATAACCGGTGATCATGTCTGTCAGTTCCTGCTTGATATCCTGCTCATTATATTTGCCAATCCCTTGTAGGCAGTAACTCATAATGGTTTGCAGGGTACTGTTGACCACAATAAAAACTTTCAGCTCAAGTCGCTCGGGATGCTGACCCTGATAAAAGTTGCCTAGAATATAAAGGCACAGCTCACTAAAATGGGTTTGCAGGATATGTATGGATTTTTGCCCATTAAGATTATGCCAGTGCCGCAGGATTTCCAGATAATAGCCATTGTTGGCCTGTAGCTGCTCAAAGCCAAAATTAATACTGGCGGTAATCATGCTTTTTAAATCGCCAAAGTCTTGGCATAGCACAAACTGTTTAAAATCCTGCCCCAGCTCATGGCTTTTGTATTCCAGCAGGCTGTCAATAATTTCTTCTTTATTGCTAAAGTACTGGTAAATGGAGCCGACACTAATACCCGAATGCTCTGAAATTTTTGGCGTGGTCAGCTCATCTAAGCCATGTAAACCAATATAGCTCTCTGTGGCTTTCAGTATCCGGTTAACCAGCTCTTTGGCTCGTTTTTGCTGTGGCTGTTTACGCATGACAGTAACCCTCCCTAGTTATCTGAATGTTCTGTAAAATTTGATCTATCATGTGAACAGCTATTTGATAACAGCGTGATCCTGACGATCAATTCCCCAATTGACTAAATATCCATGCTCTGACAATTCAGCACAATGCATGCATTAAAACCGCTATTGCCGTATTAGAATTTAGCTTCTGAAAAAAGCGAATCTATATTCAACCTATCTGCTTACAATGACAATAGCCGAACTGACCAATTATTTGATTTTTTATATTAATTAAATGTTTTTTGGACAAATTGAGCACAGCTTAACAGTCAAAATATATTTTTAGGCCAATCAACAGATTATTTTAGGTGAAAGCCATCCCAGTGAATATCATTCTTTAGTCGTAGTGCATTGTTTTAAAAATTATTTTTATTGTGTTTTAGCATTTTTAGAATACCAAGGCAGCTGGAGTTGACCGACTGCCCTGATTTTGTAATGTGCTTAAGTTTTGCAATAGGCTTGCTTGGCCTATTGCATCAATGAACATATTACTTGGAAACGCGTTGCTGTAGCTTGGTGCCAAATGCCATAACCTTTTGATAACCGGCTGGCATGATGCGTTGCAGCATTTCAATGACTTTGGCATCGTTACCAATCAGCAAGCGACGGTCATTGTTGCGTACAGCTTCCAGAATCTGACGTGCAGCTTCTTCAGGCGGCGTGCGCAGTAGTTTGTTGAACTGCTTACCAGCGGTATTCGGGTTCATGCCAAGGCTACGAATGCTGTCATTCATGCGTGCAGCCATCGCAATATTGGTACGGATGCCGCCCGGATGCACACAAGTGGCGCTCACGCCATTGTTCTGGATATCCAGCTCCTGACGCAGGGCTTCGGTGAAGCCGCGCACTGCAAATTTACTGGCGTTATAGGCGCTTTGCGAAGGCTGAGCCGTTAAGCCAAACAAACTGGAAATATTGACAATATGCCCATCACCGCTGGTTTTCAGGTGCGGTAAAAATTCCTTGGTGCCATACACCACACCCCAGAAATTAATCCCCATCATCCACTCCAGTTCGTCGTAGCTCATGCCTTCAACGGTACTGCCCAGCGCAACACCGGCATTGTTGAAGATCAGGTTGACTTTGCCATGATCCTGTACGGTTTGTTCAGCCCATGCTTTAAAGTCATCGCGGTTGGCCACATCCAGTTTGGTAGTGGTTACTTTAACCGGATAGCTGTTGAGCAGCTCAACAGTCTTGGCCAGTCCCTGCTCGTTGATATCGCTTAAGGACAAGTGTGCGCCCTGCTTGGCCAGCAGTATCGCCAATTGCTGACCAATGCCTGAGCCTGCGCCAGTAATGGCTGCTACTTTATTGTTAAAATCTTTCATACTGAACATTCCTGTTTGGATCGGATCAAACCTGTCTTAAAAATTCTGTGCCCTGCAATCTGCCACAAGCGCTGAGCAAGCAGTTAGGGCTATGCTTGGCTAGTCAATATAATTTTGACAATAGGTATTGTCAACAAATATTATGTAGATGCCGCATCAGCCTAAGCTATTTTGAATGCTTGTCGATGGCAGAAATTTTCAAAATCGATGAGCAGCGATTTTATTGATACAGCATGTAGGCTACCGCTTTACTGATGTCGGGTAATCGTCAAGGCTATGGCCGCAATACGCTCGGCCATCGGATAATGCTGCGCGTCCAGTTCCTCTGCAAAAATGTCAGGATCAAGCAACTGGTAATTGAGGGTAAATGGCTGGCCACACGCTGCCACATGCTGCCGTACTGCCTGTTGCAGCAAGTCCTTGCCATCTACAATCACCACACCGGTGTATAGCAGCAGGCTGCCCTGCAAAGCCAATCGGGGCAGTGACTGCTGGACAATATTGAGTGCCAGTTCAGCACCCAGCAAATCACCTCCATGTCGATATAGCCGTTTATGTGAATCCACCAGATAGGGCGGATTGGCGGTAATCAGGTCAAACTGGCCGTCTACGTGTTGCAACAAATTGCTCTGCACAGCATGCACTGGTGTTGACCCGTTCAGGTTGGTATTGATGGTGGCATACTGGAGAGCAAGTGGATTGATGTCAGCAGCCAGTATATCGGCATCAGGCGCGTAATCAGCTAAAGTCAATGCGGCGGGTGCTGCGCCACTACATAGTTCGATGGCCCGTTGAATATTGGGCTGATGCTGGTTCAAGTGATTTTGCAGCGCATAAATAAATCGATACGTATCAGGGCCAAAAAACACGGCATTTTCTTCCGTGGTCGGATAGGCTGAATGCAATAGTAAATGCTGATTTAAGCTCGATACCCGAATCCTGCTACTCCACAATTCCTGATGTTTGATCATCAAATCATGCCTTAATAAAAGCTCAAATATATTGATAGGCAAAAGGCTGGCCTGAAAAGGAAGCGACCAGCCAAAAATATCGCTTAGGTTGGCTGCCTGCGTTTTGCCGCTGCGCTTCAAATAGGCATCATGGCTGGCTGGACTGATGGTAATAAACTGATATTGCTGATTTTGTAGCCAGTGTAAAAATTGCCTTACATCCTGTTGTAGTCCCGTGACACTGTGTTGTAGGGATTTTTCCTGATTCATGTATTTTTTCCTATTAAGGCATGATTTTTAAAAGGGAAACTTTTGGGCGCTTATAAACGGTCAGACTTTAAACGTAACAGCAATGCTGATTTTGCCAAATCCATAGCACAAAACTTTACAGCCTGTTTTTTAAAACAACGCTGTAATCATGTTCAGGAATTGTAGTAGGAACAACAAGATGCTAGCGTTGCAAAAGAATATTTTGAATCATTTTTTTCTGGGGAAGTTGCCAGTTAGTCTGTCACATGCAGAGGCAGCCGAACCAAGCTACCGGCAGTTCTACCAGAATTTTTTACAGGCTTATCCCGGCGCGTCTACCATTCGTCAGGCCAATGCATTTTTGCAACAACAATTGGAATGGGTGGCCAAACAGCCTTGTGACCTGCCGGAAAACCCGGACGACTTGCCGCAATGGATGCAACAGCATACCGAGCGGACGGGCTATGCCTACCAGCAATATTTAAAATCACGCAAACAAGGTGCGCCGCGCCGTTATTTTTCTAACAAAAGTGAAGCGTTGCTGTTTTTGCAGCACATTGAACCCACCAAACGGGTGGATGGTTCATGGCTGTATGGCGCTTTGCAGTCGTGGCATGATGTGAACTGCCACCAATTGATCCGTACTTATCTGGATGAACTGGGCAATGGCTTGGCGGCACAAAACCATGTGTTGCTTTACCAGCAATTGATGGCCAAACAAGGTATTCCATCCGCCAGCAACCTACCCGATGAGTACTATCATCAGGGTTGTATCCAGTTGGCGCTGGGCTTGCTCGGACAGGATTTCCTGCCGGAAGTGATTGGCTTTAATCTGGGCTATGAACAAATGCCGCTGCACTTGCTGATTACCACTTATGAGCTAGATGAGCTGGGCATTGACCCGTACTATTTTAGCCTGCATGTGACGGTAGATAATGCGCATAATGGCCACGCCCAACAGGCGGTTGAAGCGGTATATGCCATGCTGCCGTTGTTTAAAGGTCGTGATGAATTTTACCAGCGCATCCGACGTGGCTATATGCTCAACAATATGGGCATGAGTACTGAGCAAATCATAGAACGTATCGACTTAAAAAATGCCATGACTAAGGTAATGCAGCAAAAAGCTGTGGTCGGTCAGTTTGCGCATGGCGATTATTGCCGTCTGGCAGGGCGCTCTATTAATGAGTGGCTGGCCAGTGATGAGATTGGTCGCTTTGTTGAGGTGCTGGAAGAAACAGGCTGGATCAAGCGGCATGAGAACCCTGAAAACAGTCGCTTTTGGCAGCTTATTCATGGTGAAAAAGCAGTCATGTTTGGTGTCTTTAGTCCTGCCGAGCAACAGATTATTTATGACTGGATTGCAGGGAGCTGGCTCAACAGTCGTGATGCACCGCGTATCCGCCGCTATCGTGCTGTCCATCGTCATGTGGATTTTTCTACTTCCCCTGCCCTGACCATTCAGCAGGCGCTCAACAGCAACAATGCGGATCTGGCCGATCTAGCACAAAAGCTGGTCGAGCGCGATAATGCTGAACAGGCGTTTTATTTGCTGATGCCGTACCTTACGCCATCACTGCATACCAGTGTGGTGGGCTTGTGGGCTACCCAGCAGTTTGTCAGCTTGCTCAATCAGGAAGCCAATCTGCCGATTCAGTCTTAAAAAGGCGAGCTGTCATGTCTGCCCGACCCGCTATCCCCACCAGCAAGGTTAGGCAGGCATTTGTCGAGAAAGATGACAGTCCAGATAGAATATGGCATGCTGAATTGCCGTTATAATTCCGTGTTGCCAGAGACTAGCGCCAAGACAATGACTGATGATCAATCCAAATCGCCAACCAATCCAACTCATGTAGTGACGACTGAACAAAGTCCGACAGTCACGCCTTGCATTTCGGCATCATCGGCTACTGCGCCTGATGATCAAAACAGCGCAAAACCTGCCGCAAAAAAACCAGCGAGTCGCAGTGCCAGTAAACGCCGCAGCTTTAAGGGTTTAAGTCTGGAGCAGCGCCAAACCGAACGGCGTGACAAACTGATTGAAGCGGGTTTGCAGGTGTATGGCACACAAGGGTTTTTTTCAGTCACGGTGCGCGATGTGTGCAACGAAGCCAAACTGACCGAACGCTACTTTTATGAGTCATTTAAGCGCAGTGAAGAATTATTCAAGACGATTTATTTGCGCCTGATCGAACAACTGCAAAAAAATATTCTGGCTGCCGTCATGCAAAGCAAGGCTGATGCGCGTCTGATGATTGAAGCTGGTTTAACTGCGATGTTTACCTCGTTGCAGGATGATCCACGGATGGCACGTATCCTGTTTATTGATGCGATTTTGGTGCATGAAATGCATGGCAACACCATCAATGAAGCCGTTTCACGTTTTGACCGCATGATTCAGGCATTTATGATGCTGATGTTCCCCAAGAAGCCAGTACCCAAAACCGACTTGTCACTATTGTCGACGGGGCTTAATGGCTTTGTCACCCATATTGCCATGCGCTGGGTGATTGGCGGCTTTCGTGAGCCGTTACCGCAAGTGCTGGCCGCGTGTCAGGTGGCGTATTTGTCGATATTGCAATGGATCGAGAAAGAGCCTGAGGACTAACTCAAGGCGCTGACACTCGCTGTTTTGACCAAAAATGCTTACTTATGAGGCTAAAAAACCGTTTATTTTAGGCCAACTCGGTGTTTTGCAATAAAACTGTCATCTTTTGGCTTTGTAATAGGACTGTCATAACTCGGTGTCATAGCTCAGTGTAATCGCTCAATGCCATTTCCTGACTGGCTGAAACCGCTAGCGTTGCAATTGCAGCAAATCGAATATCGGCAGATTCCATACAGGTACAACAAGGAATAACAATGAAAGATGATTATATTTTAATCGTGGATGATGAACTTCCCATTCGCGAAATGATTCACACGGCGCTGGAAATGTCCGACTTTAGCTGCCAGCAGGCTGGTGATGCCAGACAGGCGCACCAGATGATTGTGGATCAGCGTCCATGTATTATCCTGCTGGACTGGATGCTACCCGGTGGCACCAGTGGCGTGGATTTGTGCCGTCGCCTCAAGCGCGATGAAACCTTGTCCGAAATTCCGGTGATCATGCTGACAGCACGCGGTGAGGAAGATCATAAGGTACAGGGGCTCGATGCCGGTGCCGATGATTATATGACCAAGCCGTTTTCTACCCGTGAACTGGTGTCACGCATCAAGGCCGTGCTGCGCCGTAGCAATGCCTTAAATAATGAAAAACTGATTGAAGCCGAAGACTTGCTGCTTGATCCGGTGAGCCAGCGCGTGAGTTATCAGGAAAAAATCATTGAAATTGGCCCCACCGAATACCGCCTGCTGGCATTTTTTATGACTCATCCTGAGCGTGCCTATACCCGTGCGCAATTGCTGGATCAGGTCTGGGGCGGCAATGTGTATATTGAAGACCGCACCATTGACGTGCATATTCGCCGCTTACGCAAGATTCTGGAACCTTATGGTGTGGAGCGTTTTGTGCAAACCGTACGCGGCACGGGCTACCGTTTTTCGACCCGCACCGATCAATATATCTAATGCGCCACCGCATCCCTTAGGATCAGAATATAGTCTGCATGAATCTTAAAAGCGTCAACTTCAAGTGTTTTAATCTGAAAAACTTTCATCCAAAAAGTCTTAATCTTAAAACTCTGCCCATCTGGCGTGATCTGGTCAAAGACCTGCGGCTGTGTCTGGTTTTGCTGATCGTGGCAGCGATCATTGGCTTACTTAGCCATGCGCTGTGGCCGTGTCTGGTGATTGCGCTGGTGTTGTTTATTGGCTTGCAGTTTCGGGCGTTTTACCAGATTTATTACTGGATTCGTTTTCAGCCCGAACAAAATCCGCCTGAACTTTCTGGTGTGCTGGGTGAAATCCTGTATTTGCTGTATCGCTATCAGCGACAGGAAAAGCAGGCCAAAACCGAACTGATTAACACCATTGCCCGCGCGCAAACCTCGATTTCTGCGCTACAGGATGCCGTAGTGCTGATTGACAGTAAACAACATCTGGAATGGTGGAATCCGGCCGCTGAGCAAGTGCTGGGTCTTAAAGCCGTGGATGTACAGCGTCCGGTACTCAACATTATCCGCGACCCGCAATTTACCCATTATTTTGAAAACCTGTGTGATTATCCCAACGGTATCAAGCTGGACTCATGGGTCAAGCCGCAGCACTTTATCCAGTGTGAAGTGACGCCATTTGGTGATCACGAATTTTTGCTATTGGCGTATGACATTACCCATTTGCACCGGCTGGAACAAATGCGCACCGATTTTGTGGCCAATGTGTCGCATGAACTGCGCACGCCTTTAACCGTCATTAGCGGTTATCTGGAAATGGTGAGCGAGCAGCAGGATATCAGCACCCGCTGGCAACGCGCCTTCAAGCAAATGCAACAGCAAACCCGGCGCATGAATGCCTTGGTCAATGACCTGTTGTTGCTGTCACGGCTGGAAAATGAAGAGCTGATCAACAAGGATCAGGTGATTCATATGGCGTCGCTGCTCAATGAGCTGTTTGATGATGCACAAGCCTACAATAGCGACCCTAATAGCAACTATGGCCACACCCTAAACCTGCATATTGAAAGCCACTGCAACCTGCGAGGTTCCAAGCTTGAAATTGCCAGTGCTTTTAGCAACCTAATTACCAATGCCATCAAGTACACGCCCAGTGGTGGGGTGATTCATATTGGCTGGGCATCCGATCAGCAGCAGGGTTATTTTTATGTGGAGGATAACGGCATTGGCATTGAGGCGTATCATATTCCGCGCCTGACTGAACGCTTTTACCGGGTAGACAGCGCACGTAGCCGGGAGTCTGGTGGCACTGGTTTAGGCTTAGCCATTGTTAAGCACGTACTGGCACAGCACGATGGCTATTTGGATATTCAGTCTAAAATGGGACAGGGCACCACTTTTAAGGCAGTTCTTGCCCAGACACGGCTAGTCGATTGAAACCAGCTTAGTAATCAGCAACCAGCCGTCAATCCTGTGCGACAAATGGTTTAAAGCCATGTATTATTTTTGATCATGACAAAAAAAGAGCACAACATGACCGCCCTGCAAACCACTAGAAAACAATGGCTTGATGCCTATTATTCAGGTGATCATCACTTACTGAAGTGCTTAGAAACTGATGACTTTTTTATTCAGCAAAATCATCAATTAAGCAACACTGCATTGCGTTATCAGTATATCGAACGATCAGTCCAACAAGGCACATGGCAGCCAGCACGGTTATTGGAAAAAGATATTCAATTTAAGCCCCTTAGCGCCACGGAATATAAGGTGACCGGCGTGGCTTGTTCAGACACGCTACACCTCGGTATTGAAGAATACTGGCGCTTTGAAAAAGACCAGTGGCGCGTGGCTTATCTAAAGATGCTGGCCTTATAAATCAAGCTTCAGGTCTGTCTAAATTTTCAAGCATGTCTGATTTTAAAGTTTTTCTAAAAATAAGGCTGAAAATAAAAAACAGGCGCATCTGACCTATTATGCCAAAAAAAATCTGTATCTTGCCAAGGCAACAGGGTTGCTCTATAACTAAAATCAGTCCTCCACAATTATTGCGCTGAAGCCCTGCCATGACCGAAACCAGCCATGCCGTTCCCCAGCTTGCCCGTAGTCGTACACTGGCGCAGATTGCCCTGATCATTGCCGGATGCTGCTGGGTTGTTTTATTGGTTCTGGTCAAATTTTTGCCAGATTACGCTTGGTTGCTGCATATTCTCATGCTGGCAGCCGAAGCCGGTGTGGTGGGTGGGCTAGCCGACTGGTATGCCATTACCGTGCTGTTTCGCAATCCGTTTGGCAAGCTGCCACTACCGCGTCTACTGCGCGAGCACACTGAAATCATTCCACGCAACAAAGCAAGGATTGCCGAATCCATGGGGCGCTTTGTGCAGGAAAATTTCTTGTCACCCAATATTGTGCGCCAGTCCTTGCAGAGTACCGATGTCACGCTGATGGTGGGTGACTGGCTGGCTCAGGCGGCCAATGCCCAGCAAATAACCGACTTGTTCCAGCAAACGGCGCCACGTATTCTGGACTTTTTTGGGCAGGACACCATTAGCGAATTTATGCAAAAAAATATCGTGCAATGGGCCAAAAATACCGACATGCACCAGCTCAGCAGTGAATTGATCCGCGCCATTTTGGACAATGACTTCCATGAAGAAGTGCTGCAACGCGGTCTGGATACCGCGCATGTATGGGTAAAAAACAATCCGGAAAAAGCCCGCGCGCTGGCCAGCCGCATGTTTAATGAGCTGGGTGTGGGTACACTGGCATGGGGCGCTGGCCTAATTGGCATTGATGTGCAACGCCGTATCATCAATACCTTTATGCAAAAGGTCGAACAGATTTTGGAAAACTCGGAACATCCGCTGCGTGTTGGGCTGGAACAGCAATCACAACAGCTCATGCTGGCGCTGCGTGATCCGGAATCATCTGCAGCGCAACAGCTCAACAGTACCAAAAATGCCCTGCTGGACAGCCCGGCGGTGGTCAATTTTTTAACCGGGGCGATAGTGATTTTACGCGATGCCATCAAGGGTGACTTGCAGCGTGAACACTCAGCCATTGCCCACAACCTAAAGAGTGCTATGATTCGGCTGGGCAAAAACATTACCACCAGTCAGGAGGTACGACAGGTATTCAATCATGAAATTGAAAAACTGGCGGTGACCTTTAGTAACGACTATGCCGACAAGGTAATCCGCTATATCAGCCAGCGCATCCATGAATGGGATTCGCGCGAAATGATTGCCAAGATAGAAAGTGAAGTGGGTGGCGATTTACACATGATCCGGGTCAATGGCGTGGTAGTTGGGGCGTTTATTGGCCTGATTCTGGGCGTCATCCGGGCGCTGGTTGAAAATATTCCGATGTAGTATTGTCATATTTGGCATTAAGATGTGACAGCATTCATGAAAATGATGATAATGCGTTCATATCCAAGCGGGTCAGCTATTTTTACAGCCGTTTTTAATAAAAATCTGCTCATTTTCATGGCAACAATAATCAGGATTTACCTGCATGTTCCAGTCAATCATTGCTGATTTCCACCAGCATTTGTGGCTCTATCTGTCCATTCCGTTTATCAGTGGCTTTATTGGTTATGTGACTAAGGTCATTGCTATTCAAATGATGTTTGCTCCGATGGAATTCAAGGGAGTTAGGCTGTTTGGCATTCCGCTGGGCTGGCAGGGCATTGTGCCACGCAAGGCTGAAAAAATGGCCACGGTGGCGGTGGAGCTGATGACCACCAAGCTGATCCGGCCTGAAGAAATTTTTGCACGGCTTGATCCCAAACGGATTGCCAAGGAAATTGAGTTGCCCATGATGGCGGCAGCAGCGGAAATTACCCGTGAAGTGGCACAGGAATACCAACCGGGCTTATGGGAAGGCATGCCGGAATTTGCCCGCAAGCGCCTGATCCGCCGGGTGCAGGCCAAGGCACCCGACATTGTGGAACACATCATGACCGAAGTGCAAAAAGATGTGGTGCATTATTTTGACATCAAGCACATGGTGATTAGCAATCTGCTCAAAGACAAGCGGTTGCTCAATGATATCTTCAAGAAAGTCGGCAAGCAGGAATTCAAGTTTTTTAGCAATGCTGGCTTTGTATTTGGCTTTGGCATTGGCGTGATTCAAATGGTGTGCTGGGTGCTGTTTAAGCAGCCGTGGATGCTCCCGGCCTTTGGCGGGTTTGTTGGGTTTTTTAGCGACTGGATTGCGCTGCAAATGATGTTCCGGCCACTGCGCCCGAAAAAAATCATGGGTTTTACCCTGCAGGGACTGTTTATCAAACGGCAAAATGAAGTGGCAGCCGATTATGCCGCGCTGATTTCGAAGCAACTGCTGACCTCGGCCAACATGATGGAAGAGCTATTTTCCGGCACGCATTCTGCGCGGGTGATTGAACTGGTCAGCCATCATGTCAAACAGGAAATTGACTTGCAGGCCGGCATTGTGCGCCCGCTGGTGGTATATGCCATGGGCGGTGAAAAGTACCAGCGCCTAAAAGAACAGGTGGCCACCCGAATCATGGCGCAGTTACCGGAAACCATGAAGCATGTGGAATCCTATGCCGAAGATGCCATGGATGTGCGCAACACGCTGGTGACGCGTATGCAGCAACTGACGCCGGAAGAGTTTGAAGGCATGTTGCGTCCGGCCTTTAAGGAAGATGAGTGGTCGCTGATCGTGGTAGGTGCCGTGCTGGGCTTTTTGGTCGGTGAAATGCAGATTCACCTGATGCTGTAAAGTTCTAATCTAATAGGGATTGGAAAATTGACTATAGCTTTTGGTTATAAAGATTTTGCTCCGATTCTCCACATAACCAAAACGTTAATTTTTTCAGGATAAAAAGATGAGTAAAGAAAACTATCGAATCATCTGTGCATTATTTATGTTTTCATTTGTATGCGGCTTCTGGGGCGTTATGCATAAATTAACATCATATCTAGCGAGTGGTTCACCTGTTCCCTCTCTTACCCAGATTATTCCATTTAATGACCATGGAAAAATGATTTACATTACAGAAGCACAATATGGAAACCTTAAAATCATTAGCGTTATCTTAGTCATTAATTTAATCATCACAGGTGTGCTTGCCTATAAGGCAGATTTTCTGCATGGCCCAGATTGGCTGGATAAATAGCTCACTGATAAAAAATCGGCTAATCATTAAATTTAAATAAAACACTACGTTAATGCTGCGCTTGCCTCACAACAACGAAGGGTTCAAGCTGCTAGAATAAGCAACTTTTTATAAAATCAGACCCCAGAATGCCGATAAGGATGAGCATGTGAAACTGCAAATTAACCAGCATTTTTTATCCGTATCCACACTCTGGAAGCCGTTTTTATTATTTCTGGTGCCGCTGCTGATCACCAATATTTTGCAATCGTTATCGGGCACCATTAACACCATTTTTGTCGGCCAGTTGCTGGGCGTGAATGCGGTGGCTGCGGTGGCGGTGTTTTTCCCTATCCTATTTTTCCTGCTGTCCTTTGTGATTGGTCTGGCAGCAGGTGCCAGTGTGCTGATTGGTCAGGCGTGGGGCGCGCATGACGTGGACAAGGTCAAGCAAATCACCGGCAATACACTGGCCATGGTGATGAGTCTGGGCGTAATCATTGCCATTATCGGGGTCAGTTTTACCCATCAGGCGCTCAATCTGCTGGGCGTGCCACCGGAAATCATGACACTGGCGGCTGACTACTCCCGCCTGATGCTGCTGGGTAGTCCTTTGCTGTTTATTTTTATTGTGTATACCTCGCTCATGCGTGGCGTGGGTGACTCCATTACGCCCATGATGACCATGGTGCTGTCCATTGTAGTGGGGCTGATGGTCACGCCCGCCTTGATCAAGGGCTGGGCTGGGCTACCGCAAATGGGAATTCAGGCGCCGGCCATTGCCACCATAGTGGGCTTTTTGGTGGTACTCAGCTATTTGTTTTTTTATACCCGCCACAAACAGCACCCACTGGCACCCGATGCGCAGCTGATGGCGCACATCCGCTTTGACTGGCCGGTAACCAAGCTGATCTTGCGTCTTGGCCTGCCCACTGCGCTGCAAATGGTCACCAGCTCCATTTCTGGCATTGTGATTATTGGTCTGGTCAATCATTACGGCGCACAGGCGACTGCGGCCTATGGTGCCATTAATCAGGTGTTGAGCTATGTGCAATTTCCGGCCATGTCGATTGCCATTGCCGGTTCGATTTTTGCGGCACAGGCCATTGGCGCGGGTAAGGATGAAGCCCTAAACTGTGTCACCCGCACGGCACTGATTATGAACCTGCTGTTTACCGGTGTGTTAATTGTGCTGGCTTATATCTTTTCACGGCACCTGATGGCGCTATTTATTACCGATCCCAGTGTGATTGAACTGGGCCAGCAACTACTGCACATTGTGCTGTGGAGTATTTTGCTGTTTGGCGCGGGTTCCATTTTTGCGGGCATCATGCGCGCCAGTGGAACGGTATTGCTGCCCATGCTGATTAATGTGGGCTGCATTGTTCTGATCGAGCTGCCCTGCGCGGTGCTGTTTAGTCACTGGTATGGCTTGCAAGGTATCTGGTTTGCCTATGCGCTGGCCTTTACCATGATGTGCGTGATTCAAACCGGTTTTTACCAGTTTGTCTGGAAGAAAAAAACCGTACAACGCTTGATTTAACAGCCAGATTTCCCCATTTATTTTTCAATTGATCAAATGTTTTGGGGATTTTTGCGCTTTGCCATGCTGAAAATTTCAACAAAGCAGGACGAAATGCGCATTTTCTGGCACACTAGGCGACTTTATTGCGACCGCTTATTTGTGATATGAAGTTGCTTCATTTGCATGCCTTGCCTGCCGATATGCAGTTGCCGCCCACGGCAATCACCATTGGCAACTTTGATGGTGTCCATCTGGGACATCAGGCAATGCTGCACACGCTAAAACAGCGCGCGCAGGCTGATGGCCTTAAAACACTGGTGATGCTGTTTGAACCGCAGCCGCTGGAATTTTTCAAGGGCAACCATGCCCCGCCCCGCATTACCTCCCTGCGTGAAAAAATTGAATTGCTGCGTGCCCAAGGCATTGATTATGTGCTGATTGCCCGCTTTGATCAGGCATTTCGCTCGCTTACCGCGCGTCAGTTTGCTGACTTGCTGAAATTCCAGCTCAATGGCAAGGCACTGGTGCTGGGCGATGATTTCCGCTTTGGTTGTGACCGGGCTGGCGACCGTGACTTTTTGCGGGCGTATGGTTTTCCCATTGATACGCTGCAAACCGTGCTGGTGCATGGCGAACGGGTCAGTTCTACCCGTATCCGCAATTGCCTGTTGCAGGGTGATTTCAATGCAGTGGCGCAACTGCTGGGTCGCCCGTATAGCATTACCGGACGCATTCAATATGGCGACCAGATTGGCCGTACCATTGATTTCCCGACTATTAATGTGGCATTAAAACGCCTAACCCCTTGTCTGCATGGCATTTATGTGGCTGAGGTGCAAACCGTATATGCACCGTCATTGCCTGAATATGTAGTTCAGCAACAGTCTGATCCGCAATCCGGCCAGATGGGCATAGCTGGTTATCAGCCCAACAGTATTCTGGGTGCGGCACATGTCGGCACCCGTCCGGCCATTGCACAGGAAAATCCCGAATGGCGGCTGGAAGTGCATTTTCCCGATTTAAGCGCCAACCTGTATGGCCTGCTGGTTCGGGTGACGTTTTTGCATTTTTTGCATGGTGAAAAAAATTATTCCTCACTGGAAGCCCTCAAAGCCGGCATCTTGCAGGATGTCAATGACGTGCGTGCATTCCGCCAGCAATACAGTGATGGCGACGCTTTAAGTTTTCTAATGATTTAACCTGTTTTAATCGCCAGTGGGTCATCCTGCTGGCCTAAAGGATGATGTGATTGATGAGCAAAGACACTAAAGACAGCGCCCAGACGACTGAAGGGGTCGATTATAAAAGCACCCTGAACCTGCCGGATACCGCGTTTGCCATGAAAGCCAATCTGGCCACCCGTGAAGCCCAGTGGCTGGGTGACTGGCAGACAGATGGCCTGTACCAGCAGATTCGTACAGCACGCGCCGGCCAGACCAAATACATCCTGCATGATGGCCCGCCGTATGCCAATGGCTCAATTCACTTGGGTCATGCAGTCAACAAGGTGCTAAAAGATATTATTGTCAAAAGTCGTACCCTGTCCGGTTTTGATGCACCGTATGTGCCCGGCTGGGACTGCCATGGCTTGCCGATTGAGCTCAAAGTCGAAGAAAAAGTCGGTAAAGTCGGCAGCAAAGTCGATGCCAAAAAATTTCGTGAGCTGTGCCGTGATTATGCGGCCAGTCAGGTGGCTATCCAGCGCAAGGACTTTGAACGACTGGGTATTCTGGGTGATTGGGACAATCCGTACCTGACCATGAACTTTAAGCAGGAAGCCGATATTGTCCGCGCACTGGGCAAAATTGTGGCCGCAGGGCATGTGCAAGCTGGTTTAAAACCGGTGAACTGGTGTCTGGATTGTGGCTCGGCACTGGCCGAAGCTGAAGTTGAATATGAAAACAAAAAATCCGATGCGATTGATGTGGGTTTTGGCGTGGTGGATCTGGCCGATTTAAGCCAGCGCGTGGGCGTGACGGTTGATGTACCGACTGATATCGTGATCTGGACGACGACGCCATGGACACTGCCTGCCAATCAGGCGGTTGCCCTGCATCCTGAGATTGACTATCAACTGGTACGCATTAACAGTGATCGAGGCGAACATGCCTTGGTACTGGCCAGCGAGCTGGTGGCATCGGCTTGCGAACGCTACCAACTGGAAGACCCACAGGTTTTGGCTGAGTTTAAAGGTGCCGTGCTGGAAAAACTGCTGTTGCAGCATCCACTGATTGCCGAGCGTCAGGTGCCAGTGATTCTGGGTGAGCATGTGACTGCCGCCAGTGGTACAGGCGCCGTGCATACCGCACCCGGCCATGGTGTGGACGACTATAAAGTCGGCTTGCAATACAATCTGGCGGTGGACAATCCGGTGGGCAGCAACGGCGTGTATTTACCGACTACGCCTGTATTTGCCGGTGAGCATATTTATAAGGCTAACCCACAGATTATTGATAACCTCAAAACCATCGGCAAACTGATGGCGCACCAGCCGATTCAGCACAGCTATCCGCATTGCTGGCGCCACAAGACCCCGATTATTTTCCGTGCCACACCGCAATGGTTTATCAGCATGGAACAAGGTGGTTTGCGTGAGCAGGCCATGGCCGCCATTGATGACGTGCAATGGATTCCCGACTGGGGCAAAAACCGCATTGAAGCCATGGTGGATGGCCGTCCCGACTGGTGTATTTCACGCCAGCGTACCTGGGGTGTGCCGATTCCGTTTTTTGTACATAAAGACACTAACGAGTTGCATTCGCGTACCAGCGAGCTGATTGAACAGGTTGCTCAACTGATTGAACAAGATGGGGTTGAGGCGTGGTTTTCTCTGGATAAAACTACGCTACTGGGAGATGACAGCGATCAATACAACGCCATTAAAGACACGCTGGATGTCTGGTTTGATTCCGGCACCACTCATTATGCGGTGCTAGAACAACGCCCTGATTTACAGTCGCCTGCCGACCTGTATCTGGAAGGTTCCGATCAGCATCGTGGCTGGTTCCAGTCGTCCCTGTTGACCTCTATTGCCATTAACCAGCGCGCCCCGTTTAAAAACGTGCTCACGCATGGCTTTACCGTGGATGAAAACGGCCGCAAGCTGTCCAAATCCTTGGGTAACTATATTCCGCTGGAAGACATCATCAAGCAATTGGGTGCCGATGGCCTGCGCCTGTATGTGGCGTCTAGCGATTACCGTTACGAGATTGCCGCCAGTAAGGAAATCTTTAGCCGGGTGAGTGACAGCTATCGCCGTATCCGCAATACCTTGCGCTTTTTGCTGGCTAACTTAAATGGCTTTAAACCCAGCACCGATCTGGTGCCGATGGATCAGCTCATTGCGCTGGATCAATACATTATCCAGCGTGCCAATGATGTGCAAACCAGCATTATTGCCGCCTATAACGACATGAACTTCCATCAGGTGTGCAGCCAGCTGACTGGTTTTTGTATTAATGATCTGGGCGGTTTTTATCTGGATATCATCAAGGATCGCCAGTACACCACCAAGGCCGATTCGCATGCCCGCCGTTCAGCACAAACCGCGCTGTATCATCTGGTGCAGGCTTTTGTGCGCTGGATGAGTCCGATTTTAAGCTTTACCGCGCAGGAAGCATGGCCGCTGATTCCCGAGCAGTCAGAAAAATATGTGTTTACAACCGCATGGTATGACTTGCCTCAAGCCAGCAGTGCCAATCTGGTCAGCGCCGATCACTGGCAAACCCTGATTAGTGTTAAAAATGCCGTGAACAAGCAAATTGAAGCGGCACGCAATGCCAAGCTGGTGGGCAGTAACCTGTCCGCACAGATTGACTTGTGGGCGGATGACACCTTGTATCCCGTGCTAAACCAATTGGGTAATGAACTGCGCTTTGTACTGATTACCAGTCAGGCCAGCCTGCATGCGTTTGACGCTGGTCAAAATAGCAATGCTCAGGGTGAAGCAACCGATGTTGAGGGCTTACGGGTTAAAATTTCACCGGCAGCAGGAAGCAAATGCGCACGCTGCTGGCATGTCTTGCCGGATGTTGGCAGTCACACCGAGCACTCCACCCTTTGTGGCCGTTGCATCATCAATGTAGCAGGTCAAGGTGAGGAGCGCCAATATGCCTAATTCAACCCCTGAAAAAACCCAGTTTCACCGGCATAACCTGTGGTGGCTTTTATTGGCAGTGGTGTCCATTGTGCTGGATCAGTACACCAAGCATCTGGCCAGCACCAAGCTGATTTTTGCCGAGCCAGTGCCGGTGCTGCCATTCCTGAACTGGACGCTGCTGCACAATTATGGCGCGGCATTTAGTTTTCTATCGGACGCCGGAGGCTGGCAACGTTACTTTTTTACTGGTCTGGCCGCGCTAGTGTCCATTGCATTTACCGTCTGGCTGATGCGTATGCCAACCCGGCTCAAGGTTTTGCCACTGGCGATTGCGCTGATTCTGGGCGGTGCGCTGGGTAACCTGATTGACCGGGTCACGCTGGGCTATGTGGTGGACTTTATCCATGTGTATTACCAAAACTACAATTTTCCGGCGTTTAATATTGCCGATAGCTCCATCACACTGGGCACGATCTTGCTGATTATTGATACGTTTTTTCTGGAAAAATACCGGATTCAGAAAGCCGCGGCAGAAGCTGCGCCTCCAGCGTCCACGCCTCAGGAATAAATTATGACAGATTCAAACGCTCCCTCGAATACTTCTCACTTTGTTAATCCCAATGAAGACACCCGCATTGGTGAAGCCAGCAAGGTGGAGCTGCATTTTTCAGTGGCGCTGGAAAACGGCATCGAACTGGACAACACCCGCATCCGGTCAGAACCCGTGAGCCTGACCATTGGCGATGGCAATTTACTGCCTGGTTTTGAAAGTGCCTTGCTGGGTCTGCGAGCCGGTGACCGCCGTACCGTGCATCTGCCGCCAGAAGATGCCTTTGGTGCATGGAATCCAGACAACGTACAAACCTTTGATACCGTCAAGTTTGCCGAGCGTCCGCAAATTGATCAAATGATTGAATTTGAAGACAAAAGCAAAACCACCCTGCCCGGTGTGGTCAAATCAGTAAATGATGACATCACCGAAATTGACTTTAATCATCCATTAGCTGGTCGCAATGTGGTGTTTGAAGTTGAAATTATCCGGGTCACGCCAGCCGGCCAATCCGGCTTTTCCATTTTGTCCAGTAATGCTGGCAAGCCGTCTTAAACTACAGATTGCATCGTTGTTTTAAAGCAGGATGTAGTGAAACAAAAAAGCACCCGTCAATCTGATCAAGGTGCTTTTTTTATAGCCAGTTTTTTGTCTGGCTAAACCTATCTAATTAAAAAGGCTCACTAAAAATAATAGCCAATTGAAATATACAACAGCTTTTCCCACTTGGCGTCTTTATCACCTTGCGCGTAGCTATTGGCATCGCCACCAAACATGGCATCATTTTTACCCAGCATATATTCGGCAAAAATACCCATTCGGCCATAGTTAAAGCCAACGCCGGAAATCAAGCGCTCGGACGTGGCAAAACCTTTTTTGGTTTTATCCATGGCACTGTAGTTCAGGTAAGGCTTGATATTGCTCAACCGGCCATAGTCATTGGCAAAGCGATAGGACAACTCGGCGCTGTAAAAGTCATAATCATTGGCGATCTGGTAGGGATAGTCAAATGCCCCAAAGGTCGAAATAGTGGGCATGTTGCGGTCTTTATTGTTCAGACGCTGCTGCCCGGCCACCAGCGTAGTATTCCACTGCTTCCAGTTGCTGCTGCCATACACACTCCAGACATCGCGCTGGCCAGTTTTTCCAGAACGCTGATTGTTCAGTTCGGAATGCCAGTAAGAAGCGCCCAGCGTATGGTTGAGCGTGGCAGTTTGGCTAAACTGATGGCTCACCCGGCCAATCAGCATGTTTTTTTCTTCAATATTGGTGCCAGTGTTGAAGTCATCCGCCTGAGCCAGATTGGCACTAAAGCGGCTGGCATCATTGCTTTGGCCAATATAATTGCCGCCATCCTGCGGGTAAAAACCCAGTGACAGCTCATTCTGCTCCGTTTTGTATTGATACTTGATGCCCGGATTGTGCGTGTCTTCCAGCCCCAAATTATAGGCTGTGCCTTCATAATAAGTGCTGCCCCAATACTGACTTGGGCCAAAGGGCACCGGCATCATGCCGATGCTCACTTGCTGCTGGGCATCAAGCTGATAACCCACCCATGCATCCACCAGCATGCTCAGGTCACACAGCTCATCCGTGCGATAGCAGCGATAGTCGGCATAGCCAAGCCAGGTTGGTGAGGTGTACTGAATCACCAGCTTGCTGTCGGCAAATTCCAGTTTGCTTTTGTCCTGCTGGGCAAACTCCTGATACTGATACTTGGCCCGGATAGCGCCACCAATATCCAGTTTGCCCGGTGTATTCACGGCCACTTCAACCGCATAACCGCTTTGACTGGCCAGCCACAATGTCACACAGGCCAACAGCGGAATTACTCTTTGCTTTTGCTTCAACACATGCACCTATCGCGTTATCGGCCGCAGCAGATCAGATCATGACCAGCATACGGCACCAGAATTGGCAATAAAAAAGGCTTAGAATTTTGTTCCAAGCCTTATTTTTAAAGGGCATTATGATACGCAAACTACAGTAGACAGAACAGTCTAGTTGATTAGACTTTAATCTAACTTAGACTGACCTACCAGTCATTGCAGGATTTAGCTCATGCAGACAGGCTGTCTAAAAACACCCGAAAATCCTGTGCAATCCGAATCGTGTTTTGCTTGGCCGAAGGATTTAAAAAGGTCAGGTTAATAAAGCCGTGGCCGTGGCTTTCTACCCGGTCCAGAATCACCCGGTTGCCCAGTTCACGCATGCGCTGGGCATAGGCTTCGCCCTCATCACACAGCACATCATAGGCGGCACTCACCACCAAGGCTGGTGGCAGATTGCTCAAATCACCCAGCATGGGTGTTACCAGTGGATCTTGCAGGGTCAAATCACTCAAGCCGACATACGCATAATTTGCTTCTTCAATATCCATGTCACTTAAAAACAAGCCTTGGGTAAAGGCCTTGCGCGACTGGTATTCATTCACCAGATCAACCACCGGATAAAACAGCAACTGCGCGGCTGGAACATCGGCAGTGCCCTTGGTTTGCTGGCTCACTACCGCAGACAAGTTACCACCGGCACTATCACCACACACGCAAACACGCGCTGGATCAGCACCCAGCTCAGTCGCATGCGCCTTGGCCCATTGAAGCGCAGCCACACAATCATCCACTGCCGCTGGTGCTGGATATTCCGGAGCAAGACGATAATCCACACTCAGCACCTGCATGCGGCCATAATGGCATAGCAAACGACAAGCTTCATCATGCGTATCTAGATCACCCACCACAAAACCACCGCCATGATAAAACACCAATAATGGCGCACCCTGATGCTGCTCAGGAAGATAGTGACGCACATTTAACTTGCTTGCCGGTCCATCAATCTGGAAATTTTTAACCTGTGCAACCGGCGTTGGCTTGGCCACAATCGACAGCATTTCACGACGAAAATGCCGACGGCTTTTTACTGCATCACGGGTGACCAGACTACCGCCGCCTTCCATCTGGCGAAATGCCAGCAACAGGCGAACGTGCGGATCAAGACCGGCATAGTCATATTGGTATCCCATCAGCCGGGCTAAACGTAGCTGCAACGGTGCTGGCAAATGTGCCAATAAGCGTGCCGCATCCCCGCGCGCCTTCCCTTTTGCCTGATTAACCCGACGACGAATTGTTTTTACTACAGACATTATGGCTTCTCTGAAACATCAATTGCCGTTATATTGAACTGCCAATTTTATTTTGACAAGTTTTAGACAATAAATATTGTCAGTTTTTCATATAAAAAAGCCGCAGTTCCAGACAGAACCACGGCTTTTTAGGATTTGCCTTACATGGGGCTAAATCAAATGCTTAGCAAATACGTCCGATTAACGTACTCGCGTCGCACTTAGTCAATATCACTTAAATCCACGCCCAGACGCAATGCCACCTCTTCATAGGCCTCAACCACACTGCCCAGACCCTGACGGAAACGGTCTTTATCCAGCTTTTTCTTGGTGTCCTTGTCCCACAGGCGGCAACCATCTGGTGAAAATTCATCACCCAGAATCACCCGGTCATGAAACACCCCAAATTCCAGCTTAAAATCCACCAGCAGCATGTTACCGGCATCAAACAACTTGCGCAGCACATCGTTTACTTGGTAGGTCAGTGCTTTCATTTGCGCCAGCTGCTCTTCAGTCGCCCAGCCCATAGTCACCGACAATGACTCATTGACCATCGGATCACCCAGCGCATCATCCTTGTAAAACAGCTCAAAGGTCGATGGCGTTAGCGTGGTGCCTTCTTCAATGCCCAAACGGCGGCACAGGCTACCGGCAGCATAGTTACGTACGACACATTCCACCGGAATCATTTTTAAACGCTTGACCAGCACTTCATTGCTAGACAGCAGTTTTTCAAAATGGGTTTCAACACCAGCTTCCTGTAGCTTTTGCATAATAAAGGCATTGAAACGGTTGTTGACCTTGCCCTTACGTGCCAGTTGCTCAACTTTTTTACCATCAAAGGCAGAAGTATCGTCACGAAACACCAGAATTAAATGATCAGCATCTTCGGTTTCATAGACTGATTTTGCTTTACCCGTATAAAGTAAGGATTGCTTTTCCATTACAGGACCTTTTTAAAAGAGATTACCGTGTTAGGCCGGCCAATTTTGGTTGAGTTGAACAAGCACATCAGACGCAATATTTTTGTCGATCAGCGCATTTTTGTCATCCTGTACGGTAATCGTAGTGATTGTACCGGCACGATTCAGACGAAGATAAACAGTTCGATTGTCTGCCTTAATGGCAATCCAACCGGCAGTTTGATTACGGTCTACCACTGTGATATTGGCTACGCTTAAGGTGGCTGTCAGTAGATCCCAAATTCGGTTGGCGTCACCTTCAATTTTTAACAACGGATAACCATTGCCGTCTGTCACCAAAACCGGACGTGATGGCGCACCAATACCCACATTATCATTAGCTGCCGTCATCACACTATTATTTTGCGGCTGCGGCATCTCAAAACGATTGCCTTTCTTATTGGCAAAATTGGGTGCAGCATCCATGGCAGCAGGACTAATCGCTGGCGCTGGATAAATAGCAGTCATCGGACGGGTTTGCCCAGCAGGAAGCTGCAAGGGTGGTAATACCGTCGCCTGTTTATAATCCAGTGAGTGATTATCAACACTCAAGCGGCTACAGCCCGGTGTCACCACCAGCGTCAATAACGATACACCCAGTACAAGCCCAACGCGATACAGCATGGTTAATCCTCAAATTAGGGCGTTTTAGCGCGCAATTACACCACTATCCAGTAAAGCCTCATGAATCAATGGCTGATAAGACTCGGCTAAAACAGTTAACGGTAGGCGAATTCCAGTGCCAATTAAGCCCATGTCACTTAATGCCCATTTGACCGGAATCGGATTCGACTCGCAGAATAATACCTGATGCAGCATGGCAATGCTGTTATTAAGTTGTTCTGCCTGCTCACGATTTCCCGTTTGTGCCGCTTCGCACACCTGACTCATTACACCCGGCGCCACATTGGCAGTCACTGAAATGTTGCCCTGTGCGCCCAGTAAGATCAAACGATAAGCAGTGGCATCATCGCCAGAATACACCGCAATTCTCTGGTTTAGGCGCGTGATCAGGTCATGACCACGATTGAGATCACCTGTGGCATCCTTAATCCCGACAATACGTTCTAGAGCGGCCAGACGGATCACCGTATCATTGTGCATATCCACTCCGGTGCGACCGGGAACATTGTACAAAATCTGCGGCAGGTCTACGGCTTCAGCAATGGCCTTATAGTGCTGATACAGGCCTTCTTGCGTGGGCTTGTTATAATAGGGTGTGACCAGCAAAGCAGCATCAGCCCCCAGTTTTCTGGCGGTTTCGGTCAGCTCAATAGCTTCACGGGTGGAATTGGCACCGGTTCCTGCAATCACCGGAATACGACCTGCCACGGCTTTGATTACCGCCTCAATAACCTGTGCATGTTCTTCGACATCCAGCGTGGCCGATTCACCAGTGGTGCCTACCGCTACAATAGCGTGCGTTCCCTGCGCAATATGCCACTCGACGAGCTTGTTCAACGCGTCCCAGTCCACGCTTCCATCATTAAGCATTGGCGTGACCAATGCGACAATTGAGCCATGAATGGGGGTTGCCTGTTGCGTCATTTTTTTATGCATCCTGTATCGCCATCCAGCACTAACACGATAAACAATAGTGATTCGATGGAGTGATTAAACATGAGTATCAAACCTGCAAATGGTAAAAAACCCACGTCTTAAACACAAGTAAAATTGCAGACAATTCACCAGTGTTTAGAGCAGCAACCATAAGCGTTACCGAGCAAAATACAATACAAAAAGGCCAGAACATCGTCTGGCCTTTTGCTGTAGCATGGATATGCCACATTAAATCTGGAGCGGGAAAGGAGACTCGAACTCCCGACCCCAACCTTGGCAAGGTTGTGCTCTACCAACTGAGCTATTCCCGCGTAGGCCGCTATCTTAACCTGTAATACATTTGAGTCAAGTATTTTTAATTTTTTTCAATTCAAGTGGCGTTTTTATAGTCAAGCAAGCCTCTAATTCACTCAATTTTAAATCTATTCCTGATTTATCTACAAAAACCCTATGGAATCACCGCAGTGTTTGCCTTTAAGTTAACTGCAGGATTTAAAATAGCAATCTGGCAGATACGTCGGCGACCAAGGTCTACTTCAATCTGCATGTTGTCCATGTGCAACAGATTACATTAAAAATAGCCCATTTAGAGGATTTTTCCGTGCGTATTTTTACTTCATTGACTTTGTGTGCTGCCATAGTCCTGTCTGGTTGTGCCAGCTCCACCATGAACAGCGCCACAGGGGTTGACCGTCGTCAGCTTCTATTGGTATCCAGTGATGAAATCAACCAGACCGCAGCCCAAGGCTATCAGCAGGTTCTCACTGACGCACGCCAAAAAGGCATCCTGAACCCCAACCCTGCCCAGTTGCAGCGGGTACAACGCATTGCCAATCGACTGATCCCACAAGTTAATGTCTATCGGCCAGATGCACGCACTTGGAACTGGCAGGTCAATACCATCAAAAGCAATGAACTGAATGCCTATTGCGCGCCCGGTGGCAAAATTATGTTCTATACCGGCATTATCGACCGTCTCAAGCTGAGCGACGACGAAATTGCTGCGATTATGGGGCATGAAATGGCACACGCGCTACGTGAACATGGCCGTGAGCGGGCTTCGCGCAGCAGCGCCACTCAACTGGGCTTAAGCGTGCTGGCCTCAGCGGTTGGACTCACTGAAGGGCAAACTCAAATTGCCGGTATGGCCACCCAGTTAGGTCTTGACCTACCGTTTAGCCGTAGTCAGGAAAGTGAAGCAGATTCACTGGGTCTAGAGCTGATGGCACGTGCAGGCTACAATCCACAGGCTGCCGTGACCCTATGGAACAAGATGTCAGCCGCCAGTCAAAGTGAGCCGCCGCAGTTTTTAAGCACTCATCCTGGTTCACAAACTCGGGTACGTACCATTCAAACCTTATTGCCTAAAGTGATGCCGCTGTATCAGCAAGCACGCCGTTAATCAGTAATAACATCTGTAGTCAACGATCAAATCATTAAGGTGAAGCCATTTGGTTTCACCTTAATTTTACCCGCCTAGTTTTAAAATATAGCCAATAAACCATGATCCTTTAAGAATGTACTGGCTGCATCCGGTTTCCAATTCCTTTGGGGTTTGGCCCGTATTGGTTGGGTGCTGGTGTACTATCCACGCACATCATAATAATAAGTGCCAATACACCGATCACTGGGATGAATGCCAGCAACATCCACCAGCCACTACGACTGGTATCATGCAAACGCCGTACTGCCACCGCAATGCCCGGAATCAGCACAATAAGCATATACAAGCTGCTCAGTACAAAATTGCTAGGGCCAAACACCACCGTATCAATAATACTCAGTAACACTGCAATCATGAGATTAATAAAGGCAAACATCCAGTATTCCTGCCGTCTGGCTCTGCCCTTGAAATTGGCATAATTGCCTTGGACCACTTTGAGATACCAGTTCATAACCTACCTCCTGTGCATCAATGTCACATCATTTTCATTATTTCAGGGTTGTTTTAGTCATTATTTTATTGATAAGGGCTATAGAGAAACGCTTGGGCTAAAACCACCTTTGCCGATCCAGACCGCAATATTTTCAGGACTGGTTAAAAAATATATAGCGCACTTCTAGCACTGGAACAATGCGTTTTTACGCCATCCTTTTGCAGATTAAATGGCGATCTGTTGAAGACGCACTGACGTGAATGGATGCACAAGGTTTTTACTTTGCCATCCCGTTGAATAACCGATATTTTTATATAATCTTTCAGGCAAAAAAATAAGCTTGGCGGGCTGATCTTGTTATCATATGGGCGATATGATAACCTAAAAACAACAAAAATTGCCGTTATGGCAGATAACACAATGAGACTACATCCATGACATTTTTAACGTCAGCCCCTGCATTTGCCAATCGTCCTCTAGGCTCGGGAGAACTATTATGGTGGAAAATGAGTCAGGCCGCTTCCAATACCGGTGTGGTAATTGCCCAAATTGACGGCAATATTGATCCTTATCGGTTACAGCAAGCCATCCGGCATGTGAGCTATATCTTCCCAATGTTACGGGCACAGGTCGTTGAACAGTCACTGCCCAGTTTTCATTTTCCGCAAGTGACAGATATTGCCCTTATCCGTATTAAGCGCCAGTCAGATCAGCATTGGCATAATGTGGCGCAAGAACAGGTTAACCAGTCCATTAACCAGATTGCCAAGCCCTTATGCCATTTTACGCTGGTGCATGGCCACGAGACTTCAGAACTTCTGTTTTCTTTTAATCATGCATTGATGGATGGCTTATCTGTCGATACATTAATCAGTGAAATCCTGCACTGCTATGCAGGTTCTGCCAATGATTTACAACCGCGTGCGCCGCTACCCTCTTATGATGACCTGCTAGAAGATGGCAGCTTATGGCACTCTATCCGTCATAACCTTAAAACCATTGCCAAACTACTGCGGCCACAAGCCGTCGCACAATTTTCTGTGCCTACTTTATCCGCACCACAAAAAACCCAGACCCATTTTCAGGAATATTGGCTGGATGCCGCACTCACCCAACAACTGGTCAGTGCCTGCAAAACCAAACAAAGCAGCATGCATGGCTTGCTGAGTAGTGCGCTGCTACTCACTGCTGCCGAGTTTATTCAGGAGTCTGACAGCAAACCCATCCTGCTCAGCACCGCCATTAGTGTATTGCCAAAGCTTAAACAACCCTGTCATCAAGAAGTTGGCTATTTTGCTTCTGCTATTGATGGCATGTTTGACGTTACGCCGGCAGCAGACATCTGGCAAATCAGTCAACTGGTCAATCAGGACTTTAAGCGCAAGCTGTCACGTGAGCATATTGCTTTTGGCTTGTGGTTACGCCGCCTGATTATGTCGCTTAAAAAAGACCCGCAACAACTACTGCAAGTGATTAATAAAAACTCACGCAATAGTATTCATTTTACCAATATGGGTCGGGTCAATTATTCACAACAGTATGGCGACCTAACCTTAAAACGCTTTATCAATTTACCTAGCTTAAATTATCTGGACAAGCCTTTGATTTGTCTGGCAACCACCACTTTTGCTGGTCGGGTGCAACTCACTTTTTCTTATAATGTTCCAGCTTTATCGCCACAAATGATCCAAGCATTTGTCCAGCGTTATCTGATCATTTTAAATACTGCCTTGCCTGAACTGGTTTCACCCACTTTAAAACTTGATGAGATATCAACATGACCATCGCTTTTAATCCAACATTAGACCAACTAGACAGTACTGACAGCCACGATTTTATTACGGTTTTTAGCCCAAAGATGCCCTGTAGCACCGTAACCCTAATTCATATCTTGCAGGCTAATCGTCCTTATTTTATCCAAAAAATTGCCCAGCGCGGTGTACTGTTATTTCGGGGATTTACGCCCTGTACCACGGAAGAATTTCACCAACTGGTTACACAAGGACTAGGTTTAGAAACTTGGAATTCTTTTAATAACAACAACATGCCTGCTTTTATTGCCAGTTGGTTGCGCAAATATAGTGAAGGCTTATTGGGTTCTGGCGACTATCGCCGTTATCTGGATAAAAATACTGTACAGCTTGGCCCAGTTGAATCATCCATTCAAGGTCCACACGTGGAAGGTGGAGTACGCTCAGAACGCTCGCGCTATTTGGCTTTATGCTGCTTTGAACCGGCGCCTTATCTGGCCGAAACCGGCATGGTGGACTTGGGGCATGTTTACCGAGAATTACCGAACAATTTGCAGGAAAAATATCGTAAAGCGTGGAATCGTTTTTATTATATTTCGCAGCGCAAGGTTGGATTAATGGATAAGTTGCTGCTAAAACGCAGTCCGTTTACCTTACTGGTTCGCCCAGATGGTAAAGCCCATCTGGCCTTGGCACCCTGTCCAGCAGTTTGTCGCGTGCCTGAAACTGGAGAGCTTTGCATTCAGCCTTGGGCATTTGCTAAAAATACCAATGAAATATCACACGCAGCGGCAGTTCAGGCGTTTCCGAATCGGGGTGAGATTCATAAGGACTCAACCGCTGATGGCATGAATTTGACTTGGGAGCTTTGTGACCGCAACGGCCATCGCGTTGACTGGACTGCTTCTGAGCAGTCCGCACTGTTTGAGAGTATTTTTAACAAAGCCTATCTGATGAACTGGCAAAAGGGTGATATTGCGCTGGTCGATAACATTAAGATCGGACACTGGCGCATGAATGGGGAACAAGGCAGCCGTAAACTGGTACAAATTCAGGCCAATGCGTTTGATGCCAGCCAGTTTCAGGGTTAAACCTATAGAGTTTTTGCTTGATCAAGCTTGCTCCTTTACGGAGCAGGCTTTTTTATGGCTGGCTTAAGTGAATGCTTAGC
>SECL01000025.1 GCA_004173455.1 Moraxellaceae bacterium | reverse complement strand
TTTCTATTTTTATCTAAAATTTTATAATTTATAAAATTTTTTAATATTTATATAAATAACAATAATTTATGTTATAAACTTTGAAAGTTAAAATCAAATTTTATATTAAAAAAGCTTAAAAATTATACTAAATTTATAAAAAGTCATCTTATTTGATAATTTAATTTTTCCTTATTAGAATGCGATTGCGAATAATACAAACACTTGGGCTGTATCCATGATTCTAAAAAAATCATTTAAAAACATTTATTTGATTGCATGTATTGTAACTTTTACGGGCTGTAGCATGCTTGGTAAAAATACAAATAAAAATCACGTCTTAAAGACGGAATGTCTGACTACTATTCCGATGGCAGTCGGAGAGAAGGATACGAATATTTTAACAACAAGTGCGCAGATCTGCAAAAGTCCGCAGCAGCCAGAACTATGGCAACAACTGGCTGAGCAGTTTTTTGCATTAGGCAAATATGACAAAGCTGTTCAATCTGCCAATACTTTATTAAAGCTTCAACCTGACAATGCGGCTGCAAAAGATATTATCTTGCGTTCAGGGTTAAAAATTACAGGGCGCGGACTGGAGCAAATGAAAGGTTCCATGCAGTTTCTGTATGGCGATACGTGGAGTGAAGCCAGCAAAGTTGCGACGCAGATCAATCATTCGCGTGGAGAAAAACCGCTTGAGGTTATGACAGCAGTACCAGAAGCGGAACCTGAAAAGAAAAATACCAAGCCGATGAGTCGAAAAAAATCCTATACCCGAAAAACCACCCATAAAAAAACAGTGGTTAAAAAGGCACCCGCTGCAAAGGCAAAACCTGCGTCAGCACCGGCAAAAGCCCAAAGTAGTAAGCCAGCAAATCCCTTTTCATCATTTAATTAAAGTTTAACAAGCATCGATTAAGGAACAAAAAATGGCAAAGCGCGAAAGTGTACAAAAACGCCTGCAACGAATCAGGCCACCGCGTGTGCATCTGACCTATGACGTTGAAGTGGGTGATGGCAAGGAATCTAAAGAATTGCCATTTGTGGTAGGGGTCATGGGGGATTTTGCGGGCGCTTCTGAAGTAGAGCAAGCCAAATTAAAAGATAAAAAATTTGTCAATATTGATCTGGAAAATATTGACGAAGTCATGGCTGCTATGGCACCGCGCGCTGCATTTGCGGTAGATAACCAGTTGACCGATGAGGGTGGTCGCTTACCGGTCGATCTGACTTTCCAAAGCATGGATGACTTTAGCCCCGAAAACATTGTTCAAAAAATTGACCCTCTGCGTCAGTTGGTAGAAGCACGTACACGCCTGACGGATTTGCGTAATAAAATTTCAACCAGTGAAAAACTCGAAGATTTACTCGATGAAGTCTTACGCAATACAGAGCATGTGCGTCAGTTGAGCCAGCAGGAACCTAGGTCACAAGATGCTGGACAGCAGGGAGAATAAAAACAATGAATGGTGCAGCTTCTTTAGCCGTTAATGGCGCTCTAAACAATGAATTTGAACCAGCAAACACCTCATCTAGCTTGCTGGACGAGATTGTTTCACAAAGCCGGATTGCCCGCTCAGATAGTGAACACGAGCGTGCTAAAGGTTTGATTGCTGAACTGGCGCGTGAAGTATTGTCGGGCAGTATTTTGATTTCTGATAATTTATCGGCTTCTATTGATAAGCGCATTGCAGAGCTAGATCACCTGATTTCAAGACAACTTAGTGCAGTCATGCATCATGCTGAATTTCAAAGAATTGAATCCGTGTGGCGTGGGCTTCATTATTTTTGTCAGGAATCTCCTTCTAATCCAATGATTAAGATTCGCCTGCTCAATACCAATAAAAAGGAATTGATTAAAGATTTTCAAAGTGCAATTGATTTCGATCAAAGCGCTTTGTTTAAGAAAATCTATGAAGAAGAGTACGGTACATTTGGTGGTGCGCCATTTGCTGCACTGATTGGTGATTTTGAGTTTGACCGCCAGCCTTCTGATATTTATTTGCTAGAGCAAATTTCACACGTAGCGGCAGCATCTCATACGCCATTTATTTCGGCGGCTGCACCAGAAATGCTGGGACTGGATTCCTTTACCGATATTGACCGGCCACGTGATATTGCCAAGGTTTTTGAAACTGTCGAATATGTGAAATGGCGTTCGTTTCGGGACAGTGAAGATGCGCGCTATGTGGCGCTGACCATGCCCAGATTTTTGGGTCGTTTGCCCTATCATCCTAAAGAAGGCACGGCTGTTGAAGGCTTTAACTTTGTTGAATCCGTGAGCGGTGCTGAACACAACCAGTATTTATGGGTGAATGCTGCCTATGCGTTTGGTACACGGCTGACCAATGCGTTTGATTTATATGGCTGGTGTGCTGCTATTCGTGGCGTGGAAGGTGGGGGATTGGTCGAAGGTTTGCCTGTGCATACTTTCAAGACCGATGATGGTGAAGTCGCATTGAAATGCCCCACAGAAATTTCCATTACAGATCGCCGCGAAAAAGAACTGAGTGATCTGGGCTTTGTTCCCATGGTGCATTGCAAAAATACTGATTATGCCGCTTTTTTTGGAGCGCAATCGACGCAAAAAGCCAAAAAATATGATAGCGACTCCGCCAATGCCAACTCAATCTTGTCCTCGCAAATTCAGTACATTATGGCTGTTTCACGCATTGCTCACTATTTGAAAGCCATGATGCGCGACAAAGTAGGCAGTTTTGCTTCTGCGGGAAATGTTGAGGCATTTTTAAATGAATGGTTATCTCGATACGTACTACTAGACGATGGAGCTTCGCATGAAGCCAAGGCGCAGTATCCGCTGCGTGAAGCATCCGTAAAGGTTGTAGAACAGCCTGGGCGCCCAGGATGCTACAAGTCCGTGGTTTTTTTAAGACCACATTTTCAACTGGATGAGCTTTCGGTTTCTCTGCGACTTGTCACTGAGCTACCTCAGGCTGCAAACGGTTAATTGCGTTTTAATTTAATTTGACATAACAAAGGTAATATCTAAATGAAAGATATATATATCCAATTTAGAGGCAAGTATAAAGTAGACGGTGAGTCTCGTGATAGTGAGCATAAAGACTGGCTGGAAGTAAATAGCTGGGCACATCAAATTCGCCAGCCTAAATCAGCGACTGCCAGTAGTGTTGGCGGCCATACTGCTGAACGTGCTGAGCATGATGATATGGTGTTTTTCAAGGATCTTGATGCGACCAGTCCAAAACTTTGGGAAGCCTGTTCCGCCGGTTATACTTTTGATGAAGTGCAAATTGACTTTTATCGTGCTAACGGTGACAAACGGGTCAAGTATTTGCAAGTTAAATTAAAGCATGTACTGATTTCTAATGTGCGTCCTGAAGTCATGGCTGAAGGCGTTCCTACTGAAGCATTTGGTCTGAAATATGCTGCTGTTGAGTGGACGTATACCCAGCAGTCTATTGATGGCGCATCCAAAGGTGCTGTGACCAAGAAATGGTCACTGTCCAACAATACTGCGACCTATACCGCTTAATATAAGCCGCTGAAGATTAGAGGTTCTGCCTCTAATCTTTTCTGCTTTCTGGTTTTTATTATTTAAAAATGAATAGTCATCAACAAAAAATCTTTGGTTTTCAACCTACTTTATTTGAACGCTTACTGGCAGAAGGTTCGGATAACCGTGATTCTGTTCGCTGGAATATACAGGAACTTAAAGATTCAGTGGGACGGGATCTTGAAGAATTATTAAATACAAGAAGCACGCATTTTAGTGCAATTGATGATTATCCGTATGCAAAAAAAGCAATTTTAAATTTTGGTATTTTAGATTTTGTGGGTTTAAGCACTGCTAATCCATTGCATCGTGATCAAATTTGTCGTGCTATCCAAACGACGATTGCAGATCAGGAAACCCGGTTAAGCCATGTGCAGGTGTTTATGCATATTGATAGTGACCATGTGGGTTCACTACTGCTTACTATTAAAGGCGTACTCAATATCAGACCGATACAGGAGCCTGTGGTTTTTGACGCTGTCATGAATCCGGCTACCCAGCAATATTCCATCACACCCGCTGGCTCATAACAGGCCAAAGTATTGGATAGGTATTTTGGATAATTTATTACCTTATTATGAACAGGAACTGTCGCTATTTATGCGTCAGTCCAAAGCATTTGCGGCTGCTTATCCTAAAGTAGCCAATCGTTTGATGATAACTGGCGAATCAGTAGAAGACCCGCATGTTGAACGCTTGATTCAGGCATTTTCGCTGATTTCTGCCCGTATTCATAAAAAGCTGGATGATGGATACGAGCATTTTACCTCTGCCTTATTTGAGGTGTTATATCCAGCTTATCTCAAGCCTTTTCCATCTTGCTCAATTGTGGCACTGGAGCAGGGCATTAAGCTCAGCCAAATGACCCAACCTGTGCTGGCTAAAAAAGGAATGGGATTGGTCACCAAACCTTATCAGGGCGTGAGTTGCCGTTTTAGCACCACTTATCCAGTGACGCTATTACCTCTTGAACTATATCAGCTAGAGTTTAAGCTTAATCCTGTAGAAGAAAGCTACCAGTATAGTAATGCTGTCCTCAAACTACAGTTTAATATTTTGGCTGCCGGATTTGATGTAACCACGCTGGCCAGTCAGAAATTAAGGCTTTATCTGGATACGACTCCTTTTGGCGTGGCACAATTACGTGATTTGATGCTAGACCAGACTACAAAAGTTTTTGCAGGCAGTCAGGTGCACGCCTCACGCGCCATCAAAAATCCATTTGCACTGGCTGGATTTTCACCTGATGATGCGTTATTGCCTGCCGATCAGCACGCCCATCATGCTTATCGGCTCATTGCCGAGTATTTTGCCTTTCCAGAAAAATTTAATTTTATTGATATTGATTTACAGCACTTAAAATCTATCTTTCTTAAAGATACCAAAAGCTTTTTTATTGAACTAAAATTTAAGCTAGATACGCATAATAACCAGTTTATTCAGGCATTTAGTCAACTAAGCACAAAAAATATCCGGCTGTTTTGCACACCTGTGATTAACCTGTTCAAAAAGTCTGCTGAACCCATCAAAATTAATCACAAGCAAGTTAAATATCATGTGGTCGGTGATGCGCATCATCCCCAGTTTTATGAAATTTATGCCATTAACAGATTATCCTTGATTCGTGAAGCGGCCAACCGTCAGCAAAGCTTGCATGAAGTTTTGCCATTTTATTCCCTCAATCATGCCCGCGAACAAAGTCATGCGTTGTACTACCATATTGAGCGCGAGCATACGCTGCATGCCAACCAGTCGGGTTATGATTATCAGATTACGCTGGTTGATCATCAGTTTGATCCCGCCACTGTTCAAGCCGATTATTTAAGTCTGGATTTGTACTGCACCAATCGGCATCTGCCGCAACATCTTCCTTTTGGGTTAGCACAAGGTGACCTTAATCAGGAAGAAACAGGTCCATTCCGTCAAGTTCGTTTTTTAAAAAAACCGACACCAACTTATCGTTTTAATCATGCAAAAGAAGGCAATTGGCGCATTATTTCGCATTTGTCACTCAATACGCAGGCTTTGAATCAGCAGCAGGATATTCGGGCATTAAAAGAAGCGTTTACCTTATATGAGCTAACGCACAGCGCCTATAACTTAAAACAGATTGAAGGTTTTAAGGAAATTGCCTTTACGCCTGCAACCAATATGGTGCCAGCAATTCCATATCCCATGTTTATCCGTGGTCTGGAAGTCAGAGTTACTATTGATCAAAGTAGTTTTGTTGGAACAGGGCGACAATTGATTGGGCAGTTGCTGTCACATTTCTTTGGATTGAAAGTCAATCTCAACAGCTTTATTCAGGTCATTCTTGTGGATGATACTACCGGTCAGGAACTGCTTAGATGTCAGCCGCTCAATGGTTTTCGCCAGTTAGTATAATTGCTGGTCTTAAGCAGCAGCCTGAAGGGTATGAATTTTTTCAAGCCGTTCGCCTGTTGCAACTGTATTTAAAACAGCAAAAAGGTCTTTCAGCCAGTCAGGTGCTCGATGAGGCTATCGAGTTTAATGCCACTTTATCTTTGGCTTTTCAAAAAAGTGAAGTGGAAACCCTGAAGCTGGCAGAGAAAACCGATCGATATATTATTGTTCCCACCATGCTGGGTTTGACAGGAAATCTGGGTGCCTTGCCATTGGTCTATACCCAAAAACTCAACAGTAGTGTATGGGCTAGAAAACATGGATCACTGGCATTTTTAAATCTATTCAATAACCGCTTAATCAATTTATTTTATCAGGCTTCCCTCAAACATAATTTACCACTGCTGGCAGAAATCTATCAGGACAAGCATTATCTCAGTTGTCTTCATGCTTTAAGTGGATATAGCCCGACATTAAACTCTTCTGGTCAGCATCGGGAAGATTATATTTTTGCTGAATTTGGGGGGTTATTACAGGGGCAAACCTTAAATGTTGAAACGATTCAGCAATTATTAACAGCTACATTAAATCACCCCGTTAAAATTCATCAATTTATTGCAGAATGGTTTGAAATACCCCTCAATAGCCGTAGTTTTTTAACAGAATCGGGTGTGCAGTTGGGTATTAATAGTTTTTGTGGCGAAAGAGTGAGGCAAATTGATTCCAAAATTCAGATTGAGATAGGGCCTTTGGCCTATAGCGACTATATGGCGCTATTACCCACAGGTAAAAAATATCAGTTATTAAAAAAGATATTAAACCGTTTATGTAATATCACGCTGATTATTGAGATTAAACTAGTGATTCATCAAGCCGCTATCAAACCCATAGTCTTAACCATGAGTAATGATGTGGGTATTGGACAAGGTGCTTTTTTAATCAGTAAAAATATTCAGCAACATCAATCTCAAACTAGATTTATTTTAAAATAAAATGGAACAATAAATGCGTTGGCTAATTTACTTTTTTATTTTATGTGTTGCGATTGACACGGTGGTGATCGCCTATTGGCGCGATAGCCAAGTGAGTACCAGCTCAAGCACTATTTTATTTTATTTACTGGGATTGCCATTACTGGTTTGCGGTGCCAGTTATTTTATCAGTATCATTTATAAAAAATTAAAAAATAAGGACAGTACCACTCCTGAAACTGCCAATACCGACAATCAGGAATCAGAACAACAGGGTTCAAAGGAAGCATTAAATGAAACCCCAATATATTTGAGAATTCATGCAACGGCTTTACAGACCAGTGAAGGGGATAATGCCGAGGATATTCTGGACAGCTTAAAAAACTATAAAGCCGCTCAGCTTGATTCCCAGCTGGTCAATGCGATGGGCGTGCATATTTTAAGCCGGCGCATTGATATTGCTGAAGATGAGTTTGAACTGATCGCAGATAGGCAAGCTGATACGGATGATTTAACTATTGTGCAGCCATCACGCTTTACACGCATGGCAGTCATTGTGCAAAGAATTATACAAACACTTGAAATTCCACTATTTCAGTTGGCGGAAAGCATGGCCCAAGCCGCAGCATGGCAAGCCCGACCTGAATTTGAGCAGCCTGTTCTGCATCCGGCATGGAATGGCCAGCGTGAGGAACACCTCACACAGCATACAGAACAGGTGATTGATCAGATTCAACAATGTCCAGCGCATCTGCAGATTCATTGTTTCTTGCCTTTACGCTGGGATGAGCAAGATTATGAATTGATACAAACAGTGATGACTGAACGATTACAGCAACTTGGTTTTAACGTTAATCAGTTTTCTTTTAATCCTGTTGTTGTAGAGGATCATGGCAGTCAGCCGGCACTGCTTGCAGATTTGTTAGAACACATTAAACAAGATAAAAAAAATATGCATTTCATGCTGGGTGCAGATAGCTTTATTGATCAAAATGAAATTGATGAGGTTATCTGGGATCAACCAGATTATATCAGCGCTGAAGCCGGTTATGGCCTACTCATATCCCAGCAAAATATTATGATTCCAATGCTGGATGATGATCAGAATGTTTTTATAAATGCTGATAAACAAGAATTGCTATTAAACAACCCTAAGCAGCATCCATTATTTATTTCTCCAATTAATCCACGGTTAGCTCCATCTTATATTAAATTATTATTTAATGAGGTGACAGATCTGGAGCTAGATACTGATCAATTATTATTTATGGGATCATTACTAGAAAATGTGTCTGATCAATCCAGTGGGTTAGGATTTGTCTTTTCAGCCGCATTGGCACAACAGCAAGATAATGATATTTACTTAGTATCAGCAGATACAGATCACATAAATTTTGGTTGGTTATTTTGCAAAAAAATGAATAAGGATATTAATCCTGATGCTTAAGTCTGGTTGCTTTGTAGGCCTCAATAAATACCTATAGGTATTTTCCTTTTTATTAATGATATGTGATTAAGTGACAACAACGATGATGAATAGTTTTTGGCAACGAATATATGATCCACGTTTGATTATTGCGGTGGGGTTATTGGTGGTATTAGTATGTACCTACCGTGTGGTGCCACCATTTTTGTTCTGGAGCGTGCTGGCTGGCGTGCTGTTTTTGTCAGCAGTGACGGGCGCGCTATGGTGGTATTTTAAAAGAAAAAATAGCCAGCAGGGCGCAGAGCTGGCCGATTTACTGCAACAGGATAGCCGTTTGGTGAGTCCTAAAAATAACAGTGATGATGCAGAGAAAATCCAGTTTTTAAAACAGCAAATGAATGATTCGATTCGCACCTTGCGCAAATCAAGGCTAGGGGATAAGCGTGGCCATGCTGCACTGTATGAGCTGCCTTGGTACATGATGATTGGTAACCCGGCGGCGGGAAAAAGTTCGGCCATTCAAAATTCCGGTTTGCGATTTCCTTTTGCAGAAAATAATAAAGATAAAGCGGCTGTACAGGGTATTGGCGGAACACGTAACTGTGACTGGTTTTTTTCGACAGAAGGAATTTTGCTGGATACTGCGGGACGTTATGCAGTGTATGAAGAAGATCATCAGGAGTGGTTGGGCTTTTTGGGTTTACTGAAAAAAAGCCGTAAAAAGGCACCAATTAATGGCATTATTATTGGGGTCAGTATTGCCGAGTTAATGAGCAATAATCCTGAACATGCCTTAAAACTGGCCAAGAATCTGCGTAGTCGGGTGCAGGATTTGACTGAGCAGTTAGAAGTGTTTGCGCCAGTGTATGTCATTTTTACCAAGATGGATTTGGTGGCGGGGTTTAGCGAGTTTTTTTCTGTTTATGATGATGAAGAACGGCAACAGGTGTGGGGTGCAACCATTCCCTATGAGGAAAAACTCAGCAAGGATGCCAGTGCCCAATTTGAAGAACAGTTTAATACCCTTTATGAGGGCTTGCAGGATCTCAGTACGACTCATTTGACCCGTCGGCATTCCCAGACCATTTCTCCCAGTGTGATGACGTTTCCACTGGAATTTAAATCCATTAAACCCGCCTTGAAGTTATTTATTTCAGCGTTGTTTGAAGAAAATCCATTTCAGTTTCAGCCCGTTTTTCGCGGATTCTATTTTACCAGCGCCTTGCAAGAAGGCATGGTAGATAGCCCGATGACCAAGCAGATTGTTAGCCAGTTTAGCCTGACTGAACCGAGTGATACCGGTCATCAGGAGGTGGAAATCAACAGTCAGCATGGCTATTTTTTAAAGCAGCTTTTTTCTCGTGTGATTCTGGCAGATAAACATCTGGTACGTCAGTATTTAAACCGCAATCGTCGCCAGAAGCGGCATGCGGCATTTTTGGCAGGGTTATTGGTGATTGGTGTTGCCTTAAGTGTCTGGACTTGGTCATATCGTAATAATCAGCTATTAATTCAAAGTGTTAGTGCTGATTTACAGAAAGTAAAACGTATTCAGAATGAAAGTCAGGCCAACCTGTCCAGTCAGTTTGATGGCTTATTGATTCTACAAGATCGCTTGGAGCAACTGGATCGTTATCAGCAGGATCGGCCGTTATCGCTACAGTTTGGCCTGTATCAAGGTCAGGCACTGCATGAAAAATTGCTGTCTGAGTATCTGGCAGGCATCAAGCGGGTGATGCTGGCGCCTGTCCAGCAAAATATTGCCCATTATCTGGGCGATGTGAATGCCAATGCAGAAGCGCTTAAAACGGTAGCAGCCAGCAAACCAGTTGAGGCAGCAACCATTAGCGCCTCGCGGCAATATACGGAAGCTTCGGCAACCAGTGCAGAAGATGCCTACAATGCCTTAAAAGCCTATTTGATGCTGGCGGATCATAATCACATGGAATCCAGTCATCTTAACGATCAGATTACCCGTTTTTGGCGTACATGGCTGGAAGCCAATCGGGGTGAGATGTCGCGTAGTGATATGATTCGCAAGGCAGAGCGTTTGATTAGCTATTCATTATCACAAAGCCAGAATGCTGCGTTTCCGGTGTTGGAAGCTGATTTGGCACTGGTTGACCAGACTCGCGAACACTTGCGGCAGGTGATTAAAGGAATGCCAGCACGTGACCGGGTTTATGCTGAAATCAAAATGCGTGCTGCGGTACGTTATCCTGCGATTACTGTTGCTCAGGTGGTCGGCGAAAAAAATCGCCACTTTATGGTAGGTAGTTATGCACTGCCGGGAACGTTTACCAAAGCCGCATGGAATGGCTATGTCAGTCAGGCGATTGATGAGGCCAGCAAGTCCAATATTCAGGGCAAGGACTGGGTACTCAACAGTGTGCGCAATGATGACCTGACCCTAACCGGTAGTCCTGAACAAATCCGCCGTGAGCTGGTGGGCTTATACAAGAAAGAATACAGTCAGGAATGGAAGAAATTTATCCGTGCTATTGATTATGTACCTGCCAGTGACTTTAACCAGCAGCTTAAGGTAATGAATAGTCTGGGTGATACTGAACAATCTCCAGCTCGTAAAATGATTAACCTGATTGCGACAGAAACCAGCTGGGATAATCCTACGGCTATTGATGAAAGTAGCAGCCTGGCCAAGCAGGGCTTTGTCACATGGTTTAAAAACCGGGTATTACGCCAGGGTGCAACGCCTGTCCAGATTAATATTGACACCGAAGGTTTAAATCGGGGACAGGCCAAGCTGGGCATTATTGGCAGTGAGTTTGATGCTGTTTATAATATGACAAGGAGCCGTGAGGATAACCAGAAACGTGCCTTGCTGGACAACTATATTGACCAGTTGGCGGCCATTCGTTCCCGCTTTAATAAAATCGCCAGTGCAGGCGATATTGGCCCGGGAGTGGTGGGTCTGGTTCGGCAAACCGTGCAGGAAAGTGGTTCTGAGTTTAATGCAGCGCAGCAACTGGTTGATGAACAAATGCTGGCTGGCACCAATGATGAGATGCGCCAGATTCTAAGGCCATTACTGGTGAAACCGCTGGTGCAGTCTTACAAAGTGCTCATGACTCCAACGCAACAGGAGCTTAACCGACTCTGGAGCGCTCAGGTTTACCAACCGTTTAATAGCACGCTTGCCGCCAAATATCCTTTTGCTCCCGGCGCACAGATAGAAGCCACTGCAAATGAAATTGGCCGTATTCTGGGTGAGTCAGGCAGTATTTCCCAATTTGTCACCAGTCAGCTTGATCCATTGATTATTCGGCGCGGCTTACAATTGGCACCTAAAACATGGAATGGTATTGGCATTAACCTTAATCCAAAGTTTATCGCAGATTTCCCCCAATATATTGCGCCTGTAGGAGGTAGCCCAAGTACCGCTAACCTGAATAGCGCTACTAAGCCTGCTGCAAATCCTGACCAGACCACCTTCCAGATTTATCCCTCACCGGTTGCTGGTTTAAGTGAATATGTGATTGATATTGATGGGCAACGCCTGCGTTATAACAATAACTTGCCAGAATGGGTAAGCTTTGTCTGGCCAAATCCTTCTAGCCAGCCGGGGGTTAAAATCACAGCAACCGATTTATCCGGTAATGTGGTGACGATTGTAGATGAGCCGGGTGCTTATGGGCTGGAAAAGCTCATGACATCGGCGACCCGCAAGAAATTACCTGATGGTAGCTTTGAGCTACGCTGGAACGGACAGGCCAGCACTGCACCACTTACGGTCAAGTTCAGGCTCATTAGCGGTGCAGCGAGCGCAGATAATGATGCACCTACAGGCAGTAACGGCTTAAAAGGACTGCAACTGGTGGCTGATGTCACTGTCACTCCCAACGCCACAATGGTAAGCAATGCCAGCCAGCCCAGCGTACAACAGCCAGCCAGTAAAGGCAGCGTGTCCGTTGCGCCAAATGTATCAACTGTGCCAACCCCAAATGCGGCAACCCTGACACCAGCAGTCACTAGGGGTGCAACGATGGGAGTAAATCCATAGTGGCAACACAGCTTATCAGTACGGATTATTTTTACTTTGGCAAATGTCCTGCGCGGGGCGATTTTGTGCGCAGTGCGGGACAGCATGCCATGTTAAGCATACTGGATGAATGGATTACCAAGGCATTGGAGGATTATTCGGGTCGACAGGCTGGATATGCCAGTTTTGATGACATGGCGGGCATTAGTTTTGTATTCTGTAATCCCAAAATGCCCATTGCCCTGACCGGATATTTAAGCGCGAGTCACGATACATCAAAGCGACGTTTTCCCATGGTCACGGGCTGCCGCATTCAAATCCGGCAGCCTGAACAGTTTATTGCGCGGGCATCACTGATTCTGGATCATTTGTGGCAGCGTGCCCAGCAGCGCAACCAGTATCTTTTGCAGGTTCAGGATAGCACCCAGCTCATGCAAGTTCTGGAACAGCCTTATGAAGTACAGGAGGACGAGAACAGTGGTGCTTATGAAGCACAGGTCGCAGGTCTAAGTTTATGGCAATTCGCCCAATTGCTGCACATGCAACCTTATACCTTTGTCCAAAGCCTGATTGCACTGGGTTTGCTGCTGCAACCGGTAATTAGTCAGGGCGCTAAAAAGCTGAACAAGATATTGTTGCTGCCATTGGCTGCTGCGCCCAATACACATTTTGTGGCCACGTTCTGGCTGGACTTAATGATTGGGTTTATCAAGCGCCACAATATTGAACTGTCCATCATGATTAGCCATCAGAATAGCCCACTACTCATGGTCGGTTTTCAGGGGGCTGATATTGCCGCCTTGAGTGGCGTGATGCAAAACAACATCAGCTCAGATCACTGGGTCAAAATTGCAGAAGCAGCATGGGTTGACAGCTATCTGGAAAATGATGCGGGACTTGCCACGCTTGAGCAAGTATTGGGAGATAGTCAGATCTCACTAACCGATGCGATTAGATTGTTTAAGCAAGTTTTTTTGGGGAATTGAACAATGAACTTTCAAATAATAAAAGGTCAAAACATGCGATTTTTTAACCCACACCAAAAAACTGAGATCAAGGACATTAAAAAGCCATTGGCCAGTCTGACATTAACGCTGTTACTGGGTTTTGGTGTGATGTCTAATCTGGCTATGGCTGCACAGGAGCCCGTGATTGCCAATGGCGTTGTCCCCGATGAACAAACCCGGCAGCAAATTCTAGCCAAACTAAAAGGGATATACGGGGAGAATGTGGTCGATCAGATTACCGTGTCGGCCGTCACCATGCCGCCGGAATGGCGCCAAACCGTGCTTAATGCGATTCAGCCTGAGCTCAAGAATGTCAGTAAAGGTCGACTTGAAATTGCCGGTAGTAATATTCAGCTCAATGGCAAAGTACCCTCTGAGGCGGTCAAAACGGCTTTGTCCCAGCAAATGACAGCCGGTATTCCTGCAATGTACAAGATAAAACAACAGCTTGAAATTAATGCGTCTGAACAAAAACTCATTGATCAGGCTTTGGGCAATCGTATTGTTGAGTTTGAATCAGGCAGTGCGATTTTGACACCAGTGGGACAGCGCATTCTGGATGAAATGGCAATTGCGTTAAATAAAGTGGGTAATAAGTCAGTGAAGATTATTGGCCATACCGATAGTCAGGGTAATCCGGTCACCAATCTGGGTTTATCGCTGCAACGTGCCAATGCCGTGTGTGATTATCTGGCTGCCCGAGGCGTGAATAAAACCCTGTTAAACACAGAAGGCCTCGGTGCCAATCAACCCATTGCCGATAACGGCACGGAAGAAGGCAGGCGACGCAATCGTCGTATTGAGTTTGAAGTCTTATAGCAACGCACTGATAAAATAAACGATTTTATCAGTCCAGTGACTTATCATGTTTTGCGCTGTAATGACAAAGCATTACTTTTTAAATGCGTCTTGATTGGTGCAGGCGCTTAAATCACACTCGCGTTTAATTTCCTCAATAACAGCCTGATCATCTTCAGATAACGGCAGGCTTTCCTGTCGTTGCATACAAAATTCTGGATTGACCTGCTTGAGGCTCTGGCAAATGTCATTGAGTCGCTGGTCGGTATTTTGCATGTGATCCAGCAAAATTCGAAACGCATCCATCATGGGGTCAGAGGTATTGGGCACAGCTGCATAAGGCTGAAATCCCAATGATTTTGCATAATTCATGCGCCGTGAGTCATCAAGACTTAATGGGTTGGTTTGTTCTTTGTAGTCTTTTAAAATATAGCGCGCCGGACTGCCAACGGCGGTGGCCTCATCCGGGACTGCCTTGGTCACTACTGCATTGGAGCCAATTTTGGCATTTTTACCCACTACAAAAGGCCCGAGAATTTTTGCACCAGCACCTACCACGACGCCATCTTCCAGCGTGGGATGACGCTTGCCTTTGTTCCATGTCGTGCCACCCAATGTGACACCGTGGTACAGTGTGACATCATCGCCAATTTCTGCGGTTTCGCCAATCACCACCCCCATACCATGATCAATAAAAAAACGCTTACCAATTTTGGCACCGGGATGGATCTCAATACCGGTTACAAAGCGGTTAAAAGTGGATAGCCCCCGCGCAGTGCCCTTAAATTGCTTTTGCCACAACTGATGGGCAACCCGATGCATAATGAGCGCATGAATACCGGGGTAGGTCAGTATGACTTCCAGCGTGTTGCGTGCAGCAGGATCACGGGAAAAAACAACCTGAATGTCTTCTTTGAGCTGCTTAAACATGATTGTTATTGTCCTGTGCAAGAGGGCTGGAAGACGTTGAAACAGATGCGTTTTGACTGGTTTTAAGCGGCCATTTTCCTTGACTCATGGCTTGTACCCGACCAAAAATACCACGCAACAGGTTATATTCCATTCGATCCAGTTGAATGCGGCCAAACAGCCGACGTAAGCGTAACGGCAACAGTCGTGGATTTTGTGGGTCTAAAAAATCAATATCAGTCAGCATGGCTTCCAGATGTGGATAAAACTGTTGCATTTGCGCCTGAGTGACCAGTGGTTCATCCCACTGCATGACGTGCTGATTGGGCAGGGGCATTTGTCTGGATAGCGCCGCATTTTCATGATCCGAATTTTCATCATTCAGATTTTCCGTATCACCGTCAGCCTGTATTGCATTGTTAATACTTTGGTGACCAGAATGAGTTGGTTGTGCTGCTTGTTTGTCGAGGGCATGCATACGCAGCTCATAGCACACCAATTGAATCGCTGCCGCCACATTGAGCACGCCATATTCACTGTTGACCGGAATGGTCAGGTGATAATTACATTGTGCCAGCTCGTCATTGGTGAGGCCACGGTCTTCCCGACCAAATACAATGGCAATCTCATGTCGATCAGCCTGTTCAATCGCAAGACTGGCCGCAGCTCGCGCTTCGAGTAATGGCCATGGAATAGTGCGGCTACGGGCACTGGTGCCAAATACAATCTGACAATCAGCAATGGCATCTTCCAGTGTCTCTACCACCACAACTTGTTCCAGAACACTGGCTGCCCCAGAAGCCAGTGCCGTTGCATCGCCGCTGGGAAAGGTTTTGGGCGCCACTAACACCAGTCTGGATAGTCCCATGGTTTTCATGGCACGTGCTGCTGCACCAATATTGGCGGGTAGCGTAGTGTTGACCATGACAATGCGGATATGATCCAGTAAATGTCCCGGTTCTTGATGATTCAGCAAAATATAGCCACTTGTTGTATTCAGTAATCCGGTTATTTTAAAAGAACCTTGCCCGTTGCGCACAACAATTTAAGAAAAATTACCTGAATCACCAACCGCCAATAAATAATGCCAAAATTTGTCTATAAATTTAAGCGCTTATAGCGGAATAGGCAGGACGCAGCAGAAAACACCAGCTTGGTGCTGACCCGGATTGGCCGCAAAATGGCGAGCCGCAGTTTGACAGCGCGTTAATTGCGATTGAATAGCTGGCAAGCCTTGAACAATACCTTGAGTCTTCACAATAGTCTTAATGGCTGCTGAACAGGTGGTGTCTCCATATAGTTGTCCAGCCGCACATTTAAAGCCCTTAATGGGTGATAAATGACGTTGGTAACTATCGATCAGTTGTAGTGCAGTGTAATTACTAATCTTTAAAATAGAATTTAACATGTCATTAAGCCTTTAATTTTTAAAGTTAAAGCTTAAACGGTAAGTTTGTTAAATTGGAGAATGCGCCTGTTGCGCTTTGGCAACAGGGTTTACTGTATATATCATAACTTTTGGTACTGATGCTCTATACCAAACAAAACTGACTTAGGAATACATGACTTCTTGAGGTGCTACGGTTTCTGACTGCTGGACGGGTGTCGTCATGGCTTTTTGCGCTTTACTCTTGGTTTGATAGTTGACATAAATGGCCTGTTTGCCCAGATATTCACGTAAGGCGCGTAGAAGTTCATCTTCGGCACGTACCCACCAATGTTCCGATAGTTCCAATACGCCATGCGCATAGGCGGTTTCTACTTGAAGTTGCAGTGGTATTTTCTTGCTCTGTTCATCTATTATCTGGGTATAAGGCTCAAGAATAGTGGCCAGATCGGCTGCAAAGTTTGGCTGTTGCATCAATTCGTCAGAGGGCTGTAGCACGATATTCAATGCCCGTTTGGCGCGAATTTCATTTAAGCTAAAAGCCTTGTTGAGGCGGCCAATCGGGCGATCAAAGTTTTCCCGTTCAGCCACTTCGCCCTCAATGACAATGATCTGGTCAACCTTGATCAGTTCCTTGTAACGTTGCAGTCGTTCAAAGTTGGTATTGACCTCAAGCCGTGCGCTGCCATCATCGAGGGTAATGACAGTCCGGTTGGGAAAGTTGGCGACATCAAGCACTAGGCCAGCAAATACAGTGGTACTGCCACGACGGGTTGCTGATAGCTCGCCCAGATTAACCGGAATAAAGTTTTTCAACTCCTGTCGGTACACATCCATGGGGTGACCCGTTAAATATAGCCCCAGTGTGTCCTTTTCACCTTTTAAGCGAACTTCATCACTCCACGGTTTGACAAATTTGCTGATGGGTCGCTGAACGGTTTCTACCTCACCAAACAAATCCATCATGCCGATTTCACGATTCTGCCGTGCCTGTTCTGCGGCTTGTACGGCCTCTGGCAACTGCTCCATCAAGCTTGAGCGTTCTACATTGAAGCAGTCCATGGCACCTGCGCGAATCAAGGCTTCCAGCGTGCGCTTGTTGGTTTTTTTGAGTTCAATCCGATGGCAAAAGTCAAACAGATCGGTGTATGGGCCATCTTGCTCGCGGGCAATAATTACCGATTCCATGGCCGCTTCACCCACGCCTTTAATTGCACCCAAACCATAAATAATGGTCTTGTCATCTGCCGCGCGGAACTTGTAATTGGACATATTCACAGACGGCGGCAACACCTCCAGCCCAATACTGCGGCAATCTGAAATCAAAAATACCACATTATCCGTGTTTTGCATCTCCGAGGTCAGTACTGCGGACATAAATTCAGCCGAATAATGCGCTTTTAGCCATGCGGTATGGTAGGCCACCAATGCATAGGCTGCCGCATGGGATTTATTAAACCCATAGCCTGCAAATTTTTCAATATAGTCAAAAATTTCATTGGCCTTGCGTTCTTCAATGTCACGCTTGGCCGCACCCTCAATAAAAGTCAGGCGCTGCTTGGCCATTTCTTCGGGCTTTTTCTTGCCCATAGCGCGACGTAGTAAATCCGCACCGCCCAGCGAATAACCGGCACATACCTGCGCGGCCTGCATCACCTGTTCCTGATACACCATAATGCCATAGGTGGGCTTGAGCACGTTTTCCAGCAGCGGATGTAGGTATTCAAAATCCCCACCATGCATCCGGTGGATAAAGTCGGGGATGAGATCCATTGGCCCCGGACGATACAGCGACACAAACGCAATAATTTCCTCAAACTGGCTAGGCTTGGCCTCTTTGAGCATGCGCTTCATGCCGGGGGATTCAAACTGGAATACCGCAGTCGTATTGGCGTCACTAAATATTTTATAGGCCAGTTTGTCATCCAGCGGCAGGGTAGACAGGTTCAATAAGGGCTGCTGCTGCTGTTTGCGTCGTACATTAATGTTCTGAATGGCATCTTCAATCACGGTCAGGTTACGCAGACCCAAAAAGTCAAACTTGACCAGCCCAATGGCCTCAACATCATCCTTGTCAAACTGACTGACCCGTGAACCTTCTTCATCACAATACACGGCGGAAAAATCGGTAATCTTGTTGGGTGCAATCAGTACGCCACCAGCATGCTTGCCGACGTTACGAGTAATGCCTTCTAATTTCAGTGCCATTTCCCAGATTTCAGTAGCATCATCAAAGTCATTGTGGGTTGGATTACTCACAATATCTTTAAGTTGTGGCTCCATTTCCAGAGCTTGTTTCAGATCAACGCCAATGGGCTTGGCAGGAATCAGCTTGGATAGGCGATCGGCCAGACCATACGATTTTCCCAGTACCCGTGCCACATCACGAATCGCTCCTTTTGCGGCCATGGTACCAAAGGTAATGATCTGGGACACAGCTTCACGGCCATAGGTTTGTGCCACGTAGTCAATCACCCGGTCACGACCCGCAATGCAAAAGTCAATATCAAAATCGGGCATGGATACCCGTTCCGGATTCAGGAATCGCTCAAATAGCAACTCATAGCGCAGGGGATCAAGATCGGTAATTTTAAGGCTATAAGCCACCAGCGAGCCTGCACCCGAGCCACGACCTGGCCCAACCGGCACGCCATTGTTTTTTGCCCACTTGATAAAGTCCATCACAATGAGGAAGTAACCCGGAAAACCCATGTCCAGAATGGTTTTGATTTCAAATTGCAGTCGATTGGTATACTGCTGCTTTACGTCATCCCAATTGTCGGGTTGTTCGGGGTACAACTGAATCAGGCGTTCTTCCAGCCCAATCTGACATTGTTCTGCAAAAAATGTCGCAACCGTATGACCTTCAGGAATCGGAAAATTAGGGAGGTAATTTTTACCTAAAGTTAAAGTAACGGTGCAGCGTTTGGCAATTTCAACCGTGTTTTCAAGCACACTGGGCAAATCAGAAAACAGCGCTTCCATGTCGCTTTGTGTCTTGAAATACTGCGAATCACTGTAATCACGCGGGCGGCGTTCATCACCCAACACATAGCCTGACGCAATACAGACGCGGGCTTCATGCGCTTCAAAATCCGAAGCTTGCATAAAACGTACATCATTGTGGGCAATCACACCAATCTGGTATTTTTCGGCCAGTTTAAGTGCCAGCTCAACAAATTCATCTTCACCGGGACGACTGGTTCGGCTAATGGCCAGATACACCCGATCAGCAAACTGGGCAATCCAGTCTTCCAGCAGCGTATCGGCTTTTTCAGGCGTACTACTACGTAGTGCCTGACCCACATCACTATGCATGCCCAGCACGGCAATCAGGCTATTATTTTTTTTGAAAATCCAGTCGCGCTCAACACAGGGAATCCCCAAGGTCAAGCCATCGGTAAAGCCTAGCGACACAATTTCGGTCAGGTTGCGCCAGCCATCGTTATTCATGGCCAATAAAGTCGCGCGGCCTTTTTCATCACACAGGCGGATTTCACTACCCAAAATGGGCTTGATGCCTTTGCCTAAACAGGCTTTATAAAATTTGACGGCAGCATACAGGTTGGACAGATCAGTGAGCGCAAGAGCGGGCATCTGGTCTTGCGCAGCAGCATTGATGAGCGCAGGGATACGGACAATCGAATCGACAATTGAAAATTCGCTATGTATACCCAGATGAATAAAGCTCATTATAGCCTCCTGTTTTGACGCACAAATCATAGCACGCCTGCCTAGGGAGTTAATAAAAACATCTGGATTTATCAACCATCCGTCAACTGTTTAAAGGGTAAAATTTCACCATTAATCACCGACCAAAAACATTAAAATAATTGATTAACACTGTTAAAAAAGTCGCGAAAAAATCTAAAAATGTCCTAAAAAACAATAATATTTTAAGAAAAAAACTTGTTTTTTCAGGCACTTTGATAAATATGATGAAATAGGACTCTACAACATCATTAAGTGGAGTAATCTATATGCCTAAGGATAGCGTTTTTGTGATAGAGCAATGAACCAGCATATTCAAACTGATCTGTTAAATGGAATTGACATCAGTGGGCTAACCAATGTCCAGAAAGTCCACGATAACCTCTACACCTCAGGACAGCCAAACGTCCAGCAACTAAAGCTGATCTGTCAGGCCGGGGTGTCCACAGTGGTTAATCTGGCTTTAAATGACGCCAGCAATAGCCTGATGCGCGAACACATTTGCGAAGACCGCACGGTGCTTGAAATGGGCATGCACTATATCCATTTGCCGCTACTGTGGGATTGTCCTTCAGCCAGTCAGGCGTTATTTGCCTTAAAAGCCATTCATCACTTGCAGGATCAATTGATCTGGGTGCATTGTGCCAAAAACTGGCGTGTATCCAGCCTCATGTATTTGTACCGCCGTTTTTATATGAAAATGCCGATTGAACAGGCTGAGGAATTACTGCATCAGATTTGGCAGCCGGATGAAACGTGGACTGGACTGATGAATGCAGTGGCAATGCAATTACAGGCTGAGCAGTTTACTTATTAGTAAAGTGAACGCCAAGCTAATGTTTAAACGCTAACCGGGCTAATATGGGTGCCTGGGCTAATATTTAAGCGCACTACTAGGTCGCGGTTTCCCTGAGACATGAAGTGTAAAACATGAAGGTTTGCCTTTAATTCTGGCTTGCTAAAACTTTTGACATTTTCACTGACACATTTTTTCATTAAAGTGCTGTAATATGTTGAGATACCTTAAAAAAAGACTGACATTTTCACTGACATGTTTTAGGACTCAATATGCCCGAACAGCGTAAAACATGGTTAAATGACAGTACTTTACGTGTCATGACCTACAGATCAGGCTCATTTATATTTAGCATAAGCCTTGATCTTACAGGGCTGCAAGCCATAATTGACCGGGTTAATGATGCACAGCGTCGTTTTAATAAAATGCCGGGACTCCCCCGGATTATTGACCAGATGCAGGACAAGGTACTGGCCAGTAGTATTTATAGTACCAACACCATTGAGGGCGGTGAGTTTACAGAAGAAGAAACTGAAAAAATCCTCAAGACCGACCCTAAACTTATCCAGAAGACTGAAGAACGGCGCCTAACCAATTTAAAACAGGCTATTGACTGGGTAAAGCAGCAGAGTAGTCAAGAGTTTCAGCCTGATCGGGGGCAACCGCTGTCCATGCTTCAGGTTTTAACATTGCATGGTTTGGTGTCCCAAAACCTGGATGAAAAAGCCAATCCACCCCAGCAGTTTAGAAACAATCAGCCTTCCCAGAAAACAATTGTCGGCAATAGTGACCATGGCGGAACATACCGTCCACCCAAATGTCTGGAAGATATTGAATATTTAATGACCGCGTGGCTTGAATGGTTAAATTGTCCTGTGTTACTCAGCCAGCCTGCACTCATCCGGGCAAGCCTTGCGCATTATTATTTTGAGTTGATTCATCCTTTTTGGGACGGTAATGGGCGTACAGGCCGCCTGATTGAAATGCTGATTCTGGAGCAGTCGGGCTACCGGTTTAGCTCCTCTGCGGTATGGAAGCATTATCAGGAAAATATTCATGAATATTTTGTTCTTTTTAATCGCTGCAGAAGAATGGCTGAGAGAAAAGAGGCGTTTGCTCATCAGGAGTTTGTAAGTTTTATGACCTGTGGCATGCTGGATACTGTCAATAACCTGCACGATCAGGGCAATGATTTAATCCGGTTTTTGCTCTACAAAAATGCGCTTAATGAAGCACGCAATACAGGGCTGTTGAGCGACAGGCAATATCATCTTATTGAACTCTACATGGTGGAACCTGCGTTGTTATCACCACGGGAGCTATATAAAAAGCCGGTGATTCAGGCCTTATTTAGGGATAAAACAGAACGAACCTATTTTAGGGATATTGAAAAAGTGATTAAAAGCGGATTTTTGGGAGAGCACGACGGAAAATTATTTGCAAACTGGCTATGACTGTTCCAGTAAAGCTGTTGCCAGATCCATTTTTTTCTAATACTGAGGACAAACATGCGGATCAGCCGATATAGCAAGTATTCGGCTCATATTGTAAGCCGAATATAAAATTTTACGGCTCATTACATTAAAAAAGCCTCAACAAATGACTGCGAGGCTTTTAAGGTTGTTTTTAAAAGAAAGTTATTTTTAAAACACGCTTGCTTCTAAAGGTTTTTTTAAATTTGCCGATAAGAAGCTTAACGCAAGCTGGCCAGATAACGATCCAATCGCTTAATTGCTTCACGGAGTTCACCTTCGGCCGGTAGAAATACCACGCGAAAATGATCAGGTGTTGGCCAATTAAATCCCGTACCCTGAACCAGTAGTACTTTTTCAGCCCGCAGGAAATTGAGCATAAATGCTTCATCATCTTCGATGGGATACATGTTGGGATCAAGACATGGGAAGCAATACAACGCGCCTTCGGGCTTCACACAGGATACACCGGGAATCTCATTGAGCATTTCCCAAGCAATATTGCGCTGCTCATACAAACGGCCACCGGGCTTGACCAAATCATTAATGGTTTGGTAACCACCTAGCGCGGTTTGAATGGCATACTGAGCCTGTACATTGGCGCACAAACGCATACTGGCCAGCATGTCCAGTCCTTCAATATAGTCTTTGGCGCGTGATTTATCGCCTGAAACCATCATCCAGCCTGAGCGGAAACCAGCAACACGGTACGATTTGGATAAGCCATTAAAGGTCATGCACAGGACGTCATGTGCGAGTGTACACAGCGGAATGTGTTCAATATTGTCATAAACAATCTTGTCGTAGATTTCATCCGCAAAAATGATCAGGTCGTGCTTGCGAGCCAGCACAACGATTTGTTCCAGAATATGACGTGGATACACAGCGCCAGTGGGATTGTTTGGGTTGATGACCACAATACCGCGCGTGTTGGCGGTGATTTTACTTTCCATATCGGCAATGTCGGGATACCAGCCATTTTGCTCATCGCACTTGTAATGAATGGCCTGACCGCCCGATAAATTAACCGCTGCCGTCCATAGCGGATAATCTGGCATCGGCACCAGCATTTCGTCGCCATTGTCCAGCAGCCCCTGCATGGCCATCACAATCAGCTCAGACACACCGTTACCAATATAAATGTCGTTGACATCAACATTAAACAGGCCTTTTTGCTGGTAATACTGAAATACCGCCTTACGCGCCGGAAAAATCCCTTTGGAATCCGAATAACCAATGGCATTAGGCAGGTTAATCGCCACGTCATTGATAATTTCCTGGGGCGCTTCAAATCCAAACGGCGCAGGGTTGCCAATATTCAATTTGATGATCTTGTGACCCTGTTCTTCCATTTCCATGGCCGCTCGCAAAACCGGCCCACGGATGTCATAGCAGACATTGTCCAGCTTGGCGGATTTTTTAATCGTACGGCGATGCGTCGGGTTTACAGCATTGGTAGACATGACAGGGTTCACTATTTGATCTTTACTGGCATAGCGGTAAAGGTAGCTTTTGAATGTTTTTACCGTGAGTAAATCCAGTCCATGCGTGGTTTTAAGCAATTCCACAATTTTTTCGTGGGTATAGCCATCACGCTGATACTGCTGGATAACCGGTAAAAGTTTTTTAAAAATAACGCTTTTCTTTTGCGACATTTTTAGGCCTCAGTACAGAAGCGTTGAGAATAGGACGGCTGATTGCTTTCGTCAATTCAATTTGCTTACTTATTCTGAATTTTTTGGTAAAACAAATATAAATACAAAACTATTTGCTTACTTTTTGCTTTTTAAGTGTAAGAAATCGGTACTTTTGAATCTTTCGCATTTGCACAATCTGCACAGAGCAATCATAGTTTTTTGCCCTGAGTTTAAGTTAAAACAGTACAGTGAACCATGAATCAACAGGATACTGTTATTATGTCAACTGTAAAAAAATCTGATATGGAATGGAAACGCCAGCTGAGTGCCGATGAATACCGCATTACCCGCGAAAAGGGCACAGAGGCACCTTTTACTGGCATGTACTGGGATAATCATTCTAGCGGGGTTTATCGGTGCAAGTGCTGTAATATGCCGCTATTTAGTTCGGAAACCAAATATGATTCGGGTAGTGGCTGGCCCAGTTTTTATAAGGCCATTGAAAACGGCGCAATTGATGAACACCGCGACATGACCCATGGCATGGTGCGTACCGAAATTACCTGCCACAACTGCGGGGCACATCTGGGTCATGTGTTTGAAGATGGGCCAGCCCCAACTGGCTTGCGCTACTGTGTCAATTCAGCCTCGCTTAATCTGGAAACGGATGAGTATCAGCACGAAGACAATTCACCGTGGACCAATGAATATAATGGTGAAGATCATTTGTCATAAATGATGACTATAAAAAGCGGTGGCTATATTTGACAATTTATATTGTCAAATTTTAAGGCCACCGTTAAACTACTGATACTAAACACAGTACGATAAAAACACCGCCACAGTAAGCCAAGAGGAAACACTGATGACAACAATTTATGACTTTTCAGCTGAAAAACTGGAAGGGGACACGCAGGCACTTAGCGATTATTCGGGCAAAGTTGTACTTATTGTCAATACTGCAAGCAAGTGTGGTTTTACCCCGCAGTTTGAGGGGCTTGAGAAAGTCTACGAAAAATATAAGGATCAGGGCTTTGTGGTGCTGGGTTTTCCCTGCAATCAGTTTGCCAGTCAGGATCCGGGCAGCAATACCGATATTGGTGAATTTTGCCAGCGTAACTATGGCGTGAGTTTTCCAATGTTTGCCAAGATTGATGTCAACGGTGGCAATGCCCATCCGTTGTACAAATACCTGACCAAGGAAGCCAAAGGTCTACTGGGCACGGAAGCGGTGAAATGGAACTTTACCAAGTTTCTGGTCGGTCGTGATGGCAATGTGATTGACCGCTATGCCACGGCTACCAAGCCGGAAGCGATGGTTAAGGACATTGAAAAAGCGCTGTCAAAATAAGTCAGTGTTTAGGATTTAAAGCATGAGCAGTTCAATGAGCATGCTTTAAATCCTGATATTTAAGCTTACATTGGTAAGCTTTTTTCATTTATGTTGACATTGAAATAGCGCAGCTAAAAGCCCTGTTAGCTCGGTTGCTGACGGGTTAAACGCTGATAAGCCAATATACTAAATACAATTGCAATAACCATTAAAATCAGTAAGTTCGTACCAATATCAGCCAAACTGGCATGCATCTGGTTGAGTTGAATAAACTGTTGCACGCCCGCAGTTGAGGGAATCAGCCATGCACCAAAGGACATCCATTGCGGCATGGCTGCCAATGGCCAAGATGCACCAGTTAAAAAGAAAAAAGGCACTGACATAAAAGTGAGCACTTGCGCTGGACGCTCGGGTCGGTCAAAAATACTGCCCAGCCATAGACTCACGCTCACCACTGCCAGCACAAAGATCGGGGTAGCCAGCAGCAAGGCAGGCAAGTTGGCATCGCGCGGGTAATCCTGATACCAGTAAACAAAGCCAAAATAATACAGGCAGCTTAAAACGCCAATCAAACTACAAGCCAGCGTGATACCGGTTAGATTAATCAGATTAAACTTAAACTGCTGCTGTTTAAGGCTTACGATTAAAAAGCTCACCCCCAACAGTAAAGTTTGCTGCACAATCAGCGCTGCCACAGCTGGAAAAATATAACTGCCGTAACCTCCCAATGGGTTGTAGAGCGGATATTCATACAGAGCCAGACTAGGTTCAAGGTGCGCCGTTTGTAATAGCGGCGTAAGTTGCTCGGCAATGGATGCCTTGATCCCGCTAGCTAGTCCATTACCGATTTCGCGGGTGCGAATCAGATAGGCGCCACTTAAATACAATGCCAGCCCGCTATTTTGGCCACGCACGACATGGCTTTCCAGATGGGATGGAATCAGGAAAATGGCATCGGCCTGTTGCTGTTTGATCAGTTGTTCCGCTTCGGCAAAATTGCTCGTTTGTTGCACAATATTAACGGCGCGCAGCAAACTAACCTTGGCAATAATATTACGGCTTAGCGGGCTTTGATCCTGATCCACCACCACAATGGGCAACTGGCTGGCTACCTGACTTTTATAGGCTGCTGGATAAAAAAATCCATACAGCACCACGGCTAGAATGAGTGTGCTGGCAATGGGACGTGTGGTCAGGATCGTTCTTAAGGTAAAAATAAACGCTTGGAGTACGCTCATGGATTGGTTCTCACGGCAGGCTGGCGCTTGAGTAATATCAGGCTTAGCAATAAGAATCCGGCCACAAAACCCATAAGAATCAACAAAGGCGTGAGGGATGTTTGCCAGGGAGAACCAACCACCCATTGCTGGGTTTGCAGTTTGGCATAGGCCGTAAAGGGCAGGCTATTACTCCAGATCCGGGTAAATAGTGGCGCGCCAATGGTGGGCAAGGTAACCCCGGCATAACTTAATGACGAACCAGCGTAAATCGCCACCATCGACAAACCGGTATTAATGTCTTTGGCCAGCAATACAATGGTGGTGGCAAATAAGGCATAAGCGGTAAATAATAGTACCTGACCTACCAATAACAGCACCACACTGCCTTGAATGACCCAGCCACGAAAACCCGCCATCCAGACTGTCCATAAAAAACACCATAAGCTAAAAATAATGATATACGGCAGTAGCTTACCCACAAGCGCGCTCAAACCAGCACGCCCTTGCAGAGCGTTATGGGATTCTGGTGTTGGGTTTGGCGTGGTCAGGAAATCACGGCCAATACTGGTTGCCACAGCGCACGCCAGCAGTAAATGCAAAATCGCGGTAACGGCAAAAGGCTCCAAAAAAAGCTCATAGCTCAGCTGCGGATTATATAGGGCAGTGACCTGAATAGTGGGCAGGGTAAAGTCAAGCGGCGGCACGCCCAGTTGACGAATCAGGGCTTGCTGCTGTTCACGGGTTGAGGCGCTCACCGCACTGTTGACGCCACCAGACACCGTGCTGGCAATAGAAAAAAATGCTTCATTAAAATAGCTGGCAATTTCGGGACTGCGGCCATGCATTAGATTGGTTTGTGCCTGCGCGGGAATATGGACGACTGCCCAGGCTTTTAGCTGCTTGAGATGCTGCTCTGCCAGTGACATGGAGGGCTCATAGGCATAAATCGACAAGGCAGGTGCTGCTTGCAGGTTACGGATAATCTGGCGGCTATAGGCAGAGCGATCCTGATCCACCACCACAATAGGCAAGTGACGTGGCGATCCTTGTGCCAACATGCTGGCTAGAAAAATAATCACCAGCAATGGCGCAAGTGTGACCAGACTGAGATCCCAATAACTATGCCTGAGAAAATTGAGTTCCTGCCGGAAGGCTTTCCACATGAGGGTCACTTACCTTTGTCATTATTCATGGCAGTTTTGCATGCCAGTCGCGCATTGCAGTTGTGTGCTTTTAACGTGTGCATTAGTGCGATTTGACAGACTGAGACTGCGGCCAGTCAAACAGCACACTCATGCCCGGACGCAAACCAGTCAGCGGCTTTAAGCTTTTTAACTTGACTTCAAAGGTACGTACATCATAGCCGCTAGATTGACGTGCGGCTTTCCATGAGGCAAAGGTGCCTTGCGCGGCAATGTGCGTCACCTCAAAAGCCACATTTTTCTGGTTAAGCGCTGGAATATCGCCATGCAAAATGCTGCCCTGTTTGAGCTGGTTAAACTGGTCTTCACGCAGGTTAATCGTCACCCACTGATGATTGAGATCCAGCAGGGTATATAAGGGAATACCCGCTGGCACCAGCTCACCCACATTGGCAAATTTCTGGCTGACTTCGCCATCTTGCGGTGCCACAAGCTGCATTTCCTGATTGAGTGATTGGGCTTCGGCCACAGCCGCTTTAGCAATTTTAACCTGTGCCTGTGCCGATGAAAGCTGCTCTGGAGTACTGCCACGTTCGGCACGCAAATATTGCTGATGTGCGGCCTCTGCAATCTGTGTGGCTGAGTTTTTGGCGGCTTGTGCTTCATCACGGCGCTGCTTTGAAATCACGCCTTCATTTAACAGATTTTGTGCACGTTGATAGGTGACCCGTGCCAGTTCAGCCTGAGCCAGTGTGCTTTGCCAATTGGCTTTCAAGGAGGCAATATTTTCTTCTTGCGAACCACGTTCAGCGGTTTGCTGCAAGGCTTTGGCGGATTGCAATGCACCCTCAGCCTGCTGCTGTTTAGTCTGTAATTCGGGACTGGTCAGCAGCCCCAGAATCTGGCCTTTTTTAACGCTGCTGCCTTCTTCTGCCATCAGTTGTTCTACACGACTCGGCACCTTGGTGGATACATTTAGTGTCGTGGCTTCTACCATGCCCTGAATTTGCTGCGGTGCCGGCTTGGCTGCCAGCCATAGACCCAGTCCCACTATCACAATCAGGAACACAATAATCAGGCTGCGAATAATACGGGCTTTTTTTGCAGGCTTTTGCTCTTGAATGTCCTCAGAAGGCGTGCTTGTGGATTGTGTATTATTGGTGGTGGTTTTTTGCGCGTTGGTTTGCGGTATGCGAGTTTCACTTGGTTTTAATTCTAAAGTAGGTAGTTCTGATGTAGATGTTTCTGATGTATACACTTCTGGCTTTGATGCTTGCCGTGCGTCTGCATCGAGCATAGGTGGATTTTCACCACGTAACCCAGCATTTGGCGATTCGCTGTCCACGTCGGATGCGGGTGTAACCAAGGATTCAGGTGAATTGTTTTTATTAGAGGTATTCATTTGTTCATCCGGTTGCTTTGATTCAGGGGTAAGGACGGGCGAGATATTTGATTAAAGGTGCTCTGATTCAATGCAGATTGCCCAGAGGGTAAAATGGGCTGTACCTGTAATACAGACGCATCATTAACCCTATCTGAAAATTGCCCAGCCTGACCGCTAGCCGCCAATAATGTGACCAGCGCCATATCATAACGATATGCTGCTGTGGCCTGATCGGTATACGCCAGCGTGAGGGCATTGACGGCATCATTGACAAAAGTCGCCGTGGTTTCCCCTTCGCGAAAAGACACTTGTTGTACGCGTAGGTTTTCCTGTGCTGCCGTAATACTTGTTTGCATGCTGATAAATGCCTTACGGGCACTATCCGCCTCAAAATAAGCACGGCGAATGAGTTGCTGTAAATCCTGCTGTGCCTGAAGTTGCAAGGATTGCGCCGCATTTTCACGGGCTTGGGCGGCATACAGCAGCTTGTTACGGTCAGTATTGGCCAGCAGCGTATAGTGTGCCCCCACACCCACCAACCAGTCATTTTTATTAAGGGTTTGCTGGCCAAACACATAGGCGCTGGGCAATAAGCTGGCTTTGGCCACCTGTACGGCTTCAGACGCCAGTTGCTGGTCTTTTTGCAATTGGGCCAGTTGCGGTGATTGTTGATTAAGCTCGGATAAATAAAAATCCAGTGGCTGCAAAGGCGTAGGTTGTACAAATAGCGGGGTGGTCAGTTGCAGTTGTTCTGGTTGTTGTAGTAGTTGCTGCAAATACTGGCTAGATGCATTTTCATGACTACTGGCCTGATCATACTGGCGCTGTGCGGCTTGCATGGCCACTTCAACCTGCAAGCGCTGTGAACGACTAATCATGCCTTGCTGTTCCAGTTGCTGGGCATTAAAGAGGTGCTGTTGCAGTGCATTCAGATTTTGCGCGGCAGCACGGCTCAGACAGGTGGCCAGTTGCTGTCCAAAATAGGCTTCGGCCAGCTTGAGAGTTTGCTGATCCTGCACTTGGCTATGGTTGAGCTGTGCTTTTTCATAGCCAATCCGCGCAATGTTTTGTGCGGCCTGAATACTACCGCCAGCATAAATAGGCATCACTGCTGAAATGGTAGGACGAAACAGCTTGTCATTAATTACCACATTGCTTGAATTGGGAATCTGCTCAAACAAGCCTGATACAGCAGTTGAAAACCGATTGGTTAAAAAATTATTGACATTATCCGGTAAAGGCACTGGCAAATTATTAAGCGATTGTGCAAAGGCCTGATTGGCAGCATTTTCACCGGTTGCCTTGACATCATTGAGAGGAATATCAACTTCGGTGCGGTATTTAATGGCATTGGCATCAAGGCTGATCACAGGGCGCCAGAGTTGTGCGTTGGCTTCGGCCTGATTTTGCGCGGCGACCAGATTGGCATTGCTGGCCTGTACCGTATAGGCATTTTGCTTTAAAAACTGTTCAGCCTGACTAAAACTTAAATGAGATTCTGGCGTGGCATCAGGCTTAATATTATTGGAGTTAAAGCGCGTAGACTCAAACTCGTTAGCCAAGATAGGCGCGGCTTCGACGCTCACCTGTAGTTGACTGGCCATCAGTCCCACAAAGATCAGATAAGCGGGTAATGAAAATGTTTTTTTAACGGATTTTTTAATCAATAGGGACATAAGGCTGCAATCTGTTTGTAAGGCTTAATCGGATGGTTGGGATAACCGCAACCTCTGGCTAAACACACATAATGCTTTTTCAGAATTAAAGCTTATTTTAGCGATCAAACCCAAGCAATTGATTGTAAAACTTAATCAAACTGTCGACTTGGCAGTCATCAATGCACTTTGCAAAGCTGGGTTTACACTAAAAAAACTCTAAATCAACCAATAAAAAATCCTGCGGGTTAAGGCAGGATTCTGGTGCAAAATACCAACGACTAAAAAATTTGAAAGTGTTTAGCTATACATTGTCATTACAATGCCATCATAAAATACGTTTTAAGCGTTCAATAACTTGCTCACACTGACCAATATCGGCGACTAGTGCCATGCGCACATGGTTTTCCCCCGGATTGCCTAACGCCGTCTCGCGTGACAAATAACGACCCGGCAATACGGTAATGTTGGCTTTTTCATAGAGCTTACGGGCAAAACGTTCATCATCATTGACCTTTAGCCAGAAATAAAACCCTGCATCCGGTTTTTGTAAAGGCAATAACTGACCTAATTCATTGAGAAAAAGTTCAAATTTTTGCCGGTAAAGCTGGCGGTTTTGTTCCACATGCACTTCATCCTGCCATGCGACGATGGACGCAAGCTGATGTTGCACTGGCATGGCCGCGCCATGGTACGTACGGTATTTTAAATAACCTGCCAAAATCGTTGCATCGCCCGCCACAAAACCGGAGCGCAAACCGGGTAAATTGGAACGTTTGGATAGCGAATGGAATACCACACAATTTTTATAATCATGCCGACCCAGTTCAGCACAGGCTTGGAGCAGGCCAGCAGGCGCTTGATCAAAGTATAGTTCGGAATAGCATTCATCTGATGCAATGACAAAGTCATACTGATCCGATAAGGCAATCAGTTTTTTAAGCTGTTCCATGGGAATCACGGCGCCAGTGGGATTGCCCGGCGTACATAAAAACAGCAGCTGGGTTTGCTGCCACACGCTTGCCGGAATGTCATCCAGATTGCCCAGATAGTTATTTTCGGGTGTACAGTTATAAAAATAAGGTGTGGCACCAGCCAAAATGCTGGCGCCTTCATAAATCTGGTAAAACGGATTGGGCATCATTACATACGGGTTCTGGTTACGGTCAATAACGGCTTGCACAAAGGAAAACAGCGCTTCACGCGTCCCACTAACAGGCAGAACCTGCGTTTCTGCATCAATACCCTGCAACTGAAACCGTTGCTTTAACCAGTCGGCAATGGCCAGACGCAAGGCAGGCAATCCTTTACTGGACGGATAAGTCGACAGATGTTGCAATGACTCAATCAGTTTTTGTTGCACAAATTCAGGTGCTGGATGTTTGGGTTCACCAATCGACAACGCAATATTGGGTAAATCCGGGGCGTTGAGGTCTGCAAAAAGTCTGGCCAGTTTTTCAAAAGGATAAGGGTGTAGGTGGTTAATGGCAGGATTCATTTTGCTGTTCTCATTGCGGTATTTAAGTACTGAAAAATATAAAAGGTTCAAACAAAAAATTTTAAAACAAAGGCAGGTAAATACATAGGCTTTGACACGAGATTTATTGCGTCTAATGCCTAGGAGTCAATTTGTTGCGCTTATCTAACATGCCCTACAATTACTGTAAGGCAGTAGACTTGTTCATGCATTTCTATGCAATAAATGGCTTAAAAAGTGTGCTGTACGATCGAAACGACTTGTGAGGCTTCATCTAGTGCCTGTTGTAGCTTTAGGGCAAAGGCTTTGGCTTCGACATTGTTCATGGGAATGCCATCGCGTTTGGTGACATAAAAACTATCCTCGGCACGCTCACCCAGTGTGGCAATACGGGCAGAGTGAATATCTAGTCCTTGCATCATAAACAAACCACCAATTTTGGCCAATAAACCCGGCTGATCCAGTGTCATGATTTCTACAATATTTTGCTGCAAGGCGGTATTGAGGTGAATGTTGACTTCCGTTTGTACGGCAAAGTGACGTAATTGCCGTGGAATACGTCGTTCCAGCAAGGTCGGAAATTCTTCTGGGCTAGACAAGGCATTAGTGAGTGCATAAATCACCTCAGATTGCCGGTCAGTATCAGACAGTAAGGTGCCATACCGATCCAGTACCACATAGGTATCGAGTGAAAATGCCTTGGCGGCAGTAATAATTCGCGCATCCTGTACGTTCAGATCCATTTGATCCATTACTGCCACACTGGCGGCAAACAGGTTGGGCAGATCGCGGGTATAAATAAAGATTTCTGCCGTATCGCGTGCCAGTTTGCGGTGCTCGCGGATCAGCACAAGCGGGTCAGGATTATCGCCATGCTCAATCATGGCCTGCGTATGCCACACCACTTCATCGGCACGTTCTTTTAAGAAATAATCATCACCCATTTCACGCCAGATTTTTTCAATTTCTTCATAAGCATACTGATTACTTAAGGTTTGCATGGCCTCAAACTTGGTATCATCAATAATCAACTGGTGATCTACCGGGCGATCCAGTCCGCTGCGAATCGTATCACGCGCCTGCGTATACAACTGGCGCATCAGTGAGGCGCGCCATGAGTTCCAGAGCTTGGGATTGGTGGCATTAATATCGGCAACCGTTAGGCTGTATAAATAATCCAGATGCACCATATCGCCCATGTGATCGGCAAAACCTTTGACCACATCAGGATCGGAAATATCTTTCTTTTGTGAGGTAATCGACATCACCAGATGATTGCGGGTGAGCCATGCCACGATCTTGCCTTCACGCTCGGTTAGGCCATGATTGCGGCAAAACTCAATGGCATCTTCTGCACCCAGTTCGCTGTGGTCACCGCCGCGACCTTTGGCAATATCATGGAAAATAGCCGCCAGATAAACAATTTCCTTACGATCTAGCCGCTGAAATACCGAACTCACTACCGGATAATCCTTGGCAAATTCTGGCTTGTCAAAACGGCGCAGGTTGCGAATGAGCAGCAGGGTATGGGCGTCGACGGTATAAATATGAAATAAATCATATTGCATCAGGCCAATAATCTGGCCAAAAGCAGGAATATATTTGCCCAGTACCCCATAGCGTTTCATGGCATGCATGGTTTCATACAAATTATGCGGCGTGCGCAATATGGCCATAAACATGGCACGATGCACCGGATTGGCGCGAAAATTGTCATCAATGGTTTTGGCAGCCAGCATGAGCAAGCGCAGGGTTTTGGCACGGATTCCAGTGATTTCAGGCTGGCTGGCCATAATATAAAACAGTTCTAACACGGCGCTGGGTGACTGGGAAAACACTCGATGATGCGTTACCGCAATTTTGCCGCCAATCATGTCAAAGCGTTCATTCACACTGCTTTTATGCGGTTTTTCGTCATCAGTCAGGCGTGGTTCAATCACCGATTCAAAGAAATATGCCAGCAGCATTTCATTTAAGGTGGATACTTTCATGGCCACCCGATAGTAGGTTTTCATGAATTGTTCAACTGCGTGGTTGGGCGCATCTTCTGGTTGCTGGACATAACCTAGCCGTGCTGCCACATCGCGCTGATAATCAAATAGCAGGCGGTTTTCATCGCGTCCGGCCATACGGTGCAACTGATAGCGCACCTGCCACAAAAAATCTTCGGCGTTTTCCAGTTCACGCAGTTCAAAATCGGTAATAAAACCCAAGTGAACCAGATCATAAACCCGCACCACGCGAAAATGCCGCTTGGCAATCCAGCCAATCTGGTTTAAGTCGCGCAGGCCGCCGGGTGCATTTTTCACATCCGGTTCAAGATTACTTTCTGTGTTGTTGTGCTGGGCATAGCGGTGCTGTTGCTCCAGCATTTTTTCCTGAAAAAAAGTTTTATCTGTCCACGCAGTAGACACAATCTGGCGTGGTTTTTTGGCCAGTTTTTCATCCCCAATTACCAGTCTGGACTCGACCAGTGTGGTCGCTACAGTAATATCCTGTGCGGCTTCCAGACATTCCGTCAGCGAACGCACACTAATGCCGGGCTTAAATCCGGTATCCCACAGGCTGGAGACAAAACCAGAAATTTTTTCACCCAGACCGGATTCAATTTCATATTTACTGAGTATCAGAATATCCACATCGGAATAAGGCAGCATTTCACTGCGGCCATAGCCACCCACTGCGAGCAATGCCAAATTCTGGATGGGTAATTCATGCTGTTGCCATAATAGTTTAAGCATATCGTCCATGGCTTGCGCGCGAGCATGTACAACATCGCGAATCTTTTCTCCGGCTGCCAGCAGCTCATCCAATTGCTGATCCAGAGCCTTACGCCACTCGTTTAGACCACGTGCTTGATCCTGTTCTGGGCTGGAAAGCTGTGCAAGAAATGCGCTGGGAGAAAGTGTGGCGAGCATAGCAAGATACCTTCGTGATGGTAGAAGCAGCATGAAAAGAGAAACCAAACCAATCTGTTGCCAATCAAAGAAAAATGATAGGGCAAAAAGGCTGGCAATCCCTGAATAACAAACCACGATCAATTAGCAAAAATCAAGCCAGATTCAATTCTGGCTTGGCTTAATCTGCTGTCGATATTAACAATAGCCGATATTGACCACAGCAGTAACCACTAGTACAACCTGTTAAATGATTTCTTTTACAATAAGACAATCTTTTGCGGCCAAGTGGTTGGGACTAAGGGGCATTGGACAAAATCGTGACGTGAGATGCGACTTCGCTGGCCAGCTTGCGTGCCGTATCAGTATCTTCAGCATAGACGGTCGCAACCCCCATGCGACGGCGGGCAAAACCTTCTGGCTTGCCAAACAGCCGTAAATCAGAACCTTTAATGCTCAAGGCTTTTTCAAGATTACTAAATGACAGGTTGGACTCATCACGCCCCGCATAAATGACCGCACTGGCTGCGGCACTATGTCGGCGGGTATCCACGGGCAAACCCAAAATAGCACGTGCATGTAGTTCAAATTCGCTTTGCACCTGACTGGCCAGTGTTACCAGACCTGTATCATGCGGACGCGGCGATACTTCGCTAAACCAGACCTTGTCACCTTTGATAAACAGTTCTACTCCAAAAATCCCGCAGCCGCCCAGATTGCGCGTGACAGTATCAGCAATATGACGGGAATTGCTCAGGGCTTTTTCAGTCATTTGTTGCGGTTGCCAGCTTTCCACATAATCACCGGCTTCCTGACGATGGCCAATCGGATCACAAAAATGCGTTTCGATGACACCGGTTTCAGGATTTTTGGCGCGCACCGTCAGCAGGGTAATTTCAAAATCAAAATGAATCTGGCCTTCCACGATCACTTTGCCCTGATTTACCCGGCCACCTTGCATGGCATAGTCCCATGCAGCATCCACCTGATCGTAGCTGGTGAGGCGCGACTGGCCTTTGCCACTGGATGACATGACTGGTTTGACAAAACACGGATAGCCAATATCATCACAAGCCGCGCGGAAGCTTTCAAGATTATCGGCAAACCGGTACGACGAAGTTGGCAGCCCAAGCTTTTCTGCGGCTAAGCGACGAATTCCTTCACGGTTCATGGTCAGGTCAGCCGCCTTAGCTGAAGGAATCACCACGGCTTGTCCTTTTTCTTCAATCTCAAGCAGTAAATCGGTAGCAATCGCTTCAATTTCCGGCACAATCAGGTGCGGTTTAACTTCGTCTATGAGCGCTTGTAGTTCATTACGATTTGCCATATTGAGCACGCGGCTATGATGTGCCACCTGCATGGCGGGTGCATTGGCATAGCGGTCAGCCGCAAATACCTCCACGCCCAAGCGTTGCAGCGCAATGGCCACCTCTTTCCCAAGTTCACCAGAACCCAGCATCAGGACACGAAACGCTGAAGATTGTAACGGGGTGCCAAGGGTAACAGTCATTGCATGCTCCAGAACAACTTAACAAAAAGGACAAAGCCGGAAAAAAATAGTTAGACAAAAATCATAGCATAGCAGACGAAGACAAAAACTGTCCCTGACTGTAAAAACAATAGATTCCACAAAAACTATAGATTCAATCCTTAAAAAGCTATAGCGATAAAAATAAGACGGAAAAGATAGGCTAGATAAGTCTTTAACGTTTTACTGGTTTTTTCGTACAATAGGCACGGTTTTTTGGCAATACAGGCGATACCTCAAGTGATCACAGGCAGCAAAATCAAAAATAGCAGAGTGCAAATGATGGTGGTATGTACTTTAGGCGTTGCTTTTCTAGCTACTGGCCTGAGCGCCTGTAACCAGTCAGGGCATGAACACAAACGTGAAATCAAGCCCGCTGTCAAATTATCTACCGATGCTTCGCGTGTGGCTGCTGATACCAACCAGTTTTTGCAGCGTGCCGAACAGCTCATGTTGAGTTCTTCAACACAGCCCGATCAGTTGGAAACTCAAATTTTGCTGCCGATACGTCAATTGCTGTTACGCTGGAATACTGAAATCAAGCAATCAGACAGTGTGGTGGGTGATCAATATACCATTTGTCGCGGTGCATTGGTGTCTTTGGATAGCTGGACGCGGGCGGTGCAAAATCAAACCTCAGGACAAGCCGATAAACAGGCTGTTTTTGCCAGCCAGAAAAATTTGTGCGCACAGGCTGTCAAGGATGGGGCTAATCAACCCCAACCGACCCAACCGAATGCCTTAACACAGCCTAAATCCTTAACACAGTAGATCCAGTAAATGCGTTGTGCCATTTTTTGCAATATTATTGATAACTTTGGCGATATTGGAGTGTGCTGGCGTTTGGCGCGGCAACTGACCGCTGAATATCAACTTAGCGTTAGTCTGTTTGTTGATGACTTGCACAGTTTTGCTATTTTGGCGCCGCAACTACAGCCTGAGTTACCTGTTCAGCCGCTTGGCCAGATTACAGTTCATCATTGGCAAGCACAGACCTGTTTTGATCAGCCTTATGATTTAATTATTGAAGGGTTTGGTTGTCGGCTAGGTGACCCATTGCTACGGCACATGCAGCAACAAGCTGCGGCAGGTCAGCCACCGCTGTGGATCAATCTGGAATACATGAGTGCCGAAACGTGGGTGATGGATTGCCACGGGATGGTGTCTGTCCATCCGGCCACCGGATTAAAACAGACTTTCTGGTTTCCCAGCACCACACCGCATAGTGGCGGATTGATTCGGGAACAGACTTTGCTGGCCGAGCGTGATCAGTTTCAGCATGACCATCATTTACAAACTGAGTTCTGGAATGCACTTGGCCTATCAGATGCTATACAGTTTTCCAGAAAAATTTCGCTATTTTCCTATGAAAACACCGCCATTGCAGAGCTGCTTACTGCGCTAGCACAAGACTCCATATCAACCCTGCTGCTGGTGCCTAAAAGTAAATCCATTCCTGATATTGAAGTTTGGCTGCAACAACAGGCAGCGTATACCCAGCAAATCCGGCCACCTTTACAGATTAATGATCGGATTCAATTCCAAAACTTAACCATCGTAGTACTGCCGTTTTTATCCCATTATCAGTATGACCAGTTGCTTTGGGCGTGTGAGCTTAATTTTATCCGGGGTGAGGATTCCTGCGTGCGGGCACAATGGGCAGGCAAGCCGTTTATCTGGCATATATACCCACAGCACGACAATGCACACCTGACCAAACTACAGGCGTGGATGGATCAGATTGAGCAGCAGGGTACGATAGCATCGTCATGGCAAGCGGCCATGAAGGCATGGAATAGGAATGCGCTATCACTTTCTGCATCATCGCATCCTGTATCTGATACTGCAATGTGGCAACGATTAATGGCTGACTTACCATCATGGACTCACCAGCTGGCCAACTGGAGTCATTATTTGACCCAACAATCCGATCTGGCTGCACGCCTGATATACTGGATTGAGCAAAACCAGCAAGGTTAATCTGTTGGCTAGGCTTTAATTTCGCTGTATACATTTTATATTTTGATATTCAATTCGGCGAAAAGGCTGCAAGAGTTTGGCAAAACCCGCCTGAAATCGGGTAGAATCTCGCACCAACACAAAAGCGCTTAAGTTAGGATACATTCCATGAAAACCGCACAAGAAGTTAAAGCTGGCAACGTGATTATGGTTAACGGTCAACCAATGGTTGTTCTGAAAGCTGAATTCAACAAATCTGGCCGTAACTCTGCCGTTGTTAAAATGAAAATGAAAAACCTGTTGAATGAACAGGCCATGGAATCTGTTTTCAAGGCAGACGAAAAATTTGACCAGATCATTCTGGAAACCCGCGAAGCGACTTATTCCTACTTTGCTGATCCAATGTATGTATTCATGGATACCGAATACAACCAGCTGGAAGTTGAAGAAGAAAATCTCGGTGATGTGAAAAACTTCATTGAAGACGGCATGACTGACGTGTGTGAAATCACCCTGTACGAAGGCAAGCCGATTGCGGTTGAACTGCCGACTGTGATCGTGCGTGAAGTGGCTTACACCGAGCCTGCTGCCAAAGGTGACACTTCTGGTAAAGTGACCAAAGTCGCTAAGCTGAACAATGGCTATGAATTACAGGTTGCTTCTTTCATAGAAATTGGCGAGCGTATTGAAATTGATTCCCGTGATGGTAGTTTCCGCGCCCGTTCAAAAAACTAATACGCTGATTCAGCTGTTATAAAAGCAGCATAGCTAAACGATATATAAAAGAGTCTCCATGGAGGCTCTTTTTATTTGGGCTTTTACGTAAATCCAGTAGTCTATTACTTTCGTTCAAATAAAAAAGAGTGTGAACGCTTGGCACAGGCTTTGGCAAAAGTTCAGAGAGGTGCTTGTGCTAAAATGGCGATTCTTTCTGTTTGTTCATTTTCTGTATGTCAAAAGATGCTGTTCCCACAGCCCACCCTTCGTCAACTCCATCAAAACCTACGCCACAAATTGTTTTAATGATAGTGGCTTTAATGGCAGTTGCCCTGAATTTAAGACCGATTATGGCAGCAATAAGTCCCATTCTGGATTTGATTCAGGCCACAACGGGGTTAAGCGATGCCAATGTTTCGCTACTAACCACCTTTCCGGTGTTTGTGATGGGTCTGTTTGCACTGCTGGGTGCTTATATCCAGCGCATGATCAGTGAAAAAACGGGCATTTTGCTTAGCGTCGGGCTGATTATGCTCGCTTGCCTGAGTCGCTACTGGCTGCATTCAGGATTTACACTGCTGCTAAGTGCCGTAGTAGGAGGCATGGGGATTGCGCTTGCACAGGTTTTAATTCCTGCCTTTATCAAAACGCATGCGCCTGAGCGATCGGGCACATTGATGGGGTTTTATACCACGGCCATTATGGCGGGTGCTGCCATGACAGCGGCAGTTTCATCACCGTTATCCCATAGTTTTGGCTGGCAAAATTTTTTGGCAATGCTGGCCATCCCGGCATTGCTGGCTGCTGTGTTGTGGTTTATTGCTACCCGACAATTGGCCGATACCACACAGCAGGAAAACAGCCGATTGCCATTAAAATCACGCCGCGCATGGTTGTTAATGTTGTTTTTTGGCATCGGGACGGCAGCTTATACATTGGTACTGGCGTGGTTACCGCCGTATTTTAACCAGCTGGGCTGGAATACCACCCAAAGCGGTTTATTGCTGAGTGCCGTGACGGTGTGTGAAGTATTAACCGGCCTGACCTTATCTTCCATTATTCATCGTTTTCCAGACCGGCGGCCGTTGCTGTGGCTTGTGCTTAGCATCCTACTGATTGGCCTGCTTTTACTGATCTATATTCCAAATCAGTTCATTGCATTCACTATTATCATGCTGGGCATTGGTATCGGGGCATTGTTTCCCTTAACGCTTATTGTCGCCATGGATCATGTAAACAATGCGGCGCAGGCCGGTTCATTACTTGGATTTGTACAAGGGGGCGGTTATATGCTCGCCAGCTTTATGCCGTTATTGGCTGGGATTGTTCGGCAGCATTCCAGTCAGTTAACGCAGGCTTGGCAGATTATGCTGGTTGGTGTGGTTATCTTGTGGATTATGACCTTTCGGCTAAAACCTAACAGTCAGCTTTAATCACTTAATGATATTTATTGTAATTGCTAACCAAATTTACTTAGGCATAAAAAAACCGGATAAATTTTTGCTTATCCGGTTTTTTGATTGAACAGATTATTTAAAAATCCGCTCAATCAATTTGATAACTGAGCTAGACATTAAAGCGGAAGTGCATCACGTCGCCATCTTGTACTACATAGGTTTTGCCTTCCAGACGCCATTTGCCGGCTTCCTTGGCACCTGATTCGCCGTTGTACTGAATAAAGTCGTCATAGCCGACCACTTCAGCCCGAATAAAGCCTTTTTCAAAATCGGTATGAATCACACCCGCTGCCTGTGGAGCTGTAGCGCCGACTTTAACCGTCCAGGCACGAACTTCTTTAACCCCGGCGGTAAAATAGGTTTGCAGCCCCAGCAGGGCATATCCGGCACGAATCACCTGGTTTAATCCCGGCTCTTCCATGCCCATGGCTTCCAAGAACTCGGCGCGATCTTCATCGTCCAGCAGCGAAATTTCAGCTTCAATCTGATTACACAGCGCGACCACTTGCGCATTTTCACTGGCAGCCAGTTGCTTGACGGCTTCCAGATGCGGATTGTTGTCAAAACCATCTTCTGCCACGTTGGCAATATACATGGTAGGTTTTAAGGTCATTAAGCCAAAACCACGGATCAGTTTGCGCTCATCATCAGACAAGTCGGCAGCACGGGCAGGGCGGCCTTCATTCAAAACAGGCTCAATTTTTTCCAGTACCGCTTTGGTGGCCAATGCTTCCTTGTCGCCGCCACGCGCGATTTTGGTTAAGCGCAGTAACGCTTTGGCCACAGCATCAAGATCAGCCAGTGCCAGCTCAGTATTAATGGTGGCAATGTCGTCCAGCGGATCAATCTTGCCATTCACATGAATTACGTTTTCATCTTCAAAACAGCGCACAACATGGGCAATGGCATCGGTTTCACGGATATTGGCCAAAAACTGGTTGCCCAATCCTTCGCCTTTACTTGCACCGGCCACCAGACCCGCAATATCAACAAATTCCATGGTCGTCGGAATCACGCGCTCTGGCTTTACAATGGCCGCCAGTTTGTCAAGACGTAGATCCGGCATGGGAACAATACCGGTATTTGGCTCAATCGTACAAAAAGGGAAATTTTCGGCTGCAATAGCGGCCTTGGTTAAGGCATTAAACAGTGTTGATTTTCCCACATTGGGCAGACCGACAATACCGCAATTAAAACCCATGAAAGTGCTCATCTATTTGATATAAAAACTGGTGCGTATCTTAGCATGAGCGAGGGAAAAGCAGAGCATTTTTGAAGAGAAATGCAAGCCACTTTAGGGGTGCGCACTAAACACGCCACGACATATCACCCAGAGAGAAACAAACCAAGGCTGAATTAGTCTGTTATGATACGGCAAAATTCCTTAAAAAATCCTGCAATGGAGTCCGCATGCGCACCTTGTATCAATTTCCATTATCACATTATTGTGAAAAAGCCCGCTGGTTACTAGATCATAAAGAGCTGGACTATAGCGCCAAAAACCTGATTCCTGGGTTGCATCGTCCATTGGTGCGCTTTAAAACCAGTAAAAACACATTGCCTATGCTGCATGATGACAAAAACTGGATTGCCGATTCTACCGAAATTGCCCTGTATCTGGATGGCATGTATCCCGAGCAGCCATACTTGCGCCGTGAGCCAGAATTTCGTGCACAAGCCATTGAGCTGGATCAAATTGCTAGCCAGATTGGCGTACATGTACGTCGCTGGATGTATCTGTACTTGCTGGATGAACCTGAAACCATGGAAATCATGCTGGGTGAAAAAGGCTTTTTGCGTATGACTGAGCGTTTTTCCAAGCCATTTATTAAAAAAGGTGTGGTTCGCCTCTATGGTATTTATCCCAAAAAAGCGGAAGTTTCCAAGCAAAAACTGGATTTACTAATTAATCAGGTTGAACAAAAGCTCATTGCCAATGGTGGGCGTTATTTGGTTAGTGATCGACTGGGACTGGCTGATATCGCAGTGTGCGCCTTATCTGCGCCTTTGTTTGGTCCACAAGGAACACCATGGCAGGTCGATGATTCACAAAGTTTACCCGAACCCATTCGTGCGTATCGTCAGGAATTACTGGATCGGCCATTTGGTCAATACGTGATGCGAATTTATCAAAACGAGCGACATGCACGCGTGGACTGGCGCGGTATTTAATTTTTCTACATAAAGCCAGTGTAAATTAATGCTGGCTTTTAAATAAACCCATACAAGATGATAAAAAATGCACATAAAAAGACACAGCTTTGTCATTGGACAGTCATAAAAAACCCATTAAATTAACTGGCGCAATTATTGCGACATCATTGCAACGCTGATGAATACAATCAGCTTAAATATAAATAGCGCATTTATTAAAACAGCAATGCTAATCAATATCATCATTTTGATAAATAAGGAGAATATGATGAAAAACTTATTAAATACTATCCATTCAGCCATGGACCTGGAATTTGATGAACAGGACTATGAATTTGAACTGGATGATGCAACAGAACTGTAAATTTAGCGCTTTGTTTTTTCGATGTAAAATGTGAAAGCTACTATACTGTTTAACGACGTTGCTGTGATAGTATAGGTGCTTTATCGCATTTGCATTGAAACGAATATGTTCAGTTTGCACCCACAGCTGGCTCAGGATACTTTTTGGGTTGGTGATTTTCCACTTTCGACATGTCGTCTCATGAATGACATGCAGTTTCCTTGGTTGATTCTGGTTCCTCGAGTTCCCGGAGTGAGTGAGCTTTACGAGCTAAGCCAGGCTGATCAGGAGCAGTTTTTGCGTGAATCCAGTTGGTTATCTAGCCAGTTATCACGTGTCTTCCGCGCTGATAAAATGAATGTTGCTGCACTCGGCAATATGGTACCGCAGCTTCATTTTCATCATATTGTCCGTTATCAAAATGATACTGTCTGGCCAAAACCGGTCTGGGGCATACCAGCAGTTCCCTATAGCAATGAAGTATTGGCACATATGCGTCAGACTTTAATGTTGGCTTTGCGCGGACAAGGCGAGATGCCTTTTGACTGGCGCATGGAATAAGTCAGTTTTTAGCATCATGTTGCAAACATACAGCGTGATGCGCCACAACATGCCTAGCTTGATATAGGGTAAAAGCTTTAGGATTAAGGAATACAAGCCAGCGACAGGGATTGGTGTGATCAGCTTAGATATCTTAAATAAAGACCCTCTGCAATTTGCGCGATATCATCGTTATGTTGCCTATTTTTTAATTCTTATTATTTTTTTGGCTGCGCTTTATAGCAATACAGTACATCCGCATCATCCTTTTGTCATTATTACAACGATCTTTTTAACGCCTTTTATTCAAAATTATAGCTTAGGCCGCCTGATCCGTCGTTTTGGTTATCCCGTGGCCAAAAATGCAATCTTGCTGATAGATGCCCTGTTTGTCGCATTTTGGCTTATTAGTATTGAGTTTGCTGTTATTCCTAGTTTATTGGTGGTGATCGGGCTAATTTATGGCGCGATCTGGGTGCGGGTAGGCTGGCTCGGCTTGTTGACCATTTCACTGGTTGCGGTAAGTGTGCTGTACCTGTTTTGCTATTTACTGGGTATTGATAACATTGACTTTAAAACCAGTCCCATGGTGGTTTCGGTTATTAGTATTTTGTGTTTAACCATTTACCTGAGTGTAGGGCTATTTTATTTCAACCATCGTTTGCACCGCATCGAAAACGAAAAAAAGCTGGTGGATGAACAAGTTACCAAGTATCTAACGCTGGCCAATAAACTGGCACGTTATGCGCCTTCACAAATTTGGCAGTCTATTATCCGCGGTGAGCATGAAGCCAAAATTGATAACAAGCGCAAAAAACTAACCATTTTCTTCTCTGATATTCAGGGTTTTACCGAACTTTCTGAACAGCTATTGCCGGATGATCTGGCTTTCATTCTAAATGATTATTTTGAGCACATGACCGATATTGCCCGACGGCATGGCGGTACAGTCGATAAATATATGGGTGATGCCATCCTGATTTTCTTTGGTGATCCAGAATCTAAAGGATACAAGGAAGATGCCAAAGCCTGCATTTATATGGCGATGTCCATGCTCAATGAAATGAAGATTTTACGTGAGCGCTGGAAGCGTCTAGGCTACACGGGTCTGCATATTCGTATCGGTATTAACACCGGTTATTGCCATGTGGGTAATTTTGGCACCAGTTCGCGCATGAGTTATACCATCGTTGGGCGTGATGCCAATCTGGCGGCTCGTCTGCAAACCGCCGCTGAAATTGACCAGATTCTGATTTCTGAATCCACCTATCAACTGGTTAAAGATAGTTTTACCTGTCAGGAAAAAGGGGCACTACAGCTCAAGGGTTTAAGTGAGCCTGTCTTAACTTGGCAAATCGTAGGACGGCAGGATAGCGAAAAGGCTGCTACCAATCGCTGGATTGACCATGAGCTTCAAGGTTTTCATCTACAACTGGATCTTAATGAGCTTAAACCTTATGAAGGGGCAAAAGCCATTCAGATACTTGAGCAAGTAACTAAACGCCTCAAAATGGAAGAAACCCGTTATCAGCCGCATGATAAATACAAACGTTAAAACTTTTGATTCATTCGTTTAAATAATGCTATTGATGGTTCTAAAATAGGAATTTACAAAACTAACATTTTATCCTAGTTTAATTTTATTAACTCTTTATTTCATAAAACATTTTAATAAATCAAAACTAAAAATTACTGAAAAAAGCTTTTAAAAAGCTCT